>JAZQZJ010000028.1:0-98940 GCA_045633955.1 Agathobacter sp. | reverse complement strand
CTGTTCACGATATTTTCCATCGATTACATCTTTTAAGTACTGACCATACTGGTGTTTCTTTAATACTTCGTATACTTCAAGAACGGCTTCTTTTGTAATCCATCCATTTAAGTATGCGATTTCTTCAAGACATCCAATCTTACGATGCTGATGTGTTTCTACAGTCTTAACGAAGTTTGTAGCATCTACTAAACTTTCGTGTGTACCTGTATCGAGCCATGTGAAGCCCTGTCCAAGAAGTTCTACATTAAGTGCATTGTCTTCAAGGTAGATACGGTTTAAGTCTGTGATTTCTAATTCTCCACGTGGAGATGGTTTTAAATTCTTTGCATATTCTACTACTTTGTTGTCGTAGAAGTATAAACCTGTTACACAGTAGTTGCTCTTTGGATGTTCTGGTTTTTCTTCGATTGAAATAGCTTTTCCATCTTTATCAAATTCTACGATACCGAAACGTCCTGGATCATCTACATAGTCACCAAATACGGTACCACCTTTACCAGATTCTGCGTTCTGAACTGCTGCTCTAAGACGTTTCTTAAGACCATGTCCAGAGAAAATGTTATCCCCAAGAACCATTGCTACTGTATCATCACCGATAAATTCTTCACCAATAATAAATGCCTGAGCAAGTCCGTCTGGGCTTGGCTGTACTGCATACTGAAGATTTACACCAAACTGATGACCATCACCAAGTAAATCTTTGAAACGTGGTGTGTCCTGTGGAGTAGAGATGATGAGGATATCACGGATACCTGCATTCATAAGTACTGCCATTGGGTAGTAAATCATTGGTTTGTCATAAATAGGAAGTAACTGTTTTGAAGTTACCATTGTAAGCGGATAAAGACGAGTGCCTGAACCACCTGCTAAAATAATACCTTTCATAGTAAATAACTCCTCTCCTTGCGCCAAGCGCAAATGCATTCATATTAATGATTTAATCACATTATAAAAGGTGACCATAGGTCACCTTCAAGTAATTTTTTTGTAAATATTCGTTTTTGTGAAAAATCGACAAATTTTCATCAATGTTTTTAGTGAATTAGATGGATTGTGCTAATTTCTTGAAATTTCCAAAAGTTGACAGACTTGACAATTTCGTTTCCACACCCTCGGGACTAGAATGACTAAGGGTAGCTACCAGAAACCAATTAACCACATTTTTAAAAACAAAGGAGATTTCAAAAATGAAAACAATTGCTAAAAGAATTGCAGTATTAACACTTGCACTTTCACTTGCTGTAGCTGGCTTATCAACATTCGTAAACATGAACGAGGGTGTTCAGGTTGTTCATGATGGACCACACAATGAATCAAACAAACTCCCATAACATTATATGTAAATTATTGTAATTTTTGTTGAAAGAATTTCTTCCAATCTTCTTTTTTAGATATATCACTAAGTAGCAAACATCTCTTTAATGAGTCATGAACATATTTATTATCAACCATCTGACCATTAACTTCAGCTAGTTTTTGATAAACCCATAATTCATTATACTCACAATTTGTTACAAAAAGTAATCTTCTATTGCGAAGACTTTCTTTCAACAGTTTTCTACTTATCAATCTAGATTTTATATACTCTTCTGCATTTCCAGTGAAATATGCACATTCATGCAAAATCATCTCATACTTTGTAAGACACGATATTTCAAATTCATTTATCTCCATTAAATTTGCACAAATATCTTCACAAAATAATTTAATCTTATCTACTTCTTTCCCATCTGTAAACATTAGAAAATTGTGAATACACTCTAATTCATTTGCAGTTAAATATTTCTCTTCTGCTTCAAAAAAGTTTTTCAATGATAACGTACACTCAATCGTATCAATCAATAACTCCCTAATTTCATCTTTAGATATCCTGCCTAAGCCTCTTAATATAGCAACCTCCATTCTTTTCAATTCTTGTTCATTATAAATTATATCTCTATCAATTTTATTATACAATTCCTTATGTGTCTGATGTGCCTTCTCAAATTTACTTGTATTTATCTCTATCATTAAATCTAGCAATAACTGCATCGCATCTCTGTCACTGGTCACAACTCTTGCACGCTTATATTCTGCACACAGTCCCATTCGTTCAAATAAATCTCGAACTATCGCCATCGTTGGATTTACTTCTCCATTTTCGATTCGTAGCAGTGATCTTTCATCACATTGTCCAGAGAACATTCTGCGTGGTAATCCCATCATCTTTCTTCGGATGCGGATGACATCGCTTATATTATTGCATTCCGTTTCTGTATAGAGATATGTATAATTTTCCATGTAGATTGGTAAGTCATTTTCTATGTAGAGTTTACTCAGAACTTTTGCCCATTCTTTGCTTGTACGACTAAGTTCCTCTACTTCATCTGTAGAATCATCCAACTTCTCTATAATCTTCACCCGATACTCATTCAATTCCACAAAATAATATAGTCTATATCTATCCCTCAACACCTCAATTGCACGCGTACATAACTCCAAAGCATAACGAAGACTTTCTTCCTTTGCATACTTTGCAAGCACCAATTCGGATACCAAGCACGCCAGCTTTGAATACACCTTAGCTTGTGCAATTTTATCCATACTAGAACTCACTACATAGTTTGCTATTTTATCATAGTATTTCAGTTTCCATTCTGTCGCATTATTCTCTGGTATCTTTGGTACATACAGGCGAACATATTCCATGATAAGATTAAGTTCTTGGTCAGCTAGGAGCTGAGCACCTTTGAACGCTGCATCTATATCTGGTATGGTACAAATCATCGCTGTATATGCCTGTGTGCAAAGAACTTCGTCGGAATAGCCTTTCATTTCGTAAATCATAAATCTCATGGCTTCTACGAACTGTTTCTCGACACAATTTTCATTATATTTGTCCTCATAGGCTTTTAGGTTTTCTTCTGCACCATCTATATCCTTTTTGTTGATGCAACGGATAATATCCATACGAAGCAGCCATTGCTCGTACTCTCTCGGAAGCAGATATTCTTCGTATTCTTCGCCTGATATTCCCAATCTTGCAGTTAAGCGGTCACGAACCAGTTTGTCTGGCAGTCGAGTACCTGCTTCGATTCTCGACATTCCACTTTTTGTGCATACACCAAAAGCAGTCTTTTCAAGAGATACCTTTTGTGATTTTCTGACTGATTTTAGAAATTTGTGATAGTTAATTTCATCTCTGTTGTTCTCTAACATAATACAATTCTCCTCTGTCTTAATCCTTTGTCTCAAATAGTCGACAATGTAACCAAACTATAACTATTTTATCTATTTTTATATAAAAAAAACGCGATTCTTGTCGACAACCAGTCCGTCTCGAATCGCGCGTTTTTTATTTATTTTACTCAAATGTGATTTCGTCTGGATAACTAATACCGATATAACTCTTTCCTGCATTTATGGTAAGTTCTTTACCGTCTTTGTCAAACAAAAGAATACGAGATTCAATGCTTGCCTTTGACCATGTAATTTCCTGTACAGCTCCATTAGAAATGTAATATCCTGTACCTCCATTGTACCATCTTACATCTCTATGTGTACCATTTGGATGAGCACCGATATCTGTTTCTAAAATAAGAACATTGGTAAATGCAAGCTGTGTACCTGTCACACCATCAATCTGTGCTTTGCCATTATGTTCTTTTAAATATGTGTTTGATTCTGCATCATAAGTAAATCTAGATTTTACTGCACCATAATCAACTTTGAATGCTTCACATGCATCGCCTGTAGGTTTCACTACGTCATCTGCATCATGGAAATTGAATGCTGTATCTTTTTTATCCGCTTCAATATCTGTTCTCTGTTCTGCTTTTGCCATTGCTTCTGGAAGTCCAGGTCCATTGAAATAACCTGTGTGTTCTAATGCAACACCAGATGCACGACGATCTGCATCTCTGTCAAAGAGTTTTCCATCATTATATGCACCTTCATAGTGTGTTAAGTTCAATGAATTTACATATGGACGAATCGCTTCAGACATACCCCAGTTTACATATACGGCATCAAAACCTTCGGAATATTCTGGGAAATACATACGGCAACTACGAACCGAACAAACCTTTGGCACCTGTGTATAGTCACCAAACATCGCCATAAAACGAGTTTCTCCACCTTCTACAGGAATTTCAAAAATAATATCCGCCTGAGCTACACCATACTGTGGGAATGAAGCCTTTGTGTTATTTACCATAACTGCAACTGGACGTTTGCCAATTGCTTCATCTGTTAAAGTAGGAAGACCTGTCAAAAGATTAATCTTTCCAGGAGTCTCTGGCAATTCTACTACTTCTTCTGTCTCTGTCTGAGTTTCTGTTTCTGTCATAGTCTCAGTATCCGCATCTGCTTTTTTACCACAAGCCATAAGGCCAAGTGCAAAAACGAGCATCATACTAAGTAAACATATTTTTTTAAATGTGGTTTTCATCATAGAATCCCCCTTGGTAAAATTTCTATATTCCATTCTACCAAACAATATATAGTATTACAACTATAAAGTTAAACAACTTTTAGCGCTTTTAAGGGGTCATATTATTCCAAATTTACAGATTCCACTAGTTTCTTGAAATCCTCCGTATCAAAAAACTCGGCCAAGCTCATTTTCATTCCTGCACACAAACGCACAATTGTATAGAATCCTGGATTTTTTACACTTCCATCCATTAGATGCATCAATGTGCTAAGCGGCACACCTGATTTGTAGGAAAGTGAGTAATAGGATAATCCATTTTGCTTGCACAAATCGTTAATTCTTTTTACCAATATCTTTTGTTTCTCTCTCATAATCTTCCTTTTCTGTAGTAATATTTTACGCAATTCAAAACTTTTTCTCAGATACGGTACTACTACCATATCCGACATCACAATTGTAAAATATTTCCAGATGCATTCCTAACGACATATCTGTCAACTTTTTACAAAATACGCTGTTAAACACAAAAAAAGAACTGGTACCCCAGTCCTTTTACATAAAAAATCTTATTTCCCATTCATAAAGAAGTCGTAATCTACACCAAATACTTCTACCAATGCCTTTACTTCTACATCTGTTACATAGCGTTCGTTTCTTTCAATTCGATAGATAATGTTTCTATCCATTTTGTATCCAAGACCCTTTAATTCATCAGCCAACGCACGTTGTGACATTCCACGTTCTACTCGAAGCGTTTTCACACGTTCACTAACAATATTTTTACCACCCTCTGGTGTTCTTAACTTTGTCATTGCACTTTTCCCTCCGATGAATTATTATCTTCCTTTTCATTCAACAGATAGCCATAATCTACACCGAAAAACTCCACAAATGCCTTCAATTCCACATCTGTTACATAACGTTTATTATTCTCAATTCTGGTAATGGAATTTTTATCAATATCACAACCGCTTAATTGCATCATTTTCGCCAAACCATTTTGTGATAAGCCTCTTTCTTCCCTTATTCTTCTTAATTGCTTACTAATTAAATTTTTACCGCCATCTGGAGTATTTGGTCCCAACATAACAAATCCTCTTTTGTCTCATTTTTCGCTTCACGCTGATTGTACTGTCATTTCTAGTTACAATCGGTTGTAAAAGCGAGTCAAAATATTACAAAAGAGGATTTTCTTGTGATTAAAGAAGTTTGCTATTAGGTGTAGAATTCTTTTCGCATAATTTGATAAAATATAACCACCTGTCTCACTATTGGTTGCGACACATCTGTCAACTACGACACATTTCGACAAGTGGTTATCTTTTTATATTTTATTTTTTCACTCAAAGGAGGACTACTTATGATGAAATTAGAAGAAAAAACAGAAGAAATTGAATATTTATTACAAGATCTTGGATTTCCAACAAACATAAATGGCTATCCATATCTAACCTATGCACTATTGCTCATCAATTCTGATGAAACACTTTTAAAGGCTGTCAGTGGAAAACTCTATCCTCAAATTGCTGAGAAATATAACACTACGCCAACCGCAGTAGAACGTGCAATTCGACATGCAATTGGTACCACATGGTTAAGAGGAAATCTCGAATTACAACAAGAATTATTCCGATATACCATAAATCCTGAAAAAGGTAAACCTACAAACTCAGAGTTTCTGTCTCTTATCTCTAATGTAATAAGAAAAAAATATCGGTAGGAATAAGGCATTTGCATTCGCCTAGTTTACATCCCCCTTTGCCTAAGTTATAATCTAATAATAGATAACGATACAAAGGAGTCCTATATGACAAAATCACTACCAGAAAAATATCTCTCCGACACCGTCGGACAGAAAAGCGAAAATCTACATTTTATGCGCTTTATAGCAGCAATTATGGTAATCATTTCCCATTCTTTTAATCTATCCGTAGGTCATACAGAAAACGAATGGGCAATTTTACTCACAGACACGCAATTAACCATGGGAGCCATCGCTGTATCTATCTTTTTCTTATGCGGTGGATACCTGATATCTATGAGTATGGAAAAAGCAAAAACAGCTTCCAGATATTTTGAAGCTCGATTAATTCGTCTTATTCCACCTTTATTCTTTGTTACTCTTTGCGTAACACTGTTAGGCGGATTACTCACCAATCTATCAACAATCGAATATTACACCTCCGTGGATACTTGGAAATACCTATTAAACTCTGTGTTTGTTTTGATTCATAATTTACCAGGTGTTTTCGAAGGAAATATTTATAATTCCACTGTAAACGGTGCACTTTGGACCTTACCAGTCGAGTTTTTATGTTACATTTTATGTTTCATTGCATTCAAACTTGGCTTCATGGATAAAAAACGTTTCCCATGGAGCATCCCACTTGTTATCATCGGAAGTATTGGTGTATGGATTATTGGAGGCATTATTCCATTGGTTCGTGAAGTTGTACGTCCAGTTCTTCTCTTCTATATTGGTATGGGATATTGGATTTATAGAGAACGCATTCGACTTAACGTCAAATACATGCTGATTGCCTTTGCTGGTTTGATTTTGCTCTTTGTATTCCGCCTTGGATTACCTGCAATGCTTCTCTGTTTCCCTTATATTATGATGACACTTTGGTTTGGCACTAATCAGTGCTCTTCCAAAATCGGCAAACTTGGAAACTACTCTTACGGCATTTATTTATGGGGATTCCCAGTCCAGCAAACCATCGTATATTTCTTTGGCGGCCAAATGAATCCATATGTAAACTTTTTGATTGCAATACCTATCTCGATTATATTGGGAATACTTACCTATGAGATTTCTGAAAAAAGATTTTTGAAATGGTATAAACAAAGAACTAAGAAAGCATGATCAAAAAAGCTGATTTCACACAAAACGTGAAATCAGCTTTATTTTTTATACAAGCGATATTAGATAGAATAGCACCCTATCCAAATTGAATTTATGTAACAACATGACAACACCAACACCCAAACGGATTTTAAGAGTTTGTCCTTCTGGTTTAAAAATTCCAACATGAGGATTCTTTTTATAATTTGGAAAGCGTTTCTTCATATCGGACATATAGAAATCATATTTCTTTTTCATGCGTTTTATTTTACCGCCATGTCCATAAGTAATCAAAGCATTAATCATATTCGCAAGATAGGTATATTCTATAATATCTCTTTTCTCCTGCGAGATACTGCTTAAATCACATTTTTCCATGAATAAATCGAACATCTTTGCAACTACTTCTTCAAAATTTTTCTCGTAATTCATGGATGTTGTAGTAGAATTTCTATTTAAATAATAGTAATATCCACAATAATCAATTACTTTATAGTTCTGAACATAATAAAGCACATTCAAACTAAAGAAAACATCTTCACCTTGTCTTACGTGTGTAAAGTGAATATCATTATCCACCAAGAATTTTTTTGTAAAAATCTTTCCCCACGCAACTGGGTAGGTAACTACACTCCAAATACTGTCTAACACTGGACAATCTGTATAGCTTCCTTCTATATCTCGTACATATCCACCAATGACTACATCCAACTCGGTACCTTCGATCGCGTTTACATATGTACGAACATAATCCGGTTTAATATGATCATCACTATCTAAGAAAATAATATATTCTCCAACCGCCTCTTTTAATCCATGAATACGGCTTCTACCCTGTCCCATGTTCTCAGGATTCTTGAACCCCTTTACCTTTCCTGGATAACGGTCTTCATATTCTTTTATAATCTGCTCACAAGAATCTGGGGAGCAGTCATTTACACAAAGCACTTCATAATCATCATAATCCTGTGCCATAATGCTATCGAGACAACGACGTAAATATTTTTCTACATTATATACAGGTATAATTAACGAAACCTTAGCCATTTCTTTCTCCATGTTCTATTTAATAAAAATTAGCAGCTTTTGAATAGAATTTCATAATCAGTTTTGCAATTGGCTTAGGCCAGAAACGACAGAAAATATCAAATTCATTCTCATAACGAATATTAGATGTGTTTAATAATTTTACTGTCTGATTATCATCATTCATACGATGGTACAAAAGAACATCTTTTACATACACAAAGCTACCTTCCTGTTTGGATAAGCGTTCCCACAAATCCCAATCCATAGATGCTTTGTATTTTTCTCTAAATAACTCTTCTGGCATTTCCTTTCGAACACACACAACCGTAGGATGTGTAATTGGATCACCTAATAACTGAATGCCTCTTTTGCCCAACCATGTATTCCACAGTCCTTTGATACAGGATGGTAATAGCATCATTCGTTTTACTCTTACCATCAATGATGGCTTCTCATCCACCACATCATTATGCATCTCAATGTAATTTGTAAACGCAATGATTGGTTTCTTTGCATGATTTAATGCATCCAATACTTTTTCCAAAAATGTATCTACAATAATTTCGTCCTGATGCATAAGCATAAGCAAGTCTGTATCCGGCTGTTTCATGGCGAAATTATAATCTTTAATCTGACCACCATCCGGATTCACACGAACTTCAATTCCGTATTTGTCTGCAAGATTTTGCACATAATCATTTGGTGTAGAAGTAGAGATTAAAATCTTTGCTTTTACTGTCTGATTCACCAATGACTGGATACATTCTTCTAAATATTCACATTCCTTGTATGTGCAGATAACAAAAGTAACATCGTTTCCTGTAAAGTTATTATACTGTTTCATCTATCTTTTGCTCCATAATCTCATTTATCTTTGTTGCATCTCCCCATGTACCTGGAGAGTCATATGGTCTATCTGGAAATGCTCCATAATTTAATCGAATATTCATATTATGTTCTTTGATATAAGATTCAATCTTGTCTGCCAGTGACATTGGTTTTCCCGTGCAGACATTAATAATCCCATTGTATTTTGACTGAATACTTGCCCACATAATCTGTTCCGATAATTCATCCACATGAATGAAATCATACAAATTCTTTCCAGTTGTAAATGGAAATTCTGTTTTTCCATCCTCAACCGCCTGATACAATTTCGCAAAGATAGAGCTTCCTCTGGCATCATCTCCATAGATATAATAAGCTCTCAACCAATGCAAATTCACATCCTTATCCTTTATATATAACATAAGCATCTGTCTGAGGGCATTTTTTGCAATACCATACATTGACATTGGATTACAAGGTGTATTCTCATCAATTGCACCTTCCCAATAACCAATTTCATGCATACTACCCATAACAGTTAAGTATTTCAATCCACCGTCTATCATATTCTTTAAAAATGTCACATGCGCAGACAAATCCGCCATATGTGCATTCGAATTATGCACAAATCCATCTCTCCACGCCATATGCACCAATACGTCTGGCTTATTTACTTTCTCATATATGTCTTTATCACCTGAAAAAATAGCTGCATCTACGCGGATGGCTCTTTCATCAATTCCTTTATATGAAAAATCTGACACATAAACCTCATGTCCATGATTCAAGAACGCCTTTACCACATGTCTGCCTATGTATCCACCTGCTCCAGTTATTAATACTTTCATATATATCCTCCCAAAAATATATACTATTACAGTCTTTATGATAACGCAACCAATCAAAGCTTGTCAATATTCCGAATCCATGTTTTTATACTAGTCAGTTTCATTACAAAATGGTACAATAAGAGAAAATTTATATAATAATGAAAGGACTTATTATGCAAAAGAGAAACATAAATTTAGATGTTATAAGAAGTGTTGCTGTTTTTTCTGTAGTCGGTGTACATTTCTTTTTAAACGCAGGATATAATACTACTCCACTTATCAATAGTACGATGTATCTTTCCACTTTGATACGTACTGGTTTTATGATATGTGTTCCATTGTTTTTACTGCTTTCCGGTTATTTAATGAACAAAAAAACACCTTCCGTTTCTTATTATAAAGGAATTATCAAAATACTTATTGTATATGTTTTAGCATCTATTCCAATTTACCTATTCCGCGTATATCTCGGAGAAACATTTACTATTATCACATTATTAAACAGTCTCTTCCGATTTGAACTATATGCTTGGTACATTGCAATGTATCTCGGTTTGTATTTTTTCATTCCATATATCAACATTGCTTACAATAGTTTGCAAAGCAAAAAGGAAAAAACCATCCTTTTAGGTATCTTGCTTACATTTACTGCGCTACCATCCTTAACCATTATATTTGGCTACAACTTTATCCCTATTTTTTGGACAGGCCTTTATCCAATTACTTATTATGTAATGGGTGCCTATATCAAAGATTTTAAAGATGATATCAAATTACCACCACTTGCATTGTTTGGATTATTTTTATTAGCGGTTATCGTCGGCGGTTCACTTTGCTATGTATTTTCATTTGGTGGTCCATTGGTAAATGGCACATGGAACGACTGGGGTGGATTTATCAACAGTATTACTGCACCACTTTTGTTCTTGACATTACTTAAAATTAATTTTGAGAAAATGCCAAATGTTTTAGCCAAATGCATAGAAACCATTTCTTTGGTTTCCTTACCTCTGTATTTAACATCCTATATATTTGACATCTATGTATATGGATACCTTAAAATGTACACCTATACTTATGAAGAACGCCTTGTATATTTCCCTATTTGTGTACTTTCCGTTTTTGCTGGCTCATTCCTATTAGCCTCTATTATAACGATTGCACAAAAACTTATCACCAAAGGTACCCAGTATATACAGTCAAAAAAACAATAATTGCAACATACCAAGGAGAAAACTATGTTAACAGATACTTCATTAGCGCTCATAACATTTATCAATCTTTTTTTGATTCCACTTATCAGTTTGCGAATCTATACCAAGCGTAATTCCATCGAATGGGTAATCAACTTTGATTTGGTATACAAATATGCGCTTTTTTGCATTATGAATCTTCCATTTACCCGTTTATTTACATCTATGTTAGAAAAAATAGGTATTGTATGTTTACCTGATTCATCCAAATATACGCTGGTCGCAATTGTTTCTGCTATTCTTTTAGCATTGCTATTTGAAATCATCAAACATTATGTAGATATCGAAGTCGTTATTACATACGCATCGAAGTCAAAAAACAAAAAGGATGAGGAGTAACAAAAAGTATGCGAATCAAAACTGTCATTTACTGGATTATCTTCTCTATCCTTTATCTACTTCACGCCATAATTAATGGAGCCTGTGATTGGTACAATATCCGTTTTGGTGTTTCCATAGAAGAAATCCTTTTTACGCTTATGTCTCCTATGGAAGGTGCAGATACCGACTTTTTAGGTGAAGCTGTTACATTTACACTACCCTATATTTTTAGAGAAATTCCTATCATTTTACTATTTATGATAATCTCTTATGTGTTAAGCAAAATAGTAATTACGATTCAATTCAAGATTTTAAAGTTACATTTTAACTTAAAAATCAAATCACTCTACAAGTTTTGCTGTATTATTTTAGCAATCTACATGTTGTATCCATCTCTTAACTACGCTGTTATCAGCTTATCACTGGATACTTACATCTCTAGAAAACTACAACAAACTACTATTTACGAAGATTATTATGCAGATCCTAAAACAACTACTATTACTTGTGATGGGGATGCAAAAAACCTTATTTTTATTTATTTGGAAAGTATGGAAACCACCTATGCTTCTACAGATGTTGGTGGCGCACAGACAGAAAACTATATTCCAAATCTTACTGCTCTAGCAAATGAAAACATCTCCTTCTCAGATACGGAATTACTAGGTGGTGCCTACTCTTGTATCGGGACAGGATGGACTATGGGGGCATTGTTTTCTACCACCACAGGTATTCCTTTTTCATTCCCAGTTCAAGCTAATTCCAATGATACCTATGCAGAAAATGCAACCGCTCTAGGCGACCTATTAAATGACTATGGTTATAGACAAGTCTTCCTTTGTGGCTCTAGCGGTTCTTTTGCAGGAAAAGGCCCTTACTTTGAATTACATGGAGACTATGATATCCATGATTACCGCTATGCCATCGAACAAGAATATATTCCAGATGATTACAAAGTATGGTGGGGATATGAAGATGCAAAACTATATGACTTTGCTAAAATCGAACTATTAGAATTAGTAGAAGAAGATACACCATTTAATTTCACAATGCTCACAGTAGATACACATCATGTTGACGGATATGTTTGTCAATATTGTGATACTTCCTATGATCATCAATTAAAAAGTGTTATTACATGTACCGACAGACTCACCTATGATTTTATTACCTGGTGCCAAGAACAGTCTTTCTATGAGGATACTGTAATCGTTCTCGTGGGTGACCATTACAGAATGGATACTTCACTGGTTGCAGAAGCAAATGCATTAGGAACAAGACGACTCTATAACTGCATCATAAACGCAGACAAAGATGTCCAGATTTCTACCCAAAACAGAATCTTTACACCAATGGATATTTTCCCAACTACTTTATCTGCAATGGGATATACCATTGAGGGCGGACGTTTAGGACTTGGTACAGACCTATTCTCCGATAGAATTACACTGGCTGAAGAAATTGGAATTGATGTATTAAATATTGAAATCTCCAAGTATTCGGATTACTACTTAGAAACATTTGATTAACCAAAAAATAAGTGCTCTTTATCGAGCACTTATTTTTTCTTTTATAATATTTAACATTTTATTTATAAACTTGTTTAATGCTATAAAAACCATGCAGCATGGTGTAATTAATAGAATTACAATATACCAATACATATCCCAATTATATTTTGGATCAATCGCAATGAAGAATGCTCTGTATATATCAAACATCAATGCATGTACTAAAAAGATTTCGAAAGAATAACTTCCTAATATAGCCAATACTTTCTCTACATAAGGTCCAATTTTGAAAGTAACAATTTTTTCCATCGCAATAGATATCAGCATACACATGCCAGGTATAATCAGAATAAATGGATACCAATATAATCCATGTGTCCATAGGATATTAAAGCAATACGTTGTAAAATACCACAAGGAAACAAATCCAAGAATCATCAATATAGTTAATGCAATAATCTCTTTTTTACCAATTGATATATTTTCTTTTACTAATCTAGCTAAACACATACCCATAAAGAATATCGGTACTCTTGTCATCATAATCATTAATTCAGAACCACAGAATGGAATAGTAAATAAAACCAAAACGAAAATCATTCCGATATACTGTTTTCCAGAATCGTACTTTTTAATAACACTATAGAAATATGGTGCCAAGAAATATAAAAGCCACATTGCACCAATATACCAGTTAAAGTCTCCGCCAACACCAGTAAAGGACTGTACAAATAAGAAATTGCCCAAGATTGCGGTATTTGGTAATGCAATTGTCCATTTCTTATACAAGCACCACATCACCAAAAACAGCCAGTATGTAGGTACAATACGTGCGATTCTTCTATTGATAAACTCTGAAAAATCATTATTTTTATCTAAAGAAAAATAACAGCCTAAACCAGAAGCAAATAAAAAGATATCTACACCGCCATATCCCCAGCATTTGAGCGAAAACAAAATCGGATTCGATATATTTAAGCCAGCATGGAACCAAATCGTCCACAATATAGCTACACCCATCCAAATATTACGCCATTTTATCAAACTTTTTAATTCGTATCTCATAATACTCCCTTATCTATTTGTTCTCTTTAAACACAAAAAACTTACTAATAATATAGTTTGCAATTGTAACTACTACCTGTACTACTAATTTCATAATTTTATCGTTGAAAGATAATAATGTAACACCTACAAACATAATTGCCATATCCATAAGTAAAGTGCTCACTCTGGAAGCATAGAATTTTACAGCTTCTCCTAACATATCCTCATTCTGACTTTCAAACACATATTTACGATTTGTAAAATACGCAAATGTTACTGCAGCCACCCAGGAAAGAATATTTGCTATCTGTAACTGAATCGCTGAATTTGGATCTAAGATTGTAAAAACACATAAGTAATATGTTCCCAAACTAACAACTGTCGTCAACACTCCAACTACCAAGTAATTAATTAACTCTTTATATTTCTCGTATAATTTTTTTATTTGTTCCATTACTTCTTAATCTCCTGTATCCTATAAATGTTTTGTCATTATGCATCTTTACTATTATATATCATTCTTTTTCACATTGCAAAAGAATTATATTTGCAATGCAATTTAATACATGCTACTATTATCTTAGTTCATTAAATCAGAAAGGACGATTTTTATGAAAGAATATTTTACGAAAAAAGAGAATGTTTTTAGATGTTTGATCTTTCTTATTTTTGCAGGCTTGCTTTTCTGCATGAGAATTCCAGTTACCTATATTGCTGATGATGCAATGGTAGCTCCAACAATTACAGACCAAACATTATTAGAAAATTTCATTGCACATTGGACAGATAATGGCCGTATTTTTACAGACGTACTTGCCAATATGTTTTATCGTATGCCTATCGTTGTTTGGAAAATATTTGATACCGGTGTTTACTGTCTCATTGCTGGGCTTATAGCCAAGTTATTTACGCCAAACACATGGAAAGATTTGCTTAATGTATGTATTTTGCTTTTCTTGTTTCCATTTTATTACATGGCAAGTGCAGGATACATCGCTACAAGTGCTAACTATATTTATCCAGTTTTATGTTTACTTGTTATCTTATTGCCAATTACAAATACATTACATAATAGGCAAACGACAAAACCTATATATATTGCAGCAGTAATTGCAGTATTGTATGCTACAAACCATGACCAAACTGCTATGGTTTTACTCGGCGGCTTATTGTTATATCTCTTATATAATATCATTACCAAAGCAGACCAAAAGATTATTAAAAACGCTGCAATATGGTTTGGTTTCTCATTAGCATCTTATATTTTTATGTTCCTAATGCCTGGACATATTGCACGAATGAGCAGCACCATCGAAATTGATTACTGGCTTCCACAGTATGTAGATTGGACACTCTTTGATAAAATCTACCATGGTTTTACCACTACTATGGCAACACTTTTGTACCACAACGTAGAGTTATTCCTTTTATTATGCTTCATGCTATTTTTAGCAGCATTGAGACAGGAATCCATAATCAAGAAAATCATTGCTGCAATTCCACTTATGATTATCTTTGTAGGTCGATTTATTGGAACTGGCCACTTTGTTGTATATTATGATTATGCCTGCAACATGCCAGAATTACTTCCTTATACTGAATCCATCTTACCAATCACACTTGCTATCGCAGCTGTAGCTAGTATCTTCTATACTATTTGGAACTGTGTAGATTCTTTAAAGAGAAAATGTATGCTTACAATGCTTATGATTCTTGCAGCTGGTTCCCGTGAGATGATGGGCTTCTCAGCCACCATTTATGCTTCATCTTTTAGAACCTTTACATTCTTCCTCTTTGCATGTATTTTATGTATCCTCATTCTTTTGAATGAGCTTAGAGAAGATTATCATCACAAGAACTTATACTATATGGGACTCGGTTCCATTCTGTTTATGTTCTTCTATTAAAATAATGAGGCCGTGAAATACAATTTCATGGCTTCTTTTATAATTATCTATAAAAATTTCGTACATATAGTATTATGAATTATTCACGTTAGAAAAACGAACATTTTCAAAGAAATACGCTTGAGACATTTATGATTATTTATGCCTCAAGCGTATTTCAAGAAAATGATAACGTTTTCCTAACAAGTTCATTATTCACAATACTATATGTACGAAATTTTTTATTTGAAAGTTTTCAAAAGAAGCCATGAAATTGTATTCACGACAGCCCTTTTTTATACAATCTTCTTTATTCCTGGAATTAATTTTAATAGGAATGTAATTACAAATCCTACTGCAAATATTGCCAATTCATATACGATAACTGCCCATAATGGATACCAGCCCTGTGCACATAACTGGTTATATATCGTTACAAATTTCTCAACAAAGAAATCCGAAATCAAATAAATACCAAATGTACATCCACCGACAACTTTGAGTATCTTCTCTGCTTTTTCTCCAATACGCATCTGGGATACCATATAGAACAAGCAGATACTTTGTAACACAATTGGGAAGTATACGCGATTATCATAAAAGAGATAATTCACACCGCCACATTTGTAGTATTCACCATATGTCATAATTACATTAAATAATAATCCAAATACAAATCCAGCTACAGCTAACATCATCTTTTTCTTTGATGGTTCCACATATTTTTTCAAATAGTATCCTGCTAATAACAGACACAAATAACTATCAAAAATTGGGAAAAGCGCAAATTTTGAATAGCTTAATGCTGGTTTCAAATGTTCTAGGATTGGCCATATGCCAAATATAACAAATGACATTGCTAAATATACCTGACAGTCCCTCTTATCCAATGCACCAACGAATTTTTGAATAAATGGTAACATAATCAATATTCCTATGTATAAATACATATACCAAAATGCATTTGTGATAGGACCGGTAAATACTGTTATCAAGAAGTGAGCCACACCAAAGCCAGCTGCAGTTCCCATAAAATACATATTAAGGTAATACACCAATGAGAACATAAGAAGCGCAAGTCCAGCTCTTAAAACCTTCTTTATCACTTTAAGATAATCATCTTGTCTATCCAACATGGTATATCCTGAAATCATAACAAATACTGGTACTGCCACTTTACTGATAAAGAAGTAGGTTAACGATATAAACCATGTAGCAGAAGGTACATTACTCAAAAAAATCTGTGAATTCGTATGATTAACGATTACCAAAAAACACGCAATGATTCTCAATACGTCAATAAATGCGTATCTTTTTCTTTCCATAATTTTCTCCTCTTTTATTTCTTATTCTCAATTACTTCATCTAAAATATAAACTGGACGTTCTTTCGATTCTGTATAAATCTTTGCCAGATACTGACCAATAATACCAATACAGAACAACTGAATACCTGACATCAACAAAATAATTGATACAAGTGTTGGATAACCAGCAACCGGATCACCAAACATCATTGTTTTTACAACGGTATATAACATCATCAGAACAGCAATTACACATAAGAAGAATCCTGCTACAGATGAGATAATCAGCGGCTTGTCCGAAAATGCCACAATACCATTAATTGCATAGGCAAACAATTTCCAGAAATTCCATTTTGAAGTTCCTGCAAAACGTTCTTCTACTTCATATGGCATATAATACACTTTAAATCCAATCCATGAGAAAATACCTTTCGAGAATCTGCATCGCTCAGGCATAGAGAGAATCGCATTTACCATCTTGCGATTTAACACTCTAAAGTCACTAGCTGATTTTACAAATTCTACTTCTGTAATGCTATTAATTAACTTATAGAAACAGTTCTTAAACCAAGTAAGAACTTTACCTTCCATTCTCTGTTCCTGATATGCTGCTACACCGTCATATTCTGGATTTTCTTTTAAAATTTCCATCATCTGAATTACATACTTTGGATTTTGCTGTAAATCTGCGTCAATAATCGCTACATAATCCCCTTCCGCATGTTCAAGACCAGCTAACAACGCTGCTTCTTTTCCAAAGTTTCTTGAAAAATTCACAACTTTCATTTTATATTCAGATGTTGCTGCAAGTTTTCTTAATTCCTGAATTGTATTATCTTTGCTACCATCATTCACAAAAACCAACTCTGTGGTTTTCATTTTCTCTCCAAAGATTTCAACTGTTTTGTTGTAAAAAGGTACAACATTGTTTTCTTCATTATAACAAGGTACAACAATTGATAAATTCATCGAAAAGTGCCTCCAATCCCTTTTTTAAAATTTTACTATGATTATTCCATTAATTACCTGTATTGAACCATCTTCTGGATAAGAAGGCATACTTGCCACATCCTTATCTCCATGTGTAAGATTTTCATGTAATATGGTTGGTGTATAACCGCACCAACGGCTCATATATACATAACACGCATAATTGTTTACCAGTTCATGCGTATCATAGTTGTATGGGAGCAAATTAATCTCTTCAAACTGTGGTGTTTTCGTGATGCTTTCATCTGACATCTTTGCCATATTTACAAAGATTACTGGTAAATCATCACTATACCCTTCTGCTGATTTAATCTGTGTCACCAAAGTAGAATAGTAAGAAATCAACTGGGACTGCTGCATCTCTGCTTTCATATAACATGCATTATCATAACGGCAATACATAAGCGCAATTGCAATTGTCACTACCACACCTGCATTTGCTACATAGCGCTTCCAATCTGCTTCCTGTATAAGTTTATCGCATAATAAAATGAGATAAATCAAAACAAATGCTTTTCCATATACGGTTAAAGAATGTACTGCATCGATATCACACATTACGTACATAAAGTTTGTTACCATTGGAAAAACAAGCACTAAAGCAGTTGTATATACACCACTCCAAATATTCTTTTTATAAGTTTTATATAAAAAGAATACAGAACCTACTACGACTAATACAACTACAATTCGATAGAACATAATCATTCCCATTGGGTACATATTACCAAACTGTGCGGTATCTGGCGCAAAGAACTCTTTATATGCTAAAAGTATTCTTTGTAAATAACCTTCTAATGTTGTCACACCCATGGTATTAATGCCTTTATAATCTACTAGTGTAGCACTATACATTTTTAAGGCAATGTTATTGCAGAGAAAATAAATCGCCATGAATCCAATACATGCTGCAACATAATATCCAATTTCTTTCAAGATTTCTATCACATTCTTTTCTGTATCTTCGAGATTTGTTTTTAACATATAAACCACGAGCACACAAACCATCATAGGAATAAATGCCTGATATACCCCTACACAACAAGCACACATTATCATAGAAATCAGATAGATATACCATTTTCTGTACTTACAGATAAAATATGCACCTGACATACCCATGAGTAATCCAATCATATAGGCTGGTGCAGTAAACATATAACCAAACATTCCTGTTACTACAGGAAATGTTACCATAACACCACCCAATGCCACACAAGCAATATCATTTTTCATATCGAATAAATCAATTAAAAGTGTAACAATGACTGCAATGCACAAAATGCATATCACACCATTATACAGTGGCATACTGTACATGGAACTGCCGAAAAACAATTCTTCTATGTTTTTCATAATCTCTAGCATCCATCTGCCGGACTGATAGGTATATCCCATGTCAAACATATGTAACATATCATCATGGAAGGAAAACTTATTGGTTATTCCCATCCCATGTGCCAATAATCCCCATAACAAAGTACTGACAAATCCTACTTTGCATTGTTTTGATACCTTATTCATCTTTCGCCTCTACTTTTTCTTATTTGATCTGTATTCATTTAACGCAATTTTCTGCGCCATTTTTCTTACGCGGTTTGAATTATTCGAAAGCGCCATTGTAAGCACAAAAATAACTACAATCGAGAATAAAAATCCTAGGAAGAATACCATATTCATAGGATTATAAATACCAAGTACTTCCGACAGCCAATTTAACAATCCTGGAACCAATACAATGAGTAAAAGTCCAGCTCCTAAAAAGAGCCATGTAAGCGCATACTTAAGCTCTAAGCTTCTCTTACGAATTAAGTTTACGATTGCAACTAAACCAATACATAACACAAAAATAATTGCAATACGAATTCTCCATGTCATCATAACTACTGCTTACCTCCTCTCAATGCTTCCATTAAAATTGCCAACGTAACTTTTACCATATAGTAGATAGAACGTTTCATGTTGATGGAAGAAACACCACCTTGACGTTCTCTCATAACTACAGGAATCTCTTCTACTTTATAGCCATGATTTAATGCCGCTACTGTAGATTCTGGTTCTGGATAATCCTTTGGATAACTATCTGCAAAAAGTTTAATTACATTTCTGCCTGCCATACGAAGTCCTGATGTAGGATCTGTAATTGTCTTTCCTGTACAAAGTTTAATCAACTTTGTAAAATACACAATACCTACCCTACGAATCCAAGAAGATTGGAATCCCTCTTTTTCAATAAAGCGCGAACCAATTACCATGTCTGCATCATGTTTCTCTAAATACTCTGCCATCTCACGCAAAAACTGTGGATCATGCTGACCATCACCATCTACCTGAACAGCTACATCATAATTATATTCCAATGCGTACATATAGCCTGTCTGCACTGCTCCGCCAATTCCTAAATTAATTGGAAGATTTACAATATTAAATCCATTACGTTCACAAATCTCTCTTGTATTATCTGTAGAACAGTCATTGATTACGATATAATCAAAATCTGAAGCATTCTCCATAATATCTCGAACGGTTGCTTCAATACATTCGCTTTCATTGTAAGCTGGTATAATAATTAATTTCTTCATCATGTACTGCTCCTATCTTTTCGTTAATCCTAATTTTTCTTTTACGATTCCAAAGAAATATTTAAATTCATGGCTTCGGCACCATAACACAAGATATGCCACGTTTACAAGAACTACACAAATAATGCCTCGTATGATTAACCCAATAAATGTAATCGCAATGGATTTACATGCAAATTCTGTTATCATACATGCAGCTATTGTCAACACAGACCAAATGGCTTGTCTCGCTACGAATGGCATCATATTTTTCTTGAATACATGTTTGTATAACAAATAAGGTTCACGCCATGTGGTTGTTACAATACTACTCACACATGTACCAATAAACACACCGGCTATCCCTATTTCTTTTGCCAAATAAATCGAAATACCCAAATTTAAAATACTTTCAATTACAGGACGAATCTTATCTTTTGCAAACAAACCTGCACCATAAATAAAAGCATTATTAATTAGCTGACTCGCTTTTATAAAAAACTGTGCACATAAAACGCCTACTGTGAATTGTGCCAACAAGAAACTTTCGTCCAGCCATACTTCTATAAATGGATTCAATAATACATACAAACATACGGTACAAAAACTTGCTACCCATAAGTTTACAAAATACAATTTTTTATATAAATCCTCTACGGCTTCTTTTCCATAACTAATAATAAAATTACCAATAGTTGGAATAAAACTACTAAACACACGATTTACCAATGCCGTTACCGCCATGGTAATCGTAGCATAGTTCGTATAAATACCTACCGCTGCCAAACCTACGAATTTGGTCAAAACGATATTGTCGGTACTTGTCAGTACGATGTATCCCATCTTGTGACACATCAATCCACTGGTCTCTTTCATAATCGCAAGTTTTTCTTCTTTATCTAACTTCTCGCGACCTTTGAATACTTCTTTGTATTTCGAAGTAATCCACATACTAAACAGCCAGTTTATCACTACAGTTGCGATTACACTACCTAACATTACACCTTCGTAATCATGTGTAATCACTAATACCACCGTCTTCACACCAACACCAACAATCGTAAGTGCTGTGTTAAAGAGAGACACCATATATCCCATCTGGTTGGCATTTACAACCGCCTGTTTATATGCAAAGAAATATCCAACAACATTTTGTAATACAAATAATACATAGATTCTCTGCAAGTTCACATCACTTGGAACTTCACTGGCATCTACTATGCTGGTAATAAATGGATATAGACATGCTGCAACAAATAAAATAATTCCAGCAATTCCATTGTAAACATTCTTAAAAAACTGCACATATGCACGGATAGCCTTTGTATCCTTCTCTGCAAATGGCTTGTACATACGGAATAGAATCGCTGAACCAATTCCCAACTCTGCCAATGAAAACAATTGCAGAATATTTGTAAATAAGCCTTCTATTCCAAGATACTCTTTGGAAAGTATCATCAAGAATAATGTACGATATACAAAAACACTTACGATTGCTACAAATTGCTCAATAATACCAGAGGCAGAAGCAAGTAGTGCATTTTTCTGTCTTGAATCTTCATTAAACTTCATATTAACCCTCTACATACCAGATAAAACCAGCATTCTGCTCTTCTGTATACATCTCTGTAAACGCAGCAGGAATGTCTGTCGTTCTCTGATATCCATTTTTATCATAAAAACGAACGGCTCTTTCATTTACCTTGGATACACACCAAATTACCTTGTCCAAGTCAAGTTCTTCTAAACCAATACGGATGATTTCCTTCATACCATAGCCAGAAAACCCTTGTCCCATGGCACATTTTCTTACCGTAATCGCAAACTCTGCCATCTTCAACTCTTTGTTGATGTGCTTTAAACTAACAGTTCCCATATATTCATCGTTATCATCTACGACTGCCATATGTAAATCATCCTGACAATCCCTGCTATAACGAATAAAATTCTCACAGTCTTCTATTTTCTTTTCTGCAAAATTTGCTCCCATAAAATGTACTACACTATCATCATGCATCCATTCCAACATAAGTGGAGCATCTTTTAACTCTAATTTTCTTAATCTCATACTCTTCTCCTACTTCTCTAATAAAGAAGTATATAATTTCATATATTTTTGACTTACTTTATCTATTTCATATGTTTCATATGCATAATCACGTATTGTTTTTGCATCAAACATATGTAATGACTCTGCCATCTGTCTGATTCCATCTATCAGAGCCTGTGTGCTCTCTTTATCTACTACAATTGCTGCATCCTCTGTTACAAGAGAATTCGCACCACCAGACTTTGTTACAACCAATGGTTTTCCTAAGAGCATAGCTTCCTGTACAGACACCCCTGCACTTTCAAAAATACTCGCAGAAATACTAAAATCCATCTGGCGCATAATAGAGAACATCTTCTTTTTGTCACACTGTCCATAGAATATACAGTTCTGTTCGAGCCCAAGCTCTTTTGCCATGTTCTGATAATATTCCATGTAATCACCCCCACCACAAATGTGAAGTGTAATCTGCATTCCTCTGTCAACCAGTTCTTTCATAGCTGGAATAAGATATTGATAGCCTTTGATATCCTTGCTATAAAAGCCTGCAACGATGCAACAGTTGATATGTCCCTTTACGGCATAGTCTATATCATCCATTTGCATATCCTTTGGATCAATGACACCATTATGAATCACCTGAAACTTTTCTTCTGGAAAATATGCTTGTAATCGATTCATAGAATCTGTAGATACACAAACATTTGCATCACTCTTACTATAGATATTTCCAACATATTGAATTCTCGCAGGATCCTCAAACCCCATAAGTTCTATTGGATTATGCTCAGTAATCACAACTGGCTTATGAAATAATTTTCCCAATAAAACCGCAGGTAATCCTGCAGCAGCCCCTACATGTCCATGAATGATATCTGGTTTAAACACTTTGCATATTCGAATATAATCCAAAATATAAAATATAGGACGAAGGAAGGCTAATCTCTTTCCTCGACGGAAGGTCAGAAGACCTTTCTCCTCAGCCTGGAAAAAACCACCCTCGTAATTCATATCATATGGATAATAAAGTGCTACTTCTGCATACTTTTGTAAAGCGATGGACTGTTCATAATGAAAAATCCCTGCTGTCATAACCTCTGCATTATGTGCACTATACCATGTTGGAATCATTAGTATTTTCATCTATTTTACCTCTTCGTTTTCTTTCACAGAAATAATAGGCATGCTTAATATACTACATTTATCTAAAAGCTTTGAAACTGGCTTTGTAATCCATCGGCAAGCCATATCAAATAAGGAACAAAACAAATACGTTACCACACAACATAACATCATATGAAGTCCAAGCTTTATCACATGAGATTGACATGCAGCAGCTATATTCCAATGATTCCATCCCCAATTACAAACCAAAAATTGTGTATGAATCAGGAACACACCCAAAGAAGCTTTGGCCAACTGATTTACAGCCTTTGATGTAAAATGCAGCTTTCTAAATATATTGAAAAATGCGATACAAGAACCAATTACGAATGGATTAGAATAATTCCATCCCGCACATAAAAATGTCTGCTGTCCCAAAATCAAAACAGAGAATACTCCATATGCCAATACATCCCATTTCACATGATGCATCAGTAACTCATATTTCGAAAGAGCTGCACCTATCAGATACAGCATCACAAAATTCACAATACTATATCCACCAATTGCACCACTCATAGAAACTGTACTCATGCCAGATACTGCAATCCCAAACCTACCGGATGCAATATCCAAAATCGTAGACCATACAGAAAACATTACGAACATTACTGTAATCAATGTCAGTAATGCTTTTTTATCTAAGCTCTTTATCAGCATATTTATGTATGGACATAACAACATCACTGCTACATATAAACTAATGTACCAGTTACGTGGGATAAAGTTATATAGCAATGTCGATAATGAAAATGGCTGCTGTAACAAAACAACATCTAATAAGCAAAACAGGATATTATAGGCTGCTACATAAATAAGTAAACCAACTGGTTTTCGAAGTGACATTTTTTCTGTTTTCCAACTAAAATATCCCGACAAGAGAACGAAACCATTTGTGCCTATAATCGCCAAGCTTTCCATCAACTGTACAAAATAATAGTTTATTGTTCCTGGTGTCACATATAAAAACGCTTTACCCATAATATCGCTATTATAGTGCACCAGAACCACCATAAACATCAAAATACATCTTAATAATTCAAAATTTGACTCTCGTATCTTCTTCATAAGTTTCCTTTAAAAATTATTTACTACATCGATGACATACTGTACTTGTTCGTCTGTCATTCCATAATACATTGGAAGACTGATTACTGTATCAGAAATTTCTTCTGCGATAGGAAGGTCTCCCTGTTTATATCCAAGATCTGCATAACAATCCTGTAAATGCATTGGGATAGGATAGTGTTTTACAGTACCTACACCATTATCTGCTAAATATTTTTCAAATGCTTCTCTTTCCTTGCAACGCACTACAAATACATGATAAATATGACCAAAGTCTGCATCTGGCTGAAGTGGAAGCACTACTTTTGGATTTGTAATTCCAGCAAAGTATTTGTTAGCAATCTCAATACGAGATGCATTCCATTTATCAAGTGCAGTTAATTTTACACGAAGGAATGCTGCCTGCATTTCATCCAAACGGCTATTTGTTCCTTTGTAAATGTGATGATATTTATAATCAGAACCATAATTTCCAATTGCACGAACCTTATCTGCAAGTTCTTTATCATTAGTAACTACAGCACCACCATCTCCAAGTGCTCCAAGGTTTTTACCAGGATAGAAACTAAATCCTGCTGCATCACCGAATGTACCTACTTTTTTACCTTTGTATAATACACCATGTGCCTGAGCCACATCTTCGATTACCTTAAGGTTATATTTCTTTGCAAGCTCCATAATAGGATCCATATCTGCTGGACGTCCCTGAAGGTGAACTGGCATAATTGCTTTTGTCTTTTCATTGATTGCTTCTTCAATACGAGCTGGATCAATGTTGTAAGACTCTAATGTTGGTTCTACAAATACAGGTTTTGCTCCTGTATAAGAAACTGCAAGCGCAGTAGCAATATAAGTATTTGATGGAACGATTACTTCATCTCCTTCACCGATTTCCATTGCTTTTAATACTAAAAGTAAAGCATCTAAACCATTTGCAACACCGATACAATATTTTGCATCACAATATGCAGCAAATTCTTCTTCAAATGCTGTGCATTCTTTTCCCTGGATAAAATAATTGCTATCCATTACGTTATTGTACGCCTGATTCAATTCTGCTCTTAATTCATCATGCATTGGTGCAAATGATGCAAAAGGTACTGTCATTTTACTCATGTTTGTTTTCCTCCACGTATTTTAAGAATTCATCATAGTTACGAATATAATCAGCTTCATCATAAAGCTCTGATGCTAAAACCATAAGCACAGCATCCTCTGAAAAATCATACATTTCTCTCCACATATCGTTTGAAATATATAACCCTTCAAATGGAGTGTTCAAATCTACCTCAGCAGTCTCACCCCTACCATTATCTAAATGGATTTTACATGTTCCATGTACACAAATCAAAATCTGCTGCAAACATTTGTGTGCATGAAAACCACGGCGTACACCCCCTACGGTATCATACATATAATATACTCTTTTTACTTCAAACGGAATTTCTTTTCCTGCTTCCAATGCGACAAGCATACCTCTGTCATCCCCATGTCGCTGAAATGCGTATTTGATTACTTCCATTTCCATTCTCCTCTAATCTTCTATTTCTTCCATAATTGATAACGTTCTTCATAATTTAGTTTCTTTATATGCATTCCATATAAAAGTCGAAGCACAACCTTCCATGACCACATATTATGAAGGATTCGCTTTGGTAAATCCTGACGATGGCGAATATCACCATACTGATATTTCACATAACGTTTCATCCATTTGGATTCGATTTTATCCATATTTGGTACGATATATTTTTCATACATGACCATACGGTCCGCCAGCATCTTTGGACTCGGCGTCGAACCATTGGATACACCATCTTCACCATAGATAATCGTCGTCTCATCCAAGAAACCGATTCTATAATCTTCCAAAATCATAGCCAATACAAATGGATAATCTTCTACCAAAAGACTATCGGTATCAAATCCGCCTCGTGCCTTCATAAAGTCTGCTCTGTAATAAATCGTAGCACCACTAATGAAGTTTTCATATAAAGTTCTATTCCATAGCTCTTTTCTATCCCAGCTCGCTAATAGCTTCGCATCCACTTCTGCGGGATACACTCTGCCAGATTTCTCTCCAATACGATTGGATGTACAAGTCATACAATCTGGATTCTTCTGGAAAAACTCTACGATTTTTTCAACTACATTTTCATCATAGAAACGGTCATCCTGTGACAATGGGAAAACAAATTCACCATTTGCCAGCTCAATTGCTGTGTTAAAACTTCGAACCGTTCCCATATTTTTTTCATTCTGATGGACCAGCCACTTGAGATCTCCCAACGTGGTTTTACAAAGATTCTCCAAATAGTCCCTATCAAAATTTGCAGAACCATCATCCTGTATGATCACTTCGATATTTGGATACTTCTGTTTTGCAATCGATTCTAAATTTTGTTTGATTCCATCGAACTTATAGTAGGTCAATACTACTATCGTTACCAAAGGTTTTTGCATCTGTGCCTCCACAAATTAAACTTTTCCTAAAAGGAATAATACGCGAATCGCTATCTCGTCTACAATTCCAACTCGGATACGTTCTTTCCAAAATATTTTTTTCAAACGATGTCCATCTCCTAAAAACAGTTCAAAAATCTCTTTTTGTTCTGCTGTCATATCGTCACCATAGACCTTGTAAAAATTCTGCACATCTGTCTGAAACAGTTTTCCGTTTTCACCAAACAAGAACTGTTTTATCTGCCAAATACGATGGGATAACATGTTACCACCATGCAATTCCTGTGTGGAAACATTGTTTCCATGTCTACGATACTTTGCTACATAGCTCTTGTCATACACCAACTCTCCAAAACAGAGTGCGATTAAATGACACCACATATCGTGTGTATATTTCACCATGGTTGTATCGGTTGTCACAATACGCAAAATCATATCACGCATCGCATTATTGAACACCTGTGTAAATCCAAAACCAGAATCTCCATTTACAATTGTTTTTACGATAGTAAATGGTTCTGGTGTATTTCTACATGGTGTCAATTCATCTGTATCGCAATTCCAATTATAGAAGTTTGAAAAATACAATACTGGCTTATCTTCTAAAGACACCTGATTCATAGCATTTTCCAGCTTATCTTCAAACCAGATATCATCCTGGTCTGCAAAAGCATAATAATCTGCATGATCACACATATCCAACAACACAAAGAAACTCTTTCTAACGCCAACATTTTCGCCATACACAATATGAAAATGTTCCATATTTTCGTATTTCTTTAACACTTCTCTCGTGTTATCTTTTGAACCATCATCACGAATATAAAGCTCAATCTGTCTTGTTGTTTTCTGTTTTAAAATACTATCAATCTGTTCATCTAAGTATTGTTCGCCGTTATAACACGACATTAAAACATTTATTGTTTCCATCGTAATTTCCTTTTCCTATTACAACATTCTGCCAATTGTGAAAATAAAGTTATCCATCAACACGATAAAGGATATGATTCCCAAAACTCCATATCGATACAGTTTCACATTCATCGTTGTTCTCGTACTATGCGGAGCAACCATCATAAGAAACGGTATCATCGCAGGGAACATATATCTTGCCTGACATCCAGCTATATAATTTGCTCCTACTGGTGTAAATACCAAATAGAACGATAATGATACCAATACCGCTACACCTAAATACATAGCAATTGTATACGCTTTGATGAGCCAAGTAGACGAATATTTATCATACTCATTTTTATCAGTAACAACTACATAGATTAATACCAAGATAAAGATATTGGATCCCCATGTTGTTACACCTAAGTTTGCATAGTTGGTAATGCACTGATGCAAATATGCAAGTGATAAATAAGACATTAAATGGGTTATCATTGTTGATGCAAATGCCAATGGATTTGCCAAAATAAAGTATAACTGATCTACCAAGCTTACTTCACCGCCACCTCGAACGTCTCCGCCTGCGGAAACTTCAGATGATGTTCTTGTAAGTAATGATCCAAACAAGAAGATGAAACAAGCAATGGCAATACCATAGTACACCTTCTTGTTTTTAATTTTTTCTCTTGGCATCAAGAATGGCAATAACATGAGTGGTACATAAATCTGTTTTGGTACACATGCCAATGCAAAAGAACCACACATAATAATCGTATCTTTTACACTAATGCAATGGTCTCTTTCCTGACACTCTCCAATAAAATATGCCAGACCGAGCATAGTAAAACCAGTTACCCAGTAATCATATGAATAGTTTGTGGCAATCACAAGATTGGTTGGGAATAAGGCAAATACTGCCATAATCATCTTACCGCTCTTTAATTTCTTGATTGCAAAATATGTCAAAAATGCATATATCCATAAGTTCATAAACTCACCGGATAAGAAGATGGCATGGAAAGAACCGCCAAGCAAACGGGTAGCTGCCATAGCCACACCTGCTGGCAAATGTGCTAAGGAAATACCTGTATCCTGTGAATCTAATACATATTCATGGGCCATATTCATGTAGCGGATATTACCAAGGTTCGCAGAACCATTTGGTTTTGCCAAGGATTCATAGGCCGCTGTAAAGAACGCCTGATCCGCTTGGGTAATATAGGCCTCGCCCAAATAAGAACAGTCATGTGCAAAATGATAATGACTATCTACATCCCATCCAGAATGTGCCATTGGCTGTGTCACAACCATGGTACTACCAATAATCAAAATCAAGCCTAAAATAACAACTTCTAATTGCTGTTCAATCTTATCCTTCATAAGGAAAAGGAAAACACCTACATAAATAAAACAAATAATAAAAATATATCGATTCCAGTTAAAGGCTGTCCCACGTGAAAAGAAATTTAAGATATATCTTGCAATAATCATCTCACAAGGAATTGCCACAACTGCAGTAGCAGCAAGGGCAATGATTCCCTTTATCCAAAGTTTCTTTTCATTTATAAAAATCGATAAAAACTTATCTACAAAATTGAGATGTGCATTTAAGAAAAATGCAGCAAGTCCAATCAAGACACTTGAAACAACAGCAAGCATAACCTGTCCGCCATCGACTGGATATCCAATCTCATTTAATGTAACTTCTCCAGCATGTAACTCAATTCCTTTGATTTGAATATTTGTATTCACATCAATTCGCATACCAAGCACATTTGGTTCTTCAATTTCAAACCAGGCATACTCTGTACCAGCTCTTACAACACTGATATATTTCGTATCTTCAATATATCCAATGCCGCCATTTACAAATAATTCTACGGTACAATTTGTTTCCAATGGTTCAATCTTAAAAACAATTGTTTTTACTCCATCAATCGCAAAGTCATATATGATATATGGATCAATATCTGTGATTGTATAACTTCCATCCTCACCTAACTCTACCGCATTTGTGGATGTAACCTCTGCTGTAGTTAATTCCATAATGATGTCTTCATCATTTGGTACATATTCTTTAATGGTCTGTGGTGTATAAACCATACCAAGCAGACAAACAAAACTGATTAAAAAAGCAATGATTCCTACTGCTACATTTTTTCTCATTTGATTTCTATCCCCTTCATATCTAATGCAAATGGTGCCACGGTCACTGGGAAGTTCTTATTATAGAATGGATCACCAGCTTCTAATACATGTCCCCAACGTTTCTGGAATTTTGCAACTTCACCATCAAATCTAGCCTTCTTCTCTGGTGTATCTTCGTATCCACGTGATTTTGATTCGTAGTGGAACCATTCTGCAAACGCGTTATATACAACTAACAAATCTTTCTCACGCACTTTCAAACAATAGTCCACATCGTTTCCTGCTACTACGAATTCTTCGGTTAATCCACCTACAGATTCATACACCGATTTCTTTGTCATAAGACATGCTGCAGTAACAGCACTATAATTACAATTGATACGTGGACGCATCATATATCCCAAATCATAACGTGGTTTTCCATGGAATACATGTCCTGCATATCCACCAAAACCAATAACAACACCTGCGTGCTGAATAGTCTTGTCCGCATACAATAGTTTTGCTCCTACAATACCTACATCTGGTCTTGAACAAATGCCCAGCATTTCTTCGATTGCAGTAGGTGTAAGCATCTCTGTATCATTATTCAAAAGAAGAATATATTCTCCATTTGCATGTTCTACTCCAAAGTTATTAATCAAAGAATAGTTAAACTCTCTATCCCAATAAACAACTTTAACATTGTCATATTTCGCCTGAATCTTCTCATAGTATGCAAAGGTTTCTTTTTCTGTACTATTATTTTCAACAACGATAAACTCAATGTTTCTATAGGTACTTCTTTCCTGAACAGAAGTAATCGCTTTATCTAAATCCTTTGCATGGTCTTTGTTTGCAATTACAATCGACAACAATGGATTTCCTGGCACCTTATAAGTCACATGATATAATCCCCAAAGTTTTTCCCCTGCGAGTTCTACTGTACCTTCCAAGCCCATTCGCTCTAAATGTGCTTCTAATGCAGCTCGTCCAGCTTCGTAGCAATATAACTTACTCTCTGGATTTTCTGCTGTCGAACCAGCACTCATTCTCCAATGATACAATGGTTTTGCGATATGTTTGATATTCTGTGCTTTTTCAGAACATCTCAACACAAGGTCAAAATCCTGTGCGCCATCGTATTTTGAATTAAAGCCACCTACAACATCAAATAATGTTTTCTTAATTACCAAAAGATGTGTAATGTAATTGTGAGAACGTAATAAATCAATACTAAAGTCAGGTTTAAAGTTTGGATCTAAAAATTCAGATAAATCTTCTGTCACCTTATCTTCATCGGTATATACCATATCTACCGTACTATCCTGCAATACCTTTACTACTTCAAAGAGAGCATCCAATTCCAATACATCATCATGGTCTAACAATGCGATAAAATCACCAGTTGCCATTTCTAATGCTCTGTTTGTATTACCTGAAATACCATCATTGCTATCAAGGAAGCGAACCTTTATACGCTCATCTTTTGCTGCATATTCCTGCAACACACGTTTTAATTCGCCCTCTTCCATGGTACCATCCGCAATACAGAGTTCCCAATTAGCATAGGACTGTCCGATTACAGATGCCATCATCTCATGAAGCATCTTGATATTTGTTTTATATGTTGGCACGAGAATACTAATCTTTGGCTGATAGTCAAAGACATGCTTCTTCTGTTCCTCTAATTCTTCCTCTTTGATTCTATGGTGTTTAAACCATGGATCATATTCATTAATTCCGCCTAAAATACTTTTAATCTTTGGAATAACCGCTTTCGGACCATTCTGAATCAAATATCGGGTCCCTCTGTACATATTATTCAAAGTGATATGTTTGAAAACTGTTTTGATATCCATAACTATCTTCCTCTGTATCTAAATATTTGCTCTTTCTAAAAATGAGCAGAATAAACCATTTATATTTTAACATACAAAAAACCCAAAGTCTAGAACTATAGACTTTGGGTTACTATTAACTTATTTCATCGATAACTACATTAATCCAACACAATCGAATTCGGAGCACTGCTAAAACTCTTTATCTCACTACCTAAACTTTCCATCAGCGCTTTATTTTGAGGAGTTGTATATTTCCCACTCTGATCATTTAACAACCAGTCAGGTGCATCAAAAAATGCTATGGTCGGTGAAACGAGTGTATAGAAATCTGCATTCAGACCTCCGTTTCCATGATGTCCCATTTGCAAATAGTCAGATGCAAGTTTTTCCGCCCCAATATTTTCTATAATATGCTCGCTCATTCTTTTACCTACATCTGCACAGAACAAAAAGTCTTTTGTCTCACCATACACTTTAAACATGATAGAACCATCATTAAAGTAATCATTGGTAAGTTCCTTTGTATTCTCCTCAAAAGCACTAAACACCTCGAACTTTAAATCACATATCTCTAATACATCACCTGTATTCAAATATATAACATCCGGTATCTCATAGGCCAAAAAAGTTATATATGCCTCAGCTGTATCCCATGGCGCTGATGCAAGACATTCCTCTGGTGATGGAATTTGCACGGTATAAATATCTCCGATTTCAATTTCCAATACCTCTTGATTTGGATATATCGCATTAAATGCCCCCGCATGGTCTGGATGAAGATGTGTCAAAATCCAAGCATCTACTTTTCCACCCAAAGATTGAATAATGCCTGCTACATATAATGCATCTTCGGTATAGCCACCATCCACAACAATTAACCCTTTCGCTGGATTGTATATGGTATAGAAACTCATATTCGTCTCACGAGGACCGTATTGTGTGATTGTCCATTGGTCTTCTACATTAACATTTTCCTGTTCTATTGATGTCTGTTCTGTTTGCAACGGTTCTAACGGCGCGTCTTCTCCGGCACATCCACACAGCAAGCAAAATACAGCTATTGTCAATGCTATAATCCTTTTTTGTAAATTTTTATAATATCTCATTCTATTTTTTCCTTTTCAGCATAAAATCTTTTATTCAGGCTAGGAATTCCTCATATTTCTTCTCAAATCCCTCGTCATTTCAAACCCTACTTTGACACTATAACAGATACCGTCTTGAGCAAGTATGCTGGGAAAAATAGAGCTACATCATTATGATTCTTATAGGACTCCACATCCTCTTCCATCTCAAAACCATTCTTCTTTAACTCTTCTAAAAGAGGTTTGATATGATTTACATATGTATGCTCATTTTTCGAATAATGAATATAGACATTAGGTTTTCTATCTTCACATCCACATATACTATTTTTTACAACCGCATTTAATTTCTGAATACCATCTTCTGTTATGGTTCCTAAGATTCCTTCTAAACATGAGCTTAGATTTTTGGTGTTAAGGTAATCACCAATATAATATTGAGGTGCAGCACAGATAACTGCGGATGCACCTAATCGACAGCCATAAATCACAGCTGCCGTTCCACCTTTGGAACTGCCGACACATATTAACTCTTTACAATCAAGTTTCTCCTGCATCTCTTTAATAAAGCCTTCAACTACCTCTTGAAGTTTTGTTGAACCATTTTCCATTACATAATAACTACCTTTTTGATTGTAACCAAAATTATCTAATACAAATAAAATATTTGCATTCTTAACCTTATTCAATGTACGAATATAATTATAAAATGGTCTTTCTGGGTGAAATGCACTGAAGACAACAATCAATTTATCACTTTTTGCATTTCTATTTAAAACATATTTTAAATGATATTCATCTTTTACATAAGTTCGCTCTTTTAATAAGATAAAAAACGAACTCAAAAGTTTTTTCATTCGCGAGGTCAGTTTCATATTATTCACCATTAAACCATTATTTCAAAATTTATTACTACCAATATTAAATATAAACTACACATATTTTAACATACTAAAAGCTCGAAGTCCACAAGCGTGAACTTCGAGCCTAAAACCAAATAACTCTTAATGTACTTTTTCTATTCTTCCGAAGTTTCTTTCCCCGCTACCGCTATCATAAATGGTAAAGCCACAATTGCTGGCAACGCATATCTAAACTCTGCATACACTGGCGATGCTATGCAAGTCAATAACACAACAAATATTGGGAAAAATGAAACGACTACATCCCATTTCTTTTTAAAGACACAATACAAGATACTTAACAAATATACGATTGTAAACAAACCAATACTAAAGAAACATGAAATTACAGGAACATTTCTTAAATCCATGATTCCCTGCGTTACTTCTTTATAGTTTATCGCTCTTTCCGTAGCAGCTGGATATATCGCAGCATCTGCATCAAATGTCATATCCCCACTTTCGACACGAGAAGTGAGTAGATCTGTATAATTTGTAGATGCTATCATCCAATACTTTACTTCTGGATACCAATAACCATAACATCCAGCCATAAAGGCATCTATATATGTTTCAGGATATCTAATAGCTAAATTCAAATATAACTTCGCATAATCTCCCAAGTTTGCTTTAAATACATCTGTCTGGAATAAAATACGAACTGGATCTGATATATACGAACGATATTTTTCTCCCAATTCTGAGATTTCCTCAACAGGAAGAACCTGTAAAATCAGCTCTTTTTCCCGTTCAGTTAACTCCTCCTCATGTTCTCTTACTACGCGTGAAATTTGCTGAACAGGAATACTTACGGTTTCTCTAACATTTACCCCAGGTCCAATATTCAACATTTCATAAACAGGATTGATAATAACCCAATTTATTGCAATAACCATACCAAGCGTTATCGCTAACTTTTTCCAATGTTCTCTCAAGCAGATAATTACGATTGGGAACGATAACCAAATAATATAATTTCCTGAATTTTTTACAAGTGTAATTAATAACATAACTACTGCAAGTTGAACTAATCGCTTATAGCTAATCGTACTGTCTTTAAATAATTTATAAATCAACAGACAATACAGTAATATAAAATATGCTAAATAAATATCCTTCCAAAGTGTAATAGAATAAATATTTAATACAGGATGAATTGCAAAAAATGCACATACCATCGCAATAATCTTTTTGTTTATCCTGCATTCATATAACAAATAAAGGCCAAAAAGAATAATGCCAACAGTAAGAATTATTTAGAAAATAGCAATCAACATTACACCATATTGCATACTTCCAAATAACTTATTACCCACTTTAGCGAAAAAAGCATAAAACAAACTCAATAATGCTGGCTGTTGATTGTCAATTGGCCAATATCCTAAACCATGACAAAACTGTTTATATGTATCATAGGTTGTAACAGCTGGAAAATATACAACTAAAGCAAGAACTCTTCCTATTAACAACGAGATTCCATATCCTACTATTTTAAATTTAGATTCACTTGTCTCATTCCATTTCACCTTATTCAATCCATGTAAAACAACATAAGTTAAACTATAAAACAGTATAATACATCCAACAAAATTTAATAAAATAGTAAACTTAAAATAAGTAGTATCAATATCAGTCAAACACTTATCCGTTTCCATCAAATTTCTGCCTAAAACAAAAATGATACTATTACATACCGCACTAATTTTACTTACGATACATATTGTTTTATCATCTGCAAGCCAATTAATAGAAATCAGGCATATTTGATAATAAAGAATGCCTCTTTAAAATTAGGAATATCAGGAAATATTAGTTGTCATTCTTTAAGAAAAACTTTTGGTTATCATGCATGGAGACAAGGCGTTCCACCTGCAGTTATAATGGATATATACAATCATTCGAGTATGACAATGACAAAGATATACTTATCAATTGATCAGGACGAAAAAGATGAAGTGTTTTATTCCATAAATTTATAAGTAGTCCTAAGTTGCTGAATAAGAATTTCTATGATATAATAATATGAAAATTTAATAATACATTTGTTCAATAAATGTATTATATCCAAATCAAATCACTCATATGAATCAAGAAAAGGAATGAAAGGCTATGAAAATAGAAAACGTAATTCGCATTACTTTATTTGCAATATGTTTTTCTGTTCTTTTTTTTATGCTCGAAAATACATTAATGGATAAAAGCGATGTGGAATATTCGTGGTATAGAGTACAGGAAGATGAGACACCAATCGACATTTTGATTTTAGGAAATTCCAATGCTTATACATCTACAAATGCAGAAGTATTAAGTGATGTATGGGGAAAAGAAGTGGAAATTTTTTCCAGCGCACGCCAAAACATGGAAGTGTCGTTAGTGTTTTTCGAGGAGGCAATAAAATACAAAACACCTGAATATGTGTTTTTGGAGATAAACAGTGCATGCATGGATTCTAAAAATATACTTAAAAATGACTCAAAGGGATATTTAATCGGTGCTTATGACGGAATAAATTCATATGCATCTAAATTTCTTGCAGCTGTAAAAACACTGCATTGGCAGGATGTTCCAGAATCTATGTTTCAACTCCTGCGTCCAACCTTACGTTGGAGCAGATGGAACATGGAGCATAACAAAGAAATTGTAGAATCTACTACGCATGGATACAGAATAAATTCAACAGGTCAATCCTATGCTACCGGAACTCTAACTGTTGAAAAATTACAAAAGATGGCTTTGTGTGATAACACAATTGAAGAATTAACTGATTACAATAAAAAGGCCTTGATTAAATTCCTAAATCTTGCAAAAGAAAAAGAAATTAAAGTGGTGCTCTATAAAGCTCCCATACTGTATTCAAATTCTGTTGGAAAAATTAATGAAGTAATCCGTATTGCCAGCGAATATGAAAATGTCGTTTATGCTCACAATTATATCCTTGATATGACAGAAATTGGGTTGGAAACAGAAGATTTTTATGACTATGGACATCTGAACAAAAGGGGGGCAGAAGAATTTACCTATTATTTTGGAAATGATATTGCAGAACAACTTGGCTTTAGATGTGACTGGGATAATGCATGGGGATATAAAACGGAATACGTATCCCAGCAGGAAGACGGCATGTTTGTATACAAAGTGGAATGTTATGAAGAGAATACGCTGTATAAATTCCGTCTGTATAAAGGAGACGAAGGTGTTATTTATACACAGGACTGGTCTGTTAACAACACGTTTGTATGTCCTCTGGACTTTAGGGTTGAGGAAGGATATTTATTACAGTTTCAAATGATTCCTCTTGAATGCATGGAAGAAGGCGATGCATGCGCAGATCGAAAAGTATATGTTTTCATGAAAAGAAACGCATGTGAAATTAATGAGCTGATTGAGGAGGAATAAAGAGATGATTTTTAATTCAATAGAGTATCTTGCATTTTTTCCGATGATGATTCTTGCATATTTTCTTATTCCACACAGATACAGGTGGGCATTACTGCTTGCAGGAAGCTACTTCTTCTATATGTGCTGGAATATCGAGTATGCACTCCTGATGCTTACATCTACACTGATTACTTTTATATCCGGCATTTTAATTGAAAAGGCAGATACTGATAAAAAGAAGAAACTATGGGTGGCATTAAGTTTCTGTTCAAATTTAGCAATCCTGTTTTTCTTTAAATACTATAACTTTGCGGTTTCATCACTTACAGAGATATTAACAAAGCTTAATGTTACGTTAACCATTCCAAACTTTGAAGTTCTGCTTCCGGTTGGTATTTCATTCTATACCTTTCAGGCGTTAAGTTACACGGTGGATGTGTACAGGGGGGATATTAAAGCGACAAGACATCTGGGAAAATATGCATTGTTCGTTTCATTCTTTCCACAGCTGGTTGCCGGGCCGATTGAAAGAACCCCTAATCTGTTAAAACAGTTTGATGAAGAGCATACGGTTGATTACGACAGAATGAAAAGAGGTTTCTTTTTAATTTTATTCGGTCTGTTTAAAAAGATAGTTATTGCAGACCGTTTGGCCATTTTGGTAGATACCGTCTATAACGATGTACACAGTTATTCTGGACAGGCGCTTTGCGTAGCAACTGTATTTTTTGCATTTCAGATTTACTGTGATTTCTCAGGATATTCGGATATGGCAATCGGTTCTGCCAACATTATGGGATTTCGTTTGATGCGGAATTTTAATGCACCATATTTGGCATCATCCATTGCAGATTTTTGGAGAAGATGGCATATTTCCCTGTCCACATGGTTCCGTGATTATCTCTACATACCATTGGGCGGAAGTAGGGTTGCCTTTGCAAAATGGTGCAGGAATACCATGATTGTATTCCTGGTAAGCGGATTATGGCATGGTGCCAACTGGACATATGTACTTTGGGGTGCACTGCATGGTGTATGGCAGATTATCGGAAAGATAAAAAATAATTTATTAAGAAAAATTGGAATCGAGGCTCCGAGAGGAATCTTTAAAGTACCATCAATACTGGTTACTTTTGTGCTTGCGAATTTCGCATGGATATTCTTTAGGGCCAATACAGTAGAAGACGCACTATATGTGTGTAACAATCTGACCAATCAAATGGAGACATTCGACATATATGCACTGGGATTGGAAAACCAGGATTTAATTTTAAGTTTTATTTTAATCGTTTTCTTAATACTGGTAGATGTGGTAAGCAGCAAATGGAATATCTATGAATGCATTCAGAAATTGATACTTCCAGTTCGATGGGCAATCTATATGGCAGGCATTTTTGTCATCATTTTATTTGGCATATATGGTGATTTGAGTGCAGAATCGTTTATTTACTTTCAGTTCTAAAAATTTATAACTATATGAGGACTATTTAACATGAAAAAACTTTCTATTACATTAAAACCATTCATCATTATTTTGTTAACACTTTCATTATTAGTAGGGTGCCAATCAAATACTCCTTTCTTTGGTATAACATTAGAAAAATATAATTTTCCTATGAACTTCCAAATAGATTCAACTATGGTTCAATTTGGCGAAGAAATAATGAATGGACAATTAAGAGTATCTGAAAACATACATGAATTATATGCATATGATTCTAAAAATACAAATTCAATCAATTGGGATGTTCAATATTCTGCTTCTCCTAATTCTTTTCAATTATATTTACAAGCTTTAAATCCTATAGCCTATTTAGCAAAAGCATATCAAATAAATGGAAAAACAGAATACTTAGATTTAGCATGGAATATTATTGAAAGTTGGTACGAATATAACTCTACTTCATCTTCTGAAAACAATCCATTTACATGGTACGATCATGGTTCTGCCTTAAGAGCAGAAAATATTATTTATTTTGCACTGGTAGCAGAACAAGCCAATAAAATGGATACTGTAAAAGCTGATTTGATAAACAAAATCCTTCTAGAGCATGGACTATTTTTAGCTGATGAAGCCAATTACACTGCGAATCATAATCATGGTATTTTTCAGGATCGTGCCTTGATTTACCTCTCTTTCTTTTTAGATAATGAATACTCTAATGAATGGTTATCTATAGCAAAAGAAAGACTTACCGCTCAACAAGAGTTTGCCTTTAACGAAGAAAATGTACACATAGAAAATTCCCCTGGTTATCACCAAACTATAATGAAAATTTTTGTTACAATATCTGATTTTTTAATACAATTTGATGATGAATTTGGCCAATTACTTTGTAACAATATTTTAGAACAAGCTGAGTTTTTATCATGGATGATCAAACCAAATGGTGTATTGGCTCATGTTGGTGACTCAGGTCAAATAATTGGAAATTATGATTACAATACGTTTGAAGAATATAACAGTTCACAACTTACATATGCAGGCACATTAGGAGCTGAAGGCATACAACCAACTGAATTTAGTAAAATATACCCTCAGAGTGGCTATCTTTTTACAAGAAGTGCATGGGAACAAGACGATACATGGAGTATGTTTAAATCCGGTTATAGTTCAAGTACACATAAACATGCCGACGATTTATCATTCATGCTGTTTTCTCAAGGATATGATGTATTTGTAGATTGTGGTTGGTACAATAATGTTACTGGAGATAAATGGAGAGATTATTGTGTTTCTAGTAGAGCTCATAATACAATTATAGTAGATGATAACACCTATTCTACCACTACAGAAAATTCATCTAAGGTTGGACTTATTGATTTTGAATTAAACGAACAATATGACTATGCGCTTGGATTTAACGATATGTACGATTCAGGAGATGTAAAGATAGATAGACATTATTATTCATTAAATAATGCTATCATTTTATATGATGATATTGTGTCCAATAAGACACATAATTATTCACAATTGTTTCATTTAGCTGAAGATATCACAATCCTATCATACAATGAAAAGGAAGTTTTACTACAAATTGCAGATACAGAATATGTTGTTAGAATACAACAATTTGGTGAAAATGTGCCTTCATTGGAGATAATACATGGCAGTAGTGATACATTATATGGACATCTCTCAAAAGCTTTGAATAACTTGACCGAAAGTATAACTTTAAAATATAACCTAACCTCTCAAAATGGTGAATATGTTACACTAATTACCATAGAAGATAAAAGTGGAAATGTAGAATTAAAAAATAAAACTTTAAATATTGAAGACATTATATATACAGATCATCAATTCACATTACTTGATACGGAAATCAATTTAGAAACTCGTGAACGATTTTCAGCAAATGATGTTGATATCCATTCAGAAGATCAAACTCTTATAGCAAAAAGCAGATGCACCCTTAAGAACATGGCATATGCATGGTATCTAATTGACATTCAGAATGCCAATGTTGTATATAAACAGGATTATTCTTATGAACCTGAATTTAAATATGATGTACCTGAAGGAGAATATCTGTTAAAAGCATATATGAAGGCAGCAAATGGACAGCGAAAATCTGAAATAGTAGCCCATATCCTCTGTGAAAATGGAGAATTGTCTATCATAAATACATCTTCAGAACATTGGAATTTGAAATATTATAATAATTCAGTAGAACAAATTTCAGACTCAACCTATCAATTCAATATTAATTTTGATTATTCATGGAATTATACTGTCAGATGGTACATCTATAGAAATGGTGGTTATTATACTAATTTTACTACAAACGAAAAACATATAGAGTATACATTTGATGAACCTGGTAATTATACAGTCATGTATTACTTGACAACACCAAATGGAGATAATTTATTTTGGAATTATCCATCCGTTTTAATAGAATAAGTCATATCGAGCGACAAACTAAATATAAATGGAGTAGACTAATTAATAGCCTACTCCATTTATATATTTAACAATGAATCTTATAAATAATAACTACACATATATTTTAACAAACAAAAGCCACATATTCATAATTGAAACTTGCTTATTCATACTAATCATATCTAACCATTCTCCTATTCTTCTGAATTTTCTTTCCCTGTAAACACTATCAAAAATGGTAAAGTTACAATTGCCGGCAATGCATATCTAAACTCTGCATATACTGGTGATGCTATGCAAGTCAGTAACACAACAAGTATCGGAAAGAAGACAACAGATAATCTGCTACGCTTCAAATAGAACATTCATATTTTTTACTTCTTCTATTTATAAACTCGCATTTTAGATATTTCACCTTCTTATTACTCTAAAATTGTCAATTTTAATGTCCCCTTATTAAATATATCATTCATATCTCTATATTCGACAATACATGCCCCTCTTATATTGGGATCAAGCGAAAAATAGATATCATTTGAATAATCTCTTACTATGAATTCTTCTCCTTCTTCCGTAATAACACTTATTCTATATTCCCAATCATCATTTGCATTAGTAACAATTTTACATTTTCGTTTCAGCAAACCCTCCTCTTGAATCTCATCATAATACGATATCCCAAATATAGTTTCATCTATACTATTTAACTTTTCTTGATAGGAATCATAAAACATTTCATCTGCAGAAACTTTTCCGTTAACAAGATCAGCAAATAAATAACTAAATCTCTCAGCACCATAACAATTAACGTGATCAACATCTTTAAAGAATTCAGATGTATTTGGAAAATACTCCTCCTTACACAAATTGAAATCGTAATACTCTACATCCTTATCTTTTACAATATCTTTAACACATTTGATATATTCATCATAATTTCCAACACCTACTAGCAAAAAATTTGGCATAGGTGCACTAAATATTGTTAAATTTATTTGCTTCTTTTCACAATAATCAATTATACTAATTAAATCATTCTTCCAATTTTCCGAAATAGCAGTCATATCAATTGAATTCCAACCACTTGTTGAAAAATAATTCCAATCTTTTACTATTCCACTATTGGCAACATAACCTTTTCCACCATACCATTCAGTATCACTTGAAACAAGTGAATAATCATACTTCTTATATGCTTCCGAATCTTTTTTAATAATAATTTCTTTAATATAATTAAAATCAAAAAGTCTACTCCAATTTCTCCTAGCAACAATAAAACTGTTCGCATAGTGCTCTGAAGAAGATGACTGATATAAATACATATATTTATCAAAAGAAGGCCTTATGTAATCCGACACAATATATGTTGAGACTAGGGAAGTTCGATTTTCTTTTACATCCGATGCACACCCAAAATATAACTCCAAATATATATGATTAATATCATTATATCTATCAACTTCTTTTATAAGCATATATGAACCATCCAAAAACTGTGACGATGATCCCGCATTAAAAGTATTTTTTCCTAGCTCCTTATCTAATATCTCTGGAACAAGACTCCGATAACAATGTGATGAACCGACGAATAAAACATCAATATTTTCCTGCTCATACATTTCATGATATGCAATCCTTGTATATGAACTTGTATCATCCGTAAGAATATATCGTAAAAATTTTCCTGTTGCAACAAACAATATGCAAAAGATTAATAAGGATGCTACTATTTTCAACTTCTTAAATCTCATATCCTACTAGCCTCCATACTAAAACTGAAAATATATAAACTGACTCGTATCATATCCAACACCATATATACCAAACATTATTACCACCCAAATTAAGACATTATAAAAAACAAGTCTAAACCACATCTCTTGTTTAGATAAATAACACCTAATTGAAACACCTTTCTCATGAAGTATATCCACGAAAAGTAGAACAACAATAGATGCAACCATTATTTTCCAGTTGTTTCTATCAAGGCCTAATTCAAAAACACTAGTTGTTGTCACAGTAGTCAACATTTGCTTAAATATTCCAAGCGCCATATAAATATTATCCGCAGCAAAGAATACCCATGCAAAATCCACTAAAATAAATGTAACTAATCCCTTACGAATATTGCTGCTTAAGGATTTCTTATTCATTCCATTTTGCACAACTTTCTTTTCTATTTGATATTTTATGTCACCCACAATCTGAAACATGGCATGTATCAATCCCCATGCTACAAAATGCCAACTTGCTCCATGCCACAAACCACTAAAAGCAAAAACTATTACTATATTTATATATTTTCTAAATAATCCTTTTCTATTTCCACCTAATGGAATATATAAATAGTCCGTAAACCAAGATGTTAATGAAATATGCCATCTACGCCAAAATTCCTTAATGCTTGTTGCAAAATATGGTTGTTTAAAATTCTCCATAAGAGAAAATCCCATCACATTAGCCGCCCCTCGGGCAATATTAGTATATCCACCAAAATCACAATAAATTTGAAATGCAAATAAAACAGACGCTATTACCAATTCCACAAAGCCATAATTGAAATAATTATTATACACTTGATTTACTAAGATGGATGCACGATCAGCTATTACTAATTTTTGAAATAATCCCCACATCATTAACATAATTCCATCTCGAATACGTTCGTAATTGAAAAGGTATATCTTTTCAATGTTTCTTATCTGCTCTAATAAATTTCCAGAACGTTCTATTGGTCCCGCCACTAATTGTGGGAAAAAAGACACAAACAGTGCATAGTTAATAAAATTTTTTTCTGCTTTTATAGCTCCCTTGTAAACATCTATTGTATAACCAAGTGCTTGGAATGTATAAAATGAAATCCCTACAGGTAAAAGCAAATCTAAACGCCTATCTATAGTATCTAATCCCATCCGACTCATTACCATTGCAAGCGAATCTAGAGCAAAATTGGCATATTTAAATATTGCCAATATCCCTAGATTACTTAAAAGTGATAACACAACAACTACTCGCTTTATTGTAATTGAAGATGCTTTATCAATAACGATACCACTTATGAACGTAATAACTGTTGATGCAGCAATAAGTATAGCATATTTAGGATTCCATCCCATATAAAAATAATAACTTGCAAACAATAACCAAATAGCTCTCAGCTTTTTAGGAACTAAAATAAAAGCGATAACTACTATTGGAAAAAAAATCATAAATTCAAATGAATTAAACAGCATTATATTTCTCCTGCTTCTATAATTTATAGATAAGATTATTTCTATGGATGCTTACAAACGATAATGGTGCTGCCGCTTAATAGTTTAAACAGGGAGAATCGGTTAATACCGATTCTCCCCAATAAAAACAAACCATATTATCAAGAATTTTACTCTTCCTAAGAATAAACGTCTTTTTATCTAAATATTAAGTTAATTTCTGCATCCACAGTATTATCTTTTGAACACTGACTTCTTACTCTATCAGCAGCATTTTTTGACATTTCTGCAAACAGCTCCGGATTATGATACAATTTTTCGATACCTTCTGCCATTCCCATATAATCGTCTTCATCTGCTAATATTGCACATTTATCATCTACAAACTCTGGAATAGCCTGTACTTTACTTGTAACAGGAACTAATCCACATGACATCGCTTCATCTCTTGCTACACCTTGTGTATCTGCACGTGAAGGAACCAAAACAATTCCATACTCTTTGTAAAGTTCTGCTATCTCTTTCTGAGATAAGAATGTTTTCTTTAAAGTCACATTTTCGAACTGATTCAGCGATTCTGTAAGTTCATCAAATAATATACCATCACCCACAATCAAAAATTCAATTTCTTTAAACCATTCTTTTTGTGACAACTCAAGAATTGTTTTTACTGTCAAATCATTTGCATAAATCTTGCTTGCAAATGGTCTAATGCTGACAACCTTCTTTCGCATGTCTGCGTCTTTTTCGCAATATGCAAAACGATTTTCATCAATATAATTATGAATGATTGTATATTTGTCTGTAGGAATCTGATAGTTATAGTCTTCCATAACACTATTCGCTAACCAATTCGATACAAAAACGAAATGAATATTATATGTCTGTGAAGCTTTAAATACTTCTTCCCACATAGCTTTCTTTACTTCGAACTGTGCTTTTGCATTCTCTAAAGCTTCTTCTGTTTCATATAAGAATTGGCGTCTCCACCATGGCTGTATATCTGCTCCATGAGACCAAATATATACTTTCTTGCCATCTAAGTTATCTTTTAATACCTCCCACATTTCCTGTTCTAAGAAATGTACACATACGGTATCAATTGATTTTGCTCTTAATGCAGCATTTAATGTATCTTTTGTACCTTCAATTACATCGATTCCTTCAAACTCTCTATACTGTTCTTTTGCATATCTATTAATACGCAATACATCACAAGCTTTATCTGCTTCTTTATAAGCAAGTACTCGTTTATGTACAAACATGTTACGATATAAATCATCATTTGCAGGGTAATGATTAGTTAAAATTACCACATTGCTAGAAACCATTACATCTTTTGAAACAATGAATGCATTCTTATCACCTAACAAAATGCGTTTAACTGTAGATTTTCCTGCACCACGTGGACGAATACCAAATTTCAAATATTTTGTACCTTCTGGAACAGTTACATCCAAAACCTTATTAGCATTACCCGTCATTGCCCCTAGTTTTACTTGCTTTTCATCAAAGAACATACAAACTGCAGTCATATTTAAACCGCCTTCACATTGTAGTTTGAGTCCCACATTCTCAAGGCTAAATTTATCTGTCAATTCATACAAGTATGGGAAATAAATATATTCGTGCTGTTCTTCTCCCATTTCACTTTCAATCTGAATTGCTGATTTTGATGCTGTAATCTTAAGCAATGGATTTGATTTTATCTGACGACCTGCAGTCAACTGGTCTGGCTTTATTTCAGCTAGTGCATCATCTAAAATCTCAGCCTTTATCTCTTCCCCATATGTTTCTAAATCATTGTATGCAATACCTGTATTTTCTAAATATAAATCGTCTACTGCATCAAATGCTTCAGCCTTATAATTCTTACAGTAGTTAAATTCATCTACACAGAACTGTTCTCCAACAGAAATTGTTTCTTCTTTCACTAACTGTAATAAATCTTTTCCATCTAAGATGCTTTCTCTACAAATAGCTCTATATATAGATAAATCTAAACATTTTACATATCTATCTCCACTATTTAAATGCAAACCAGATTCTGCATTTTCATAAAAGGCCTTTTTCCCAATTACATCTACTTCTAAATAACGTAATGTCAGAACCATATCTAACAGATAGTTAACACCATAGTAATCTTCTGTATTAAAAACAGTAATGAATGTATTTTCTTCTGCTTTAATAATTCTACTAGTCTCAGCTTTATCTATAAAAACTAATTCTTTTCTTGGATATGTCTGTTTTTCAAATAGTGCCTTTACATAATCTACATCTTTTTCATCATTAGCAATCGCATATACTTTCACTAATGGCAACTCTCTCTTTAAGGTAACATCAAATACTTTTTCCACGATGTAATTTAATCTATCCTCATATAAGTGATACATTAAAGCTGTGCGCAAACCTAAAAGACGATATTTACCAAATGTAGCGTCATCTGTACAATATTTATCCAGATATGTACTTAAGGTCTTTGCCGAATTTGTACAAATAGTCAAGTCACCAAATAAAGTTCTTAATCCTTTGGCATAATTACCAACAGTAACCGTATTCGATGCCATCATTTCAAATACTCTACGCGCAAACATTGTCTGGGATTGGTTTACCGAATTCATATTAATTCCAAAGTTATATCCCTTATATGCAATATCAATTTCTGATGGATCTAATTTACCTAAAATAATATCATTATAATGTTCTGGGAAAGCATGCTCTGGTCTGCTATTGCCATAATTTCTATCATAAATATCAAAGCCTTTTGTTGCTCTAAATACTTCAGAGAACTCATCAAACACCTTTGTTCTTTCTGGATATCTATGATAATATGCTCCCGCAAAACAGAATTTATCTTTTCTGTCATATTTTTCTATTGGATTATGAATCTCTGGCTGTGCAGCAAAATGGAGCAAGAATACATTATCATTTCCAAGTTCTGTCTTATATCGTTTGATACAATCCACATCTGTTGTGAAAATATAATCTGCCCAGCTAGCAGCTTCCATAAATACATCTGTCCAAACTGGGTCTTCCTTGTTCCAAAAAACAACTGGAATTCCCTGCTCTCTACAATATTGCACTAATTCACAATACTCCTGACTAACCTTTGATACTTTTCTATACCAAAGTTTGTCCTTTCCTTCCCAAGCAGACTCTACAAACAAGAAATGTGGCTGGAATTCATCCATCTCTGCTTTCCAGTTATCAGGTGTAACTTCTAAAAGCTGACATTCTGGACGATAACTATCCAAAGTAAATCTATCCATGATACCTGCCATCTTTATATCTTTTAAATTCTTTATCTTCTGTACTCTATTTCTTCTTTCTTTTGCACCAGAAAGCTCATCCACAAAATCTCTTTCACCTACTTTAGAAAGAATAGAATATATTTCTTTTAAACATATCTTACTATCATTTATCTTTTTGGCTATTTCTCTCTTTATCATGTCTGCCCCCTACTTGATGATTCTCTTAATCACGCGAAGAATCTTTGAAACTACTTTTCCTATGAATGAATATCTAATCTTTCTATAACGACTAGCTTCCCATTCTAATGTTTTCATTTTCGCTTCTTTTTCCTCTATTTCACGCAGTACAGATTTCAAAATCTTTTCATTGGCATTAATATCATCTTGTAATTTTGTGATACATTCTTTATAAACTTCTTCCTTTTCAGAAAAGCTTTTGTACATTGTTTGTAACTTCTCATTACGTTTTTCTAATGTACTATTTTTTACTTCCAAATTAGCATTTTCTTTTTCTAACAAATTTTTTTGAGATTTCAAACCTTCATTAGCTTTTTCTAACTCACGATTTCTTGTCGCTAATTTTTCATTCTGTTTTTGAAGAGCTTCAGTTTTTTCTTGTAAAGATGTATACCAAATCTGCAATTTTCGATAATTCTCTGTAGACTGTCTATACTTTTCATTAATAATTATATTATTTTGATACAAAGAATTAACTTCCTCTAACATAGTGTTATCCTCGTCTTCAGAACTCTTTTCTAATTCTGAGATTCCTTCTTTTGTATATACTCCATTCATCTGGTTTGATATTTCATTTAAAACACTTACATAGTATTCTTTTTGATAATGCTTTGGTGCTAATCCCCACTTGTGATTTTCATCTGCTCCAAATTGGTTACATATATCAATTACAATTGCGCCTGGAATTTTTTCTTCTATATATGCATACATTTTACTTAAAATAGTGTTAATACGTTTATTACTATATAGATATTGTAGCGAGAATTTTTTTGATTTTCCATTTTTATCATAATAATAATTAACCATATATGCTTTATGAATAATAATATGATTTGGCTCGTATATTTTTAAAATCTCATCGCAGAATCTGTCTATACTTTGATATATTATTGTTTCAAAGTTTTCCAAAAATTTATTATCTTTCTTTATAACTTCATAGGACTCTGCTTTCATAACTTTGCTCAATGTAAACTCATTTGAAAGCGTAAATATTGAATCAGCTTTTTTCCCCAAATCAAATCGTTCATCTATTAAATCAATAATGAAATAATCACTCTTTGCTTCATTCAAATAGACTAAACCTTTACTATCTAAATCTAACTGTACCATTCTTTTTTGGAATGCTGATTGTAACTGAATAGCATTATCATCATACTCAATAGCAGGACTAACTGCTGATAATATCGACTGTCTTGCTACATAATTACCCACTTTAAAATTTTCTGTCTTTTCAACTTCAAACAAATCACGCGAAACACAACTACCAAAGATATCTATTGTAAGATCTTTAAATGAAAACTCACAATCTCGTTTTGGAGCTTCAAACATCATTTCTTCCGAAGTAAGTATCTTTAATTCTTCTGTCTCGATATTTTTTACAAATGCAGATACTACATACATTCCACCTTCTCTAATCTTAAAACGTACATTTTTTTCTTTGCTATACCAAATAGTATCCACTCTTTCATCGTTTCTTTTTAAATAAAAGGCATATTCATATAATTCACTTTCTTCATTTAGAATTTTACACTCAATTGAATTCTCAAGCGCATCACATATTAATTGTATGTCTTTATCTGCTTGATTTAAATTATTATCCATCTTAATCCCCCTTGCAATAAAACACTTTTTTGCTTTAGCATCATTCTATATCTAATCAATTACTTGTATCTTCTTTGTAAAATAGTTTGCAGTTTGTCCATTCTGATCTCTAACAAAACAAACCATGTAGTATTCTCCAGCCTTCTTAAATTTATAGCTAACACAAGGTTTTTTATCATACCAAAATGTATCTATTCTTTCACCATTGCAAAATACGTACCATGCATATTCTAAATCTATTCCAGTAGCCTGAATAGATAGTTCAACATCAGCGTCTATTTTATATTCATTACCATTTAATAGTTTAATCTCAGGCTTATATGCAACAATCTTTTTCGTAATAGGTACCGTATCTATTTTTCTTAAATACACTTCAAAAAAACTTGTTTCCAAATCTGATATAGGATATAACCCTAATTTATCCTCGAATCTTTCATAAAATTCCAAATCCAATGGAATTATGCTCTTCTTCTCACTCACTATCTCTAGATGTAACATATCAAAATACTCTTTGTATTGTGCATATGTTAGTTTATTTAAATCATAAAAAGCATCTATAAACCACTGTTCTACACCGTTGCTTAATGCATATTTTTTTACAATTTCCTTATCGAATAACAAATGTGGCCAAGGAAAGAAGATTGTTCTATACAAATGAGATGCATTTGGAGCTCTATATAAATTAGCAAAAATATACATAGTTCCTCCATCTTTTAAAACTCTTGCAGCTTGTTGTAATACTTCATACGGATGCTTCATATGTTCCCATGCAACAAAGGAAAAAATGATATCAAATTCCTGTTCATCAAATGGATTATCTATACTTAAATCAACCTGTTTAAAGATTAATTTATCATTTTTCAAATTATCCCACTGTTCATTTTCATATATATCTGTACATACAACTTGTTCAACTGGCAACTCCGAAACTGCATAAGAACTATAACCAGCTCCTCCACCAATTTCCAATACTTTTTTATTTTTAAAATCAATATTCTTACACAAATTTGCGATTCTGCGTTTACCTTCTACAAGTTGAGTTTCCTCTGTATACTCTAAACTAGTTTCTTGCATAGGATGATCTTTATATTCCCTATTTAACTTCTTTAACAAACGCATATCATATTTATTACAAACCACTTTTTCTCTCTTATAGTTAAACCAATTTCTTTCCATAATCTACCAACCGCCCTCTTTACGCCTTTTTTCTTCTAAATTATTTTACACTTAACCATTCTAGTTCTCTTTTTATTGTTTTTTCTTCCGAAGACAACTCTCTCACATGCTTCGCCGCCTTCTTAGACATTTCTAGATATTTCTCTTCATGATTGAAGATATCCTCTATGGCATCCGCCATCTGCATATAATTTTCATTCTCTGCTAGATAACCACAAGATTCATCTACAAACTCAGGAATTGCCTGTACCGCATTTGTGACTGGAACTAGTCCACATGCCATTGCCTCATCTCTGGATACCCCTTGTGTATCTGCTCTAGATGGAATCAAAACAGTTCCATACTGATGATATAATGCTGCAATATCCTGCTGTCTTAAAAATCCTTTTTGGATTGTCACATTTTTGTATTTCTTTAATGGCTTCGTAATCTCATCAAACAATACGCCATCTCCTGCAATTAAAAATTCCAACTGTTTAAAGAATGGACGTTTTGATAATTCCTGAATTACCTTCACCGTAATATCATTTCCATAGACCATACTTGAGTATGGACGAATACTGATAATTTTCTTTCTCTGCTCTGCATCTTTCCCCTCATATGTGAACATCTCTGTATCGATACAGTTATGAATGATACTGTACTGACCTTCTTTGAACTCATATTCATAATCTTCCATGATAATATCTGCAAAATACTGTGATACAAATACAAAGTGAATATTGTGTTCTTCCGACATCGCGAAAACTTCTTTCCACAGTTTCATCTTCACTTCGGTCTGCTCCTGCCCAGCTTTTTTATCAGCTTCTGTTTCATAGAGATATGCTCTTCTCCACCATGGCTGTATATCCGAACCATGTGACCATACGATGAGCTTAATCTTATCTAAATAAGGTTTTAATACCTCCCACATCATAGCATCTAGGAAATGTACACATACAATATCAATCTGTCCTGATTCAAAAATCTGTGCCAATGTGGTACCATTTCCTTCTATGATATTAATACCCTCAAACTCACGGTATTTCACTTTATTGGTATAGATGTTCATAGCCATGACATCACAATTTACACCGTTTTGCTTATACACCTTTACTCGTTTATGCACAAACATATTTCGATACAGATTCGAATATTCTGGATAATGACCGGATAAAACCAATACATTTCCTCTAGAAACATATCCATTGATATTTGTTTCATCATATCCAAAACCATCGATATTCTGTACTATCGTATCGATTCCTTCTACAGTAACACCATGATCTAAGATTTCGAGATCATCCACGTACTCACATACATCTTCTTTATAATTTGCACAATAGTGGAATGGATGAATAGCGAATACTTTTTCTCCTGTTACCGTTTCCATCTCCAACACTTTTGCAACTGTTTCATTTGCAAAATATTTTGCTTTCCACATTGCACACTGTAATTTTAACGTAGCACACTGTTTATACTGTACACCTTTGTTAAAAACAAACTCATTGTCTCTATATTCTACGTAAGCATCTTTTCCTACAATATCACTCGATATATATCTTTGACTTAATGCCATATCAAGTAGGTAATGCTCACCATAATAATCGTTTACACCAAAAACAGCAACAAACTCGTTTTCTTTTACAAACGATGATATCTGCTGCTCAAGATTTTCTTTTGTGAAAATAATTAAGTTTTTCTTCTGATAGCTTTGTCGCTCAAAGTTTTGAACAATATGGGCATGCTCTTCCTCTGTAGATGCATAGGCAACTACATTTATAACAGGCATTTCTACCTCTATTTTTTTGCCAAATACCTTTTCAACGATAAAGCTTAATCTATCTTCATATAAATGCTGTGTTAACACTTTTCTAAGTCCTAACAAACGATACTTGTTCATTGTCCATTCGTCAGCACAGTATTTCTTTAATTCTTCTTCTAATATGCGTTCGTTATCTGTACATATCGTAAGATCTCCGAACAAATTCTTTACGCCTCGTGCATAATTTCCTATCGTAACGGTATTTGATGCTAACATTTCAAATACACGACGCGCAAACATAGACTGAGACTGGTTTACGGAATTCATATTGATGCCGTAATTATATCCTTTATAAGCCAAATCAATTTCATCTGACTTTAGATTTCCTATAATATACTTATTATAAAATTTAGGAAACGCATGCTCTGGTCTAGCATGCTTATAGTTTCTATCATAGATATCAAAACCCTTTGTATCGATAAATACTTTTGCAAACTTATCAAAAACTTTACAACGTTCCACATAACGATGATAATACGCCCCTGCAAAACAAAACTTATCTTTACGATCATACTTTTCAATTGGGTTATGATATTTTGGCTGTGCAGCAAAATGTAATTGGTACACATTGTCATGACCTAACTCTTGCTTATATTTTGCTACACAATCCACATCTGTCGTAAATACAACATCTGCAGCACTCGCTGCCAACATAAATCTTTCATTCCATACTGGATCTTCTTTATTCCAAAACATTACTGGAATATTTTTTTCATTGCAGAAGGATATCATAGAAAAATACTCTTCTGTTCCATTCGCAATTTTTCCATGCCATAATCCATCTTTTCCATCCCAAGCGGATTCTACGAAAATTAAATGCGGCTGAAATTCTTCTATCTGCTCTTTCCATGCATCAGGTAATAATTCTATCAAATTACACTCTGGTTTATAACTATCCAATGTGAACTGATCCATGATAGCTGCCACCTTTAGCTCTTTTAGAAAATCTATGTCTAGCGAAAACTTACTTGCACCATTCTCTTTTTTAGTATCCAAAGGTTCTCCCATAGATTCACATAGGGAAATAATCCCCTTATGCTTTTCTACAGTTTCTTTTAACTTCATCTCAATTGCCGCATTTAAATTTATCATTTTCTCACCTTATCAATCTTTACTTTGATTTTCTTCAAAAAATGGTAGGCTTTTAGTGCTATCTTTCCTGGCAGAGTACCTTTTATCATATTTATCTTCTTTTGATATGCTTGGTTCTGACTGACCAGATAGTTGTTTTGTGTTTCGAGTCTCTTTATATGACTCTGCACCTGTTTGAGTAATCGCTCCTGCTCTCTCAGATATACTTCATATTCTTCGATTTTCTTGCGATACTCATCCTTCATATGCTGAAGTTTTTCATTCTCTTCTTGCAGTTCTTTATAATCCTTTTCCATGCTATCTCCTTATATATAGGCTATATCATCATTACTACAAGTATTTTTCCTGATACTCTTTCAGTACAGGTCTTAAATTATTCTTTTCTTCTGTGGTCATACCATTTACTTCTCTGGCAAACCCACAATATGGTAATAAAATTCTCTTTGGTGGTTCGATACCTAAAATATTACCACGATGAATCCACATAACCTTGTCACAGAACCCATCCATCTGCATTACCGAGTGGCTGACAAAAAGAATCGTCTTTCCTTTTTCTTTGAATTCATTCATCTTCGCCAAACACTTATCTGTAAAGCTGTTATCACCAACCGCCAAGGCTTCGTCAATAATCAAAATATCTGGATTCATATGAACAGATATTGCAAATCCCAATCTAGAACGCATACCACTAGAATATGTTCTTAATTTCTGATGAATATGTGGGCCTATATCTGCGAACTTGATAATATCGTCCATAATACTATCGATATACTCTTTATCAAAACCTAAGAGAATACCTTTATAGCGAATGTTTTCAATTCCAGTTAACTCATTTTCCAGACCAGCACCTGCAGAAAGCATACTCACTTCTCCATCTACTTCTACCGTACCCTCTGTAGGAAATGAGATTCCCGCAATAATACTTGATAATGTAGACTTTCCAGATCCATTTAATCCGATAATACCTACGATTTCACCTTTTTTAAACTCTACATTCACACCATTTAATGCTGTGAATTCTTCTGGTTTATATCCTGGAAGAAACAATCCCTTTAAACGATCTTTGTCTCCTCGAAACATTGGATAGCGCTTATATAAGTCTACGCACTTAATCGCAATATTGTTTTCCATGTCTGTCTCCTCTACTAAATCAAGTCAATAAACTGTTTTCTAAACTTCATATGTGTCATACATCCCCATACAAACATAAGAAGTGTAATTACCCAAAAATATACACCCTGCTGCCAGTTCTCTAAGATGCCCTGTCCATACAAAATACAGTTTCTATAACCATTTATAATATATGAAAATGGATTCAAGTCTAAAATAGCTCGAATATTTTCTGGTAAATTATCCTGCACCCATACGACTGGTGTAATGTAAAACAATAGTCGTATAATCGATGAGAAAAACTTCTGAAAATCACGGAACACAACAGTGATTGCAGATGTTAATAAAGCAAATCCTGTTAAAAACATAATACTAGCTAACATGTAGTATGGTAATTCAAACACATATAAACTTACGCCATAACCTGATCCAAAAATAATTGCAAAAACAACTACCATTGCCCACACATGACTCATAAACTGTGCCATAATCGTTTTCACAGGTACAATCGATAATGGTAAATATAATCTTTTTAACACACCGCTATAGGCTACAATAGATGCCATCGAAGATGTCATTGCAGCACTGATATAAAACCATGGAATAATACCTACCATCATCCAAATAATATATGGATATTCTCCTTGTGGTTCACGAGCATTTAATCCAATCGCAAACACAAACCAAAATACCAATATCTGCAATGCTGGATTTAAGAAATTCCAAAATACACCAAACATGGTCGCATTATTCTGGGACTTCATCTCATACTTTGCCAATCTCCATGTTCGCTTTCTGTTTTGCCAGTTTTCTTGAAATACTGTTTTTATCGCTTCAAACACGTTTTCACCTCAAAATTAGTTTTCTTTCCAGTCAATAATCGCTTTTACGATACGTTCTGATGCATGTCCATCACCATATGGGTTGATAGATCTAGCCATCTTCTGATAATCTTTTGGATTGTTTAATAAGTTATTTGCAATACCGTAAATCACATCTTCTTCTGTTCCACCAATGACTACAGTACCAGCTTCTACTGCTTCTGGTCTTTCTGTTTCTGTTCTAAGTACGATTACAGGTACACCAAAAGATGGTCCTTCTTCCTGAAGTCCGCCAGAGTCTGTCATTACCAAGAAGCTCTTTGACATTGCGTTGTGCATATCTTCTACGTCTAATGGATCGATTAAGTGTACTCTATCGATATCTCCAAGGATAGAGAATACGGTTTCTCTAACAGCTGGATTTAAGTGTACTGGATAGATTACTTCGATATCTGCATTGTCTTCTACCAAGCGTTTTACTGCTTTACAGATATTCTGGAGTGGTTCACCCAAGTTTTCTCTTCTATGTGCTGTCATGAGAACGAATCTATTTTTAGAGAAATCTACCTTTCTCAAGTTTTCATCTTTGAATTCATATCCTTCCCTTACTGTATACTGGAATGCATCGATAACAGTGTTACCAGTTACAAATAAGTTGTGGTGGATATTTTCTTTTACAAGGTTGTTCTTGTTGTTTTCTGTAGGTGCAAAGAATAACTCTGCAATCTGAGAAATGATTTTTCTATTCATTTCTTCTGGGAATGGTGAATAGATATCATATGTTCTAAGACCTGCTTCTACATGACCTACTGGAATCTGCTGATAGAATGCTGCCAACGCTGCTGTAGATGATGTAGTTGTATCACCATGTACCAAAACGATGTCTGGTTTTACTTCTTTTAATACATTTTCTAATTCTGTAAGAACCGTTGTAGTAATAGTAGTAAGTGTCTGACGGTCTTTCATAAGATTTAAGTCATAATCAGGTGTTACCTGGAAAATTTCAAGTACCTGATCTAACATCTGGCGATGCTGTGCTGTTACACATACGATACTTTCGATTTTTTCACTCTTTTCTAATTCTTTTACCAATGGACACATTTTAATCGCTTCTGGTCTTGTACCAAATACACTCAATACTTTGATTTTATCGCTCATTTTTCTTCTCCTCTAAATTTGTGTTATTCATAAAACATGCCACATGACAGTATGAAAAGCTTACACTATATTCTCACACGACATGTGGCATTGTTGTCTCCTATTTAACTAAATTGTGTATAATTTTTCTACATCTTTGATGATATGTCTTGTATCTAAAACAATTTTGCCCTGGAGTTTATCCATGTTTTCTTTGATTTCTGAATGAGATACCATAACAACAACGAGATCAACATCGTTTAAGAACTGATCGAAGTCATGATACTGATTCTTTACAAAATCATCTTTGATAAATGGATCATATACTTTTACCAAGTCGCCTGCTAAATGTCTTTCCATGCTTTCTAACATCTGTAATGTAGGACTTTCACGTACGTCATCTACGTCTTCTTTGTATGTTAATCCATATAAACCTACTCTAGAGATATCTGTCATACCATTTTCTTTCATGATATTGTGGATACGTTCTAATACGAAGTCTGGCATAGAGTCGTTGATAAGACGAGCCTGTTTGATGATATTTGCTAATCCTGGGTAATCACCTACTAAGAACCATGGGTCTACAGAAATACAATGTCCACCTACACCTGGTCCTGGTGTTAAGATGTTTACACGTGGATGCTTGTTTGCGATACGAATGATTTCGTATACGTTCATGTCATCCTGACGGCAAATCTTTGCTAATTCATTTGCAAAAGCGATGTTGATATCACGGAATGTGTTTTCAACTACTTTTGTCATTTCTGCTGTTCTGATATCTGTTACTACGATTTCAGCTTCACAGAAAGAAGCATATACTTCTTTTACTTTTTCACCGATTGCTACATCATCAGCACCGATTGTTCTAGAGTTGTGTTTTAATTCGTATACCATATTACCAGGAATGATACGTTCTGGAGCATGTACAAGATTGATATCCTGTCCGATTACGAATCCGTATTCTTCAACTACTGGTCTAACAAATTTATCAATTGTACCTGGTGAGATAGTTGATTCAACTACTACTGTAGCACCTTTTTCACATACAGCCATTACACTCTTTAATGCTGCTACTACATAACTAGCATCAATTTTCTTGCTATCTTTGTCATATGGAGTAGGTACAGATAAGATGTACATATCTGTCTTCTGATATTCTGTAGAGAATTTAATGCCTGCTTTTAAAGCATCATTGAATAAATCATCAAGACCTTCTTCTTCGAATGTTGTCTTTCCTGCATTTAAAGTATCTACTAATTTCTGATTATAATCAGTTCCTACTACTTCTACACCATGGCTTGCCATCATAAGTGCTGTAGGCAATCCAATATAACCTAAACCAACTACGTTTACCATTGTTTTTTCTCCTTTTGGTTATTAATATTTACTACAATATTTTATCACTTCATCCATATTATGACAACAGATTTTATGTATTTTTATAAGTGCTAAATACAATAAACTGCTATCTTTTCTTTGTTTTTCACACTGTTTAATCTTGATATTGGGAAAAGAACACCTTGATACTCATCTGTATCCGTAATCCCATATCTGTCGCCTTCAAAACAGCCTATTGCTACTGTATCTTCTAGATATTGATAATGCACTAGCATTTGCTGAATCTGCTCGATTGTCATGTGTTCATCCACAATCACATATTGCACATCTTCTACTGTTTCTAGTGTCTCATAATAACACAAAAGAAGATTTTCATGCTGCACCATGCCCTTATGTGTTTTTGAAACAACTGCAATCGATACTATGTCTTCCTCCACTGGATATCCGATATCCTCTAATATCTTTTTCAAACGACTTTCATTCGTATGCTTTGACAAAACTTCCTGCACATTTACTCTACAGATTTCTTCAATTTTTGAAACATCAAAATCCTCACCCGCAAACCACACTCTTTGAGGAAACTGTTTTTTTATTCCTTGTGATTCGTTGCTGATAATGCACACATTGCATGCCATCATCTCGTACACTCGTCTGGCAAACATCGTGCTGGAATTTACTACCGTATTGATATTGATACCATAATGGGATTTTTTTATTTCTTCCCCTAGTTTTTCAAATGGTATTTTATCATGTACATAGGCTTTATATTCCTCTGGAAAAATATTAAGCGTTTCTTTTATGTCAGAATTTCGATCATAGATTTGGAGCATAATATCATGCTTTAGCACCTCATCAAATACAGCTCTCATTTGTCGGCATCTCTCTGTGTGCATTGGATACCAACTACCTGCAAATACTGCTCTATTTTCTTTTTCCGTAGAATTCATCGGATTAAAAAGTTTTGGTGAAAATCCAAATGGCAGTACAAATACATTTTTTGCACCACGTTTTTTATATTTTTCCACACACTCTTCCGCTGTCGTAAAAATATAATCAAAATGTAATGCTGTATCGATAAAGTCATTATTGGTATTCCCAAAATAGGTAGGATCTTCTTTGTTCCAAAAAACAGTTGGGATTCCATTTGCATTGCAATACTCTAAAATTTGAAACAATACTTTTCGATTGTTGTATTTTACCCTGTCGCTTTTATAGATTCTGCCTCTCCAGCAGTCCTTATATTTTGCAATTCCGCTCCATGCTGATTCGCAGAAAAAGAGATCTGGCTTTTCGTTTTCTAACATCTCATACCAGTTCCATGGTGTAATATATACCGACTGGGTCAAATCATGAAAACTTTTATAAGTCATTTCATCACAGACATAAGCTATTTTCAAATCTTTCATCAGCTTACTGCTCTTTGGTGGTATCGCTTCTGGTTTTTGAATTGACTTGCAAACATAACGTCTATTTTCATTCCAAATCCCTGAAATTCGATCACTAACAAAAAAAGCCAAAGTAGAAACAATCGGCAGATGATTTATTTTTTTATATAGCGAATATAATCCACTCATTGTTATTTCCTCAATACATGATCTATTACATATTCTAATTTATCTGTTAAAATCTCAAAGTCAAATTCCTTTGATGCCTCTTTTGCATTGACTCCCATATTCTGATATTCCTCTACTGGCATATCTTTCACTCTGAGAATCATATCTGCCAAAGCTTGTGGTGTACATTCTTCCAAAGAAAAACCACATTGATATCGTTCTAATAAGTCATATCCCATTTTCACAGATGAAATAATTGGTTTTCCAGAAGCCATATATTCAAACAACTTATTAGAGCTGTTTCCTCGTTTCCAATTATACAGATTCTGTGCATAATTCAGCAGATTCACAGAAGATTTACTCAAAATATATGGGATATACTTTTTATTCACCATGCCTTTGAATTTGATATTTGTCAGATTTTCTTTTCGTGCTAATTCTTCTAGTTCTGGACGCTCCATTCCTTCTCCATAGATTAAGAATTCGATCTCTGGCTGATTTTTTAATAGAATCGCTGCCTCAACAACTGTTCGCACATTATTAATCAGACGAATCGTTCCTGTATAAACCACATGAAACTTTCCATCTTCCAAATCAGGATCACTTACCGTATCCATCTGAGCCTGTGCGATATATTTCTCATAGTCAATACCATTATTAATATAATAGCATTTTGAACGATCTATCTTACCACCTTGTTCCGTAAGCCACTTCATTTCTTTCAAATGATCTACGTCCCCTTCTTTCGTAAATACCACAGCATCTACATTTCGATACATCCAATATTCACCTGCATGAAGGAGTTTCCCGAGCAAACTGTTCTCCGTAGTTTTTCCTACTGTAAAAATTGCTTCCGGCCACAAATCACGCACTTCACCAATACATGGGATACGCAATTTTCTCGCAATCATGATTCCAGCGATATAGCATAGTGGTGGTGCACTTGATGCCAATATCGCACCTGGCATTCCTAATTCTTTTATGATTTCTTTATAACTTGCAGCTATTCCTAAATAAAATGATATCCAATTCTGAATTCTGGATAATCCATTCCCTTTGTATTCCGTTGTCTTTATGAATACAAATTTAATACCATTTACTTCATCAATCTCATATCGTCCATCAAATTCTCGTGCTTCTCCATTGTGATGATTGATGCTGGAACAAAATATCGCTGTTTCATACCCTCTACTTTGTAACTTCTCAGAGAACCAATAATGTCTGCCACCTTCTTCTTCGAACATTCTAGTTGCATCATGATGAAAAAACCATATTCTTTTAGCCATCATTGTACCTCCGATTTGTATCTTACTTCATCGCAGTTTTTTGGTGCTTATCCACACCTTCTGAGTTTTCTTTTTGGAATACAACCTTTACTGTCATCATGATAAGTTTTAAATCCATCCAGATGGAATATTTCTCAATATACGCAATATCTAATTTGAGCTTATCATATGGTGTTGTATTATATTTGCCATACACCTGTGCATAGCCTGTCAGACCAGCTTTTACCTTTAGTCTTAAAGGAAATTCTGGAATACTCTCTTTGTACTGCTCTGCGATTTCTTCTCGTTCTGGTCTAGGACCTACGATTGACATATCCCCTTTTAAAATATTAAACAACTGAGGAATTTCGTCAAAATGTGTTCTTCGCATAAAATGACCAAATGGAGTAATTCGATCATCATCTTTCATGGCCAATCTAGCGCCATTCACTTCAGAATCTGTTTTCATACTACGGAACTTAATAATCTGAAACTTCGCTCCATCTCTCGTAATACGTTCCTGTTTATAAAAAATAGGACCTCCATCATATGCCTTTACAATGATTGCCGCTATTAACATAAACGGAGAAAGAACGATGATTCCCAATGCAGAACATACAATATCCATCGTACGTTTTGCAAAACGCTGTTCTATTGTTAAGCCTTGATTACGAGATAACAACAACGGCGTATCAAACAAATGAATATCCTCTGCTCCTCGAAGAATTACATCTGTAATCTTTGGTGTAACATAAGTTCGAATGGATTCATAATAGCAAAACTTCAGAATTTGATTACGAACCTTACCTGGCAAATCACAAAGCACAACCGCTTTGTGTTCTTTTATCATTTTAAATAATGTCTCTTTGCCTACATGATAACTTACCGATGCACAGATATCATACTTATCTTTTCGTGTATTAATTTTTTTAATCAAATCATCAGGTGCATACTCGCCATATATTACAATCATTTTTCGTGGCGGATACATCTGTACATAAAGTCTTCGTACCACATATACATATGGTACTACAAGCAATCCTTCTATAATTGCAATAATGATTAATGGCTTTACAATTACATAATCATTTAAAATCAGACACAACTGAAAATACTCTACTACATTTGCGCAGAAAATCCCCAAGAAGTTTGATAAACAGATTTCTGTAATACGAAGATATCCAATTTTATATCCACCAAACACCTGCGTGAAAAAGAACATATACAAGCCATACATACCAACAACTGCCCAGTTCCCTCTATTAAAGAAACGGTCCTCAACGCTAATCGTTGGTATATAAATCACATACCATGTATAGGCAAACAAAATCACCTGAAATGCCCACATAAGTACACCGGCTACTCTATTCAATAAATGTTTGTATCGTTCTCTATTGTCCAAAGTTATCTCCTCCTTTGTACTAACGAAAATTTATTCCAAATAGTATATACTGTATGGACCAACAGCTCCTAAAAAAGTATAACCAGCTTCTTTAAACATCTCTGTTCCCACTGCCGAGTAGTATACCAGATACTGATAATTTCCTTCCTCTGCAAACTCTGCTAATGATGCTGCAGGAAGTCCTGGATGCGCCATCCAAAAATAAATAGATTCTGGTAATCCTTTTTTCCCTTTTCCTCGGAACATCTCTCTTCCGTATGGAATACGGACAATACCATCATACTCCTTTATTTCAATGAGGATTTCGTGTGGTGCAATAACACCTCTTTTTTCCACATCATTTTTTTCTGCATGCATTCTTATGGCATCACTTATTTCAATCGTATTGGAACTGATCTTATATAAGTTTGGCGACTCCTGAAAATATGTCGCATTATAGATAGGCAATCCCATGGTTGTAATAAGAAAGGCTATTACAAATGGCGCCACGATTTTCAATAACTTTTCTTTTGTGCTACTACATATTTTCGTAAACATGTAAGCTACCATAATACTTGTTGGCAACAGCCAAAACATACGCCAATACACATTCGTACCAATGCAATAATAAGCAATGATATAGGCTGTAACTGGACACCAATACAAGAAACTAAAAAATACAGTATGTCCTAAAAATGCAATTCTTGTCTCACGTCTTTTCTCTATAAACATAAATATAACAGAACATAAGAACAACGCCAAAAATGGTCCATTAATAAAATATTTATAATATGTTGTTAGATTATGATTTATAACTTCACTCATTTTTGCACCTACATTACTAAATATATTATTGCCAATACAATGTTAGGAATACAACATACGATTGTTTTTACCAATACCCAAATATCTCTTTTTGCATATGTAGCTAAAACACCCATAATTCCCGCCATAATTGCCCCAAGCATAATTCCCATAGAAGAAACTAAGCAACATGACAACATCGCAAAAAACAATATCATCCAATCGCGCTTTTCCCAATTATCTGCAATCATTTTATATCCCAAATAAAACACAAAAGGTAAAAGCATTGCTGCCAAAAAGGCTTTTCCCTGCCAGATACGCATAAGCATAAATGCCGCCTGTGTATTGTCTGTGGTATACATATAAATGGAAAGCAATCCAATATATACAAGAAATAGTGCATTGCTTTTGCGTTTTCCACGAAACAGTTCTCCACCAATTAAGGCATATACCCCATAACTCAATAATAAGTATAATGGTGGTAAAAATGTGTGCGCCAACATTGCAGCATGAATACCTGAGATTTTACTTAACATTGCCGTCCAAATTGGAAATGGTGATAACACATATCTTTTTGGAAGGGCTTCATATAAATCACCCGAATATGGGTTAAATTGGAATACGGTATCTGTATCTACTGCAATTACAGATGTAGCGACATAAAATGCATCATCCTGATCCACATGCATATATGCAACATACATATACATCTGGAATCCCACGATTAGGAGAACGAAAATCGCTTGCCATGGTGTTTGTTTGATCCATGCTTTGATGGTCTCTGGTATAAGTAGCAACTCCTTCTTCGTTAAAACAATCGCAAATACGCAGGCTGCTATACAAGCTATGGCATATATCCAAACCAGTATTGTAAGACTTCCTTTTAAGATAATCCCTGGCAATACCAGAATCTGAAACATTCCCATACACAACACAAAACCGCTTACCCAATTTGACAAAATGCCAGTTATCTCCTGTTTCACTATTTTGTTGTAAAGCATACCTATCATAAATGGTATTGCTAATAAAACTACATACAACCAAATAATATTTAATACCATACTTGCCTCTACTCTTATTTTATAATTTTACTTTTTATTTTTTTCCAAATCAATGTTAAAGCATAAAATGGATTCTTCATCACACGTTTGGTTTCCTGAATATATTCATGCTGCTCGTGAATCATAAGCGCCATACTTTCTACTTTTTGCGTTGCTTCTTCAAGCTGCTTTAGATTAAGTTCATAGGCATCCATCAAACTGTTAAATGTTCTAGAACTTTTTTTATACTGCTCTACATAAATATATTTTCTATTTTCTCCATGAACATACTGTTGAAATATATCTTCCATGGTCTGAAACAGTTCCATATCTTCTTCTGAAAAATCAAACATACGGATAAAATCTGTTTCACTAATGCGACTGCCCAAATATGTATAGTTATCTACATAGAAGTATAACAAACTTCTATATACAATAAAGCGAATAGGAACAAAAAAATCCAATACCCATTCACAATCAATACACCAGATAGATCCATCTTCTGCTTCGATGAAATTCCCAAAGATTCCATCTATATTTGCCAAAGCTACCGCTGGCTCTTCTTTTGGTGTACATTCTGCAAAAAAATCTTTAAATGCATCCGTCATGTGAAATGTGTCCACATATTCCGGACGGTAATTATGGATTTTCTGTAAAACGAGTGTTATCTTCTCTACAATAACATCCAAATCTTCATTCTTTAAATCAATTCCCTGCAATAAATTCTTTCCCTTTATGAATGGAAATACTATTTTTCCCTCTTCATAATCTCCAGAAAGAATTTTGATATCTGCATATACATCGTTCATCTTTTCTGCATTTTGCAGGATTGTCTCAATATGTTCTATCGCAGCTTTTGTGATTGCCTTTTTTTCTACATATTTTGTTTCATCTTCCAAAAATATGCTGGTGCTTATCTGATATTCAGGCCTTCTTACAGAATTATATTTTGTATATATAACTTCTCTCATCATTGCCCCCTTTTATTCACAAACTACAAGAAATGCGTTTGCAAATTCTTCAAATAATCCATCTTCACAAATAGAACTATATGCTAATCTCTCATCAAAAAACTCATAACGTGGTCTGTCATAAGCTGGAGAAATTGTTTTTATGTCACCTGGTTTTGGCAAATGTTTTTCTGAATATATTTCCATTGCCATCTTATAATCTGGAACAGGATAATAAAAACGATTGCTTTCGAAACCCGCTTTCTCCAAGCAATTTTTCAAATTACTTTTTGAAAATGTATAGACCTTATCCATACCTTCATAGCCTTCAATTCCACCGAAGAGTTTTCCTGTATAATCTTCTGGCGCTCCAGCCCAATACTTCAATCCATACTTATTTTCGATGGCTAACAAAAGCTTTCCCTTCGGTTTTAGGATTGTTTTTATTTTTTGAAGGGTAGGCAAAAACGATTCTGTTTCCAATGTTCCTATCAATGTAACATAATCAAATCTTTGTTCAAAATTTATATCTGCAAATGCACCAACATAAATTTCCAAATTTTCATGCGCATTATTTCGCGTCGCATTGATAATAGAATGTTGTTTTGATACATCTACAGCAACTACATTCTGCACATTTTCACAGAAAAAACCAGTCAGAGCACCACATTCAGCTCCTATTTCTAACAGAGAAGCTTTTTTATCAAAATCAAACCAGCGCAATACATTCTGTCGAATTGGCGATAGATGATATAAAAATCTCTCATCTGTTTCTTTTAACAAATGCGCTTCTATATCTTCCTTATTACGCACAATCTCCAAAAGAACCCTTTCAAAATCATTCGGCTCCTGCTGTTCTAAGATTGTATTGTATTCATAATTTAATGTAACCCCGCCGATTGTTTCCTTCATACCTCTTCTCCTACTCCACTGTTACTTTCGAATTCATATCATAATATCCGACTGTATTTTTGTGAGATATAACTGTAAGGCTGCATACATCGTAAAGTCTATGGTACACCTTGAAATCATCATTTTCATAACGTGTACAACCTAATGACAATAAGTACTGTGCCCCCTGAAGATCTGCATTCTGTGTAAATGTTACGACACGTTCTTCTCCTGGATTTAACAAGCCGATGTCAGCCTTCTCGAACATCGTATTGGTACCAGTAATCTCCGTACCTTTCAAATCACGGAACTTGAATGCTACGATAGGCTGTGCTTCAATCGGAGCATTTACTCGAATCTTTACCTTTACCTTGAACTCACTGCCTTTTAAAATCGTACTAGTATATCTGCCTTTATCATCCACAATAGCATAATCGAGAATCTCTACCAGCTGGTCACCATATTCCTGACAATCCGGATTGCGGTCATAGTGTTTTTTCCACACATCCGTACCATCTACCTGCATAATCGCATCTTCTGCACCTGCTGTATCTTCTTCCTCTTCAAACTGGTTTACCAATACCTGCTTGTACAAATCAATCATGTCAGCAGGTTCACCTTCTGCTAAAACATCACCTTTATTTAGTAAAACAACACGATCACAATACTTATTGATACTGCCCAAATCATGGCTTACAAAAAGGATGGTTTTTCCTTGCTTCTTAAATTCTTCGAATTTATGATAACATTTGTTCTGGAAGAACACGTCACCTACGGAAAGCGCTTCGTCTACAATCAATATTTCAGGATCAATATTAATTGCTACCGCAAATGCCAAACGAACAAACATACCACTAGAATATGTCTTTACAGGCTGATGCACAAACTCTCCAATATCTGCAAAATCTAAAATATCCTGTAATCTAGCATCAATTTCTTCTTTCGAAAAACCACACATCGTGCCGTTTAAATATACATTTTCAACACCAGTATATTCCATATTAAAACCAGCGCCCAATTCCAACAAGGCAGAAATACGTCCATCGATTTCTACCTCTCCCTGCGTCGGATTTAATACACCTGTAATAATCTTTAAAATAGTAGATTTGCCAGAACCATTTGTTCCGATAATACCAATTGTTTCACCTTTTTTGATATCAAAACTAACATTTTTCAATGCATAGTGTTCTGCATATCTTTTCTTTTTTGATAAGCCCAAGGATTCTATTAATCGATCCCTGTTACGATTATACAGCTTATACATCTTACTTACATTTTTTACTCTTATAGCAAATTCACTCATATATGCCTCTCTATAAAACATCTGCGAAATGTACTTTTAATCGTTTGAATACATTACTACCTAACAGGAATAATGCGATTGTCACTGCCCAAAACCAAAGTGTAAGTCCTGGTTCTTCCCAGAAAAAGACTTTATTAATCAATGCATTACGATAACCAGACACAATATAGTACAATGGGTTCGCTTTTAAAATAATGGTAAGAGCACCAAAATTTAATGCATCTATATTCCACATAATAGGTGTTACCCAAATCCCTACCTGCAATATAATTCCTACAATCTGCGATAAATCACGGAAAAATACAACAAGTGCGCTCGTCATATATCCAATTCCCGCTACCAAAGCCATCATACAGAAGGTATAGTATACAATCTGCAGGGTATATAAATCTGGCCAATATCCATAACAAGCAAAAATAAGTAGCATGAATGCAGCAAAAAACATATGCACAAATAATGCCGACACTACTTTTACACCTGGCAAAATACTGATATTAAACACTACTTTTTTTACTAAGTAGCTATAATCAATTAATGTATTGGTTACACTACTTAATGCATCCGAAAAGTAAAACCATGGCACCAAGCCTGTTATCAGCCATAATACATATGGAATATCAATCCCTTCTTTTGTCGCTTGTGTACCCGCATTTAATGCTTTTTCAAATACAAACCAATACAACAAAACGGTTATCACTGGCTGAACGAATGCCCATATAATTCCTAGATATGATCCCGCATATTTTGTCTTAAAATCATTTTTGGCTAAATTTAACGCAAGTTTTCTATTTGTCCACAAATCTTTTATGATATACAAAACCGTTCCCTCTTCTTTTATCTTTGTCTAAAAAATTCTTCAAACGTAAGTCGCGAGTTTTTCTTCATTTCTTCAATATCAGCTTGCGTATACTCTACAATACGCTGAATAGATTTTTCTATCTGCTCACGCTCTACATTTATACCTACATTGCGAGTTTCTACCATTTTTCTAGTGTCACCATCGACAGTATTTAATATTGGCATACCGCCTCTAAAATAAGTAACCGACTTCATCGTAATACCAATCGCAACATCCCTTACCAAAAAGTTTATCGCAAAGGAACATTGGTTAAACACCGCTTGCAATTCCTGCTTATCATAAATTGAGCCATAATCTATCACTTTTACCTGACGTTTTTCTAGCTCGTTTTTGATACGTTCCTTGCTTTCTCCTTGACCAATCATATGAAAATATACTTTTCTTTTTTGATTTAAAGCATCTAAAAATTCAATCATAAATGGTGCATCGATAATATTATTGATACTACCTACATAGCAGATATTTATCTGCTCATCACTCCATTTGGTCTTAATTTCCAAATCTGCATCTTCCTGACACAAACGTTTGGTTTCCATTGGCATCTTATGTCCTTCGTTTGCCAATATCTCCTGATAATAGTCGCACTCGGTATAGATTTTATCTGCATATTTTAAATTTCTATTTCGAAATGCTCCCCATATTGAAAGAGCAAACTTAACAACTGGATTTCCAGTTTTCACAGGAAGTGCCTCTGGCCACATATCAAAAATATCAAAAATGAGATGACATCCATATTTCTTTTTATACCATGCAGTACTCATTGCCAATGAATTGTTTGGTATTTCTGTATAAACAATGTCTGGCTTATGCTGTTTGAGGTAAAAATACGCCTTAAAAGAAAATTCGCCATGCGATAACAATCTCGATATTGAGATGTTTTTGTAATAAGGCAAAACATGTACCTGTTTGCATCCCTCCACATCAAACACATACTGCTTTTTATTAATATGATGAAAATCTGACGTAAGATAAAGCACTTTCTTATTCTGTTTTTTATATTCTTCGATTACTTGTTTGTTTCGTTCTTCATAATGATTTGTTCCACTTAGAACTACTACATCAGCTTTTTCTGGATATTCTTCAAAAGCTCCTCCAAGCAACCATCTGCTAAACCATCTTGAACTTTTTGCCATCTCTTCTGCCCTTCAGCATTTGTACTAATTTTTGCAGTTTTTGCTTCTCAAAGAGCAATGTCTTTAAGTAGAAAAAACGATAGCTGTTTCTTTCTTTTTTATAATCAATGACCTCTCTATGTACTTGCATATAGATCAGCCAATTTCTTACCATATAATATTTTCGAAATGGAGAATGGTTTAAGGCAGTCACTCTTCTGCCTAAAAAATTATGATGTACTCCATTTCCTAATTCATGTAACAGCGCAACACTATTTACACGAATAATTTTCACACCTTGCTTTACACATTTTGCGCAAAAGTCATGGTCTACGAAATCGATAAATAAATATTCCCAAAAACCGTCCACCTGTTTCCAAACGTCTACTTTGGTTAAACTGGCGGATGTGATACATTTATCAACGTATTCATACGGTGACTCGGTCTGTATTTCTTTTTCAAAATTTCGATCTATCATTTTCGGAGAAAGTACCCCTACACCATCCAATCCCATGTATTTCTTATATTCTTCCATCAAATTCGATGGACACACAGAATCCTGGTCCAATGTCAAAACCCACTCATAGGCATGTTCGTCCGCATACGCAAACATCTGATTCAAGGCTTTGGCTATACCCAAATTTTCCCCATTTTCTATCACTTCTACATGAGGATATTTGCAATGAATCTGTTTCTTTATTTCCTTTATGTTTTTCGACCCATTATCTACACAAATCAGCTTGTCCACTTGTGGCAGAATTGCCTGTATGTTTTCTAGCAGCCTATGCACATCTGGTTCATATAATGTAATTCCCGCTAATGTTTCCATCTTGTTTTCACTTCTTCTACTGTATATGCATTGTATTCTTTTGAACCTCTTAGCACTCGTTTCAAAAGATTCCAACACAATAGTATACGATTACAAATCATTGTAGCTACAGGTAAATGCTGCATTCCAGATACATTTTCTCCATGTCGTCTATAGTGCAGCAATTTATCTTCTAGAAATACCACATTCCCTTTTTGCTCCGCCAACAGTCCCAACCACTGGTCGTGTAACGTTCCGCTTGTTGGAAATGGAAGTGCATATTCTAAAAGCTCTTTTCGAAATGCCATACAACATCCAATATAAGAATTTTTCCAAATATTCTTTACTATGCCAGCCTTACTATTACGAATCGCATAAAAAGACTCTCCGATTTGTACACCTTCTCCATCTATCAAATCTGCATCATGAACAACCATAATACAGTCTGGATTTTCAAAGGCATTTAATACTTTTTTTACTTTATCATCTGTCCATATATCATCCTGATCCGATAAAAATATAATATCTCCCCTGGCGTGACTAAGTGCATATTCAAAGTTTGCCACCGCACCACACCCTGGTCCCTTCACTGCTCGAAAACAAGGTTCTCTTTTTGACAAATCCTCTAAAAATGCTATGTCATTGCCATCTTCCGAAACAATCACTTCATCTTCTACCGATATATTTTTTAAAATAGATGAAAGTTGCTCTTCTCTATATTTTTCTCCTTTATAGGTTGTCACACAAACAGAAATCATATTATTCCTCTAATCGATATTTATAAGGAGTTTCCTCCACTACATAAACATGTGTACTCTTTTTGTTAAAACCTTCTGTACTATCTTTTTTCAAGAATACAATCAAGGTTTGGAAAATCAACTTAATATCTCTCCAAATACTAAAGCGCTCAATATACATCATATCTAAAATCAGCTTGTCCTTTGGCGAAGTATTATATTTTCCAACCACCTGTGCCAAACCAGTAAGTCCAGCTTTCACACGAAGTCTATACTTGAATTCAGGCATTTCCTCTGTATAATTCCATACATTTTCCATCATCTCTGGTCTAGGTCCCACAAAACTCATATCACCAAAGAAAATATTAAAAATCTGTGGTAGTTCATCAATACGATACTTTCGAAGTTTATGACCAATTTTTGTAATACGATCATCATTCTCTTCTGCTGATTTATTCCCTGAATGCACTTTCATGGTACGGAATTTGATAACTTTAAACACCTCACCATCACGGGTAGCTCTTCTTTGTAAAAAGAAAATTGGTCCCCCATCATCCAAAAAGATTAGAATACTTACAATTAAAAAGATAGGCGATAAGAAAACGATGGCCAAGGATGAAAATACAAGATCAAACGTTCTCTTAACAAATCTTTGCTCATAGGTAAGCCCTTGCACCTGTGTGTGAAGCATTGAAATATCATCTAACAAATAATGCTCCGCTAAATTTTCTACTACATCTGGAATTTCCGGATTTAAATATATGTTAATTAAATGTTCATAACAGAAATTCACTAAATAATCTCTGATTTCCAATGGTAAATCATACAAAATTGCTGTATCCATACGCAGCAAAATTTCTTCTAAGTCTGTACGTCTATAATCTACTACCCTGGATACTCGATACTGCTTTTTGTACTTATGCAACCCATTTGACAATTTCTCTAAATCCGATTCCCAACGAGTAATTATGATACATTTTTCAGGCGGAATAATCATGAAAAAGATCTCATTTCCTGCATAGGTAAAGATCATAATTTCGATCAAATGCACTGCCATTACAGAAAATAAAAGAAAAACATCCAGCCATTGAAATGGATTCATATCCGGTGTAATGGTTTTCATGATAATATTCATACCATATGATACCACATCGGTAATCATCGTCGCCAAAAACACTGCATAAATAATGGGCTTGCTCTTTTTTCGTCCAATATCAAATTTTCCATAAATTTGCGTCATCATAAAAAGCGTGAACATAAAGGTTATGGATATAACCGCCATTGTTCGAGATGGATTCAACAACGCAAAGTTTGTTGGGTTTATGGAAAACACCAACATAAATGTCAGCCATAAACATCCATACAACGCAGCTTTAATCAGAAGCACTATTGTACTCATAAATTTCGCAAGTTGCTTTTTCATCATCAACCTCCAGCAAATAGTATTATAAACTATTTGCACGTGATTCATTCTTCTGTATTACTTCGAAAGTCTATTTAACGCTGAGAATACGCTTCGAATACATGCTCTGGTGATGTTTCCACTTACACCTACACCAAAGGTTATTCTGCCAGTAGTATTATCTTTCATCTGGATATATGCAGCCGCTTTTGCATGGGCACCCTGGCTAAGCGCATGTTCATCATAGTCTAAAATGGTCACATCTGCGGCACCTACGCCTTTCTTGATCGCCATATGTACTGCATCGATAGGACCGCTACCTCTGCCTTCAGCAATAATTTCTCTTTCATTATATTTAAATACAAGTGTAACTCTGGTTTCTTCATCTGCATGGTCATCTTCTACACGAGCACTAACAAATTCGTAAGGACCTTTTGCTCTGGTGTATTCACTACGGAAGGCATCCATAATACGTGTTGGTGCTACTTCGCCACCCTCTGTTTCAGAGATAAGCTGAATAACATCTGCAAATTCACGCTGCATTGCCTTTGGAAGCTTGTAGCCGTATACAGTATTCATAACAAAGGCTACGCCACCTTTACCTGACTGGCTGTTAATACGAACCACTGGTTCATATTCACGTCCAACGTCCGCTGGGTCAATTGGAAGATAAGGTACTTCCCAGATTTCGCTTCCACGTTCTTTGAGCGCCTGTTCCCCTTTGTTAATCGCATCCTGATCAGAACCTGAGAATGCTGTAAATACGAGTTTACCAGCATATGGATGACGCATACCTACCTGCATCTTACAGCAACGTTCGTATACATCGATAATCTCATTCACATTTTCAAGGTCAAGCTCTGGGTTAATACCCTGTGAGAACATATTGTATGCTAAGTTTAATATATCTACATTACCAGTTCTTTCACCATTTCCAAAAAGTGTACCTTCTACACGGTCTGCACCAGCTAAGAGCGCAAGTTCTGTAGCGGCTACACCTGTACCTCTGTCGTTGTGTGGATGTACGGAAAGGATGACATTTTCTCTATCTTCAAAATGTGTATTCATCCATTCAATCTGGTCTGCATACACGTTTGGTGTATTCATTTCTACAGTTGCAGGAAGATTGAAAATGATTGGATTTTCATTTGCATGATCCCATTCCTTCTGCACTGCTGTGCAGATTTCAAGTGCGAAATCTAATTCTGTTCCTGTAAAACTTTCTGGAGAATATTCTAATGTTAAATTGCCATCGTAATTTTTCATACCTTCTTTTACCATACGAGTACCTGCAATCGCGATATCGATAATTTCTGGCATTTCTTTGTGGAATACTACATCTCTTTGAAGCGTAGATGTGGAATTATAAATATGAAAAATAACATTTGGAATTCCCTGAATCGCTTCAAATGTACGATCGATAAGTTCCTGTCTACACTGGCAGAGTACCTGCACTTTCATATAGTCTGGAATCATATTTTCCGCTACCAATTTACGAAGGAAATCAAATTCAATCTGTGATGCTGCTGGGAAACCAATTTCAATTTCTTTAAAACCAAGCTTTACTAGGAGCTGGAACATCTCTACCTTTTCTTCTACGGTCATAGGTTCGATGAGCGCCTGGTTACCATCACGTAGGTCAACCGAACACCAGATAGGTGCTTTCTCGATTTCTTTGTTTGGCCACTGACGCTGTGGGTAGTCTACGACTGGTACCCTTTTATATCTCTTAAAGTTCAACATTCCAAAATTACTCCTTTTACTTACTACATATTTCTTTTGTTTTATTCATCAAGTCCATTGGCTATGTAGGATACCAAATGTTCCAATGCTTCTGTTTCGTCTGGACCATCACATATCATAGTAATCTCATCCCCCGCTTTGATACATGCTCCTAAAACACTAAGCACACTCTTTGCATTGGCATTATTGCCTTCATAGTCAAATGTGATTTTACTTTTAAATTTCATAGCCTCTCGGCATAATATACCCGCTGGGCGCACATGAAGTCCCGTTGGATTAATAATTTTTACTAACTGTGATACCACAATTATCCCCCCTTTTTATAATCTAAATTAGATCATAATTTTCACAATCAAGTCAGCCAATTTACGCGCTTCTTCCTCGATAACTTTTTGGTCTTTTCCTTCAATCATAACACGTACGAGTGGCTCTGTACCAGATGGGCGGATAAGTACACGACCCTCTCCAGCGAACTTTTCTTCTAATTCTTCAATTGCTTTCGCAATACGTGGATATTCCATATATTTATCTTTCTTATGATTTGGAACCTTTGCATTAACAAGTGCCTGTGGCAAAATTTCCATGATAGATGCCAATTCTGAAAGTGGCTTTCCTGTTTCTACCATAACACGAAGTAAATTCAATGCACTTAAGAGTCCATCTCCTGTTGTGTTATCATCTAAGAAAATAACATGACCAGATTGTTCACCACCGATATTGTATCCGTTTTCTCGCATGTTTTCTAATACATATCTGTCACCAACTTTTGTTGTTTCTAACTTAATACCAAGTTCCTTTGCAGCTAATATAAGACCAAGATTTGTCATAACAGTTACAACCAAAGTATCTTTCTTTAATAAACCTTTCTGTTTCATATGATTTGCACAAATCAACATGATCTGGTCGCCATCTATTAATTTACCATTTTCGTCAACTGCAAGCATACGGTCTGCATCGCCGTCAAAGGCAATACCTACATTCGCTTTTTCTGCTACAACACGAGCCCTTAATTCTTCCATATGAGTCGAACCACAGTTCGAATTGATATTGGTACCATCTGGATTTGTATGAATCGCAATAAGATCTGCGCCCAAATCACGTAAAGTTTCAACTGCAGTGTAGTGGTTTGCACCTTCTGCACAGTCGATAACAATTTTCAATCCTTTTAAGTCTACTGGCACACAACGTTTTTCGTATTCTACATATTCTTCTTTCATATCAAAACGATATTTGATTTTACCTACACCTGAACCGATAGGGAAATCAATATCTTCCATGTTATGTTCAATCTGGTACTGAATTTCATCCTCTAATTCATCAGAAAGTTTATATCCTTCCCCACTAAAGAACTTAATTCCATTAAATTCCATTGGATTATGGGATGCAGAAATCACAACACCTGCATCTACCTGATGTAAACGTGTAAGGTAAGCTACTGCTGGGGTAGGCACTACACCTACATATACCGCATTTGCCCCTACGGAGCAAATACCAGCCATCAATGCATTTGCTAGCATATCCCCTGAGATACGAGTATCACATCCTACAATAATGGTTGGTTTATGTGCCTTTTCTTTTGTAAGCACATAGGCACCAGCCTGCCCTAATTTCATAGCTAAATCAATCGTAAGTTCTGTCCCCGCTATACCTCTTACACCATCAGTTCCAAATAATCTTGCCATAAATCTGTACCTCTTTCCTATATATTTATCTTAATCTACTTCTACACTACTCTTAATTTTCTTCTGCAGTCGTATCTTCTTCACTCGGTTCTTCACCTGGTTCTTCGTCTGGTTGTTCGCCTGGTTGTTCGCTTTGTCCCTCATCAGACTCTGTCTCTGAATCCGTTACTTCCCCACCAGTTTCTTCAGCATCTTCCGTAATCGTAATCATAATTTTTACTTCATCATGGATATATTTGCTTTCATCCAAATCCAAAAGCAATACCACCTGATAAGTACCAACCCCAAACTCTGTTACATCAATACGTCCATCCAACATCTCATTGGTAAGAGCATTAATATCCGCTTCAAGTCCCATGATATTTACTGCCACACTACTAAGCTCATATTCCAAAGTTGTATGTGTCGTTAATCCGATAACTTCAATATCAGAAGTTTGAATTGTAAACGCCTTTGACTTTACCTTATCGACAGATACCACTATTTCTACAGATGCCTGCTCTGGCATTGCCAGTTCTACTCCTTCTGGAATATATTCAGTTACATCCACTTTTACTGTCATGTCACTGTTAATTCCTTCTACCGATAGAATTTGGCTAGGAATCGTAATCGCACTCATTCCATTTAAAACGGTCTTATTTCCTTTTAATAAAATGGTAGCAGGATTTGTGTGAATGCCTGTAACTGCATATCCCTCTGCTACATTACCAGATGGTGTCACAGCAATCGCTACCTCTTTTACATTCAAAATAGATGCCTGTACATTAACTGTCGCATTGCTAAGTATAAGTCGGGTAGTATCAATTTCATTTCCATTTCCATCGAGCAAAATAGGAGTAGACTGATAAGACGTCTCGGAATCAGACATTCCACCCACATCAACGGTTGCTACAACAGATGCAATCTGGGATACGATGGATTTTGGTCCAGATACCTTTAATACATTTGGAGCTGTCACTTCCACCTTACCTAACGCATAACCTTCTGCCACTTCTCCCACTGCATTTGCCTGTACTACAAATTGTTTTGTCATCAGGTCATCTAACGCTACCACCAGATTTTTACTACTAGAACTTATCTTAATTGCATTTCCATTTACATTGGCAGTACAGAAAATATCAATTGGCATTGTACCTGTCATGCCATCTTCATCAATGGCCAATTTTTGCAGATTCGCTTCTGCAATAAAATCGGACTCATCTAGTTTATCTAAAATGCTTCGAGCTGCTGTTACAGAAAAGGATACCTTGTTCATCCCATCCTGTATTTCATAATATTTCCCCAAATCATCCAATACCTCTTTGTTTGTCACCGTCACATTTATGGTGAGAGGCTTTGTCTTCGTCGGATCATCTAGATTGTATACGGTTACCCATAGCGTAAACGCAAATAATACTGCTAATACTTTAAAACCAAGGTTCTTTGACAAGGTTTTCAGAATCTTATTTACCATTCTTAAACCTCCTCTTCAATAATTCCATACCTGTTACTTCATGATTACTGTTTTGCATATGTTTTAACTTCTCACGAAGGAAATCCGCATCCACATTGCGGTAAATCTGTCCACGCAAAGCAATGGATACATTTCCTGTTTCTTCAGAAACAATAATCGTAAGAGAATCACTTGCCTCGCTGACACCTATTGCCGCACGATGTCTCGTTCCTAGTTCTTTGCTAAGGCTGAGACTATCCGATAATGGCAGATAGCAGGTAGCAGATACTACTCTGTCACCACGCAAAATAATGGCTCCATCATGAAGCGGTGTGTTTTTTTCAAAAATGTTAATCAGCAACTGACTAGACACAATCGCATCTACATCAATTCCCGTTCTTTCATATTCACTCAGTGAAATTTCATCCTCGATAACAATCAATGCGCCAGTCTTTACTTTTCCCATGGCGTAAACCGCTTTGATTAATTCATCAATTGTATGATCAGAAAATTTTTCCTTCTCTGATTTATTACTTATATTCAAAACACTACTAAGAATATTTTTATCTCCAAGATTTTCCAAAGCCTTTCGAAGTTCTGGCTGGAAAATAACTACGATTGCCAATAAACCAACACTAAGGGTATTCTCTGCAATCCATAAAATCGTGCTCATTTGGAACAACGCTGCCAAAAGAACAAAACAGAGGATAACCATAATTCCTTTGAACAGATTCCATGCTCTGGTGGATTTAATCCAAAGCAGGATATGATAAAACAGAAATGAGATAATCGCAATCTCAATCACATCTACCCAGGTCATGGTTAAATTTGCCATACTAAGGACTTTTGCAATATTCTCTTGTACAACTATGAGCATTTCTCTCATCTGATCCACGATTTCTCTCCTTTATTTTATTTCAAATCTTCTTCATCAATACCTAATTCTTCTACAATATCTTTTTTACGAATAACTGGTTTTTCTTTTTTCTTCTTACCAAAGCTTGGGAAACCTGCAAACTGTGTAATTGTTTTTTCTGTAATAGTTACATTTCTCTTTGGTACAGCTTTCACATAGTAATAATACTCGTCATCCTCAAACTGTACACGTTCCGTTCTCGTATAATCCAAGTCCATGCAAAAGAACTCAATGCCAAGTGCCAAAACACCAGAAAGAATACTGCCAATTAACATCGATATCCATCTGCCCTGAACATCAAACACAAGGTATCCCGTTAACAAAGCAGAAATCTGAATCAGTGTACCGACCAAAATTGCCACCTTCCACGCATGATCTACATTCATCTTACGTACGATATGTACCACAACGGAAGTAATCATAAACACTGCCACTGTCAAATACATCTCTTTATTCGACAAGAGCTGTTCTACGGATATACTAGCTTTCGCTACGTTTATTCCCGTCTTTTCTGCTGCCATCTGAAGCACAACTACATTCTGATAAATACCATCTACAAAATAATATGCTATCGTACCACAAATCACTGCTGCAACAGAATATACATTACATAAAAGTCCTGTGCCTATCGGTGCCACATAAGGAATACCGATTGCATGCAGCATAGGAGTAATCGCTACCAGCATCCCATCCTTTGGTGCAAAACGAAAATACACAAAGAAAATCATTAAAAAAATCAAAATCGCAGCAAGTGCTACTTCCATTGATAGTACATTCAAATGAAGTACCACTAAAGCAGCAGCCACCAATAAGGTCACGCCCTTTGGAAGCAGACAACATACCAACGCCAGAATCAATGAAACTGGAAACTCTGCAATGCGTTCCATAAATCCTACTTTTCCATTAATCAGGCAAAAAAGGATGAGCGCAACAATAAACTTATATACATATGCCAAATACATTTCATATTCTGCATGAAACCTGACAATTTTATCCTTTACTTCATATAACTTTGTCATACTGCCTCCTAAACTTTTAGCTTTTCTTCTCTTTCATACATCTGATGCAACGCTTTCAAATGTCCCTTGTATGCATCCAATTTCTTTTTTCCTTTCAAATAACGAACTGCATACACAATATACGTAAGCAAGAGATATATCATAAGAAACACTACGTAAATGACCAACATTCCCAACACGGTCCATATAATAGTCAAGTCATTTGCTTGTGCTAAAAGTAGCTCCACATTTGCCATAACCCAAAGCGCTGCCATGACAGCATACGCAATCGTTCCTGTAAATATGCTTTTTATAATTTCTTTTCCTATAAAATCGCTACGGTAATAGTGACCGATTTTACGATTCTTCTTTTCTTCTTTTTGTTCGTAAAAAGCAATCTGGCACTGATGTTTTACTCTTTCTACATTTACCATAGATGCCTCCTCGCACTTAGGCACAATAATACATTATTTTGTATTATACCACACGGATGCATAAATGGAAAGAAAAACGAAAAGAAAAAAGGGTATTTTGACTATTTTTTCTAGCCAAATATACCCTTTTTGTGTCTATTTTTTATAAATTCTGTAAGAAACGCATACGGTCACGTTCGCGATCCTTTTTCTTTGGATCTTCTCTTTTCGTAGGTGTAATCGCACTGCTTAAATTGGAATGAATCTTCTGTTTACACTGGTCACAGAATCTTCCGGTGAGAATCATCACGCCACACTGTTCACAAGTAATACCACAGCCAGAACCTTCTCTAAATGCAAGGCGTTCATCTCGAATCCAGTCTTTAATCTGTTTTACAGAAATTTCACATTCCTTTGATAATACTTCAATTGAAGTATTTGGATTTTCATCCAAATATTTTTTTACCACCTGAAACTTATCTTCTAATGCAGCCTTACAATTTGGACAAATCTTTTCTCTTGACATTACATTAAATAATCTTCCACATGTTTTACAGGTTGCTACTTCCATACATGTACCTCCTAATTATTCCCGCCAATACATATGCTAAGTAACTGTATATGACGGCCCCTTTGTTTTCTCAATTCCCTGGCAACTGCCTGTGCCGTATACCCGGTAGTATAAATATCATCCACTACCAATATGTGGCTATATTGTACTATACTTTTCCCTTTCTGAAAAGCATTTTCTAGATTATTTTTTCGGTCCATATCATTTAATTCCTTTTGTGGTGCAGTGTTTTTCACACGGCAAACACATTGTGTATCCACAGGAATTCCCGTGCGTCTGGATAATTCTCTCGCGAAGGTTTCTGCCTGATTATATCCTCGCATTTTTTGTTTTGGAAGATACATCGGTACCGGTACAATAACCTCTGCTTGCCTTATCCAATCTCCATATCGTTCCAAAGCCTGCTGTGCAAAAAATACAGCATACTCCCTTTTGTTTGCATACTTGAAACGATACATACTCTTTTTTATAGCCCCTTTATAAAGATATAGAGACTTACCCTGATTGATCGCTGATATACCTTTGGGTTCCACATATCCCTTGCGGAAACACTCCACGCAGTATTCCTGTACACTTTCTATACGCAGATACATCGGAATTTCTTGTTCTATATTATGATATTGTTTTTTGTCTGTTGATTTTTCTTGACCGAATGGTCGTCCACAGTGCATACACACTGCTCCTTTTACAGGATAGAGTTTGCTTTCGCAAACAAGATGGATTCCATTTTCTGATTCTTCTGGCGTAAGTATCTCATCACAAACCAGACATCTAGGTGGAAACAGCAGGGAGAAAAACTTCTCCCTGCCATCTTCAAACCATTGTTTACTCTTCTTCGTCTTTTGCCCAGCCATAAGCATATCTTACTGCTTTGTTCCAGCCTTTGCGTTTCTTTCTTCGCTCCTCGGAATCCATGGTAGGAGTAAATACTTTGTCTAATTGCTGATTTTTGATTACATCTTCTTTGCTAGTCCAGTATCCTACTGCAAGACCTGCCAGGTACGCTGCACCAATTGCAGTACTTTCTACACAAGCTGGTCTATTTACAGGTGCATCAATCATATCTGCCTGGAACTGCATGAGGAAATCGTTGGCACTCGCCCCACCATCTACTTTTAGTGCACGTACATCAATACCTGCATCTGCTTTCATTGCATCGATAACGTCACATACCTGAAGCGCGATAGATTCAAGTGTTGCTCGAATGATGTGATTTTTGGTAGTTCCACGCGTGATACCTACAATCGTACCTCTTGCATACTGATCCCAATGTGGTGCTCCCAATCCTGTGAACGCTGGCACTACATAACACCCATCAGTATCTTTTACTTTATTTGCCATATATTCTGAGTCAGATGCAGAATCAATCATACGCATACTGTCACGAAGCCACTGCACAGAAGCTCCCGCTACAAAAATAGATCCTTCCAAAGCATAATTTACTTTTCCATCCAGCCCCCAAGCAATGGTAGTTACCAATCCATTCTTTGAAAATACTGGTGTTTCTCCTGTATTCATAAGAAGGAAACAACCGGTTCCATAGGTGTTTTTTGCTTCGCCTTCATTAAAACAAGTCTGACCAAACAAAGCTGCCTGCTGGTCACCTGCTGCACCTGAAATCGGAATTTCTCCTCCAAGGAAAGATGGATCTGCATGTCCATATACCTGACTTGATGGTACAGGTGTTGGAAGCATACTCTTTGGTATCTGTAGCTCTTCTAAGATTTCGTCATCCCATTCTAAAGTATTAATATTAAACAACATTGTTCTGCTGGCATTTGAATAATCCGTAACATGCACTCTGCCTTTTGTCATTTTCCAGATAATCCATGTTTCTACTGTACCAAATAAAAGTTTGCCTTCATCCGCTAACTGACGAGCCCCTTCTACATTGTCCAAAATCCATTTAATTTTAGTTGCAGAGAAATAAGCATCAATAATCAAACCAGTTTTCTGACGATACGTTTCTTCTAATCCTTTGGCCTTTAATGTATCTGCCATATCCGATGTACGACGGCACTGCCACACAATAGCATTATAAACTGGCTCACCTGTTTCCTTATTCCAAACAATTGCTGTTTCACGCTGATTTGTAATACCAATCGCAGCGATATCTTTCGCTTCTGCCTTAATCATGTTCATGGCCTCTACAGCAACTCCTAACTGTGTGGACCAAATTTCATTGGCATCGTGTTCTACCCAGCCTGGATTTGGAAAAATCTGTCGAAATTCCTTTTGTGCCATAGAACAGATATTTCCTGCTTCATCAAATAATATACAGCGATTACTGGTGGTACCAGCATCTAACGCCATGATATATTTCCCCATAATATACCCCCTCATATTTTGTTTTATTTTCGAAATAGTACTTAGTCTTATTATAACACCTTATTCTTAGAAATGATACCTAAAAATGGCACGAGTTTCCTCGTGCCATTTACCTATTATTTTTCAAATAACTTATCGATAATTGTATGCCCTTCTGCTACATAATTACCTGAAGCCTCCGCTTCTTTCTCATTATAATTCCATGCGTTCTGCTGTTCACTAGTTGAGTCATAGAGCACATATGGAACTGGTTCCGATGAATGTGTGCGGATGCAGATTGGTGTTGGATGATCTGGAAGGATGAGCATACGGAATTCTTCTCCTGCCGCCTTTAAGCCTTCTGCGATTGGTTTTACAATGCGTTCATCTAACCATTCAATTGCCTGTACTTTTCTTTCAACACTTCCCTGATGTCCCATTTCATCTGGACCTTCTAAGTGAACATAAACGAAATCGTTTCCTTCTTTGGTAAGTGTATCAATTGCCGCCTGTGCTTTTCCTTCATAGTTTGTATGAAGCCCTCCATTTGCACCTTCTACTTCGATTACCTGCATAGATGCTCCAACTGCAATACCCTTCAGCAAGTCCACCGCAGAAATCATCGCACCTTTTTTACCTGTTTTTTCTTCAAAGGAAGAAAGGGCTGGCTTTGTACCTGCACCCCAGAACCAACAAGAATTTGCAGGATGTAATCCTTTGGCTTTACGTTCTACATTAATTGGATGATTTACGAGAATATCAAAACTTTTCTTCATCATATCATAGAGAAGCTGATATCCTTCTTCGTTTTCACCAAAATTTGTAGGAATGTATTCTTCAATACACTGTTCTAAAATATCATGTGGCTGTGATAATTCCACTACTTCACCCTTATCCCAAATGAGACAATGACGATAACTAGTTCCCACATAGAATTTGAATATATCATTTTCCAATTCTTTTTTCACTGCTTCTAATAAAACGGCTGCATCTTCGGTGCTGATTTCATCCGCACTATGGTCAACCATATGTCGCTTTTCATATGCATCCTCTTCTTCCGAAAGTGTTACGATATTGCAACGAAGTGCTACATCAGTATCCTTCATTGGAACACCAATACTGAGAGCTTCCAATGGAGAACGTCCTGAATAATATTTCTTTGGATTATATCCAATTACAGAAAGATTTGCTGTATCACTACCCGGTTTCATTCCTTCTGGAATTGTATGCACCAATCCTAATTCCCCTTTTTGTGCAAGACTATCCATATATGGTGTCTTTGCATATTCCATTGGTGTTTTGTTTTCTAATTCAGCAATTGGACGATCAGCCATGCCATCGCCAAGGACAATTACATATTTCATATCATTTTCTCCATTACGCAAGACGAGTACGATTTACTACCGCAATTTGTTCTGCTTTTTCCGCGAAGTCAGCTTCTGTCATGGCATTTGTTGTAAATGCATTTTCTCCTGGAACTACAGGATCTTTTACAAATGCTACGTCGCCAAATACTGCTGCCACTTCTTCTTTGGAAGATGTGGTACGTACAAAGAAGCTGTTCAGACTTTCTTTATAGTCAATGAGCTGCACTTTTTCTGGTTTCCACTCAATATAAATATTGGCATCTGCATGTTTTACCATATCCACAATATCTGCTACTACCGCACTGGCAGTTGGAAGTTTTCCAGCGCCACTGCCATAGAACATTGCATCACCAAGCATATTTCCATGTACGAATACACCGTTAAATACATCATTTACATTGCAAAGAGGATGACTCTTTGGAAGCATAAATGGCGCAACCATACAACGATAACTGCCGCCAACTGCTTTGCTGGATGCAAGAAGCTTGATGGAACAATCCATCTGACCAGCGTATGCAAAGTCTTCACTTGTAATTTTGGTAATGCCTTCCGTGTAGATATCCTGATAATCTACCTGCTGTCCGCATACCAAAGATGTAAGAATTGCAATCTTACGACACGGATCAAATCCTTCTACATCTGCTGTAGGGTCTGCTTCTGCATAGCCCTTTGCTTGTGCATCTTTTAACACCTCTTCAAAACTAACACCTTCATTGGCCATACGAGTAAGCATATAGTTTGTAGTACCATTTAAGATACCTGTAATTTCTTCTATTTCATCCGCTGTTAAACATGTGTTTAATGGACGAATAATTGGAATACCGCCTCCTACACTAGCACCGAACATAAAGTTAATTTCCTTTTCTCTGGCAATCGCAATAAGTTCTGCACCTTTTTCTGCTACCAGATTTTTATTGGAAGTCGCTACCTGTTTACCTGCCAAAAGCATTTCTTTTACAAATTCATATGCTGGATGCACACCACCCATTGCTTCTACTACAACACCAACTTCTGGATCCTCTACAATTGTTTTATAATCTTTGATTAATTTGTCTTCGTTTTTATCTCCTGGAAAATCTCTTAAGTCCAATATATATTTTACTTCAAGCGCTTCACCAGCACGTTCTGCTAATAACTCCTGATTCACTTCTAATACTTCAGCTACACCAGAACCAATGGTGCCATATCCCATAATTGCAATCTTCATGTTTCTTACTCCCTAGCTATAATTTTTGCGTAATGTACACCATCTACCTGTTCGATGGCTGCCACCAATTCATCTACCTGATCCGCTGCATGAAATACATCCACACTAAGTGTCAGAGTCGCAATACCATTGATTGGTACCGACTGATGAATGGTTAAAATATTACATTTGAACTTATCAATTGCTCGTAAAATATTGGACAAAAGTCCAGGTTCATCATCTAATTGAATCACCAATGTAATTGTTTTTCCCTTTTCATTCTCATGAAATGGAAAAATGTCATCCTTGTATTTATAGAATGAACTACGACTAATTCCTACTGCATCCGTAGCATCCTGTACTGATGCTACTTTTCCTGAATCAAATAGTCGTTTTGCTTCCACTACTTTTAACAATACTTCTGGTACTGCTTTTTCCTTCAGTACAAAGTAATTGGTCTTATCGGGCATCTCTTATACTCCTTTTTCTCAGAAATTTCTGTATATGACACATCCCTTTACACTTCATTTGTGCGTCACACAAAGACATTTGTCTCCACGAGGAAGATGTTAACATAACTAAAGTTTAAAAGCAACCCCTTTTCTTAGTTCTTTTCGTTATATCTGTTATAACTAAAAAAAGACGTGGAATTCCTTCCACGCCCTTTCATTTTTCATTATTCTCTCGCTTTTCCGCATTCAGGACAAAATTTTCCTGTGTTTACGCTTCCGCATGCACAAGTCCATTCTTTTGCAGGCGCTGGTTTCCCGCATTCAGAACAGAACTTACCAGTATTTACCTGACCACATACGCAATTCCACGCAGTCGTCATCTGCTGAGGTGCAGTATTCGCCTGGCTCTGCACACCAGCCATCTGCGCCTGCTGCATCTGCATCTGTGCTAAATTGGTCTGAGACATCTGACCAGCCATACCACCGCCCATCTGCATGCCCATTCCCATACCCATGAAACTCTGCATTGCACCCGCAGAATTTGAGCCTGCTGCTTCCATACCACGAGCAATATGTCCCTGTACGTAACCTTCACGAACGGTTGGGTCCGAAAGCATTGCACCTTCATTACGCATGTTGATAAGTTCTTGTGATTTTTCATCGTAGGAAATACTAGCGATACCCACCGCCTGAATTTCCATACCACGCATCTGGTTCCAATCCTGATCTAATACAGAAGCCATGTATTTTCCAACTTCCATCGCTTTACTGGAAACATGAGAAATACGTATACCGTCTGCAGACATTTGATTAATAGAAGATTGTAACGCCTGCAAAAATTCGGAAATGTACTGTTCGTTAATTTCTGAAATTTCTACACGATCCTTATTTCTAGGAATTACTTCTGCATAAAACTGTAATGGATTTATGACTTTTACAGAATATGTACCATGTGCACGTAAGAAAAACTCTGCATTGTAGAAGCAGTCAAAATAATTAATTGGCTGACGTGTACCAAACTTGATACCCTTGATTTCCTGAAGATTAATATAGTAAACCTTCTGTTCTCTAGGCGTCTCCCCACCAAACTTAATACGATTAAATGCTTCTTTTAATGTATCTCCAAACTCACCATTCAAAAGAGATGGCATAGAAGAATTATCTACCTTATAATACCCTGGTTCTGCTGTATAATCTACAACTTTACCACCATCTACCAAAAGCATGAACTGGTTGTCATATACACGAATCAAAGATCCGTTAGATACCGTATCATCGGTTCCCTTTGTATTCTGTCCATTTCTTACTTTTATACCACGGCAGAATACCGTCTGGTCACCCATGTTATCCGGTTCAACAACTTCTAACCACTGATCTGCCAAACCGCCGCCAATTGCTTTTCCAATTGCCTTAATAATTCCCATTAGTTTCCCTCCTAATCTTATTCCGATTATTTCTAAATTCGATTATAGTCCGCTTCTATTCTTTACATGTTATTCAATATCCGCTGACATATTATCTGGACATCCAAGGCTCAGCCATTTTAAATAACCATTGATGAACAAATCAATATCTCCATCCATGACATTGTCAACATTACCACTTTCTACTCCAGTACGACGATCTTTGACCATCGTGTATGGCTGCATAACATAAGAACGAATCTGGTTACCCCATCCAATTTCTGTTACTTCTCCACGAATACCAGCTGCCTTTTCCATCTGTTCTTCCTGTTTTAAAAGATACAGTTTGGCTTTTAGCATCTGCATCGCTTTGTCTTTATTTTGGAACTGGGAACGTTCATTCTGACACTGTACCACGATGCCTGTTGGGAAGTGAGTGATACGAATCGCAGAAGATGTTTTATTAATATGCTGTCCACCAGCCCCACTAGAGCGATAAGTGTCGATACGGATTTCATCATCTTTGATTTCGATATCAATGTCTTCGTCAATATCCGGCATAACATCACAGGATACAAAAGAGGTCTGTCTCTTTCCAGCTGCATTAAATGGGGAAATACGCACCAAACGGTGTACGCCCTTTTCTGATTTCAAATATCCATAGGCATTTTCTCCATTCACCTCAAAGGTGATAGATTTAATTCCTGCCTCTTCACCATCCAGAGAGTCTAATACCGTAAGGGTAAATCCCTTTTTGTCTGCCCATCTGGAATACATACGAAACAGCATCGCAGCCCAATCGCAGGACTCTGTACCACCAGCGCCTGCATGTAAGGATACAATGGCTTTTTTTCCATCGTACTCTCCGGATAATAAAGTCTTCATACGAATGGTTTCATAGGTTGTTACAAAATCATCCATCATTTCCTGTATCTCCGGAATCAAAGAAGCATCGTTTTCTTCATATCCCATTTCAATCATGGTTTCAATATCCTCATACCCCTGCTCCAAATTAGAATATGTCTCTACGTCATCCTTCATGCTCTTTAACATCTGCATTTTTTTCTGAGAAACGGATGGATCATTCCAAAAATCTGGTGCTTCCATTTCACGCTCTAATTCCTGAATTTTCTGCTGTTTATTTACCAAATCAAGTGCGCCTTTTACTTCTAAAAGCGGTGCTTTATAAGTAGCGAGCGCAGTTTTAAAATTGTCAAGTTCGACCACTGGGTCACCTCATTTCATAATTCGTTTTATTCTGCCAACAATTTCTGCATTTCTTCCAATGCCTGTAAGAACTGGCTGTCATATTGTCTGTCATAAGGAGTTTCTGCATCTCCTGTATATTCATATTCTACTTCCACATCCGGAGCAATACCTACACCATGAATATAATTTCCATTTGGTGTAAAATACTTCGCTGTTGTAAGCTTAATGGCATCTCCTTCTTCCAATGGAATGATATTCTGTACGATACCCTTTCCATATGTGGTCTTCCCTACTAATGTGGCATATTCGTAGTCTTTTAATGCACCCGCAAAAATTTCTGAGGCAGACGCACTGTTCTGATCCACAAGTACAACCATTGGAATATCCAGACAAGAAGCCTGTGATGTATATTCCTCACGATTACCATATTTGTCTTCTACATAAACTACCATGCCCTTTGGAAGCACATAATCTAACATATTTACAACAGAACTTAAAAGCCCACCCGGATTTGCACGTACGTCTACGATAAGACCTTTCATGCCCTGTGTTTTGAATTCTTCTACCATCGCCTGGAACTGTTCATCGGTCTTTGACTGGAATTCAGTAATCTCGATATATCCGATACCATTTTCTAACATTTCGCCTTCTACACTAGAGAGTTCTACAAATCTTCTGGTTACATCAAACTCCAATGTTTCTCCTGTAGATGGACGATAAATTACCATATGACAGCTGGTTCCTTCTTCGCCACGAATGTTCTGTACCAATTCGTCTACACTTACCGTCACTGCTTCCAAACCATCTACCGAAATAATCATATCTCCTGCTAAAAGACCAGCTTCTTCCGAAGGTGTTCCACGATAAATCTTTGTAATCGTTACTTCCATGGTGGTTAAATTCTGACTAACCCCTGCACCAATTCCGCAATATGTGCCAGAGGTACTTACCATAAGTTCTTCATATTCTTCTGCTGTATAGTATACCGAATATGGATCATTCAAACTATTAAGCAATCCACTATAAAGTGCCTCATCGATTGCCTCTTTATCCATTTCCTCATAATAATATACATTCATATAAGAATACAGTTCTTCGATTTTCTCTACCATCTCATCTGTAAGGATATTACCACCTTTCACCGGTGCCGCTCCACTTTCTCCTACAACAAGAACATTACCAGTAAGTTTTAGATATCCCAGCACAAGAGAACATACCAGTACCACACAAAGCAAGCTGCTTAAAAATCCCAAAACAAATCCATGTCTCTTAACGAAACTTTCTTTTTTTGGTATCTCAACATTTGCCCAATCAATCTCTTCATTCTGTTTTACATTTGTTTCATTAATATTTTCGTACATTTCATTACCTTCTTTACAAAAATTACTTTGAGATACATTTTACTCCATTTTACAAAAAAAAGACACTACTTTTTTCAGTAATGTCTTTTCTAACTCTTCTTATACTTTTAAATGCTTGCGAATAGTCCATGTACTTCCTAACAAACCAATACCAACTCCTAATAACAAACCAATTGGTATCAGTCCCTGAAATAAAACTATTGGTGAAACAAATTCTACCAAAGAACCAATCATCGAATATTCAGCTGCAACGTGAGCTACAATCTTATCATAAAGCAGATATAATAGTACAAGTGGAAGTGATGCACCCACCAAACCAATCACGATGCCTTCTACAACGAATGGTGCACGAACCAAGAAATCGGTAGCACCAATTAATTTCATAATGCTGATTTCTTCTTTTCGAACATTAATACCTGTAGCAATGGTATTGTTAATCAAGAAAATCGCTACACATAAAAGAATGGATATAATACCCACGGAAATAATGCTCAAAATCTTATTAAATTCAGTCAATGTTTCTGCAACCACCTGAGACTGGTTTACAGAACGAACACCATCAATGCTCTTTAAGTAGTTCACCAATCCCGATTGCTGTGAAACATCTTTTAAATAGATTTCAAAATTCGCAGAGTTTGCCAATGGATTATCCGAAAATCCTTCTGCAAATTCTTCATTTCCTTTGAAATAATCCAATTTAAAACTTTCCCAAGCTTCTTCTGCGGAAACAAATACAATCTCACGTACCTCGGTACGTTTCTTGATATCTTCTCCAATATCCTGAATACGTGATTCAGAGATACCTTCATCGAAAAAGACCGTAATAGCAACGCTCTCTTCCGCAGTCTGTACCATAACATTTACGTTATATACCAAAATATAAAAAATACCAAACATGAAAATACATGCCGCCATGGTTGCCATGGAGGCAATGGAAAACATGCTGTTACGGGCAATATTCTTAAAGCCCTGTCCAATTGAATAGAAAAAAGTATTAAGCCTCATACGATTCATCACCCTGTTTACTATCGCTAACGATAATACCTTTCTGCACAGTGATTACACGTTTTTTCATAACTTTTACAATTTCCATATTGTGTGTAACGACAATCACGGTCGTGCCGCGTTCGTTAATCTCTTCTAAAAGCTTCATGATTTCCCATGCATTGTTATTGTCCAAGTTTCCTGTAGGCTCATCGGCCAAAAGAATACTTGGTGCGTTAATCAGAGGTCTCGCGATAGCAACACGCTGCTGCTCACCACCGGAAAGCTCCTTTGGATTGGAACGATATTTTGCTGCAAGCCCTACCACCGATAACATCGCTGGTACTTTCTTTTTAATCTCTCTGGTAGGCTCGCCAATTACCTTCTGTGCAAAGGCAATATTTTCATATACATTACGATCCTTTAATAAACGGAAGTCCTGAAATACTACCCCAATATTTCTACGAAATTTTGGGATATGTCTTCTACGGATTTTTCCTAAATTCTTACCATTAATCCAAATAGCGCCCTCTGTTGGTTCTAATTCTTTTAATAATAGCTTAATCATGGTAGATTTACCAGAACCGCTATCACCAACGATAAATACAAATTCGCCATCTTCGATTTCTAGGTTAACATCGTTCAGCGCAGGAATACCTGCAGAATATGACTTGCTGACATGTTCTAGTTTAATCATTTTAAATGCTACTCCTTATTCTAATAATCAAGTGACTCCATATATTTCATGCACTTAACTACCATAAGTGCGATTCTAAATGTAATAGCATCCTCAAATACGCGAAGATCAAGCCCTGTACTCTTCTGAAGCTTATCCAGACGGTATACTAAAGTATTACGATGAATGTATAACTGTCTTGAAGTTTCAGATACGTTCAGGCTGTTTTCAAAGAATTTGTTGATGGTGGAGAGAATCTCTTCATCAAAATCATCTGGTGATTTGCCATCGAAAATTTCTTTGATAAACATCTTACAAAGTGGAATTGGAAGCTGATAAATCAAACGTCCGATACCAAGCTGTGAATATGCAATGACATCTTTTTCTTCGAAGAAAATTCTTCCTACATCAAGTGCCATACGTGCTTCTTTATAAGAACGAGATACTTCTTTTAATTCATTTACAATCGTACCATAAGCAACATGTACATGATTGTCCGCATCCGAACGGAAGAGATTGATAATCACCTCAGCTGTTTTTGCCAAGTCTTCATATCTCTCATTATCTGTAAGTTCTTTTACCACAATAATGTTCTTTTCGTCAACAGCAGTTACAAAATCTTTCGATTTGCCGCCGAAAAGACCACGGATTTTTTCTAATTCGTTTCCATCTTTGTCGCGATTTGTCTCTACGATAAATACGACACGTTTTACTTCTGTTTCGATGTGCAGTTTCTTTGCACGGTTATAGATATCTACTAAAAGGAGATTATCCAACAAGAGGTTCTTGATAAAGTTATCCTTATCAAAACGCTCTTTATAAGCCACCAGCAGATTCTGAATCTGGAATGTGGCTATCTTACCAATCATGAATACATCTTCGCTGTCCCCATAAGCTAAAAGTATGTATTCCAATTGATGATCATCAAACACCTTAAAGAATTGGCATCCTCCGACTACCTGGCTATCTGCAGGCGAACTAACAAAACTCTGTGCAGCACCTACAAACTGGTCCGCATCCCCAAATGTGGCTGCCAATACCTTTCCCTCTACGTCGATGACACAAAGATCTGTTCTCGTAATATTTTTGAGCCCATCGATTGTATTTTGTAATATTTGATTGGAAATCATAACGTTTCTCCTTGTCCCCATATTTGCGTTTTGCATAAATACCTGCCTCTATTTTAATGCATAAACACAAAAAAAGAAAGAGGAAACGTGCATTTTTTATGCATTTTCTCTCTTTCTTTGCCTTAAATCTAGTAAATTTTAACTAAAATTCCTTTTTATATTCCTGGAACCCTTCTCCAAGAACCTCTCTTACTTCGGATACAATAACAAAGGCCTTTGGATCAATCTCATTTACAATATCTTTCAATGTCACAATTTCTTTTTGAGAAACAATACAGTAAAGCATGCATTTCTCTTCATTGGTATACATCCCCTTTGCATGAAGCCCTGTTACTCCACGATCTAATTCCGTCATAATACGTTTAGAAACATCCTCATACTCATTGGTGATAATGAAGGCTGCTTTGGAATAATTCGTTCCTTCCAAAACCATGTCGGAGATATTTGTGGTAACTACGATAGCAATAATCGCATACATCGTTGGCTGAATGCCAAACACAAACATACCAAGTACAATGACAAGTGCATCGATCATCTGTAAAAGCTGTACGATAGAAATATGACGGAATTTAAGCTGAACCAGTGCCGCTACCAAGTCTGTACCGCCAGTTGTGGTTCCTGTTCGGAACACAAGTCCCATACCAGCACCTGCAAACACACCGCCAAATACTGCTGATAATAGCATATCCTCTCCTGCCAGATTCACCTGCGGAATAACCGCCAGCCAAACAGAAAGCATTACAGCTCCAAAGAATGATTTACCAATGAATTTCTTTCCTTTGAGAAAATATGCCAAAATAAACATCGGTACGTTAAATGCTAAGTTTGTAAACCAAAGAGGAATACCGCCTTCGATTATCCCTTCTGTTATACTCTTAAGTACAATCGCAAGACCTGTGACGCCACCTGTTACCAAACCAATTGGATCATAAAAGCAGGCAATGCCAAATGCAAGTATACCTGTTCCGATAATAATCAATAAATACTCATAGACCTGTCCATGTTTTTTCATTTTTTATTCTTCACTTTCTTTTTCTACTGTTCCTTTTCTTCTTCTACATAACGCTTAAGCATATGTTTACGAAGAAACTTCAACACTTTTGTACCAAAGGTAAGTCTCGCACCTACAAGCTTTTGCGATCCAAGACCATACCATATTTTTGTCAAAAGCATTAATTTATATTCATTTAGAAAACGCTCCTGTACTGGCGAAGACAAAAGGCTAAGTATCACATCTGGTGCCATCATATTTATATCATTAATCACCTTATCCTCTGCATCCGCTACGCCCTCAAGCAACTGTGCACCAACCACCTTCATACGTGGAAACTCATCTGCAAAATACTGATTCGCGATTTCCACTTCTTTGGCATCGTCACCTAGGATATATATAGTATATCCATTTCGCTCCAAAATCTTCATGAGCTGAAAAAAGAACTCTCTTCTTTCAATCTCAGCTCTGCGTATCATCGTAGATTGACCAACAGCATCTAAAATACCTACTTCTGCAATCACCGTTATATCTACAGATTCCAAAGTCTCTTTTACCGATTCGTCTTCTTTTGCAAGAAGAACTGTTTTCATATCCACTTCCTCAATTGTCGTGAAAACATTGGACTCAAGATTCTTTATAATCTGTGTAATACTTTCCAATACAGTATAATTATGTAATTTTATCCCTGCTACTAATATCTCTTTTATCATGACACTTCAGTATAACAAACGTGTAAGATTTTGGCAAGTTTTTTAATTGTTTGACAATTTCCGACTTTTTATTTCGTTTTTTTACATTTGAAAAGTCAATAAAAAAATACAAACTTATTCATTTTAGTACAAACTTTATGATTTCTTCACAAAACACTTGTTTGTTTTTCGACCATTTTCCACTTGTTTATACACGTAATTTTTTGTGGATAACGTGAATAACTTCGTGTATAACTCGATTTTACAATGTTTTTCGCCGCAAAAATGTGGATAACTTTTAGACCATGGCTTTTTTATTTTGCAAGTATTTTTTTCATATTGCTGTCGATTTGTGCATATTGTACATTTGACATTTCGTCTACAAATCTATAACTCAATATCGGTAGCATCAACCACATACTTATCCGTATAAAGGAATACATGGTCCCATTCTTGTAACACCATATTTCCATTTGGAATACGAACCTTATTTTTACGTTTTACCAAAATAATAATCGAATGGCGTGAAATATCCAAATCACGAATTCGTTTTCCTACCCAAGGATTATCTTCCCTCATAACCATTTCAGTTAAATGAATTTCTTCGTGTTCATCTCCATATGGTTCCGCTCCAAAGATAATAATATCCTCCTCCATAAGCATGACATCCCCACGCGGAATCAGATTTCGTTCCCCTCGCTTAATCATTGCCATAATAACATGTTGTGGAAGCCCTAATTCACAAACACGTTTTCCTATCCAATTATCACTTTCTTTTAATTCAATTTTGATAAACTGCATATCCTTCGCAGTACCTACACTTACTGCCTTTTTCATCTCAGCATATTGCTCAACGAATCCCGCACTAATAATACCAGTAGGTATTGCAACGACACCCACACCGAGAAATGTAATAAAAATACCAAATATCTTTCCAAGGGTAGTAATCGGATAAATATCTCCATACCCTACTGTCAACAAGGAAGAAACAGCCCACCATACACCAGAAAATGCATTTTCGAACACTTCTGGCTGTGCTTCATGCTCAATACTGTACATGCAAAGGCTAGAGGCAAGTATAAGCATGGTGATAATAAACACAGAAGACATCAATTGCTGTTTACGATTTTTTAAGACTGCCGTAATAACACTGAGGGAATCAAAATAATAGTTAATTCGGAACAATCGAAAAATTCGCACGATTCGTACCATTCGAAATGCCACCGTTCCACCAGGGAAAAAGATTGGCAAATATTCTGGTAAGAAGGAGAATAAATCAATAAGTCCGCTAATCGATGTCATATATTTAAAAATTGCTTTCCATTCTGGAAATGCTTCATACTGATACTTTGCCGTCCATAAACGGAATAGATAATCTTGGATAAAAAACAACAGTGTTATCTGCTCCAAAACATTTAGAACCGTACCATACGGCACTCGTACCTCTTCAAATGTATATAATATCGTAACAACAAGATTTAAAATAATAGCTCCTGCATTTTCATAATCATACCAACGACTATGCTTATCGAAATCACTTCCTACTTCAATGATATGAAACAAACGTCTTCGACGTTTCCCCCACTTTGATTCTGCTTTCATAACGCACTTATCTCCTAACTATCTCTTTTGTAATCATATACAATTTCTCCATTAATAATAGTATACAACGTGTTTGTAAACACTTCCATAGGATTTCCTGAAAAAATGGCTATGTCTGCATCTTTTCCTATTGCTATACTGCCAACTTTGTCAACTACACCACAAATCCGAGCAGGATTTATCGTAATTGCTTTTAACCCTTCTTCCATTGGAAGGCCCCACTTTACAGCCAATCCAGCACAAAGCGGCAAATACTGAATCATGGTTACAGGATGATCTGTTGTTATAGAAAAGAGGATATCATTCTCATACAAAATTCGATTCGTTTTAAAATTCATATTTTTTACTTCCAGTTTTGAACGGGAGGACAAATCCGGGCCAACAATCACAGGATATCCCGATGCCTTTACCTGCTGTGCAATCAAGTGGCTTTCGGTTCCATGATCTATAGTCATTCGGACATCAAATTCCTTTGCAATACGAATAGCTGTTAAAATATCATCTGCACGATGCGCGTGTGCTTTCAACGGAATTTCTTTGCCTAAGACTGGTATCCACGACTCCATTTCAAAATCTTCTCTTTCCAATGTCCCTTTCTGTTTTTCCTCTTTATATTGCCTTGCTTCAAATAACGTCTTACGAAGCAGGGCGGCAACCCCCATTCTTGTAGCAGGATATTCATCCTTATCCCCATAGCAGGTCTTTGGATTTTCACCAAAAGCTACTTTCATCGCCGCTGGCTGCTTTACAATCATTTCATCAATACATCTGCCATGGGTTTTCATGAATACAAATTGACCCCCTACCACATTTGCACTACCAGGTCCTGCCATAACCGATGTTATCCCAGCTTTTATGGCATCGTGAAATGCTGCATCCATAGGATTTACTGCATCAATAGCACGAAGTGCTGGTGTCACTGGTTTGGTCCCCTCATTACAGTCGTCTCCTATTATCCCGATTTTTTCTTCCGAAATTCCAATATGACAATGTGATTCTATGATTCCTGGAAGCACCCAGGCACCCCTTACATCCAAAATCTTTTCTTTTTGTTTCGCACGTAACTGAGACATCTCCCCGATTTCTTCAATATAACCTCCACTGATTCTTAGGAATCCCTGTTCTATGATTTCTATGCTACCATCTCTTTTTCTACTGTTTTCCTCCATCGTAAGAATTCTTCCATTTATAATTAGCATCTCTGTCACAAACCTTTCTTATTTTTTCTTTATTTCTTTTTAGCATTTCCCAAGAATCACCAATTTATCCCATTGTATTTTTTTACATACTACACATACTTTTTATTGTTTGGATATTTCTTTTATGATATGTTGATAGGCGAAAAATCTCGAAAGGAGTAACCGAACAACAATGGAAAAAATATGGATTTCTGGCGCAAACGGACATGTGGGAAGTGCGCTAGTAAAAATGTTAGATTTTGAAAAATACAAATTTATTGCAACTGATATAAACGAAGTAGATATTACCGATATGCAGTCGGTTCATTCTTTCTGTAAAATCAATCGTCCTGACATTATCATCAACTGCTCTGGCCTTACCGATTTACAGGAATGTGAAGAAAATCCTGATTTGGCTTATGCAGTAAATGCCGTAGGTGTTCGAAACATCGCACAGGAAGCACAGGAAATTGGTGCAAAATTAATTCAGATTTCTACAGATGATGTGTTCGATACCACTGATAGCAAAGTTTTATTAAACGAATTTGATGCAATTGCGCCACGTAGCGTTTATGGAAAATCAAAAGCTGCTGGTGAAAAATTTATGCGCGCCCTTATGAGCCGCTATGTTATCATTCGTAGTTCATGGGTATACGGACTTGGAAAAGACTATGTGCGTCTTGTGTTAGATGCAGCTGAAAATGGCGGCACATTCGTAGCACCAGGCAATCAGTATTCCAGCCCTACTAGTGCAAAAGAACTTGCCAAAGTCATCATGCAGTTCATTGAAAACGAATACTACGGAACTTATCACGTAGTATGTAAAGGATGCTGTAGCCGTTATGAATATGCGCAAGAAATCCTCCGTTTAACCAACAACGAAGACAAACTGGAATTACTTCCTTGTGATGACATGTTAGATACACGCCCAAAATATTCTGTTTTGGATAACATGATGATCCGTATCTCACACATTGAAGAACCAGCAGAATGGAAAACAGCTTTAAAAGAATATTTGACAGGAGGTCGCTAATGAACGAAAAGAAAAAAATGGGACTTTCGACCAAAATTTTTGTCGCCCTTCTTTTGGGTGCCACCTTTGGATTCTTTATCAATTTATTTCTTCCATCTGGCACATTAAAAGATGATATTTTAATCAATGGCGTTTTATATATTGTCGGAAATGGTTTTATCCGTTTGATGCAAATGCTCGTAATTCCTTTGGTTATGTGCAGTCTTGTCTGCGGAACCATGTCCATTGGCGATACAAAGACACTTGGTAAAGTAGGTGTAAAAACACTTGTATTTTATTTATTTACTACTGCAGTGGCAATTTCCCTCGCACTTGTATTTGCTCTTTTGGTAAAACCAGGTGTGGGATTAAACATTGAAGCTGTAGAAGGCGGTGATGTAACGATTCAAGAAGGTGTCAGCCTCGCTGATACTATTTTAAATATCATTCCAAAGAACATTATTTCCTCTATGGCAAACGGAGATATGCTTCCTATTATTGTATTCTCCGTATTCATTGGTCTTATGCTTGCAAAGCTTGGAAAGAAAGCTAGCACTGTAGCAAACTTCTTTTCCGAGTTTAATGCCATTATGATGGAAATGACCATTACCGTTATGAATGCAGCACCAATCGGTGTATTCTGTATGATTGCAAAAACTTTTGCTACCATCGGTTTTGAAGCATTCCTTCCAATGTTAAAATACATGGGTTGCGTTCTTTTTGTTTTAGTATTACAGGGCTTCGGTGTTTACCAGCTTTTGTTATTCCTTTTTACAGGATTAAACCCTGTAAACTTTACAAAAAAATTCTTCCCTGTCATGCAGTTTGCTTTTTCAACTTCAACCTCAAATGCATGTATTCCATTGTCCATTGAGACCTTGAAAGAAAAGCTTGGTGTATCTCGTAGAATTTCATCCTTTACCGTACCACTTGGTGCTACCATCAACATGGATGGTACTGCAATTATGCAGGGTGTAGCCGTTGTTTTCATTGCAGAAGCTTACGGAATTTCTTTAACACCAACCATGCTTGGAACCGTAATTCTTACTGCAACAC
>JAZQZJ010000027.1:0-16187 GCA_045633955.1 Agathobacter sp. | reverse complement strand
ACTACTGCTGGAAGCATTTCACCTTTACCATCTACAAGGCTGTAACCTTTTTCTGTGATTGTGAATGAACACATCTGTAAAGAATCTTTACAGAAGATTTCTTTTAATCTTGAGTATTCAGCATCGTCTTCTGAATCAAGTACACATGATTCAACAACTGCACCTACTACTGTTTTTTCGATTGTTCCGTTCGCTTTTAATGTAACAAGAATTGTATAATCATCATGTGGACGATTCATTTTCTGTACGATTTCATAGTCAAAACCTTCAGCAACGATAAGACCTCTGTCCATTTTACCGCTGTTTAAGATTTTCTGCATATCATTTGCCTGGAATGCACGAAAGATATTTCCTGCACCAAAGTGAATCCAGAATGGATTTTCTTTTGTAGCAGCTGTAACTGCTTCTCTGTCGAACTGTGGAAGCTGATAACCTTTTGCTTCCCATTCTGCACGGTTCTGTAAACCTACATTACTTAATTCCATAGTTTTAACGATCTCCTTTCGTTTTGACACTTTATTCATGTTAACTAATATTATAAGGCTTTTCCACAAAAAGAGCAAGATATTTTACACAATCACGCTAGTACATTTTGTATTTTTTTGCATAATTTTCACAAGATACTATGAAGCAAATTAGCTCACATTTCACCACCTCGTGGCTTTGACATTGCTATTTCATTGAACACTAAATAAAAAAAGTTCGAAAATCAGATACATGCAAGCACGTATCCGATTTTTCGAACCTTTTTATTTTTCTTAACAATGCTCTTATTTTGTTGGAACAATAACTTCCTTGCCACCCATATATGGTCTTAATGCTACAGGAATATTTACACTTCCATCTGCATTTAAGTTGTTTTCTAAGAACGCAATAAGCATACGAGGTGGTGCTACTACGGTATTGTTTAATGTATGTGCAAAGTATTTGTTGTTATCTTTATCTTTTACACGGATTTTAAGTCTTCTAGCCTGTGCATCACCTAAGTTAGAACAGCTACCAACTTCGAAGTATTTCTTCTGACGTGGGCTCCACGCTTCTACGTCACAAGATTTCACCTTAAGGTCTGCTAAGTCACCAGAACAGCATTCAAGTGTACGAACTGGAATATCTAAGCTACGGAATAAATCTACTGTGTTTTTCCATAATACATCATAGTATTTTGGAGATTCTTCAGGTTTACAAACAACGATCATTTCCTGCTTTTCGAACTGGTGGATACGGTATACACCACGTTCTTCGATACCATGTGCACCTTTTTCTTTACGGAAACATGGTGAATAACTTGTAAGTGTCTGTGGCAATGTAGATTCATCGTTTAATGTATCGATGAATTTACCAATCATAGAGTGTTCTGATGTTCCGATGAGATAGAGATCTTCACCTTCAATTTTGTACATCATAGCTTCCATTTCGTCAAAACTCATAACTCCTGTCACCACGTTAGAACGAATCATAAATGGTGGGATACAGTATGTGAATCCACGATCAATCATAAAATCTCTCGCATAAGAAATAACTGCTGAGTGAAGTCTGGCGATATCTCCCATGAGGTAATAGAAACCATTACCTGCTACTTTACCAGCTGCTTCCATGTCGATACCATTAAATCTTTCCATAATTTCTGTATGATATGGAATATCAAATTCTGGAACTACTGGTTCACCAAATTTTTCGATTTCTACGTTACAACTATCATCTTCACCGATAGGTACAGATGGATCGATGATATTTGGAATTGTCATCATAATCTTAGTTACTTTTTCACTAAGTTCTTTTTCCAACACTTCAAGTTCAGCAAGACGAGCAGCATTTGCACTAACCTGTGCCTTTACTTCTTCTGCTTCTTCTTTCTTACCCTGACCCATTAACATACCAATCTGTTTAGAAAGTTTATTTCTATTGGCACGAATTTCATCAGCTTCCTGCTGTGTCTTTCTCGCCTGTTCATCTAATTCAATTACTTCATCTACTAATGGAAGTTTGTGATCCTGAAATTTTTTACGGATATTTTCTTTTACCACTTCAGGATTTTCTCTTAAAAATTTAATATCAATCATATTGCCTCCAAATTATCTAATCATCATTATCTGCTATTGTACTATCTTATATTCCAAAAATCAAGAAACACCTTATATTTCTTGGGATTTTTTGTCTATTAGGAAAGATAGAACCAAGCCGCTATTTCTATAATAAAGATTAACGGTACACCATACTTAAAGTGCATATGCTTCGTCTTATGTCGAAATACTTCCATTCCCAACCATACTCCTATTGCACCACCAAGTACCGCAATCGAAAGTAGTGTCTTCTCTGGTATGCGCCATGCCTTTGCTTTTGCCTTTACTTTATCAATCCCCATCGCCAAAAATCCTACGATATTGACAACCATCAAATAAACTAAAATCATATCATTCATATTCTCATTCTCTATTCAATTGTTTTTGTCTTAATACGCACTTTCATCTCATACCACAATTGTGTTGCAATAAGAAGTGATGAATACGTACCACAAATCATACCAACCATCAGCGGCAAAGCGAATTCTTTGATTGCAGGCACGCCCATGATATACAGAAGCACAACCATAATAATGGTTGTAAAGGAAGTGTACATACTTCTAGTTAGTGTCTGCGTCAATGAACGATTTGCTACTTCATACCATGTTTCTGATGTCTGTTTTTTCAGCGTAGTCAAATTTTCTCGAATTCTATCAAATACTACAATTGTATTATTAATAGAGTATCCTACCACTGTAAGTACACAAGCAATCAAAGTATTTCCTACTGTGATGCGAAGCAATGCATACGCGGTGAGTACCACAAGCACATCATGTACTAAGGCCAAAATCGCACTTGTTGCAAAACGCAAATCTTTGAATCGCAAACGAATATAAATAAGCATAAAGAAACATGCAACTACAACCGCAACGATTGCACTCTGTCTCATTTCACCGCTTACCGTTGAACTAATGCTCTGCGTCATAATGGTGCTTTCATCCACACCAAATTCATTTGTCAGCATTACATTTAATGCTTCTCTTTCTTCTAACGACAATGTTTTTGTTTTCAATACGATATTTGTACTCTCATCTACTGTAGTAGCTTGTACTGCAGAATCTCCTGTAACCTCTGTTACAAGTGGAATAATTTCTTTTTCAATTTCATCTATCGTATATGTCTTTCCAAAATCAGCTGTGGTAGAAGTTCCACCTGCAAATTCAATTCCATAATTAAATGCTTTCCCAGTAGTTGCTCCATGATAAATCACACCACCAATTCCAGCTAAAATAATCACAAGGGAAATTACAAAATAAAGCACTCGATATTTTAAGAAATCAATTGTTTTTATCTGTTTTGCCTCACCATACAATTTCTTGTCTTTTAATCCTACTGCATAAAGTGCTTGCATAAGATATCTCGCAACTACAAGCGCAGTTATCATGGACATTACAATTGAAATCATAAGTGTATAGGCAAACCCTTTTACAGTACCTGAACCAAGCATTACAAGAACAACCGCTGCAATAAACGTAGTTGCATTTCCATCTACAATCGCAGACATTGCCTTTTTGTAACCATTCTTAATAGACATAGAAACTGTAGTGCCTGCTGCAATCTCTTCACGAATTCGAGCAAAAGTAACTACGTTTGCATCTACTGCCATACCAATCCCCAAAATGATACCCGCAATACCTGGAAGTGTCAGTGTAATCTCAAATAACTGTACAAACACAATCGTTCCAAAGGTATAAATCGCTAAAGCAATGGAAGACACCACACCTGGAAGACGATACATCACAACCATAAATAACATAATCAAAACCAACCCAATAGCTGCTGCCTTGATACTTGTAGATAGTGCATCACTACCTAACTGAGCACCTACTACGTTAGACTCTAATTCTTCTAATTTTAAACTAATCGCACCTACACGAATAAATGTTGCTAATTCTTCTGCATCTGCATAATCCGTATGTCCAGAAATGATACACTGACCATTGGTAATTGCTGATTCTACCACTGGCACGCTTACAAAATGATCATCATAATAAATACCAATTGTAGCATATGTTTTTGAGGCTTCTGTTGTTGCTTCTCCAAAAATTTCTGCACCTTCATTGGTAAGTGTCAAAGATACAACTGGTGACTGATTTCCATACTGATCTGGCATAAAACCTGCTTCCGCAGATTTCACATCATTTCCAGTTAATATCACCGAACCATTTTCCATTAATTCTTCCAACTCATAATTTAATACATATGGAACTTTTTCTTCACTATTCTCATCATAAGAATAGTTTTCTTTTCCCTGTTCATTTTTCTCTACAATAAAATATAAAGCTCCAGGGCTTCCTAATTCTTCTAATACCGCATTTGCATCAAATACACCTGGGATTTCTACCGTAATACGATCCTCACCAACCTGATACACAGCATATTCTGTACTATAGTTTTCCGCACGTTCTTCCAACTTTGCAATAGTATCATTAATATCTGTCTGTGTTGGATTTTCTGTCACAATCTGATATGTAATGGAAACACCACCTGACAAATCTAATCCTAAAATAATAGAATTATCACCTTTCGCAGTTGTTGCGTCCAAGACCTGCATACCATATGTCCCAAGACCTGCCAAAAGTACAACGATTAACAATATAATTGCTATTGCTTTATTTTTTCTCATTGTCTATAACCTCTCTTTTCCTAATGGCAAGAATTGTAACATAAAAACCACTATTTTACAATATCCGTCCAAGACAGGTACTTCCCATTAGAAGCATCCAAATCATAAGAAAACGCGATGAAATTTCAAAAGGGTTGCCTGCTTGAAATATAGACAACACGACTAGTCCTCCCATAAAAAGCGAACTAAAAATCATTCCCTCCAGCATTTTTCTTCCCATACTTTTTGATTCTTTACACAGTATCTTCTGTGATAAACCACCTACAAGCCCAGTCAAAATATAGGTATATGTTATTCCGATTAATGCCTTGTCTGCCTGCCATTTGTAGTTATATGTAAAAATACTCAGTATCACAAGACAAAGAAGTGATACAATCGCCATAATTAATATTGTAATGATATAATTTCTAAGTTTTCTCATAAAACCTCCTATATATTTCATCTTATGAGAACTCTTTTGTAATCATTCCTAAGCAATCTTACTATTTACCATGCGACGTTCCCCCCACGTCACTTCGTGACTTTCCGTTGCTTAAAAAGCAACTCGGATCTCGAACGTTGGCTAGTCACCAACACTTAAGGATAAAAATAAAGTGCTGTTGCAAGCAAGCTTGCACAGCACCTATTTTTATCCATTCGCATGTCTTATTAGAGTTCGCAGTTATTAACTGTTCTTGGGAATGGAACAACGTCACGGATATTGCTCATACCTGTGAGGTACATTACGCAACGTTCAAAACCAAGACCAAATCCTGCATGTCTAGCAGAACCATATTTACGAAGGTCAAGGTAGAATCCATAATCTTCTTCGTTAAGTCCCATTTCTTTAATTCTAGCAAGAAGTTTATCGTAGTCATCTTCACGCTGAGAACCACCGATGATTTCGCCGATACCAGGTACAAGACAGTCTACCGCAGCAACTGTTTTTCCATCTTCGTTGAGTTTCATGTAGAACGCTTTGATATCCTTTGGATAATCAGTAACGAATACTGGACGTTTGAATACTTCTTCTGTTAAGTATCTTTCGTGCTCTGTCTGTAAATCACATCCCCAAGATACTTTGTAGTCAAAGTTCGCATTGTTCTTTGCAAGAATATCAATGGCTTCTGTATATGTTACACGAGCGAAGTCGTTGCTTACTACGTTTTCAAGACGATCCAATAATCCCTTGTCTACAAAGTTGTTAAAGAATGCCATTTCTTCTGGTGCATGCTCAATTACATAGTTGATTACATATTTTAACATGCTTTCTGCAAGCATCATGTTATCCTGTAAGTCTGCAAAAGCGATTTCAGGTTCAATCATCCAGAATTCTGCTGCATGACGTGTTGTGTTTGAATTTTCTGCACGGAAAGTTGGTCCAAATGTGTAGATATTCTTGAATGCCATCGCATATGTTTCACCATTTAACTGACCAGAAACAGTAAGGTTTGTTGGTTTATTAAAGAAATCCTGTGAGAAATCTACTTTTCCGTCTTCTGTCATTGGAACATTTGCTAAATCAAGTGTTGTTACCTGGAACATTTCGCCAGCACCTTCACAGTCACTACCTGTGATAAGTGGAGTGTGTACATATACAAAATCTCTTTCCTGGAAGAATTTGTGGATTGCGTATGCACATAAAGAACGTACACGGAATACAGCTTCAAATGTATTTGTTCTTGCTCTTAAATGAGAAATTGTTCTAAGATATTCAAATGTGTGGCGTTTTTTCTGAAGTGGGTAATCTGGTGTAGATGCACCTTCTACAATAACTTCTGTCGCCTGAATTTCAAATGGCTGTTTTGCCTGTGGTGTAGGAACAAGCTGACCTTTTACGATAAGTGCTGCACCTACGTTTGTTTTTTCGATTTCTGCAAAGTTTGCAAGGCCATCCGAATATACAACCTGGATTGGTTCAAAGAATGTACCATCATTGATTACAAGGAAACCAAAGTTTTTGGAACTACGGTTACTACGTACCCATCCACCAATTGTAATTTCTGTGTTTTCATATTTTTTCTGATCACGGAATATATCCCTAATGTTTACTAAATCCATTTTCGTGTCTCCTTCTATTTATCATAATTTGCAATAAAGTTATCCCTTACTGCTGTTTGATTTTTCATATATGCTTCTCCAGCTTCAGCATTCCCTGAACCTGCATACTTGTGAACACTATCTGCATCTGGGAAATATGCTCCATTCGCACTCATAATGTTCTCAATATATGCTTCATGTCCTTCTTCATCTACAGCTAAATTCTCATTTTCAACCATTGCAGCAAAAACCAGTTCTGCCTGAATCTGTGTATTTAACTGAGAAAGCCACTGCACCTGCATCTGATCTACAGAATAGCCATAAGCAGACAAATACTTCTCTAGTCCCATCTCTTTACAATAGGTTTCTTCAAAATATGCCTGATAATCCTCTAATCGAGCATACAAATAAGATTCTGGAATCTTAAATGTACTATTTTCGATTACATAATTAATCGTATAATTATAAGCCAATTCTTTTTTAAGGAATTCCATAAATTCTGCTACTGTATTTACTTCATAGTGTTTCGACAAATTCTCTGCTACAAAGGCATCTGTGATATTTTCTGGTGTAACCACTTCATAAATCTCATGCACCACAAACTGGAAAACCGCTGGCTGATTTGCAAGATTTATTGTAGATCCATCTTCTAAAGTTGAGTCTCTATCATAAGACTCTGGAAATACCACAGGACTATCCGTAGCTTCACCAATCTTTGCACCTATAAGACCATCTGAAAATCCTTCAATAAAGCCACCAGATGCTTCACCTGTCGATACATTAATCCCACAGTTATTGGATACATCAATCCACTGTTCTGTAGCAGCTCCGCCTTGGAATTTTTGATTGTTTACAAATCCAGTATAATCTGTCTTTACGATATCACCAGCCTGTACAATATCACGATCTGTTACTTTTACGACTCCTACACCAGTTTCATACAGCACATTTGAAAAATACACCTTTAATACATCATCTGTAATTTCATAATCACCAGATAAAACCACTGACATATCACTATAATCTGCTAATGTCGTAATGGATGGCTGTTTTACATCCTGTGTATTTAAATTTTCTGAGTTTGCATTGTTCTGTGTATTTTTATCTGCATTGGATTCTCCACATGCACATAAAGAACACATCATTACAACACACAAAAGCATCGCTAATAATCTTTTTTTCATCATAATTACACCTCTTAATTGTCTATAACTATAAGAATTTATAAATGATATCATATTTTTACCAAAAATACAAATAGAAACGCATATTCACATTGATTTTTTATAGTTTATTTGCTAAAATACACGTTAGTGAAATCAAAGGAGGAGAAAACATGCAACCAGGTACAATTGCTTTAATCGTTGTTTTGGTTATTCTTATCGGCGCGACTGTTGCTTTATATTTCTACGGTAAAAAAGCGCAGCAAAAGAAAGAAGAACAGGATGCTCAGATGGCAGCTGTTGCACAGACAGTTTCTATGCTCATCATCGATAAGAAAAAACTTCGTATAAAAGATTCCGGACTTCCTCAGGCAGTAATTGACCAGACACCAAAGTATATGCGTTGGACAAAACTTCCTGTGGTAAAAGCCAAAGTTGGACCAAAGATTATGACTTTAATCGCAGATGAGTCTATCTTCGCTGAAATTCCAGTGAAAAAGGAAGTAAAAGCTACCGTAAGCGGTATCTACATTACAGGAATCCGTGGTCTTCGTGGCCCATTAGAAAAACCAACAGAAAAGAAAAGTTGGCGTGCAAAACTCAAAGACAAATACAACTCGCTCAACGCTGAACTTCAGGCCGAAAAAGAAGCAGAAGCTTCCAAGAAATCAAAAAAGAAAAAATAACAAACAAACCCCGACACATTGTCGGGGTTTTCTTTTGCTGTTCTTTATACAAGTTTAAACTGACCTACACCTTTTGATTTTACACAAATCTGAATATCACAATCTGCTACAAATTCCTGATTCATTTCCAAACCATAGAATACGGACACCTGCATAGCATCTTCTGTTTCATCAATCAATATCTGTTTTGTATCAATTCCCATATTCAAGCTTCCATATGGTGTATAGTAATGGGTAACATTCTTTTTATTTTCTTCAAACAACATATGCACGTTTACCACACCATTTTTTGTCAGTTCCATCATCCCTGGCGCTACTTTAATGCGATTCTTTGTGGTTTTGGTTTCCCCTTCCATTACCTCTTCATATAAAATGTAATGTTTGTTGTTTTTATAAAAATATTCCCCTGTGGTTGTCATCTCAATCGGCCCGCCATCTGTTTCTGGTCCATTCTGCAATCCACGTATGGTGATTAATACCTCTTTTGTCATTTCACTTTCTCCTAAGGTTTATCTAAAATTGTCACGCTATATTCTACCCTCTTTCTGTAAAATATTCAAGAAATTTAAAACGAAACTCTACTCTTCCCGAATCAAATACATCTGCATATTCCCAAGGACTTAACACTTCTTTTAATGACTCCGATGCCTCTTCTTCAATCACCTCAAACACACTACCTTTAAAACACATATTGGGATATAGTACACACCACCAATTTTGTCCCTTACCTTCCCCTATTACAATTTGCAACGCCTCATATGTTCCCTTCGGAAAAGTATATACGCCATAGGTTTTTTCTGGAAAATCCACATCTGCAAGTCTCGCCGATACTTCATAATGATATCCATGCAACACCAGTGTCTGCTTTGCTACTGCAATTACCTGATTCATATTCTCTGATACAATCTTTTTTGTTTCCTCTAAACTTTCTGCTTCAGCTAACAATGGCTGTAGGTATGTACCTACAGCATCTCTTACTTCTTCTTTTACTGCCTGATCACAGGCTGTATCACTATTAGCTAGTACATGAAAACGCAAAATTTTCGATGCAATGGATGGCTGCAATGGGTCATTTCCCAATACAACTGTCCACGTATAAAGCAATATCACAACAAGCCCAACAACATATTCTATTCGAATTCTTTTCACAAAAGCTTTCATAAAAACCTCCAACAAAATGATTTATCAGAAGTCTTGCCAGATTTCTCCTAAGATATTCACATATCCACCCCATTCCATATATTTATCCTCAATCTCTATATATGGCATATACAAAATCATGGTCTGATTTTCTTTCTCATCCAAAAGATCCCCTAGCGTTAAAATATGTGTGCTAGTTTCTTCCTGTTTATTGATATACTCCTCCATATAAGTGCCCAAATCCTGCGAAAGTTTCTTCTCCAATTCAAACAACTCTTCCATATCATCTACTGCACATACATAAGTATTACGTGGAAATCGCTCTGTTTTTGCCAGATAATCTAGCATTTGATGAAACTTTTCTTTTTCTTGTATCAATTCCGCTTCTATCACAAATACCTTTAAATGATTATAGTCCACCTGTTTATTTAAATGTCCCTCATACTCTTCCAAACTCTTTTCAAAACTCTTCTCTTTTACTTTTGGTGATTTCACATCTTCTATCGTACTTTTATCTTGACCAGATACACCCGTCCTTGCAAATGCTGTATCAAACATCACCTCATCATCTTCATAACCAGTTGCTGCCAACAAGGGAAAACAGCGTTCTTCCAACTCCGTCTCACTACATCCTGAAAAAAGAAAACAACAGCCAAACAGCATGACTACAAACCAATTTCTTATCTTATTTTGTCTCATTCTTATAATCGCCTTTCTTTTTACATAACAACAATATGCCTGGAAGAATCACCAGAATTGGTACTGTTGCATAACTATAATAGTTTACAAATATCCACACACAATCCTGATTTCGATACATAGCATATCCTAGCGCATATACCAATGCAGCAGTCACAATCACCTGCCAGGTTCTTGTCCTCCCTTTTGAAAAGATGGCACTCATCATAGAAGTCCCATAATGCACATGCAGATTCAAAAGTGCATACAACGTAAAAAACCAAACAGCCAGCATAAATGCATCCATACGTTTTAAAAAGTTGCCTTTAAATTGAATGGTACTCATCAAGGTAACTACAGGGTACTGCATCGTAGCAAGGGAGTTTCGACCAAAATTTCCCAATAGAAGAACATAACTTCCCAGTAATATTCCTCCAGCTGTCAAAATGGATACTGCTATGGTTTTAATGACATTTCTTCCATAATTTTTCTCTTTTTCACCAATTAAAAATAAAGAGAAAAACAATGGAGTAAAAAAAAGAAACACCAAATAGGTTCCTTTCAAAAAATCTCCACGATTTGTTTCTATGATCCCTTTGACATATCCCCATTCAAAGTTCTTTACAGAAGCAAGCATCATTACTATATAAGGCACTAATATAAACCAGAATAACACCTCGTATACCCTTGCACGACTTTCAATTCCGCCAGATACTGCATATGCTGCCACCACCATAATCACCAAGAATAACAGTGGAAATTCAACCTCCTGTACCAAACTATATTTCATTACTTTGGTAAAAACATATCCGCAAAATCCCGCCGTCAGAATACAGTGTACCAGAACAAATATCCAAACGCTCCCTCTAACAAACGGCATCGTTCTTCTCTCTAAATACGTTTTCAAATCCATCCCCATATGCTTCATAATCCAACCTAAATAGAAAAGATATCCAAAGCCAAGAAGAGTTCCCATCAATACTGCAAAGACACCATCTACACCACATAATCTTGCTAGATAAGGCGGAATTAAAAGCGTGGCTATTCCCATTAAGTCAAACACAAACAAACGAAAGGTTTGTCGATTTGATATTTTTCCATTTTCTATCTGCATACTAATTATCTTTCTTTTTTAATTTTGTTCTTTCGTAAGGATTCGCATAAATTGGACGATTTCGTAACATACGAAGAGGATAACGAATCACAGAATCTTTTTCATCCTCGTATCCATTTAACTGTGCACCTACATATGGCGTTAAATATGGAATATGAAAGCTTTTCAAACTTGCCATATGCACCAATACGCCAAAAAGTCCAATCAAAAAGCCAAAAAAGCCCAACCAGGCAGACAAGCCAAGAATTACAAATTTTAGAATACGAAAAGAAAATGCAAACTCTTCATTTGGAATTGCAAACGAACATAGTGCTGTAAATGCCACCAAAATAACTACAATCGGACTCACCAAATTTGCTTCTACTGCTGCTTGTCCAATAATCAAGCCACCCACAATTCCAATGGTGTTTCCCATAGTTCCAGGCAACCTTACTCCTGCCTCACGCAACAATTCAAAGGAAAGCTCCATCAAAAGCACTTCTAACGCCGCCGGAAATGGCACACCCATACGTGCCTCCCAAAAAGACAGTAGCAACGGTGTAGGTAATATCTGTGTATGAAAATTCGTTACGGCCAGATATAGCCCGGGCAAAGCTAAAGAAAAAAATGTTGCTACATAACGAATCAATCTAGCAAAGGTAGCCATATAAAAACGATTGTAATAATCATCTGTTGTTTTCAAAAAAGAATTCACATCTGTGGGAAGCACTAATGCTACAGGTGAATTATCTACCAACACCACCACCTTTCCCTCCAGCACAGCCATTGCCGCTCTGTCTGGACGTCTCGTAGATTGAAACTGTGGAAAAGGAGAATACCAGGTTTCCTCTGCCAGCTGCTCCATAATTCCGCTATCCATCACCCCATCAATGTCATATTTGGTTAATCGACTATGGATTTCTTTTACCAGTTCTGGATTTGCCAAATCCTCGATATATACAATAGCTACATTGGTAAAAGAACGAACACCTACTTGAAATTCTTTTACCTTTAACCCTGTATTTCGTATTCGTTTTCGAATCAAAGCCGTATTTGCTTTTTCTGATTCTGTAAAGCCTTCACTTGAACCTCGCACAACCTTTTCTGTATCAGAAGGATTCACTCCCATTTTGGGATAACCTTTATCCGGAATCTTAAGTGCACCAGCGAACCCATCCATAAAAACAACTGCATCACCAATAAGAATTCCTCTTACTGCCTCTTCCATATAACGAAGCGTTGTGGCATCCGATAACCCAAAACTATTTTCTTTTAGCGCCGTTACCAATTCCCCTTCTGGTATATGTTGTAAGTACGTAACCAATCGACCAAACACGTTTACCATATCATTGCCCACATTTACCTCTATATAGCAAATCATACAGCGTACATTCTGGTTGATACCAATACTCAACTCCCTCACTTTTAGGTCATCACAATTTGAAAATTCTTTTTGAAGCAACGTTTTACTTTCTGAGATATCAGCTGTAATCGGATATGTTTTTTCATTTACATTCATCATACTCCCTTTTCCTCCATACAAAAAGAACACTGTAAGTTTCCTTACAGTGTTCCTAGTATGTGTCATATTTGCCTTTTTATCCCTGTTTGATAATAACGTCCTTTACCGCGATAGCCTGATTCTTTACATGCTCGCGAATTGCCACTGTAGCGTCTTCTCTATCGTGTTTTACTAAGGACTGATAAATATCATCGTGTTCTTTGATTAATATAGGATAGCTTTCTACTGCTTTCAGATATTCCACACGATAACGATAAATCTGTTCACGCAAATTACTTAGTAATGCAATCAATTTTGGATTTCCTGTTGCTTCATAGATAACATCATGAAAACTGATATCCGCATCTGCAATCACTTTTACATCCTTTGTTTCAAGACTCGCTTCGAATGCTTTTTTCTTTTCCTCTAATACAATCAAAAGCTCATCTGAAATTCTATCACAAGCAAGCTGACAAGCCAAAATATCCAAGGCTTCACGGATTTCCAATACATCTTCCATCCCTTTTAATGTCATCTTTGCTACTTCTGCCCCTTTTCTAGGCATGGTAACCGCTAAACCTTCTTGTTCTAACATACGAATAGCTTCACGAATTGGTGTACGACTTACCCCAAGCTGTGCAGCTAACTGCAATTCCATTAATCGTTCACCTGGCTTTAGTTCGCCTCTTAAAATTGCTTCACGAAGGGTTTGAAATACCACATCACGAAGCGGTAAATATGCATTCATGTTTAAAGTTAAATCTTCTGTCATTTCTTACCCTCCTCTACTCTCTACGATTATTATAAATACTCGTTACATAAATCTGTTTTGCCAATCCTGATTTTACCATATCATCATACGCTGCTCTGGCTGTTTCTTCATCTTCAAACAAGCCAAATACAGTTGGTCCACTGCCACTCATCATGGAATTAATAGCACCAGATTTCATCATTTGCTCTTTTATCTGTGCAATAATTGGATACTCTGGAATCGTAACTGATTCAAGCACATTTCCCATATGACCAGCAATGGCATGTAAATCTTTTGCCTTAATATCTGCTAAAAGCTGATCAATATCTGGATGCACCGTATCTTCATTTAATTTCAGATTTTCATATACAAACTTTGTAGAAACTGAAATCGCAGGTTTTGCAATCAACACTGGACATTTTACCATTGGAGGAAGACTTGTAAGTTTTTCTCCGATGCCTTCTGCCAAAGCAGTACCACGCATCAAACAATATGGAACATCTGCACCAATCTTTACACCGCGTTCCATCAAATCTCTTCTTGATAATCCCAAGTCAAACATCTGGTTCATACCGTAAAGCATGGCTGCTGCATCCGTACTCCCACCTGCCATACCTGCGGCTACTGGTATACGCTTCTGCAAATATACAGAAACACCTTCTTTGATGTCAAATTCATCCATCAGAAGTTTACCCGCTTTATACACCAGATTATTCTCATTGGTTGGCACATAAGACAAATTTGATGTAATAGCAATACCTGATTCTGTAGTCTTCTTAATATCCAATTTATCATACAAATGGATGGTCTGCATAATCATACGCACTTCATGATATCCATCCTCACGTCTGCGAACAACATCTAACCCCAAATTAATTTTTGCTAATGCTTTTAAAGAAATACTATCCATACCTTCACCCCTGTATTCTGTATACAATATTCATTATACTCTTTTTTTTGTATTTTTCAACGTACAATCCTTATTTTCTTCAAAAAACCTTCACAAAAATTCTCCCTAAAATTTATATATAAATTTCAAAAAAGACTCTTCACAAATCCCCTGCTTTCTCCGATAATTATGTTAGAGGAATATCTATGTTTACAAATATACATAGAAGTGAAAACAACACAACATATCCAAGGAGGGATTATTATGAGTGTACAATCTATTATGAATAATGTTGCAACTACCAATGTTGATACTGTTAGTAAAGCAACTGAAAAAAAAGCAGAAGTAAAATCAACTGCCACAGAAAAAACTACAGGTTTTGATGAAACTGCAGTGATTTATGAAAAATCAAACAAAACAGAAAAGCAGGAACCAACATCTAATAAAAATGCAGGTATTGATCGCGAAGCAATTATCGCACAAATGAAAGCCGATACCGAAGCCCGCATGAATCAGCTTACCAGCATCGTACAGGAAATGATGACAGGTCAGGGCAAAGCATTTTCTCTTGCAACTGGCAATGATGATATTTGGAAATTCCTTGCAAGTGGTGAATACACTGTAACAGAAGCTGCAAAACTTCAGGCACAGGAAGATATTTCTGAAGATGGATATTGGGGTGTAGAAAAAACCTCTGAACGTATCCTTGATTTTGCAAAAGCACTCTCTGGCGGAGACGTAAGTAAAGCAGATGAACTTTTAGATGCTTTCAAAAAAGGATATGAACAGGCTACAGGTGCTTGGGGCAAAGATCTTCCAGACATTTCCAAAGAAACATACAAAGCTGTAGAAGAAAAGTTCGCAGCTTGGAAAAAAGAAGCAGAACAAGTAACAGAAACAACACCTGAAACACCTACTCCAGATCAAACTGTAACAGATGTAATTTAAATTACGGTTTAGTTAACTAGTGAGAAAAGTAAAAATGACTTCAACGGACGCACATGCTTGCATGAATACGGACGTATGAAGTCATTTTTATTTGGCGATTAGCCATCTAGCGATGCCTGAACACTTGGCGAGGTATTTTCGAGCCTAGTGTGAAGGTATGCATAGCTGAGCCGAGTCGCTTGGCGACAGTAAGTCACGCAATGACGTGGGTCGAGCTAGCTTTTCTCACTAGTTTGTAGTACAAAAATAGACGCGCGGAGTATGTTTTTATAATTATTTAAGCTGAATCCGCGCGTGATTTTAATTATGAAATACTTATTCCATCTCTACTTGCTATATTCTATCTGTAAGTCCTATTCTGTCAAGTTCAATCTTTATCGTGCACCTTCGGTGCAAACTTGACAGAATAGGACTTTACAGATGAAAAGTTAATCAAGCAGAAATGGATAAGTGTGGCTTTCAGACCATGCTTTTACTAAATATTTTCAAATTTTCCTAGTATAACAGATATTTGCTTTTAAACAAGGATACTTTAGTTGTGAAAATTCCTAGTATTTACAATAAAATACCAGATACTAGGGATAAATAAAAAGAGAAAGTCCTAGTAAATGCAAAAGTTTTTCAGATGCTAGG
>JAZQZJ010000026.1:0-2686 GCA_045633955.1 Agathobacter sp. | reverse complement strand
GAATCTTTCGATGTTTTCTTCACAAGTCATAAGACGTGGGAGACCGAAGATATCCCATGGTGGATCGTCCATATGGATAGCCATCTTAATGTCACATTCTTCACATGTAGGCATGATAGCTTCTAAGAAGTATTTAAGGTTAGCCCATAAAGCTTCTTTGTCAACTGGTTTGTAAGCTTCGAAAAGCTCATCTAACTTAGCCATACGTTCTGGTTCCCAACCTGGGAATGTCATTCCGCCTAAGTTGTTTAAGATGTAGTCAGCCATTTCCTTTGGATCGTCATGGATACGAGCTGCTTCGTAGTAAAGAGCTGTAGAGCCATCACCTACTGGATGGAAAAGGTCTGTTCTTGTCCAGTCAAATACTGGCATGAAGTTATAACAAATAACTTTAACGCCGAATTTTGAAAGGTTTTTAATTGTTTCGATGTAGTTTGCGATGTACTGATCACGAGTTGGAAGACCAATCTTGATGTCGTCATGTACGTTTACTGATTCTACAACGTCCATGTTGAAACCGTATTCATCAAGCTGTTTCTTAACTTCTGCGATTTCTTCTACTGACCAAACTTCACCTGGCATTTTGTGGTGTAAAGACCAAACGATACTGGTAACACCTGGAATCTGTTTGATATAGTTTAAAGAAATTTTGTCGTTTCCCTCACCATACCAACGAAAGCCCATCTGCATTGGCATATAAATACCCTCCTTATATTGTACATTTTAACATTAGCATGTTACTGTAGACAATTATATCATAGATTTGCACATAAAACCACTGTTTTTATTTGAGTTTTTATGGAAAATTACAGTATTATATAGGAATTATGCTCTACAAAAGAGGGGAGGTATGGTAGAATGAGCATATGGATAAGAATAAGATGATGAAAAAAATGAAAATGTTCATATGTTCGATGGGGATTTTAATTGGAATTGCTTTTTGGTGTGAAATATTGTATGCATATATACCATTACCAATTCCTGCTAGCGTATATGGATTGGTACTGCTGTTTTTGGCGTTGATAAGCAAGGTGATTCGTTTAGAATGGGTTGAAAGCGGTGCTGATATTTTGATTGCAATTATGCCACTTTTGTTTGTTCCTTCGGTGGTGAAATTGGTATCCTTGAAATCATTGATTATAGAAAATCTAGTTCCTTTTTTGTGTGTTATTGGGATAAGCTCTATTGTAGTAATGATTGTAACGGGAAAGGTTTCTCAAGGAATTATAGAAAGAAGGGATGCAGATGATGTTAAGTGAGTATATGAGTCAAACCATGTTTTTCGGATGCCTTTTATCAATATTTTGTTTTTGGATAGCAAAGAAAATCGCGAAGAAACTGAAATGGACGATTTTTAATCCAATTTTGATTGCATCTATACTAGTGGTATTAATTCTAACAGTTTTTCAGATAGAAATAACGGATTTTGAAAGAAGTGCTAGCGTTTTGTCAAAATTGTTGACACCAGCAACAATTAGTTTAGCAGTTCCCATGTACCGAAAGATAGAGCTTTTGAAGAAATATACTTTTGCAATTATAGTAAGTATTTTTTCAGGAATACTAGCTGGTAGTCTTACTGTTGTGAGTGTTGCAAAACTTTTTTCTGTTTCAGATGAATTAACACTTTCTCTTTTGCCAAAATCTATTACAACAGCAATTGCAATGGGAGTTTCAGAAGAGATTGGAGGAAATCCAACATTGACCGTCGGAATTGTTGTATTTACAGGAATTTTAGGGGCAATCATATTAAAAGCTGTTTGTAAAATTTTTGCTATCACACATCCAATATCCATAGGCTTGGCTTGTGGAAATGCCGCACATGCGATTGGTACAACGAAAGCGTTAGAAATAGGAGAAATAGAAGGTGCAATGAGCTCTTTATCTATTGTTGTGGCAGGATTAATAACCGTAATCATAGTGCCAATAATGGCGACGGTTCTTTTATAAAGTAAAATACCCTCCTATGATAGGAGGGTGTTTTGTTTATACTAATACTTTAAAAATACATTTCTTGATTGCTTTATCTTTGCCTGGAGCTGCACAAGCTGGTTTGTGTGGTTCATCAAGCATACAGATATAGAAATCGTCAGGACTCATGTAAGATGAGTTTACATTTTCGCATTCTACGATACCAAAGTCGCGGTTTTCATCAAAGCTGGTTTCTACACCTTCGGCACCTGTTTCGATGAGTTCGTTACCTGTGATATCTACATGGATATCCAAGTATTTTTTGTGAATTTCAAATGGTGTAGTAGCTACGTCTTTTCCTTCGATTTCGATAACACTTACGAAAACGTCTTTTCCAACGATTTCATGTTTTCCAACTGGAAGAGAAGTATATTCACCTTTTTTGATGTAGTCGATAGCTACGTCAAGATTTGGATAAAGACCTCTGTAAAGGTCAATATTTTTTAATTTATCATAAATCATAAACAATCCCCCTGATATTAAAGTACATACAAAAAGGACTGTCACCAAATGGCGACAGCCCCAAAATTTTCATGTATCCACAAAGAGGCCTATGAACCTCTTAGGCAGTTTTAAATTACTGCAAGATAATTATCTCTGTACACGAGCGCCAGCGCCACCCATAATAGCTTCAACTTCTTTCTTGTTAGCCATTGTTGTGTCACCTGGTGTTGTCATAGCAAGTGCGCCATGAGCTGCACCGTAGTTAACAGCTACT
>JAZQZJ010000025.1:0-27673 GCA_045633955.1 Agathobacter sp. | reverse complement strand
AAGAATTTGTAGGTGGAGAATTAATGCGCTTAGGTGGCGTAGCGATTCCTATGTATGTGCTCTATGCAGTTGTTCTTGTGGCTGTTATGTGGTTTATTTGGAACAAAACAGCATTTGGTAAAAATATGTTTGCGCTAGGTTCGAATGCAGAAGCTGCAAAAGTATCTGCTGTAAATGTATTCTGGACAACAGTTTTGGTACATACATTAGCTGGTGCTATGTATGGTTACGCTGGTTTTATCGAAGGTGTACGTAGTGGTTCGGTAGCTGCAAATACAGGTCTTAATGCAGAATGTGATGCGATCGCTGCCTGCGTTATCGGTGGTGTATCTTTCGTAGGTGGTACTGGTTCTATTTCTGGTATTATCCTTGGAGTATTCGTATTACGTATTATTTTCGTAGCACTTACTATGCTTGGTGTAGATTCTTCATCTCTTTACATTATCAAAGGTGCGATTATCCTTTGTGCATGTGCATTAGATATGCGTAAATACTTAGTAAAGAAATAAGCATGAAAAAATGGAAGAAAACAAAGACACAATAGAAGAGCAGAGAGAGTTTCGAGGCTTATATAAGCATGTGAAAATCTCTGTCAAAACATTGGATACAATCATTGTTGCCTGCATTGCAGTAATTGTGATACTGGTTGCTTTAGACTTAAGAAATCCAGGGTTTACCATTACCTTTGATTCAAAAGGTGGGACAGATGTTGCACCACAGAATCAGATGTATGGGGAGTTGTTAGAGGTTCCAGCGGAACCGACCAGAGAGGGATATGAGTTTACAGGATGGTATCTTGATCATGCATGTGATGACTTGTGGGAAGAAGAGGAAGATATCATAGAGAGTGATATTACGTTATATGCAGGTTGGGAAGAGAAAAGTTCTCAGTAAAAGAAAATACAGATTTTAAAACGGGCTCTTAGGAGTCCGTTTTTTCGCGTTTTTTGTATATATATATTGCGTAAGCAATTAAAATGGATAAGCAACTGATTAAACAGACATGAGAGGAAAATAAAAAATGGCTAAGGGAAATAGAAAAGTAAAAGATAATTCCATAGCAGGCAGAATTAAAAGTGCCATGGTAAAATCCAGCACGATTTGTCTTGCAGCACTAGGAATTGTATCATTAATCTGTATTATCGTAGTATCAAAAATTATCATTAAAAATGATATGACAGAACTTGCAGAGCTTTCTGCAACATTGGTGACTCAGGAAATTGAATCGATGAAAGAGATTACTTATGAAATTGGTTGTAATCCTGTACTTGCTTCAGCAGAAGCAACGAATGAGGAAAAGATTGCGGTACTACAGAGTAAGGTAGATCAGTATGAATATACGGGCTGTGGTTTAACAATGGCAGATAATATTGATATTGTAAGTGGATGGGATTGTACAACACAGGATACGGTTGTGCAGGCTCTTGCTGGAAATGTATATTTTTCTGAGCCAAAGATGCATGAAGGACAGCCATTGACTTCTTATTTTTCTGCTCCATTATGGAAAGACGGTATTGCAAATTCACAGATTGTAGGAACTGTTATTTTTATGTCAAATGACTATTTTTTACAAGATATTGTAAAAGAGATTTCATTGAGTGAATCATGTCAGGTGATATTGCTTGATCAGAATGGAAATACAATTGCGGATTCTGCACAGGAAACATTGAGTGAAATTGTTAATTTCATTGAATTATCAAAAGAAGATAATAAATATGCAGATATTGCTGGACATTATGAAAAAATGGTAGCTCAGCAGACTGGATTTGATAGTTATACTTTTGATGGTGCGAGACGTTATATTGCATATGCACCAATTATGGGTTCAGATGGATGGAGTGTGGCAGTATCGGTTAGTCAGGGAGATTATTCCGCTTCATTTTTACAGAGTGCAGCAGGAATTGTGCTTGTAATGGTTGCAGCCATCTTTATGTCTATAAAAATTGCAGGTCAACTTGGAAAGAACATCGCAGCACCTATTCAGACATGTACAGAACGTATTAAGCTTCTAGCAGAAGGTGATTTACATACGGAAGTAGAAGTGGATGAAACGCTAGCAGAAGCAACGGTGTTAACTACTGCTGCAAAAGAGTTCACAACTAGTTTGAATGCATTAATTAGTGATATGGATTATCTTTTAGAAAGTCTTTCTCAGGGTGACTTCACAGTTATGAGTAAGAGCAGAGAAAGCTATATTGGTGATTTTGAAAATCTATTAACCTCTGTAAGAGAATTAAAAGTAAAATTGAGTGAAACCTTACATCACATTCAGGAATCTGCAACACAGGTTATGCATGGTTCTAATCAGATGGCAACTAGTTCACAGGATCTTGCAGATGGTGCTGCAAATCAGACGGATGCTGTTCATACATTGAGTCAGACTATCATCAGTGTGGTAGAAGGCGTAAGTCAGAATGCACAGCAGAGTAGAGATGCTTTGGAAAAAGTAAATGAAGTAGAACGTGTGACTATGGCTAGTAACGAAGAAATGGCAAATATGACTGCAGCGATGGAACGTATTTCAGCAACATCTATGCAGATTGCAAATATCGTTACAGAAATTGAAGATATTGCATCGCAGACAAATCTGTTATCACTGAATGCCTCTATTGAAGCGGCTAGAGCAGGCGAAGCAGGTAGAGGTTTTGCAGTTGTTGCCGAGGAGATTAGAAAGCTTGCAGAAAGTAGTTCACAGTCAGCACTACATACAAAAGAATTAATCGATACTTCTGTGGCAGAGGTAGAACGTGGTAACCAGATAACAGAACGTACAGCAGAAGCATTAAAGAAAGTAATCGAATCCTTAGATGAAGTACGTGAAGGTACAATGGCATCTGTACGAATGTCAGAAGAACAGGCAGACGCAATGCGTGGCATTGAAGCAGAAATTCGCCAAATTACAGATGTTGTTCAGAACAACTCTGCAACAGCACAGGAATCATCTGCTATTTGTGAAGAATTAACAGCACAGGCAGTTGGATTGAATGAATTAGTTGAAGAATTTTCAATTGAATAAATAAAAAAGTAGGAACAGGATGCATTTCTGCATCCTGTTTTTTGTGTAAGATTATCAAATAAATTGCAAAACCATATTATTGTGGTTATGAAAAGGAAATAAATTGCCGATAAAATAGTATAAGCAATACGATAAAGTAAGAGGTTCTTATGGTTGTATCACATAATATGAGTGCACTAAATGCACAAAGACAGTTTGGAATAAATACAAAAGAGAAAGCAAAAACAGCAGAAAAGCTATCTTCGGGATATAAGATTAATCGTGCAGCTGATGATGCAGCAGGATTGTCAATTTCTGAAAAACTGCGTAAGCAGATTAGAGGATTAGATAGAGCGTCGACGAATGCACAGGATGGTATTTCTATGGTTCAGATTGCAGATGGTGCGTTATCTGAAGTTAATGAAATGTTGACTCGTTGTGTGGAGTTATCTGTACAGGCGGCCAATGGAACCTTGTCGTTATCGGATAGACAGGCGATACAGGATGAGATTAATCAAATTCGTGTTGAGATAGATGGGATTAGTGAGAGAACAAAGTTTAATGAAATTCCTGTATTAGAGCCAGGTAATCCTGGAACACCAGTATTTAGAGATGGTGATGGTGTAGAATACCATGGTAGTTTGCCCAAATGTATTACATCAACTGAGGTGGGTAAGGGATTTATGTCAAGTACATATACAACGCAGGAGACATTGACATATGATATTATGGATAATACAGTGACGCCACCAACGGTAATAAGCAGTCATACACAGCAGGTATCTATTGACCATGCTGCAGCATTTTTGGATTTTAGTGCTTTTAATGGATCTTCTTCACAGATATCGGAGATGATTGGAAAAGGTATGTATTTTACTTGTTGTACCTGTTCAAATCATTATAGCATTGAGTTTGTAAATTCTAGCACAAATACGATGGAACAAAGTGGTAATCATTATATTTTTAAAGTTGGTATTGAGGGTGCTACAACACCAACAGATTTAATGAACCGTATTATGGATGCAACAAAAGATAATGAAGGAGATGCGGGTAATCCGTTGGATCATTATACGAAGATGGCAATAGATGGTGATACATTAATTGTTTATGACGATAGATCCAAAACAAGTGGTTATCGACCAACCTTAGATCCGGATGCAGCTAATATTAAATGGCCAGGTTGGGAAAATCAAAGTACAGCAACACCAAGCCCTAATTCGGGAAGAGGTCTAGCTGGTCCAGGTGTAGCCAGAGCAAAACAGGTATATGATCATACAGAATATACCGATGAACGAGCACAGATTGCATTACAGGTTGGTGCAGATACAGGTAATTTGATGGTGTTGAAACTTCCAGCGATTTCCTCGCGCATGATTGGAATTGAAGATGTAAATGTTTTGACACAGGATAAAGCGACAGATGCAATTACATTATTTAAAGATGCTGGAGCTTATGTAAGTGCAGAACGCAGTCGTATGGGAGCGTATCAAAATGCTTTAGAACATACTATCAAAAACCTAGATAATACAGTAGAGAATACGACAGCTGCAGAATCTAGAATTAGAGATGTAGATATGGCTGAGATGATGGTAAAATACTCCAAAGAAAATATTTTGGAACAGGCAGGTCAGTCGATGATGGCACAGGCAAACCGCAGTACAGAAGGTGTGCTTAGTCTACTACAGTAAAAATAAGAAATTTACTTAGAAAACTATGGCGTAAGTCATGGTTTTCTTTGCTTAATGAGAGAATAATCATAAGGGAGAGCGTCTATTGTGATTAGTAAAAAAGAATTAAGAAAACAGATATTAGAAAAGCGAAATGAACTTATCCTAGAAGAGCGAAATGAGAAAAGTAATCGTATTACAAAAAAGCTTATTCGGCATGAGGCATATATAGAAGCAGATGTAATTCTTTTGTATGCGTCATTTCGAAGTGAAGTGAATACAGTAGAATTGTTTAACACTGCAGTTTTTAATGGAAAGAAGATATATTATCCTAAGGTTCGTGGAGAAGAAATGGTATTTTATCGCGTAGAAACGGAGAAAGATTTTGAAGATGGATATTGGGGAATCCGAGAGCCAAAAATGGAGGATAAAAAGATGTTTGTTCCTAAAGAGGAGGAAAAGGTTTGCATCATTATGCCAGGAGTCGTGTTTGATAAAAGAGGGAATCGAATTGGCTATGGGCGAGGGTATTATGATAAGTTTTTAAAGAGCATGGAAGGTTTAGATTGTTGCAAGGTAGGAATTGGATTTGAGTGCCAGGTAGTAGATGTAGAAGATTTTCCAAATGAGGAACATGATGTGCGTTTGGATATACTTGTAACAGAAACTGATTTTTATTTGTTTTAGAATATAATAATCCAATACCTGTACATACTAATGGAAAAAGTTAGTAATACAGGAGGATGATATGAAGTCTTTGTGGAGCAAAACGGTTAAGTTACCAAAGAAAGAAAACTTGAGTGCAGATTTACGAGTGCAGAACGTGGTAATAGGCGCAGGAATGGCTGGGATTTTGATTGCCTATTTATTGCAGGACAAAGGACAGGAGGTTATTATCTTAGAGGCGGAGGAGGTAGCCAGTGGTCAAACAAAAAATACAACAGCAAAGATAACCAGCCAACATGGATTAAAATATCATGATATGATAAAAACAGTTGGGTTAGATAGAGCCAGAGGATATGCACAGGCAAATGAAGCTGCTATCCATATATATAAGAAGATTATTACCAAAGAAGGAATTGCTTGTCATTTTGAGGAGCTTCCTTCTTTTTTATATACGAAAAGAGAGGATGGTATTGAGACGTTAAAGCGGGAAGCCAAAGCAGCGAGAGATTGTGGGATTAAGGCAGAGTACGTAAGAGGGGACAAGATCACAGAACTTCCCTTTGGTGTAGCAGGAGCGGTTCGATTTGAGCAACAGGCACAGTTTCATCCTTTGGAATTTATCCAGGCGCTCATAGATAAACTGACTATTTATGAACATACAAGAGTGTTGGAAGTGGATGAACGATTTGTGATAACAGATAAACATGTCATTGTGGCAGATAATGTGATTTTTGCAACACATTATCCATTTCCAATTATACCAGGATATTATTTCTTAAGAATGCATCAGAGCAGGAGTTATGTATTGGCTTTAGAGGGAGAGGATGTGCCGAAACAATTGCAAGGCATGTATTATGGTATTGACAAAGATGGAGAATCCTTTCGTTGTGCAGATGGAAAACTGATACTCGGAGGTAGTTCGCATAGGACAGGAAAGGCGTTTTATGTAGATACGAAAAGAAAAATAGATAGATATTCAGGTCCATTTTGTCATTTAAGAGAGCAGGTAAAATGCTGTTATCCAAAGGCAATCGAAACAGCCTATTGGGCGGCTCAGGATTGTATGCCGCACGATGGAATTCCTTTCATTGGAAAATTTTCGATAAAACATGATAATTGGTATGTGGCAACAGGTTTTCAAAAGTGGGGCATGACTACGGCGATGGTATCTGCCATGATTATTTGTGATATGATTATGGAAAGGGAGAATCCATGGACTTGGGTATTCACACCACAACGTCTGCTTGTAAAGGCTGGATGGAAAAACTTTCTTGTTGATGTATGTGAGAGTATAGTTGGATTGTCAAAGGGGTTATTTGTAAAAAAAGACAATAGATGTAGCCATATGGGCTGTGCACTTCATTGGAATGAGGAGGAGAAAAGCTGGGACTGTCCGTGTCATGGATCGCGGTATTCAAAAGAGGGTAAACTAATAGACAACCCTGCACAGACTATGCTAAAATAATCTATTATAGGTATTGGGGGAATTACATATGTATGTATTGTTCTTTTTAGCATGGATTATTTTTAACGGAAACATCACATTAGAAATCGTGATATTCGGTGTAGTAATTGCTGCTGTAATGTTTGCATTTATGTGTAAGTTTATGGATTACAGTCTAAAAAAAGAGTTAAACGTTTATAAAAAATCCATTTGGTTTCTTGCATATGTTGTTTTATTGCTTCGTGAAATTATCAAAGCAAATCTTGCGATTATTCCAAAAATTTTGACAGTAGAAGAAGAAATGGAGCCTTGCCTCGTAACATTTAGAACGAGTTTAAAGACCGATTTTGCCAGAATGCTATTGGCAAATTCGATTACTTTGACGCCAGGGACAATTACGGTAGCGTTAAAAGGGGATGAGTATACCATCCACTGTTTGGACACGAGTCTGGCAGAAGGATTGGAAAATTCTGATTTCGAAAAAGCCCTGAAAAAATTAGATGAGGAGGTATAGGTTATGGCATTAATACATCAGTTCGAATGGATTTTTCATATTATATTAATGATTTTATCGATTATGCTTATGCTTTGCCTAATTCGTTCTGTGATAGGACCACGGGTGGCAGATCGTTTGGTTGCCGTAAACATGATGGGAACAATGATTATGTGTATCATTGTAATTTTGGGTGTAATTATGGACGAGGGTTATTTGGCAGATATTGCACTTATTTATGCCATGATTAGTTTTTTGGCGGTTGTAGTATTAACAAAAGTATATACAGGTGTATATCAGGAACATAAGCTGAAACAGCAGAAGGAGGACAAGTAATATGGAATGGCTACGTTTTATTTTAGGTGTTGCATTTATTATTATGGGACTTCTTGTATTTGTAATTCAGTTAGTGGGGGTATATAAGTTTAAATATGTTTTGAATAGAATGCATGCAGCAGGCATGGGGGATACGATGGGGCTATCATTGTGTCTGCTTGGTGCGATGTTTTTATTGGGTGTTAGTTTTACAACCTTAAAACTGATATTGATTGCGGCATTTTTGTGGTTGGCTTCACCAGTTTCTTCTCATTTGATTTCACGTATGGAAGTGACGACAAATGAAGAATTAGAAAAATATTGTAAAATAGAAAAAGATGAGGAGGAAGCATAAGTGATTAAGATTGTTGAAACATTGTTATTATTTGGCTTGGTAGCATGTGCGATTGCAGTAAGCTTCTCCAAAAATTTGCTAAATTCTGTTTTGATATTTATGTCTTATAGTTTGATGATGGCGGTAATTTGGATTCTGTTAGAATCCCCAGATCTTGCCATTACAGAAGCTGCGGTTGGAGCAGGGGTTACTAGTTTATTGTTCTTTGTAACGCTGAAAAAGGTTGAGGCTATGAAGGAGGATAAGGAACGTGAGTAAACAAATTCCACAGGAAGAATTAAATAAAAAGAAGTCCTATCGTTTCATCCAATGGATGAAGGGGGATGTGGATCAATATGTTGGATTGATTGAAATGCATCGTCAGGACGAAGTTGGTGCAAGCGATAGTGAGATAAAGAATCATAAAAGAGATCAGGAAAAATTATTTCAAGATATTTACGATAGAGAGCATAACTGGGTATACCGTGGCTTTCTCCGTTTTTATAAGGTGTCAGCAGTGGTAAGTTGTATTGCACTTATTGTTATGCTGTTAGTTACAGTATCTTATCTTCCTCCAGTAGGGAATCCAGATAATCCTGCCCACAATGAAGTTGTAGAAAAATATATTGAAGATGGTATGCAGGATACAGGTGCGGTAAATATCGTAGCAGGTATGATTTTGGATTATCGTGCATTTGATACATTTGGGGAATCCAATGTATTGTTTATAGCTACGATTGTGGTAATGCTAATGATGCGTGATGACAAAAGAAAATCAGGCGTGGATAGTGTAGATATGCAATATGAGGAACGTTTTGATACGATTTTTCAGCAGGTAACCTATATATTGTTTCCGCTGATTATGATTTTTGGAATTTATGTAGTTGTAAACGGACATTTATCACCTGGTGGCGGTTTCTCTGGTGGTGCGATTATGGGTGCTGGTTTGATTTTGTATCTAAATGCATTTGGTATTGAGAAGATTAGCATGTTCTTTACTCCAAATACCCATAAATATGTATGTTTTGCAGCTCTTAGTTTTTATTGTCTAGCAAAGAGTTATTCCTTCTTTACAGGAGCAAATCATTTGCATAGTATTATTTCTGCAGGGGTACCAGGAAGAATTATTAGTGCTGGTTTGATTTTACCACTTAATATTTGTGTTGGTTTAGTGGTGGCGTGTACGATGTATTCGTTCTATACATTATTTAGAAAGGGAGGATATTAAGATGTTTGGTATAAATTGGCTCCCTAATTTTGGAGAAGAGGTAGCAATGATCTTGTTTGGTATTGGATTTGCAAACCTTCTTTTTCAGAAAAATCTAATTAAAAAGATTATTGGATTCAATATTATGGATACTGCAATTTTTTTATTCTTGGCAGAAAAAGGATATATCACAGGACGTGTGGCACCTATCATAGTAGATGGAGTGCAGAGTGTAGAGGCATATATTAACCCGGTTCCAGGTGGATTGGTACTGACAGGTATCGTTGTTTCGGTGTCTGTATCTGCGGTTATGTTGTCGTTAACGATGCGTTTATATCGCCGTTATGGTACCTTGGATTTGGATGAGATTTCTGCACAGCTTCGAAAGGAGGGTAAATGATGGTTTTCGTACAAAATGTACCATTTTTTTCCATTATGATTTCCATGTTTGCGGGAATCGTTTCTTCGATCCTTCCTGCGAAAGCGGCAAGAAGATTAAATTTTGCAGTGATTGTCATGATTGGTGCGATGTCTACATGGCTTTTGGCTTTTCTGGTACAGTCTGATATAGGTTTTTATACCTATATGATGGGACATTTTCCAGCACCTTGGGGCAATGAAATCCGTGCAGGTGTTTTAGAAGCTTTAATGGCACTTGTGTTTTGTGTGGTAATGCTGTTGTCTCTGATGGGTGGCTTGCATAAAATAGATGAAGAGGTAGAACCTTCCAAGGAAAATCTGTATTACATATTAGTGGATTTATTATTAGGTTCTTTGTTGGCCTTGGTGTATACAAATGACATTTTTACTGCTTATGTATTTGTAGAAATTAATACCTTGGCAGCTTGTGGGTTGATTGCTATTCGTCAGATTGGACGAACCTTTGAAGCTGCTGTTCGATATATGATTATGAGCTTGCTAGGATCGGGTCTGCTTCTCATGGGTATTTGTATGCTTTATGATATGACTGGACATCTGCTTATGTCAAATATGAAAGAATCCATTGCGATGATTATGGAAGAGGGAACTTATGCAGTTCCAATGCTGGTTACCATTGGTTTAATTGTAGTTGGTTTAGCGATTAAAAGTGCGTTGTTCCCATTTCATGCATGGCTGCCAGATGCCTATGGATATTCTACTGTGTCATCGGCAGCAATGTTATCTAGTTTGGTTTCCAAAGGGTATATCTTTTTATTGGTAAAAATATTCTATCGCGTGATAGGATTTGAATATATTGCAGGCAGTAAAATTTTGAATATTATATTCTGGTTTGCGATTTGTGGTATGATTTTTGGATCCATGAATGCGATTTGGGAAAAAGATATTCGAAGAATGATAGCCTTTTCTTCTGTGGCACAAATAGGTTACATTTATTTAGGATTTGGATTTGGAACAGAAATAGGCATGATCGCCAGCATATTCCATATGTTAATGCATAGTGCGACTAAATCCATGTTGTTCATTTCTGCGATTGGTCTTACGGATGCATCTGGTTATAAGAGAGATTTCTTTGAAGTGACAGGTGCTGGATATCGAAATAAGGTTGCTGGTGCTGGTTTTGTGGTTGGTTCATTTTCTATGGTAGGTATTCCGATGTTTGCAGGTTTTGTCAGCAAGTTGTTGTTTGCTCAAACTGCAATTGAGGATGCTTCCTGGAAGATGTTTCCGGCAATTATTGTTCTTTCGATTAGTACCATCTTGAATGCGGTGTATTTTTTAAAGACGGTTCTTCGTATTTATACACCTATGCCAGAAGCGGTAGAGAAAGAAAAAGGTTATGTTCATATTACATGGAATCAGCAGAAGGTATATACCGCATCAATTATTTTGTATATTGCATTTAATGTGATTTTGGGATGTAATTCAAAACCGATTCTTATGTTGATAGAAGAAGGTCTTAGAAACTTCATGTAATGCTTAACATGTAATGTTTTGATAGAAAAGAGGAAAGTAATGGGTCAGTCAGTATTGATTATTTTTGCAATATTTATTCCTATCTTATGGGGTGTTTATATGTTGGCAAGACCAGCCTACAAAAACCGCAAGGCTATGATTTTTTCTGCATCTGTTGGATTGGCAATAACAACTGTGTTGTCGTTGGCAATTCTGCTAATTGGAGATATGGAACTTCATATGTTTGCAATTGGGGATAATATGAATATTTTTTTCCGGGCAGATAAGATGGGACGTATATTTATGACCATTGTAACTATCGTATTACCTTTGGTTGGAATATATGCGTTTGAGTATATGGGGCACTATGAAGAAGAAAAACGTTTTTTTGGTTTTTTCCTCATGGTATATGGTGTGTTGCTGGCACTTAGTTATGCTGGAAATATTGTTACGTTTTACTTGTTTTATGAAATGATGAGTATTTTTTCTATGCCATTGGTATTTCATTTTCGAACACGAGAAGCGATTATGGCAGGTTTAAAATATCTGTTTTATTCATTAACGGGTGCATATTTTGTATTATTTGGAATTTATTTTCTGAATCAATATACAACTACCTTGGATTTTACAGCTGGTGGAACTTTGGATATGGCAAAGACAGCGGGAAATGAAGGAATGCTTTTAGTTGTTGCAATGTGTATGATTATCGGTTTCGGTGTAAAAGCTGGTATGATTCCACTTCATGCATGGCTTCCAAATGCGCATCCAATTGCACCGGCACCTGCTAGTGCAGCCCTTTCTGCGATTATTGTTAAGATGGGTGTGTTTGGTGTAATGCGTGTTGTGTATTATTTGTTTGGTGCAGAATTTTTGCATGGCACCTGGGTACAGTATACATGGATTACGTTGACGTTGATTACGGTGTTTATGGGGTCTATGATGGCATACCGTGAAAAGGTATTTAAAAAACGTCTTGCTTACTCTACGGTAAGTCAGGTGTCTTATATTTTATTTGGTATGGCATTATTGCATCCGCAAGCATTGATGGGGTCGTTGTTGCATATTTTGTTTCATGCAGTCATTAAATCTGCGTTGTTTATGAGTGCAGGTGCTGTGATTTATAAATGCGGTGTAGAACGTGTAGATGAGATGCGTGGTGTTGGAAAGAAAATGCCAAAAATCATGTGGTGTTATACATTATGTTCTTTAGCACTTATTGGTATTCCGCCTGCTAGTGGATTTATCAGTAAGTGGTATCTGGCAACAGGGTCGCTAGCAACAGGACTTTCTATTGTTTCCTGGTTAGGGCCAGTAGTACTTTTGATAAGTGCATTACTGACTGCAGGATACTTGTTGCCGATTGCGATTGATGGCTTTTTCCCAGGTCCTGATTTTGACTATGAGCATTTGGAAAAGAAAGATCCAACCAAACAGATGGTGATTCCGATTATGATGTTAGCGGCATATGCTGTTTTGCTCGGCGTATTTCCTAATTTCTTTGTGGGCTACATGAGAGATTTGGTTGCGTTACTCTTTTAATTGTGGAGGTGTGATATGAGTCAGTATTGGATTTTGGTGGCAATTCTTTTGCCAATTATAGGCGGAATATTGGTTCGTTTTATTCCGTTTAAAAAGATGAAAGAGATGTACCTCTTTTTGCAAGTGATTATGATATCTACCTCATTGATTGTATGGGGGCTGATTTTGGGCGGAACAACAAATGTGTTTCATGTGGTACATTTTGTAAACGATTTATCCATTTCTTTTAAGATAGATGGATTAACCATTGTATTTGCGGGTTTGGTTTCGATTTTATGGCCATTAGCGACACTTTATGGTTTTGAATATATGGAGCATCATGACAGAAAGCAAACATTCTTTATGTTTTATAGTATGGCATATGGCGTTACATTGGGAATTGCATTTGCATCAGATATGTTGTCCATGTATTTCTTCTATGAATTATTGACCTTGTCAACAGTTCCACTTGTTATGCATACTTTAAAGCGAGAGGCGGTATTGGCTACTAGAAAGTATTTGTACTATTCTCTTGGCGGTGCGGCATTTGCACTTATGGGAATCGTGTTTATCATCGTCTATGGAAATACCTTAGAATTTACCATGGGTGGTGTACTTTCTGCGGACAAGATAGCAGGTCATGAAAATATGCTCCTTTGGATTTATTTGTTTGCGTTCCTTGGGTTCGGTGTAAAGGCAGCTATTTTTCCAGTGTCAGAATGGCTTCCAACCGCAGGTGTAGCACCTACACCGGTTACCGCTTTGTTACATGCGGTGGCGGTTGTTAAAGCTGGTGTGTTTGCGATTATTCGTTTGACCTATTATAGTTATGGAACAGAGTTTTTGTGTGGTACCTGGGTACAGAATGTAGTAATGGCATTGGCAATGTTTACGACAGTATATGGATGTAGTCGTGCTGTAAAGGAAACACATATCAAAAGACGTCTTGCGTATTCGACAGTAAGTAATTTGTCGTATATTATTTTTGGTGTAACGATTATGACGCCTTTGGGACTTGTGGGTGCTTTGTGTCATTTGATTTGCCATGCGGTAATGAAGATTTGTTCTTTTATGTGTGCAGGTGCATTTATGCATCAGACAGGAAAAAAATATATCTTTGATATGGATGGTATTGGAAGAAGGATGCCAATTATATTTTTCTGTCTCGGTTTAAGTGGTATGGGTCTTATGGGGGTGCCAGGTCTTGCAGGATTTGTTAGTAAATGGAATTTAGCAAAGGCTGCCGTAGATAGTCAGAATCCGTTGGCGTATTTAGGAATTGTATGTCTTTTGGTATCGGCTTTGTTAACGGCGATATATATGATGACGATTATGATTCGTGCATTCTTCCCTTCTGTTGAATTCGAAAGTTCAGAAATTACGCATATCAAAGATCCTGGTTGGAAAATGTGTGTTCCAATCGTGCTTTGTGCATTGTTTACCATAATTTTAGGTGTATTTTCAGCACCACTGGTAGAATTTTTTGCTGCGGTGGCAGCAGGATTATAAGAAAGGAGGCAAAGGGTTATGATTGCTGTTTTGATTTATTTAATGGTATTTATGCCGATAGCAGGTGCCTTTGTTTCCTATTTAATCGGTAGAAAAAGTAAGGTAAGGAGAGATGGTTTTGTTGCTTTCCTTACAATTCTGGAGTTTGGTTTTGCAGTAACACTGCTTATGAATAGTAGTGGGATGGATGGAACACTTGTATTGGTCCCAGAAGTTTGTGGAATGGGATTGTTCTTTACTGTGGATGGCTTCCGTGTCCTATATGCAACAATTGCTTGTTTTATGTGGGCTTGTACCAGTGTTTTTTCGGGAGAGTATTTTGCTCATTATAGAAATAGAAACCGTTATTATCTGTTTCAGCTTCTTACATTGGGGGCAACTGTGGGAATTTTCCTCTCTGCAGATCTATATACGACATTTATTTTCTTTGAAATAATGTCAATTTCCTCCTATGTGTGGGTAGCGCATGATGAGACAGCTCCATCTATGCGAGCGGCAGCTACTTATTTAGCAGTTGCTATTATCGGTGGTTTGACGTTGTTGATGGGATTGTTCCTATTGTATACACAGGCAGGAACCTTGCGTATTAGTGAACTTTATGCAGCTTGTCATGGAAAAAATGTATATCCAGCATGTCTTTGTATGCTGGTGGGATTTGGTGCAAAAGCAGGTGCGTTTCCACTTCAGATTTGGCTTCCAAAAGCACATCCAGTGGCACCAGCGCCAGCAAGTGCATTGCTTTCTGGTATTTTAACAAAAACAGGTATCTTTGGTGTGCTGGTAATTAGTTGTCAGATTCTATTGCATGATGCGATGTGGGGAGCATTCATTTTAGTGATTGGTTTAATTACCATGTTCCTTGGAGCGCTTTTGGCGGTATTCTCGGTAGATTTCAAGAGAACACTAGCATGTTCTTCTGTTTCACAGATTGGTTTTATTCTGGTAGGTGTAGGTATGCAGGGACTCTTGGGAGAGCATAATGAAATCGCAATTCGTGGTACAGTACTTCATATGGTAAATCATTCGTTATTTAAATTGGTATTGTTCATGGTAGCCGGTGTGATTTATATGAATATTCACAAGCTGAATTTGAATGATATTCGTGGATTTGGACGTAAAAAACCATTGTTGAAATTTATTTATTTAATGGGAGCGCTTGGAATTGGTGGTATACCACTTTGGAGTGGTTATATCAGTAAAACACTTCTTCATGAGAGCATGGTGGAGTATATCCATGAAGCACATGCGGTTTCCATGGCTGTTCCAATAACATTTCAGATGATGGAAGTTTTTGAATGGATTTTCCTAATCAGTGGTGGTATGACGATTGCTTATATGCTGAAATTGTATGTGGCTGTGTTTGTAGACAAAAACGAGAATGCAGAAGTACAAGAGAAATACGATGGTATGAAGCAGTATATGAATAAAATGAGTGCGGCAGTTCTTACATTCTGTGCAACTTTGTTTCCAATCATGGGTATGTTACCGTATGTGACAATGGATAAAATGGCGGATATGAGTGAAGGATTTATGGGCTGGGATCATGCTGGACACCAGGTGCACTATTTTACATGGGTGAATTTAAAGGGTAGTGTGATTTCTATTTTTATCGGTATTGTGCTATACTTTGGAGTGATTCGCGTTTTCTTGATGAAGAAGAACGAAGGTGGTCAAAAAGTTTATATAAACAGATGGTGGAAATATTTGGATTTGGAAGACTATATTTACAGACCAGTGCTGTTATCATTTATTCCAACTGTATGTGCTGCTGTTTGCTTGGTTATTGATCGTTTTATCGATGGAATTGTCATTGTTTTGAGAAAGACAATTTATAAAGATAGTCTGATATATAAAGAAATGGATGAAGGAAATAGCGTAACACATGCATTAGGAAGTCTGTTTAATAAATTGAGAGATTTATTGAACAAAACGACTTGGCGTAGTAAACCTAGAGAGACTGATTTTGTGCATTTGTTCGCATTAAAATATGTTTCCTTTAAAGAAAATTTTACATTTATCGAGCGAAGCTTATCTTATGGTTTGATTTTGTTCTGTTTTGGACTTTGTGCAGTTTTGCTTTATCTTTTAGTTGCGGCTTTTCTATAAAAGAGATACAATATAAATATATATTGTATGAAATATAAAGGAGAAGAGGTATGGGATTACAGGATGATTTAAGAGCGCAGCTTATTAAACAGTTTCCTGCTGAGGTAATAGAATTGGCAGAACAAAGTGGACAGAGGTATTATGCCTGTCCTACTTGTAAACGTCCGGTTGCAAAGAGTGATACAGCCTGTCCAGGATGTCAGCAGGCATTGGGCTGGAATAATATTCGTGCGACGGAAACAGGACCAATGGGGCCTAGATATGCAATGATTAAGTTTGAGGTGCCAGGGGATTTTTCGAAAGGTGATTGTAGAAAATGTCCACTATCATATATTACAAAATCAGCGACTGGAAATGTATATGAGTGTCCATTGAATTTAAGAACGAATTGTCCAATTCAAATTGGCTAAAAGTAAGATGAAATGAGGGTGTTGGATTGACACCCTTATTTTTTTGTGTAAAATAGTAGTGTAAATTATATATAAAAGAAAGGAATAGGTTATGTTAGAAAATTTATTTAAATTAAAAGAAAATAATACTAACGTAAAAACAGAAGTCATTGGTGGTATTACTACATTTATGACAATGGCGTACATCTTGGCGGTTAATCCACAGATTCTTTCTGCTTCGGGTATGGATTCACAGGCGATTCTTATGGCAACAGCGATTGCTTCTTTCATCGGAACAATTGCAATGGCATTTATGGCGAATTATCCATTTGCGCTTGCACCAGGACTTGGTTTAAATGCATATTTTGCATACACAGTTGTGCTTCAGATGGGATACAGTTGGCAGTTTGCATTATTTGCAGTATTTTTAGAAGGTTTGGTATTTATCGTATTGTCTCTTACAAATGTACGTGAGGCAATTTTTAATGCAATCCCATTCCAGCTTAAAAAGGGCATTTCTGTAGGTATTGGTTTATTTGTTGCATTTATCGGCTTACAGAACGCGAACCTTGTAGTGGCAGATGCTGCTACAAAAGTTACAATCGTTAACTTTACTGAAAACTTTAGTACTGTTGGTGTTGGTGCATTACTTGCGATTATTGGAACTCTTTTGATTGTTATTCTTTCTGTAAAGAATGTAAAGGGTGCGATTCTTATCGGAATTATTGCAACATGGGTACTGGGTATTATTTGTCAGCTTACAGGAATCTATACAGTAGATCCTGCAAATGGATTTTACTCACTTCTTCCAGCATGGTCAGAATTTAATATCGGTGCGATTGGACAAACTTTTGGTCAGTGCTTTAGTCCTGCAGCGTTTGCAAATGTAAATTGGGTAGATCTTTTTGTTATCATGTGTTCATTTTTGATGGTAGATATGTTTGATACTCTTGGTACAGTTATTGGTGTTGCAAACAAAGCAAAAATGCTTGATAAAGAAGGTAAACTTCCAAAGGTAAAAGAAGTTTTATTAGCAGATGCGATTGCTACATCTGCAGGTGCAGTGCTTGGTACTTCTACAACAACAACTTTCGTAGAAAGTTCTGCTGGTGTATCTGCGGGTGCTAGAACAGGTCTTGCATCTGTAGTGACAGGTGTGTTATTCCTTCTTTCTATCTTCCTTTCACCAGTATTCTGTGCAATCCCAGGATTCGCGACAGCACCTGCACTTATTTATGTAGGTTTCCTTATGATTTCTGCAGTGGTTGAAATTGACATGGAAGATTTTTCGGAAGCAATTCCAGCGTACCTTTGTTTAATTGGTATGCCACTTTTCTATAGTATTTCAGAAGGTATCATTTTTGGTGTAGTGTCTTATGTTGTAATTAATGTAGCTTGTGGAAAAGCAAAGAAAATCACACCTCTTATGTATATTTTAGCGGTGCTTTTTGTATTAAAATACATCTTCTTATAAAATCAAATAAAAAGAAGTATATTTGTCTCCCGAATCTTTTGGATTCGGGAGTTTTTTCTATTTGGGGAGGTTTACAATATAGAGTTTTTTTAGTAAAATATGCAATAGTGGGGAAAGTGTGCCTTGTAGGCATATTTTCAAAAGAGAAATAGATTGAAGTATGAGGACTACGACAATGAAGAAAAAACTTGCAGCACTTAGTTTAGGACTGTTGATGCTATTGGCAGTTGCGATACCGCAGATGGCTGTATGGGCAGATGAAACACAAAAAACAGTAGATATTATGTTTTTGCACGATACACATTCTCATTTAAATGCATTTACAACAGTAGAAAATGATAAATCTGTAACCATGGGTGGATTTTCCAGAATTAAGACATTGATTAATGAACAGATGGCGGAAAATGAAGAAACCCTTTTATTGGATGCAGGGGATTTTTCTATGGGAACTTTGGTTCAGGTAGTGTACGAGGAGGAAGCGGCAGAACTACGTATGCTGGGTGAATTGGGTATGGTGGCAACAACTCTTGGTAATCATGAATTTGATTATAAAGCAGAAGGGCTTGCAAATATGATGAATACCGCAGTTGCCAGCGGAGATACAATTCCTGAAATGTTGATGTGTAATATGGACTGGGATGCAATGAAGGCATCCGGTTTGACAGAAGACCAGCAGCTTATTTTGGATGCATTCGAAAATTATGGTGTTAAGGATTATGTTGTAGTAGAAAAAAATGGTGTGAAAATTGCCATTATTGGTGTTTTTGGTAAAGATGCAGAAGCTTGTGTGGCACAGTGTCCAGTGGTGTTCCGTAATCCGGTAGAAGCAGTGAAGGAAACGGTTGCTGAGATTGAAGCAAATGAAGATGTGGATATGATGGTCTGCATTTCTCATAGTGGAACTTCTTCTGATGAAGAGAATTCAGAAGATGAGATTTTAGCAAAAGAAGTTCCTGAATTGGATTTAATTATTAGTGGTCACACACATACAAAATTGGAAGAACCAATTCAGCATGGAACTACATATATTGCATCTTGTGCAGAATATGGAAAATATTTAGGTGATATTTCTATGGTACAGAATGCGGATGGTAGTTGGGAAATGGAGTCTTATGATTTAATTCCTGTTACAACAGATATTGTACAGGATGAAGAGACACAAGCAGTAGTAGATCATTTTCTATCTATGGTAGATGAAAAATATTTGTCGCACTTTGGGCTTACTAAAGATCAGGTCCTATGTACCAATGAAGTAGAATTTGCAACAGTAAAAGATTTGGGAAGTTTGCATACAGAGTTAAATCTTGGTAGTTTGATTGCGGATGCGTATACTTATGCAGTAGAGAGCTCAAATACTGGCGATGATAATCCTGTTTTGGTAGCGGTTGCACCAGCGGGCACGATTCGTGATACGTATGCACTTGGAAATATTACAGTAGAAAATGTATTTAATTCCTTCTCTTTGGGAATTGGCGAGGATGGTATTCCAGGATATCCATTGCTTAGTGTGTATTTAACAGGTGAAGAGTTGAAACTTGTGGCAGAAATTGATTCTAGTGTTTCTGATTTGATGACAACAGCTCGCTTGTATACTGATGGTTTGTATTGGCATTATAATCCAAATCGTATGATTCTAAATAAAACAACACAAGCCTATATTATTGATAGTGCAGGAAATCGTATTGAATTAGAAGATGATAAACTTTATCGTGTAGTTACAGATTTCTACAGTTCACAGATGCTTGGTGGTGTTACGGATATGTCGTTTGGTTTATTGTCGCTTGTTCCGAAATATGCAGATGGTACACCGATTGAACGCTTTGAAGATGCTGTGATTATGGTAGACGGAAAAGAGTTAAAGGCATGGAATGCAATTGCGCAGTACATGATGTCTTTTGAAGATACAGATGGTGATGGAATTCCAAATGTTCCTGCTGTATATGCGACAACAGAGGGAAGAAAAGTAGTAGAAGACAGCACAGATTTTAAAGATTTAATTTCAAATCCAAATAAGTTTTTCTTTATGATAGTTGGTATCGTAGTTGTGGTGATTGCACTACTTGTATTCCTATATCTTGGATTCAGAAAAATTTCCAGAAAGTATGGTATTATGACAAGAATCCGTGAATTGAAAACCTTGATAAACAAGGTGAAAAAGCTGATTAAAGCAATCAAAAAATAAAGTAATTAGAAATAGAGGCAATAGTAATGGAAAAGATTATTTTAACAGGTGACAGACCAACAGGAAGACTTCATGTAGGGCATTATGTTGGTTCATTAAGAAGAAGAGTGCAGTTGCAGAATTCTGGTGAATTTGACAAGATTTTCATTATGATAGCAGATGCGCAGGCGCTTACAGACAACTTTGAGAATCCAGAAAAGGTTCGTCAGAATATTATAGAAGTAGCTTTGGATTATTTATCTGTAGGGCTTGATCCAGCAAAATCCACATTGTTTATTCAGTCTCAGATTCCTGAATTAACAGAGCTTACATTTTTTTATTCAAACTTAGTTACAGTATCTCGTTTGCAGAGAAATCCTACTGTAAAAACTGAGATTAAAATGCGTAATTTTGAAACAAGTATTCCAGTTGGTTTCTTTACGTATCCAATTAGCCAGGCTGCAGATATTACAGCGTTTAAGGCGACTTGTGTACCTGTAGGAGAAGATCAGCTTCCAATGATTGAACAGACAAGAGAAATTGTGCGTAAGTTTAACTCCATTTATGATGAAGTTTTGGTAGAGCCTGATGTACTTCTTCCAGAAAATGCGGCTTGCTGTCGTTTACCTGGTATTGATGGAAAAGCAAAAATGAGTAAATCGCTTGGGAACTGTATTTATCTTTCGGATACAGAAAAGGATGTAAGAACAAAGGTTATGTCTATGTATACAGATCCAACACATATTCAGATTTCGGATCCAGGTCATGTGGAAGGAAACTGTGTATTCACTTATTTGGATGCATTTAGTAATGATGGACATTTTGCAGAATATCTTCCAGAATATGCAAATCTTCAGGAGTTAAAAGATCACTATACACGTGGTGGACTTGGTGATGTGAAAATTAAGAAGTTCTTAAACAGTGTGTTACAGGAAGAACTTGCACCTATCCGTGCAAGACGTGCAGAATTTGAAAAAGATATTCCTATGGTTTATGATATATTAAAACAGGGTAGTGAAGCCGCACGTGCAGTAGCTGCGCAGACAATGGATGAAGTAAAACGTGCAATGCGCATCAATTATTTTGATGATGTAGAACTCATTCGTGCACAGGCGGAGAAATATCATAAAGCAGAAGATTAAAAGAATCTACATGCAATAGATGTACGCTTGCTAGATTTGGGAGCGGAAAAGATTTAGAGGGGAGGACCACATGGTAAAATATTATAAAACAGATGATAGCTGTATCCATGAAGAAGAACATATTACAGACGGAGTATGGATTCATTTGGTCGACCCGAGTGCAGAAGAGACAATGCTTCTGGCAGAGTCTCTCGATATTGATGTAAATGACCTTAGAGCCGCACTCGATGAGGAAGAAAGTTCGCGTATTGAATTAGAAGATGGATATACACTTATTCTTATTGACGTTCCTTCTACAGAGATTCGTCACAAGAAAGTAATGTATACTACAATTCCTTTGGGTATAATATTAAAACAGGATTTAATAATCACGGTATGCACAGAAGATTTGCCTGTTTTACAGACGTTCATAAATAATCGCGTAAAAGAATTTTCTACAAAAAAGAAGATGCGTTTTGTATATCAGATTTTGTATCGTACTACAGTTGTGTATCAGGGACATCTTCGTACGATTGATAAAAAACGTAATGAAATTGAAGAACGAATTGAGAATGATACACGAGAAGATGACCTTATTGCGTTACATGAATTGGAGTCGACATTGGTATACTTTGCGACATCTCTTCGTGCAAATGGAAACGTATTAGATCGATTAACGAGATATAAACGCTTGGAACAGTATCCAGAGGATAAAGAACTATTAGATGATGTTATTATTGAAAATAAACAGGCGATTGAAATGACGGTGATATATCGAGATATTATAAACGGTACTCGAGAGCTGATGTCTTCGGTACTTGATAATCGTTTGAACAATGTTATGAAAACCCTGACATCTATTACACTTATTATGGCTGTACCTACGGTTATTTCGGGTATTTATGGTATGAACGTGAATGCAGAAGGGATGCCGTTTGCTGCATCGCCATTTGGGTTTGTTATGATTTGTGGAATCATTGTAATAGTATGTATTTTTATGATGTGGTTCTTAAAAAAGAAAAAGATGTTATAAACTAACGAGACAAGCGAAAAATGAAAAGAAGACATACTTGCATGCTAACATGCAAGTATGTCTTCTTTTTATTTTTGAGTTTAGCGACTAGCCAAATAGCGAGAGCCTTAGTTGCGAAGCAACGGGAAAGAACGCAAAGCGTTCGTGGGTCGAGCTGCCTGTCTCGTCTCATTGTCTGTTTGTTATGTTATCCTATTTTCCTTCAAATCTGCCACTAGCTCCACAAGGCAACACCAAGCCTGTTTCGGAAACCGGAAGCCCGATTTCGTTTGAAGTAGTACTTCCGTCAAAATCTTTTAATGCTGTACTAATCATATAAGTAAGTACGGCTGGTTGCAAACCAGTGGTATAAGAATTTACTAAGAAAAATAATGGTTTGTCTGTTAAAAGCTGTGCACACAATTTAATGAGTGGATAAACAGCTTCTTCGATTTTCCAAATTTCGCCCTTTGGTCCTCGTCCATAAGATGGAGGATCCATGATAATGGCATCATAGTGGTTGCCACGGCGGATTTCTCTTTCTACGAATTTTACACAATCGTCAACAATCCAACGAATTGGCGCTTCTGCAAGACCGGAAGAAACTGCATTTTCTTTTGCCCAGCCTACCATGCCTTTGGAAGCATCAACGTGGGTAACACTAGCGCCAGCTGCAGCAGCTGCTAAGGTAGCACCACCAGTATATGCAAAAAGATTTAGTACTTTAATTGGTCTGCCAGCTTCTTTGATTTTTTTTGAAAACCAATGCCAGTTTGTTGCTTGTTCAGGAAAAAGTCCGGTGTGTTTAAAACTAAATGGTTTCAGGTTAAATGTGAGCTGTTCGCCAATTGGTAAGTTATAGTGAATGCTCCATTCATTTGGTAAATCAAAGAATTCCCATTCACCACCGCCCTTTTTGCTTCTGTGATAATGTCCGTTTAATTTTTTCCAGTTTTTATTTCTTTTTGGTGTATCCCAAATAACCTGAGGGTCTGGACGAAGTAATACATATTTACCCCAACGTTCTAATTTTTCGCCTTGTGAGCAATCGATTACCTGGTAATCTTTCCATCCATCTGCAATCCACATAATGAATTCCTTTCTTCTATATATTATATGTCTCATATAATGTATTTCGTATATGAATTTGTTTCTACAATATAATATATGGTTTTTGTGGAAAAGTCTACTTTTTTTCGGTGTTGGTAACAAATATCAGAATTGATTGCAAATGAAGTGCAGCTATGCTATGATGGTCAACATAGTTATGAGGGAGGGAATTGTGCAAATGGAAAATTCTTATCGATATTTTGAGAATCGAGATTGTCAGTATTATCCATGTCATGATATGGAGTGCATGAATTGTTTGTTTTGTTATTGTCCGTTGAATCATTTGGATAATTGTCCGGGGAATCCGCTTTATATTAAGGTGGGAGGAAAAGTAATTAAGGACTGTTCTGATTGTACGTTTCCACATGAGCCAGAGAACTATGATGTGATTATGAAGATACTCACAGAAAATTAATTAAGTATATCATATAATTTATGATATAGATTCTGTGCAATGGGAAATAGGTGAGAATCCTGTACGAGCCCGTCGCCGTAAGGTGCAATAAAGATAAAGGAAGTTTAATCTTTATTTAATTTTATCATCCTACTAAAAGCCACGTTTTAGGACAAGCCATTGGGGAAACCTGAGAAGGTGGATGGATAAAAGTGCCAAGTCGAAATACCTAAGCACAGAGTTCCTTCGTAATACAAACTGCGAGCGCCAGTTACAGAAGGAAATACAATAAAAAGGAGAAAAAGAATATGACAAGAAAAAACAAAAAGAAATTTTTGTCATTCATTCTTAGTATGATGCTGATTGTGGCTATGGCATGTAATATGACAGGATGTAATGGCGATGTAATGGAAGAGCCACCTGCTGGTACAGAAATGGGAGAAACCGTAAGTGGGGACGATGGTTTACAAGTGGATGTGCAGGGAGATGAGAAGAAAGATGCAACAGTACTTGGTGAAGGTGCGACAGTATTTATGTTTACTGTGGTAAATGCTGATGGTAATGAAAAAGCCTATGAGGTTCACACTGAGAAAACTATAGTTGGTGATGCGTTGTTAGAACTTGATTTGATAGCAGGTGATGCAGGTGACTATGGTCTTTATGTAAAAACGGTAGATGGTATCACGGTGGATTATGACACCGATGGAAAATACTGGGCGTTCTATATCAATGGAGAATATGCCATGACAGGCGTGGATGCAACGCCTATTACAGAAGGTGAAGTGTATTCTTTTAAGGTGGAATAATCATGAAGCTAAAAACAAGAGAATTGGCAATCTTTGCAATGCTCGGTGCGATTATGTATGTGTCTAAGGTGATTATGGAGTGGATACCTAATGTGCATTTGTTAGGGACACTGACGATAGCATATACCTTAGTATATAGAAGAAAGGCATTATATCCAATTTATGTATATGTGTTTTTAAATGGTGCACTTGGAGGTTTTAATCTATGGTGGATTCCTTACCTATATATATGGACAATATTATGGGGTGTAACAATGTTGCTTCCAAAGCAGATGTCCAAAAGAGTTTCTTCTATTATATATATGGTAGTGTGTGCGTTGCATGGGTTTTGCTTTGGAATTTTGTATGCGCCAGCGCAGGCGTTGATGTTCGGCTTGAGTTTTGAGGCTGTGCTGGCTTGGATTGTATCTGGCCTACCATTTGATATGGTGCATGGTATTAGCAATTTCTTTTGTGGGATGTTGATTGTTCCGATCGTATCTGTGTTGCGATTTTTAGAGAGAAATGCAAATCAAGAATAGAGAAAAGAGTGTGTATATATGCAAAGGGTGGCAAATGCCACCCTTCTTGTATTTCTGTGGAAACATACGAAAATACCATAGACAAATGATGGGATTCTGCTATACTAAACTACGGTCGTTAACACGAGTTTCTTCTATAATATAGTAGCAACTTTTTATAATTTAAATTTGAGTAAAATTTTTTGAAAAAAGTTGTTGCAATTGCTGATTTAATCGTGTATAATGATTTTTGCTGTGGCATGATAGCTGTGAAGCGTGAGGTTGCTGCCCAAGAGGCAGGTGTTCCGTGGAGCGAATGTCAAGTTAGGAAACTGACGACAAGTCACTGTACCCACATACGGTCTGCAATAGGCAGAAACAACGTGTGAGAGTCTTTAGGACACACACGGAGAAGTGTACAGTCACCGCTTGTCGTACTGAAATTTAAAGTGCGAAAAGGAGGCGACTTTTTTTATGGCAAGTCAGGTAATGAGAATTACTCTCAAAGCTTATGATCACGAATTAGTTGATTCATCAGCTAAAAAAATCATCGAAACTGTAAAGAAAAATGGATCACAGGTGAGCGGACCAGTTCCACTTCCAACAAAGAAGGAAGTTGTTACTATCTTAAGAGCTACTCACAAATATAAAGATTCACGTGAACAGTTCGAACAGAGAACTCATAAGAGACTTATCGATATCATTGCTCCAACACAGAAAACAGTTGATGCATTATCTCGTTTAGAAATGCCAGCTGGTGTTTACATTGATATCAAAATGAAAAACAAATAAGTTTTTCGGAAACAAACAAAGAAATATCCCTGAATGGTTTACATAGATAAACTGCTCTAGGATGAACGGTTCCGCTACTCACTCGTATCGAGCATGAAGCGTTCCGCTGTAGAAAACAGGAGGTAAAAAATGAAGAAAGCGATTTTAGCAACAAAAGTCGGAATGACTCAAATCTTCAATGCTGATGGAATTTTAGTTCCAGTTACAGTATTACAGGCTGGTCCATGTGTTGTTACTCAGATTAAAACTGTAGAAAACGACGGATACAGCGCAGTTCAGGTTGGTTTTGTTGACAAGAAAGAAAAAGTTGTTAGCAAAGATGCAACAGGAAAGAAAGAAATTAGAAACAGACATGGCGTTAACAAAGCTGAAATGGGACACTTTGCAAAAGCTGGTGTATCAGGAAAGAGATTCGTTCGTGAATTCAAATTTGAAAACGCTAGTGACTACAACTTAGCAGATGTAATTAAAGCTGATATCTTTGCAGAAGGCGACAAAGTAGACGTTACTGCAATTTCAAAAGGTAAAGGCTTCCAGGGCGCTATTAAGAGATTAGGTCAGCACAGAGGACCTATGGCTCACGGTTCTAAATTCCATCGTCATCAGGGTTCTAACGGTGCTTGTTCATCACCAAGCCGTGTATTCAAAGGAAAAGGAATGCCTGGTCACATGGGTGCTGTAAAAGTTACAACACAGAACCTTGAAGTAGTAAGAGTAGACGCTGAAAACAACTTACTCTTAGTTAAAGGTGCTGTACCAGGAGCAAAGAAAGCTCTTATCACAGTAAAAGAAACAGTAAAAGTTAAATAGTGCTGAATATTTGAAAGGAGGAACTTTACGATGGCTAAAGTAGCTGTATTAAATATGGCTGGTAATGAAGTAGATACTATCGAATTAAACGACGCTGTTTTCGGTGTAGAAATCAACGAACATTTAGTTCACATGGCAGTGCTTCAGCAGCTTGCAAATAATCGCCAGGGTACACAGAAAGCAAAAACTCGTTCTGAAGTACGTGGTGGTGGAAAGAAACCATATAGACAGAAAGGTACAGGTCATGCAAGACAGGGTTCTACAAGAGCTCCACATTACACAGGTGGTGGTGTTGTATTTGCTCCAGTACCAAGAGACTACTCATTCAAATTAAACAAGAAAGAAAAGAGAGCAGCATTAAAATCTGCTTTAACTTCTAGAGTAGTAGAAAACAAACTCATCGTTCTTGATGAATTCAAATTAGACGAAATCAAAACTAAGAAGATCGTAGAAGTTATGAACAACTTAAAAGGAAAGAAAGGTTTAGTAGTTCTTAACGATATGGATACAAACGTAATTGCTTCTGCAGCAAACGTTCCAACAGTTAAAACAACTCAGACAAACGAACTTAACGTATTTGATGTATTAAAATATGACACAGTAGTAGTTACAAAAGCTGCTATTGCAACAATCGAGGAGGTGTATGCGTAATGGCAAACGTACAGTATTATGATGTAATCCTCAAACCAGTAATCACTGAAAAGAGTATGGGCGCTATGGCTGAAAAGAAATATACTTTCTTAGTTCATCCAGAAGCAAACAAAACAATGATTAAAGAAGCAGTAGAAAAAATGTTCGAAGGAACAAAAGTTGCCAGCGTAAACACAATGAACCTTGACGGAAAGAAAAAACGTCGTGGTATGGTAGTTGGTAAAACTGCTAAGACAAAGAAAGCTATCGTTACTTTAACAGCTGACAGCAAAGATATCGAAATCTTCGCAGGTCTTTAATATTTAG
>JAZQZJ010000024.1:0-3016 GCA_045633955.1 Agathobacter sp. | reverse complement strand
TGCCTCACCTTCATAAAAGACACGGTCTGGAGTAATAATCTTTACTTTGAATATTTCTGCCATAGGCACCTCCTATTGCATACGAGCACGTACTTCGTCGATACTTCCTGCATTTAAGAAATGTCCTTCTGGAATATCATCATGTTTTCCGTCTAAGATTTCACGGAAACCACGGATAGTTTCAGAAATTGGAACGTATTTTCCTTCAAGACCTGTAAACTGTGTAGCAACTGAGAATGGCTGAGATAAGTATCTCTGAATTTTTCTCGCACGGTTAACTACAAGTTTGTCATCTTCTGATAATTCGTCCATACCAAGAATTGCGATAATATCCTGTAATTCTTTGTATTTCTGTAAGATTTCCTGTACGCCACGAGCTACTTCAAAGTGTTCCTGTCCAACGATATTTGGATCAAGGATACGAGATGTTGAACCAAGTGGATCTACCGCTGGATAAATACCAAGAGATGCGATAGAACGGTCAAGTACGGTTGTTGCATCCAAGTGAGCGAATGTAGTAGCTGGAGCTGGGTCAGTTAAGTCATCCGCAGGAACGTATACAGCCTGTACGGATGTGATAGAACCATTCTTTGTAGAAGTGATTCGTTCCTGAAGAGCACCCATTTCTGTCTGAAGTGTTGGCTGATAACCTACGGCGGAAGGCATACGACCTAACAACGCTGATACTTCAGAACCAGCCTGTGTGAAACGGAAGATATTGTCAATGAATAACAATACGTCTTTTCCACCTCTGTCACGGAAGTATTCTGCCATAGTAAGACCTGTAAGCGCTACACGCATACGAGCTCCTGGTGGTTCGTTCATCTGACCGAATACCATGGTTGTTTTATCAATAACACCAGATTCTTTCATTTCGTAGTAAAGGTCATTACCTTCACGAGTACGTTCACCTACACCTGCGAATACAGAGTATCCACCATGTTCTGTAGCGATGTTATGAATTAATTCCTGGATTAATACTGTTTTACCTACACCAGCACCGCCGAAAAGACCGATTTTACCACCCTTCTGATATGGGCAGAGAAGGTCAACGACTTTGATACCGGTTTCTAACATTTCCTGTGATGTCGCCTGTTCTTCAAATGCTGGAGCTGGTCTATGAATCGCCCAGTTTTTATCTGTTACAGGAGGATCAATTTCATCTATAGGATCACCTAATACATTGAACATTCTTCCCAATGTATTTTCACCAACTGGTACTGTAATAGGAGCACCTGTTGCGATGGCATCCATTCCACGAACCAAACCGTCAGTTGGTCCCATGGCAATACATTTTACTGTATCATCACCCAGATGCTGTGCAACTTCTACTACTAATTTACCACCATCTTTTAATGGTACATCAATAGCATCGTTGATTTCTGGCAATGCGCCTTCTGAAAATTTGATATCCAGTACGGCACCAATGATCTGAGTAATTTTACCAACATTACTATTTGCCATTTTTGCTTTCTCCTTACTATTAATTGATTGCATTTGCTCCGGCAATAATTTCCGTAAGCTCCTGCGTAATCGCGCCCTGACGGGCTCTATTAAACTTCACTGTCAAATCACTAATAATTTCATCTGCATTGCTGGTAGCAGAATCCATCGCCTGCATTCTGGCACCATTTTCACTGGCTACTGACTCTACGAGTGCGCCATAAAAAAGACTGGTTACATATTTTGGAATAATCATATCCAATGCCTCTTCGGTATTTGGCTCGAAATTCATCATTACATTATCATCCATCTCAGTTTCTTCCATACCTGATGTATCTACTGGAAGTAATTTAATCAGTGTAGGAATATGTGTTACTGTATTTTTAAAATGTGTATATGCCAAATAAATTTCACCAACTTCCCCCTTTGCAAAAGAGTCGAGAACTGTTCTGCAAAGTTTCATTGCATCGTCATATGTTGGATCGTCCATAATGTCTGAACGATTTTCCTTAATGGTATAACCTCTACGTGCCAATGCATCGTATCCTTTGGAACCTAATGCATAAATATCAAGATCTTCTTTTTTAAAGTCATCGTTTGTAATAAGCTTTACAATATTGGAGTTATAACCACCGGCAAGACCACGATTTGATCTGATAACAATCACAGCCTTACGTTCCGATTCTCCAGCAGTAAGATAAGGGTGAATAATATTTCCACTCTTTTTCAGCATCGAACTAACGGTTTTATACATCTGTTCTGTATAAGGATTTGTTTTTTCTGCTTTGGTTCTTGCTTTCTGCAATTTAACGGTAGAAACCAGCTTCATAGCTTTTGTAATCTGCTGGGTGCTTGTGACACTGTTTTTCCTACGCTTAATGTCGCGCATTGAAGCCATTTCTCACACCTGCTTTCTGCCGTTTTATTTGAATGCTTTTTTACATTCTTCGATTGCTTTTACCAATGCTTTTTCTGTTTCTTCGTCAAGTACCTTTGCCGTACGAATTGCTTCTGGAATTTCTGGATATTTTGTTTCCACATAATCAAACAATTCGGCTTCAAAACGAAGAACATCATCTACTTCGATATCTAAAAGATATTTCTGTGTTGCTGCATAAATAATCATTACCTGTCTTTCAACTGGCATTGGCTTGTACTGTGGCTGTTTTAACATTTCTTTGATACGAGCACCCTGTGCTAAACGCATCGTAGTATCTGCATCAAGTTCAGAGCCAAACTGTGCAAATGCTGCAAGCTCTGTATACTGTGCTAAGTCACCACGGATTGGTGCAGCAATCTTTTTCATCGCTTTAATCTGAGCAGATCCACCTACACGGGATACAGAAATACCAGCGTTAACAGCTGGACGGAAACCAGCATTGAATAATTCTGTTTCTAAGAAAATCTGTCCGTCTGTGATGGAGATAACGTTTGTAGGAATATACGCTGAAACGTCACCTGCCTGTGTTTCGATAATAGGAAGAGCTGTTAAGGAACCGCCGCCTAACTTGTCAGAAAGACGAGCTGCTCTTTCTAATAATCTTGAATGTAAATAGAATACGTCACCTGGATA
>JAZQZJ010000023.1:0-11162 GCA_045633955.1 Agathobacter sp. | reverse complement strand
TGAAGAAGAAAAAGAAGCATTGGAAATGGCAAAAAATTCGAATAAGTAATTTAAAACATACTGTACAAATTTTGTACAGTATGTTTTCTTTTTTCCTAGAATATGTTATCATTATGAAAGAGTATGTGTTATTAATAATAGCTTGGGAGAAAATGCGTGCATAAGTTTTTGAGAGCAATTGGATTTTCAAATTTAAAGAAAAAAGATTTAGAAATTATAACAGAAGAAATAATTGAAAAACCTGATTTAATAAAAGTAACAAGAGATTCAGAAGGAAATGAGTTTGCAGAGCTTTCAAGAATGATTGCTAGTAATGTTGGTATTACAATTAGAGGTTCTTATGATGAAGATGATAAATTCTGTATGGATTATTATTTTCCATATGCTTATTCAGACGAACTTTCTACGAATGAACAAATTGATATTGAAAAGCATGCAGAAAAAGAATCTTATGCAGGTGTATGTGATGAAATGAGATTGGGTGTTACACTAATCTTCTATTTACAGAATGTAGCAGATTTTTTATCAGAGCATCGTCATAATATACATGTGAAAGGTTTGCATGGTGCTTATCTTTCTGGATTATCTGTAGATGGAAAAATAATTCTACCAATTCAGCAAAAGGTATTAGAAAAACAAGCTGCTAACCATAAACAACAAAAACGTAACCGATTGATTGCGGAAGCAAGAGAAGGTAATGAAGAAGCCATTGAAAGTTTAACTTTAGAAGATATGAATACATATAATTCTATTTCAAAAAGAATTCGAAAAGAAGATGTATTTACAATTGTGAATTCTTCTTTTATGCCTTATGGAATAGAAAGTGATCAATATTGTGTTTTAGGTGAAATTTTAGAAGTAGAAGAAATTTCGAATGTATATACAAATGAAATGTTATACTCAATGAAAATAGAGTGTAATGATATTATATTTGGTGTGACAATAAATAAAGAAGATTTGTTGGGAGAACCAGCTGTAGGAAGAAGATTTAAAGGAAGTATTTGGATGCAAGGATATGTGTGTCTTTAATATTTTGCATCTATAGCTCAGTAGGATAGAGCGACCGCCTCCTAAGCGGTAGGCCGCTGGTTCGAATCCAGTTAGGTGCATTAAAAAATAGAAAAATTATATAGGGGGAATGATACTATGAATGGTACAAAGGAAAAACAATCTAAACTTCAAATCATTATTTCTATTTTGATATTAACTGTTATTGTGTTTGCCGAAATGTATTTAATGATTAATTTCAAAGAAAGCTATGTTGTAATTATTCTTTTAGGTATAGTCGCATTAGCTGCTGTCTATATTATGGTAAATGCATACATGACTCTTAATGAAATAAAAGAAGCAAAACAAAATGAACATTTGGAGAATCTTTATAAATCAGATAAAGCTTCTTATATCATGTTAAAAAAGAGTTTTGCTGAACTTGAAGAAAAATTAAATGACTTACAGGAAGTTTCAAAATTACCTACAGAAGAAATTGTAAATGCGCAAAAAGGAATTTCAAAAGTAATAATTAATCGTAGTAAAGAAAATGCAGATGCTATCATCAATTCTAATGATCAGGTTTTAGAACAATTAGATGAGTTAGCAGAAATACTAAATACAAAGTTCACTAGTCTTTCAAAAGAACAGAGATTAAAATTAACAGATGTAAGTACACAGACAGAATTGAAAATTCAGGATATGATTGTTCAGTTAAAGGATACAGAGCTTCGTTTGAATCAGGCAATCATGAATGGAACAAAAGTAGTGATGCCAGCATCTGTTACATATACACCAGCAGAATCATTATCTGTTGAGTCAGTGGTAGAAGAAATGCCAGTAGTAGAGGAAACTCCAATAGTAGAGGCAACTTCAGTAGTAGAAGAAATACCAGTGGTAGAAGAAATACCAGTGGTAGAAGAAATGCCAGTGGTAGAAGAAATGCCAGTGGTAGAAGAAAAACCAGCGATGCCAGATATGTCAGATCCAAATAAGGCAATGAGTCCAGACGATATCGCGGCATTGTTTGCAAATCTAGCACCAGCAGAGGAATCAGTGGTAGAAGAAACTCCAGTAGTAGAGGAAATGCCAGTAGTGGAAGAGATTCCAGTAGTAGAAGAAAAACCAGTGATGCCAGATTTATCAGATCCAAACAAAGCAATGAGTCCAGACGAAATTGCAGCTTTATTTGCAAATATGGCAGGAGGCGATGCAAGTGAAGAAGATACAGCTATTATTGAGGAACAACTTGCGATAGAAGAAGAGAAACCACCAATGCCAGATTTATCAGACCCTAACAAGGTAATGACTCCAGATGAAATTGCAGCATTACTTGCGAACCTATAAATGAAATAGTTATAAAAAACAACGAACAAGCTTTTATAGCGAGTTCGTTGTTTTTTAGTTAATTAACTTGTATGAAATTATATAGAATGTTACAATCTTATCATAATGGGAAATATATAATGAAAGGAGATTTTTATAATGAGAACAATTACTCTTATGAAAGAAGCTCGCTTTGCAAAAAAGGGTGAAAATTTAGCTACTGTAGCACTTCCACATACTTGGAATAACCTTGATGGACAGGATGGCGGCAATGATTATTGGAGAGGTATTGGTACATACGAAATTGATTTACCAAATCCTACTGCAGGCAAAAAACAGTATATTGAATTTCAAGGTGCAAATCATGTGGCTACCGTATATTGTAACGGACGTGAACTTGGAACACACAAAGGTGGTTTTTCTACGTTCCGTTTTGATTTAACACCAGCTATGAAACCTGAAGGAAACGTACTTACTGTTGTAGTAACAAATGCTATCAGTGATATTTATCCTCAGACAGCAGACTTTACTTTCTATGGTGGTTTGTATCGTGATGTAAACTTTATTGAAGTAAACGAAACACATTTTGATTTATTAAAAGATGGTACAGCAGGTGTATTCGTAACACCACACTGCTCAGGAAATACACGTTTTGATTTATTCCCAGTAGGTGGAGCAGATGCAATCGCAGTGGAAATTAAAGATGCAGAAGGTAATGTAGTAGCAAGAGGCGGAGCGCCAGCAGTAAATCACACAGACCTTCTCATTAGTGTAAAAGAACCACATTTATGGCATGGTATGGAAGATCCTTACTTGTACACAGCAGTTGCCAAATTATTAATAGGTGAAGATGTAGTAGATGAAGTAGAAGTAACATATGGTTATCGTTCCTTCCATGTAGATCCAAATACTGGATTCTGGTTAAATGGAAAGAATGTTCCACTTCATGGTGTATCTCGTCACCAGGATAGATTGGATAAAGGATGGGCTATTTCAAAAGAAGACCATGAAGAAGATATTGCTCTTATAAAGGAATTAGGTGCAAATACAATTCGTCTTGCTCACTATCAGCATGATCAGTATTTCTATGATTTATGTGATAAAACAGGTTTTGCTCTTTGGGCTGAAATCCCATTTATTTCAAAATTTATTCCTTCTGAAGAGGCTTATGAAAATACAATTAGCCAGATGATTGAACTTATAGCACAGAATTATAACCATCCAGCTATTTTCTTCTGGGGAATTTCAAATGAAATTCTTATTGGTGCTGATAATGAACCACTCCGTAAAAATTTACGTGACTTGAATGAATTAGCAAAAGCAATGGACCCAAGTCGTGTGACTACAATTGCACAGGTTTCTGCTACACCTATGGATTCCGAACATAACTATATTACAGATATTGTAAGTTATAATCACTATTTTGGTTGGTATGGCGGAGATGTATCAAACAATGGACCATGGTTTGATGCATACCATAAATTGAATCCAGATATTCCTTTGGGTGTATCTGAATACGGTGTAGAAAATATCGTAAAATGGCATAGTGCAACACCTATGAATCATGATTATACAGAAGAGTATGCAAACTATTATCATCATGAAATGTTAAAGACATTTGCTACACGCCCATACCTTTGGTCTACACATGTATGGAATTGTTTTGACTTTGCTGCAGATGCTCGTGATGAAGGTGGAGTAGTAGGACGTAATAACAAAGGTCTTATTACATATGATAGAAAACTTAAGAAAGATGCATTCTATATTTACAAAGCATACTGGACCACAGAACCTATGGTTTATGTTGCAGGACGTCGTTTTACAGACCGTGCTCCAGAAGAAAGAAACATTACTGTATATACAAACTGTGATGAAGTAACTCTTATAGTAAATGGTGTAGAAGTAGGAACACAGTCTGTTGTAGATCATGCAGTTGTATTTGAAAATGTAGCATTAAATGATGGTGAAAATACAATTACAGCAAAAGCTGCTGATGTAGAAGATACAATTACATTAAATGGTGTTGCAGAACATAATGCAGAATATACACTTCCAGATATTGCAGCTGCTATGGCAGTTGGTAACTGGTTTGATGATGTTGCAGACGATGATGACAGTGAAGAAATCGAAGTAATCGATGGATATTATTCAATCGAAGATCCATTTGCTGAATTGGCTGCAAACGAAGAATGTGTAAAATGTGTAAAAGGCTGGTTCATGGCAATGGGTAACCTTACAATGGCATCTATGATTGGTGCTATTGCTGGTATGATGGGTGATGCTAAGATTACAATGCTTTCAAGCATGATGGAAGGTACAACTCAGAAAGACTTTGCAAAATTAAATAGACAGCTTAACAAGATTAAAAAATAAGTAATCAAAAACTCCCGATAGGTTTACACCTACCGGGAGTTTTTTTACTTATCAATTGGATTAGATACAATTTCTTTCAAAATTTTTACAACACGTTCCATGGAATCGATACTTACATGTTCGTAAGGACCATGAAATCCATATCCACCTGTACCAAGGTTTGGACAAGGAAGACCCATGAAAGATAATCTTGCACCATCTGTACCACCACGTACAGGAAGTGAAACTGGTTCAAGACCTACAGCAAAAATAGCATCTTTTGCTAAATCAACAACATGTATATTGTTTTCAATAACACTAAGCATATTTTCATAAGAATGTGTGATATTTAATTCTACGGTATTAGCTCCATATTTCTGATTCATTTCTACTTCTAAGGTACGAAGTTTGTTGAGTTTTGATTCAAATAAGTTTTTATCGTGGTCACGAATAATATAAGATAATTTAGCAGAAACTACATCACCAGATATATCTGTTAAATGATAGAAACCTTCTCTATCTTCTGTATGAGAAGGTGTTTCATTCTGTGGAAGTTTCATAGCAATTTCACAGCCTATCAGTGCTGCATTTACCATGATATCTTTTGCTTCTCCAGGATGAACACTTACACCTGTAATATTAAATTCTGCACTAGCTGCATTAAAGTTTTCATAGGCAATATCTGCTTCATAAGCACCATCTACAGTATAAGCATAGTCAGCTTCAAAATAGTCTAAATCAAAACTATTTGGTCCCATGCCTACTTCTTCATCTGGTGTGAAACAAACCCAGATATCTCCATGTGCTACATCACTATTTTTTATTTCTTCAATAGCTGTCATGATTTCAGCAATGCCAGCTTTATCATCTGCTCCAAGAAGAGTTGTACCATCTGTAGTAATTAAACGATGTCCTACTAATGTTTTCAAAGTAGGGAAATCAGAAACTTTAAGCCAGCTATTATTCCCTTTTAATAAAACATCATTTCCATCATAGTTTTCAATGATTTGTGGTTTTACATTTTCTCCTGAAAAATCTGGAGCAGTATCCATATGCGCAATTAATCCAATGGCTTTTTTGTGTTCCATACCTGGAGTAGCAGGAAGTAGACCATATACGTAGCAAGTATCACTTAGTAATACTTTTTCAAGTCCCATATCTTTTAGTTCTTGTTCTAAAACTTTTGCTAATGTAAATTCCCTTTCACTAGTAGGATTACTAGTTCCTGTTTCATCAGAAGTAGTCCAATAGGATACATAATTTAAAAAACGTTCTTCAACTTTCATAGTAAAATCCTTTCTATATTTATTAAAATTATCTTATCATATATTTTTGCATAATAAAAATATTTTTATAAAAAATACTTGCAATTTTTTATTTTATACATTATAATAACCTTTGTCTTTACGAATAGTAAATGCACCCTTAGCTCAGTTGGTAGAGCACCTGACTCTTAATCAGGGTGTCCAGGGTTCGAGCCCCTGAGGGTGCACTGTAAAAGGTATCAGTTTTGCTAGTAATCTAGCGGGGTTGGTGCTTTTTTTTTTGAATTTTAATAATGAAAAGGGAAAAATTTAGATGTTTAGAAATAAATTAAAAAATGATTTTGTTTATAAAAAAAATACAGTAAGAAGATTAATTAGTATTATTTTGTCGATATGTGTGATGGTAACTATGATATATGTGCCTGGGATAGAAATTAAGGCTGATACAGTAGAAAGCGATTCAGAGAATAAAAACCAAGATGAAGTAATTATGGATGAACTTTCAAAAGCGATTCCTAAGTTTTTAAATAATCCAGATGTATATATGGAAGTATTACCAAAAGGGAGTGAAATTCATCCACATACAACTGGAACAGCAGACTACGTAGAGGAAATTCATAGCTGTTACATTGCTATAACGGGAAACAAAGTTGGTGATGTTGCATCAAGCAATGAAGCAATGATGATAAAATTGGTTCGCATCAACAATATTACAAAATCAGATGAGATTGCATCTAAGTTTTCAGAATGGGAATTTTGTCAGCAATTTCCTTGTCAAATTTATCAGTATCATGATGGGAAGTATATTATTTTTGCATCCATACCTAATAAATATATTGAAATGGGATTTACATTTGATAAGGCGAAAGAATGTTTTGACAAAGCATATGATACTGCAATTAAGAAAATTGCTATAGCTGAAAAGATTGATGAAATATCTTTTTTAAAAGAAATAAGCAATTTTTTGAAAAATACATTCAAACAAATTACATTTTGGTTTGATTCTCTCTTATAGAAATTAAATATTAGAAAATGATTGATAAAATAATTGGTCCCCCTGATTAAGAGGAAGGTGTCTAGCCCAACCTATTATAAAAGTCCTCTAGCCCTTGATTTTACTAGGTTTGTGGAACTTTCTAATCTGATTACTTTTCAAAAGACACCTTGATTTTTTTGCATGAAATCATTAAATCAGGGGGTCTAATTTTTTACAAAATTTGACTTTTCAAAAAATTTGACAAATTCTATAACTTATGCATTTGTTATTCTACCATAGGGCAGCAGTACCTTGCAATCCTAGTTATCATACTTATCAAAAAATTTCTTGGACAAATCCCTTTAATTTATTCCCCCTAGTTTTTATATATAAATAGAAGGTGTCAGGGGGGGCTTTGTCCTTAAATAAGAATTTGCAATTCTTATTTAAGGACTAGGGGGGCAATGCAACATAAAATGTTCTTCCTTTGTAAGCCACATTAAATTGGTTGCTCTATTATCTAGTATATTCTCATTAATATGATGTACTTCTTTTGAGTTATCATCTGTTTCTACAAAAGCAATAGCAACTATTCTATGTAGCCTTTTATTATAAGCCTTTTTATTTTTTGATAGTTTAACCATTAAATACCCACCATTAGTAGGGAATGGCTTTAACAACTTAGGCTTACCAATCAGGGATTTTATTCTTCCCATATTAGATACCATGTATCTTTCAAATCCTTCTACTACCTTCCATTCTTCTTTTGGAAGGTCTACTATTTCACATTTCATTTTTTCAAACCTCCTTGAATTTCTACTATTCTTAAAAATCAAGAAGGGATTTTTACATGTACTTGTCCAAAAAAATTAGATTTGTGATACCAAATCAATTGATTGGTATCCACAAGTCTCCAACTATTTCTCTTAACAATACTTCTTTATCTTCACTTAGATTGTATTCACCTCTAAGCCAATTATAAAAAGATTTACTCTTGATACCTAGTATTTCTGCTAGTTCTACATAAGCATTGATTTGTCCAAGAGCCTTTAACAATCTAACTTTTTGTCTTAATTCACTATTTCTATCCATGACTTTCTCCTTTTCAAAACTTATCCACTAGGAAATCTACCTTTCCAATAACAAAAATAAAAAGACTAACTGTTATAGTTAGCCTTGATATAAAATGAAATGTGTAATTTGTACACTATATATGTAATTTACTCTTAATACATTTACTTATTTTGTCCATAGGGGTGGGGGTATATTTTCAGGATTTCTTGCTTTTGTTTTTGATATTTCAATTAAATCACACCTACTCTCCCACCAAGAGTAAAAATGAAACTCCGTCATTGTCACCCTACTTAATCTAGTTATCCTTGTTATTCTAGTTAATTGCGGTCAGGGGGTGAAACACCCCCAGCCGCAATTTCTTATTTATGCTCTTTAATCAACTTATCAAGTGTAGGTCTACTTACTCCAAGTTCTTCTGCCATTTTGCTTTTGGTTATCTCTCTACTATAATATTTTTCAAGTAGTTTTTCAAACTTATCATTGTCTATCTTCTTAACTTGTCCACCCTTGAATTTACCATTTTTCTTAGCAATTGCAATCCCTTCTTTTTGTCTTTCCAAAAGGTTTTCTCTTTCAAATTCTGCTATTGCTCCAATCATTGTCAACATCAATTTGCCTGTTGGTGTTGAACTATCTATGTTTTCTTTATTGCTTACTAAGTGTACACCTTTATTTGATAGAGTTTCCACAATGTCTAGCAAGTCTTTTGTACTTCTAGCTAATCTTGAAAAATCATGGATATAAACTGTATCACCTTGTCTCACAAACTCTAACATTCTTTTTAATTCAGGTCTATTGGTATTCTTACCACTTATCTTTTCACAGAACCATTGTTCAATATCATATTTCTCTAATGCCTCAACTTGTCTTTGTTCATTCTGTTCTACTGTACTTACTCTTACATAGGCTACTCTCATTTGGCTAACCCCCTTCTTTTGTTATCTTTATTATACCTTAGTGTAAAATCTAAGTCAAAGACTTTATTTACAAATTGTAAAATAAATAACAAAACAACTTCGTTTTTACAAGAATAACTAGGTTTACTAGAGTAAAGTGGGGGTATACTCTGTTTTTACATTTACCAAGAACTAAACCCATAATAAGAATTACAAAAATAAATTAAGTGTACAGAATATCGGACACTTAATACTGTATTATACATACATAAGATAAAGAAAGAAATCAAACACAAGTACACATGAAAGGAAACCAAAATTATGAAAAAAACAAATGCAAACAACAATACAAACTTAGAAGTAACAGTAAACAGTCTCAATGACCTTACAAAAGAATTTATGGTAAACTACATTCTCAACAATGCACCTGAACACAAAGCATGGTTCAAAGAACTTGTTAGTACAAAAGTAACTGTTAGAAGAAGAAATAGAAAAGGTGAATGGCAAGATGTAAAACAGCCACAGACCTTTGCAGAAGTAAGAAAACAATTTGCAATGAAATTCTTCCCAACCCTGATTGCAGAAAAGAATATGACCTTAGCAGAAATGGTTGCAAATTGGTAAAACATAACAAGAATTAAAAGGAGATTTATACAATGGCTAGAGTACTTACAGTTAAAAAGACAAATGATTATACAATTCAGGATAGATTTGAAGAATACATTGCAGAAAAGAAGGCTCTCAACCTTGCTGAAAAAACTATATCAGGTTATAAAGAAAGTTTTAAAAAGTTTGCTGATGTAATTGATGTATCTATGAATATGAATGACTTAGATAAAAAAGATATTACTATGTTTACTGCTGATATGTTAGACCAAGGAGATTTAAGACCTACATCTATCAATCACTATTTAAGAGACATTAGAGCCTTTGTAAAATGGTGTATGGCTAATAGTTACTTAGAAAAACAATTCAAGATAGATTTAATTAAATATCAAGAAGAACCAAAGAAAACCTATACTGATACAGAATTAAAACTTTTAATGAAAAAACCACAAGGTAACAACTTTGTTGAATATAGAACCTATGCATGTGTAATGTGGATTATAGGCACTGGCAATAGAGTTTCTACAGTTTGTAATCTTAAAATCAGTGATATTGATTTCAAGAAAAAACAAGTTGTTTTAGGACATACCAAAAATAAAAAGGTTCAGGTAATTCCATTGTCAGCAAGTCTCCTTAGAATTATAAGAGATTATATCAAAGCAACTACACCTGATGATGTTGAAAGAAGTGATTACCTTTTCTGTAGTATCACAAATGAACAGTTGACACCAAATGCATTAAAACATGCCATTAGAGATTACAATCTTTCAAGAGGTGTAAGTATTACATCTGCACATGCTTTAAGACATACCTTTGCTAAAAACTATATTGCAAGTGGTGGTGATTGTTTTAAACTCCAAAAAATCCTTGGACACTCAACTCTTGATATGACTAGAAAATATGTAGACCTTCTCACAGAAGATATCCAAAATGACTTTGAAGAACATAACCTTCTTGAAAAACTAGCAAGCCCAAATGGCAAGAAACACACCATGAAAGTAAAAAATGCAAGTTAAAGACAGATTTATTTATAATCTGTCTTTTCTTGCTTTTTTCTAGTTATACTATTTAATTTCCACCATAGTTATTATATGCCATAACTAAATCCATACCTAGATATTCAAATTCAGACTTCATGTAATCATCACTAGAGCCTATACAAATAAATTCAGTACCACTTTCATCAACTGATATACATTCACTAGGAATATCTTTCAATATATATAAATCTCCTATAATTCTATCACAAACAAAATCATCTAGCACATAATCTGCCCACTCAATTGTAGTTGATGTACTAATCTGCCCAACCATAGACTCACAATAAATAGTTTCACCACTTTCAATAACTGTAAGTTCAATTGCAAAATCATCAAAGAAACATGCTAATACATTTTTAGCATATAAACTTGTAGTAGTGTTTGTACTTATTACATCTCCAAACTTATTTTTTGTTTCAGTTGTTTTTTCAACAATGTCTATATATTCTTTCCAATTGTCTGTTGTAAGCTCAACTTTAGTTATATAAGAAGCAAATTCTTCCTTTGATATTATAATATATCCTTCTTCTGTTGTTTCTGTTTGAAATTGACTATTTTCTTCTTTGGTATGTGTAGTATTTTCACTATTACTTTCTGTCTGTGTGTTTGTATTATTTGCACTTGTACTTTCACTTCCACC
>JAZQZJ010000022.1:0-32205 GCA_045633955.1 Agathobacter sp. | reverse complement strand
TGTTTCTCTTCAAAGGAACCCCACCATTCTTTTATTTTTTCCATTTTTACTCCAATTTTCCCGCTTTTGCTACTTTCTTTGCTGCTTTTATAGCTTTCTTCTCTGCTTTTGCTTCAAGTCTCTGCGCTTTGTTCATTCCTGTCCAAAGTCTGCGCACTGCCTTAAATGCAAATATATCAACAACAAGAATAATTACTGCAATTACATAAAGTGCAATCTGCCATCCGGCTAATACATTTTTAACAACTGTATCTTTGTCAATTCCATTCATAGCATTAGAATTTGCTACAACATAAAGGTATCTATGCATTGCCTGACGAGCCGCAGTCATAATTGTTGCATTCATTTCTTCATCAGAAAGCTGCCACATATCCTTTCCAGTACATAACCAGATATCATTACCTGCTACAAGACCTTCACGAATATCACAGTAATTAAATGATGCAAAGGATGTCTGATCTGTGATTACAAAGCCTTCATATCCCCATTCACCACGTAGCATATTAGTCATAATACCTTCGTGTCCACCAATCCAACGACCACCTACTCGGTTCATACTACTCATGATTCCCCATGCATTTCCATCTTCTACACACATCTGGAATGGTAATAAATATATTTCACGAGCAGACTGTTCGTTACAGAACATAGCACCACCAACACGGTTTGATTCCTGGTCATTGATTGCAAAGTGTTTGATGGTAACAATACCACCCTTTGACTGGAAAGCTGCTGTTTCAGCAGCACCCATAACACCTGAAAGGAATCCATCTTCAGAATAATATTCAAAGTTACGTCCACTCATTGCAGTTCTATGAATGTTCATGGCTGGTGCATACCAAACAGTAACATCACTAGAAAGCGAATCTTCACCAACCAATTTACCTCTGGCTTCTGCTAAATCTACATTCCATGTAGATGCTAAAACTACTGCTGGCGGATAACCCATACAGTTAATATTACCACCTGCTAATGTGCTGGAAATACCAGCAGGACCATCCTTGTGAATAACACCTGGCACACCTTCATCTTCAATTGCAGTTGTACCATATCCTGCATGACTAATGTACTGATAAAGTTCATCTTTATCAAACTGATTTAAGTATGCTTCCCACTTTGGATCATCATATGACAAACCAATCATATCTGCCAATTTTAGTTCGCCATATTCTTCGCTAATTACATTAAATTCAGGCATTACAGCATCTGGATTTTCTGTAATAATAATTTCTAATGCTGCTAGAAGTTCTTCTGGAGCTTCCCACTGTCCATCTGCATATACAGTTGGCCATGTGCCTGTCCAATCGTTTCTACTTAAGTATTTGAATTCTGTATTATATGCCTTGATATCTGCATCTTCCATCTGATTTTCGATGGCTTTGCCAGTATCAGCTACTGCATATGTCGTTGTATCTAATTCTGTCTGTACATAGAGATGCGCTTTTGTGATATCGCCCTGAACAGATGATACACCTTTTGCTGCAAGAATATTATTTAATGCATCATGTGCATTTTCACCTGCTGCAAGATAATATGTACCTGGTTCTACGATGTAAGTTCCGTAACCATAAGTATCATAAGCCTTCATCTGTTCTTTTGCTACTTCAATCGTAATCTCTTCAGACTGACCAGGAGCGAGAAGCTCTGTTTTGTCATATCCTACTAATTCTACAGATGCTTTTTCTAACTGATTTGCCTTGTCATAATCTGTATAAGGCTTCTGCATATAAATCTGTACAGTTTCTTTTCCAGCATAATCGCCAATATTTGTTACCTTTACTGTAACTGTAAAACTATCTGCATTTTCTGTTACAGTATAGTCTGTCCAATCAAAGTTCGTATAAGAAAGACCAAAACCGAATGGGAACTGTACCTGTTCTTCATAGTTGAAGTTTTCTGCAGATTCGTTTCCTAAAATAACGTCTTCATAACGTGTTTCATAGTAACGATAACCTACATAAATACCTTCTTCGTAAACAATGTATTTGTTTCCACTAGTTACTTCACTATTAGTAATGGTGTAGTCACCTAAGTTAACTGCTGCTGGTGCTTCTGCTGGTTTATAACTCCATGTATCTACTGTATTACCAGATGGACTAACAGTACCATTTAATACTTCACCAATAGCTACTGCACCTTCCTGACCAGTTGCTCCTACCCAAATACATGCATCGATATTATAAACATCCAATACAGATAAATTCATTGCATTTGTTACATTCAACATCAAAATAACCGTATCGAATTTTTCACATGCAAACTCGATGAGTGCTTTTTCTTCTTCTGTAAAAGTCAAATAATCTGCTGGTAAATCTACACTCTCACTACCGCTGCGTCCAATTACAATAATACCTGCATCATTATAATCCTCCATGCTAGCAATGACATCTTCCGTATAAACATCCATTGGAACTTCATTAGATGCAAAATCACCGACACCCATGATATTTGGTACACCTTTACGATATGCTGCACCAGCACCTGTTTCATAGAAATCCCAAAGTGTAGGATTTACTTCAAAACCACCCTTTTCTAAAGCTGTTCTTAAATTATCCACCTGAGATGTATCAATAGAACCTGCACCAGCACCACCATAAACCAAATCTACAGAGTTCTGGCTAAGAAGACTGATCTTTGCTCCATTAGCAAGCGGAAGTGCATTATCCTCATTTTTCATAAGAACAATACCTTCACGTTCAATCTGTACACTAAGTTCTGTTGCTGCTTTGTCTACTTCTTCTGCAGATGCATAATCAGAAGTATAATACTGTGGATTTGCTCCACCTTCTGCTTTGAATGTAGTCTGCCCTAATGCCATAGACACCATGTTGGCATAATTGTTTGCCAACGGAATAGCTACTGCTACAACTACAGTCAAAAGCACCATAACCAAGGCTAAAACGATTGCTAAGAAACGTCTAGCAATGGTTCCAAGAGTTTTTTTCATACCTGAATCCTCCCCTTTATAATTTTTATATATTTTAACATCTCTATAGATTTTTTATGAACTTTGTCACAAACGGTCCTTTTTTCGCACAAATGGTTATTTTAAAGGAATTAAAATTCGTAAATTGAACCAATTATCCTCTGCATCAATATCCACCGCTCCATCGTATTTATTTACAGTATAGCGAATACTTTTGATTCCATAACCATGAAAAGCCTTGTCTTTTTTTGTGCTTTCCAACTGTCCTTTCGCATATTCCAAATCGCCTTCAAAATAATTCTCTACACAAATCATTAAAAAAGCCTTTTGCTGCGTAACAGTCAAATGTATTAGACGTTTCTCTTTATCCTCTATCTCGCTTACAGACTCTATGGCGTTATCCAATGCGTTACCAAAAATACTACAAATATCCATCGTTTCCATGAAATCTAATAAACTTCCATCTACTACACTTGTCAAAGTAATACCATGCTTATCACAATACATACTTTTACTAGTTAGTACTGTATCCAACACACCATTTCCTGTCTTATTTTGTAACTCATACTGTTTGATTTCATCTTCCATTTGATTTAAAAAATCATTACGCTTTTCTGGATCCTGCTCCTTGCGAAGAACCTCAATTTGATGTTTTAAATCATGATATTTATAATTAATCAATTCAATACTTTCTCTGGACTGTTTATATTGCAAATACTGATTCTGTAAAACATTCTGCACATAATCTAATTCCATTCGTATTTTATTTTCACAACATAATACAAAATGTGCATACAACGTAGCTACCCCTGCAATATCTACAAGGGTACGAATATTTGCAATCTCCTGCGAATATACACCGCTAAATGGTGTATCTTGCGTAACAAAGCTGATATTACTTACCGCAAATACAATTGCTGCTATAAATAGAGCTGTTATCCAGTCCTTACGATTCACATCCAAATATCCATCTGTAGGCATATGACCTCTCATAATATTCCACATACCTAGTACTACAATTCCGTAAATTACAATCAGAATAATTCCTTGTAACCACCAGCTTTCAGCCTGTCCTTTTTCGAAGAGAAAATTAAATATCTGCCACTCTAAAGAAGCTATACATTCAGCAATTACAAATGCGAAAAACGCATAGTAACAACTTTCCCAATAAGAGGTTTTACAACAGCTATAAATAAACACTGTCATATTAAAATATGCTACCAACATACATGGAACCCACAACCATAAGCTGACTGTTCCTGTTAAATGCATAAATATCATTTGTCCTGCTAATACCGCGGTAGATATGACAATCGTCTTTTTCCGATCATATCTTGGACGAAGTACAGCAATAAAAATCAAGCATGCTGCCCATTCTGCAATAGCTGTATATATTCTAGGTATATCTGGTATGGCATTTCCCATTACTTCATCACCTCTCCCCAGTATCGTGTCAGTTTTTCCATAAAGTCTTTTTTACGAGCACGGCTAAGCAATAACTGTTCGCCACGGACTACTGCACAACCATTCTTGATACCTTCTACATGAGCAAGATTAATCAAATATCCCTTGTTTCCACGATAGAAATGAAACTCTTCCAACTCTTTTTCCATATCCTTCATAGTTCCAGAGGTTTGGTAATCTGCACTTGCTGTGTGAAAAATCAAAGTATGTCCCTGACTTTCGATATAAGTAATATTTGCCACATCCAATCGAATTGTTCCACCTTTAATGCTGAGAGAAATTGTCTTAGTCTCACGCTTTTTCATACGGCTAATCGCACGATTTAACCTCTGTGAAAAAGCAAAATAAGATACAGGTTTTAACACATAATCCAAGGCGTCCACCGCATATCCACGAATAGCATATTGAGCCATATTGGTAATAAATATAATTACGACTTCGGTATCCACTTTTCGTATTTCCTCTGCAGCAGACATACCATCCATGAATTTCATTTCAACATCCATAAGAATAAGGTCGTACACTGGTTTGTATTTATTTACAATTTCATCACCATCCGAAAAAAGCGAGATTTCGAAAACCTCACCATTTTCAATTTCATACTGATATAAATATTCCTGCAACTGCATCGCGTATGCATGCTCGTCTTCTACAATTGCAATCTTTATCATAATCTATTCTCCCTTTACAAATCCTGAAATAACTTTGCCCATTCCTTTGAAGAAATGTCCATTTGCTATTTCTGTGATTCCGTAAACCATCTTCATATTTACCGCACCGCCAGTCATACGAGAGATACCACGAATTGGCATATTATAGATAAATAAGATATCCAAATTAGGTTCACCTTTTTTCATCGCTTGATCGAGCATATTTGTAAGAACTTTATATACCAATCTACATAATCCACTCTTTGCATAATAGAACTGACAAAGTGCATCATTGATACCAATTTCACCACCCCAGCTACCATTTGGAAGTTCTTTTCCGTATAAATATTTGAATTCATCTTCACTTACATTTGCAATATTTCCTGCAAAATAGCTTGGTAATATTTCTTCATTATATCTGCCTTCTTCTACAGTTCCCGCAACAGTTATGTCGGTTTTGAGCTCAATCTCGTTGGCATTTCGAGCAATCATGATGCGATAGGTCCCACTCTCTACTTCCCAAGTATTCGTTCTTGTATCAAAAAAACGGAAGGTCTTATCGTCAAATGGAATTACTACTTCTTTTTCCTCACCAGCTTTTAATTCCACGCGTGCAAAACCTTTTAATTCACGCGTTGGCCGAAACACTGTATCAGAGTTTAAAGACACATAAAGCTGTGGGACTTCTACACCATCTCTGTTTCCTGTATTTTTAACCTTAAATCGAACTTCATGCTCGTTTGCTTTCACATCACTGTAGGCAAATGTTGTATAACTAAGTCCATATCCAAATGGGAAACGTACTTCTTTAGCAACAGATGAATAATAACGATAACCCACATACAGACTTTCACGATATTCACTGCTTCTTTCCTTACTTGGATAATATGCATAAGCAGGAGTATCTTCATATTTTACGGGATAGGTTTCATTTAGTCGACCAGATGGATTTACTTCTCCTGTCAATATACGAAGCATTGCAGATGCACCTGCCTGACCACCCAAATATCCCTGCACGATGGCTTTTGCTTTGTCTGCCCAAGGCATTTCGATAGGTGATCCAGCAGATAAAACTACGATAACATTATCGTATTTCTCTACCAAAGCTGTAATCAGCGTATCTTGTGCCACCGGCATTTTCATATCAGTTCTATCTAAACCCTCTGCCTCTTTAATTTCATCTAGTCCTGCGAATACCAATACCACATCTGCTTCTGCTGCTACTTTAATTGCATCTTCTACAAGGTGAGCATTTGGTTTTGCATTACGTTCATATCCCTGTGCAAAGCTTAACATATGTAACCCTGAATCTTCGATACAATTTAAAATGCTTTCTGGTTCTTTTGTCGGATTTACCAAAGAAGAGCCTGCTCCTTGATACCTTGGATTCTTTGCAAAGTCACCAATTACTGCTACTTTCGTTTTTTCTGCTAATGGAAGAATACTTCCTTCATTCTTTAAAAGGACAATCCCTTCTTCGGCTGCTTTTCTAGCAAGAGCATGGTGTGCTTCTACATCAAAGCCTTGTTCTGTCATAGAAGATGTGCCTATACCATTCGCTTCTTTTGCTTTCTTGGCTCCTTCATTCGTAGTAAAAATTACATCTAAAAGTTCATCCAGACGGTTGTCTAATTCTGCTTCTGTTAATACACCATCTGCGATAGCGTTTAAGATTTCCTTCTGTCCAGTCTTTGTAGTTCCAGGCATTTCTAAATGAGAACCATGTTTCACACCAAGTGCATGGTCATTACTAGCACCCCAGTCTGAAACCACATAACCATCAAATCCCCATTCGTCTACGAGAATTTCCTGTAATAAGTGTTTATTTTCGTTGGCATATACACTGTTTACTTCATTGTAAGAAGACATGATTGATTTTGCCTTGCCTTCTTTTACTGCAATTTCAAAACCTGTCAAATAGATTTCACGTAATGTTCTCTCATCCACAACAGAATTCATCGCCATACGACGAAGTTCCTGACTATTAGCCGCAAAGTGCTTTGGACATGCGGAAATGCCATAGCTTTGAATACCTTTTACATAAGAAGCTGCCATTTTTCCTGTATGATATGGATCCTCTGAAAAGTATTCAAAGTTACGTCCACATAATGGACTTCTCTTAATATTTAAACCTGGACCTAAAACTACATGCACGCCCATGGAAATAGCTTCTTCTGCTAAAGCTTTTCCGATTTCTTCCCCGAGTTTTTCATCCCAACTGTTTGCAACAGTAGCTGCTGTTGGAAAACAAGTAGCTGGCATACTGGCATTGATGCCTAAATGATCTCCTGCTTCTGGTGGCTGTGTACGCATACCATGAGGTCCATCGGACATCATCATAAATGGGATACCATACTGTGGAAAATCCTGCGTCTGCCATGTATTTTTACCAGACATCATAAGGGCTTTTTCTTCCAATGCCATCTTCTTAATGATATTTTCGTATTTCAAACTCATAACTTCCTTCTCCCTTTACTACTCTTTGTCTATTATAACATAAACTTGTTTATCTGTTTTATCATAGCAAGAAAAAAACGACTATCCGTGAAACATCACGAACAGTCGTTTTCTTTACTTAAACTGTTATTTTTTTAATATATATACTCTATTAGCAATAACTTCTCTGAATTGGATTAAAAATAATCTGTTCTAAATTGTGAAGTTTCTGCACTTCCTGTTCCAAACGATTTGGTAAATAATGTGCAGTGCTTTTGCTAAACTCTGCTACATTTGCTCTCTGTAGCATTTCTGCAACAAATTCAGAACAAAAATAATGATCTTTCTTTTTACGTTTGATATTGATTCTAGATAATAACAATCCCATAAGATTGTATTTCCATTCAAAACGTCTGCTCTGGAATTCTTCAATCATTTCTACTACTTTATCATATTCTTCTTTTGATACGCTTAATTTATAGCAAACACTTTTTGATACGATATCTTCGTGCTTTCTAGGTCTCTCTCTACGGAATCCCTTAAAATTAAAGCTATAGTAAATCTCTTCATTCTCATCTACACCAATGGATGCATGACCATATCCTCTACCTAAAATGTAGTATACAACCTTTGACCAGAAATCCTCATAGTTTACAAAAAGAACTGATAATGTGTATTTGTTTTCCATATTTCCCCCATATTTACTGAAAAACCTGTTCCCTCGCTCCGAGAATTACTATATCACAAACTTGTATACAAGTGCAATGTAAATATGTTACAAAAATATTAAATTTTTATTGTTCTATTTGCTACATAATAAAAAAAGGACTGAAAAATTTTTACAGCCCCTTTTTATAACTATCACTATGATATATATTTATCCATCTTATATGAAACATCAAGAATACCCTTTAATATATCTCTTGCTTCTTTCGAATTTCTAGAATTTTCTTCTGTCAACTCAGAAGAATGTAATGCCGATGCTGTCACTTCTTCTGTTGTAGCAGAAAGCTGTGAAATGTGACTCACAATCTCTGTATTTGCATGAGATAAATTCTCTAACATCGTTTCAATTTCATCTACATCAGCAACCAATTCATTTACATTTGCATTCATTTCTTCAAATTGGTTTGCTACCTCAGTAATCATTTCTTCCTGCACATTCCCTACTTCAACAGAGCGAGAAACGGCTTTGGCCGTCTGATTTGCATTTTCCTCTAGTGCCGTAAGAATCTGTGCAATATTCTCAGTCTCTTGACGAGTCTTCTCAGAAAGTCCACGAATTTCATCTGCTACTACGGCAAAACCTCTGCCAGCTTCACCTGCACGAGCACTTTCAATTGATGCATTCAATGCCAATAAGTTCGTCTGCGATGAAATTGTGAAAATCGTATTTGTAATTTCCTTTACACTATCCACATTCTTCTGCAACTGTTTCATAGAATCTGAAACAACTGCATTGGTCTCAGCCAAAACTTCCGACTCCTTACTTAGCTGTTCGATTCGTTTCATATTTGCAGCATTCAATTCATTGGAACGATTTGCCACACGAACCATATTCTCTGCTCTCTCTACTGTCTGTTCCAAACTATCCTGAATATTGTGTGTCATCACACTCTGGTTTTCAATATTCTCAGCCGTTAGGGATGTACTCGTACTGATATCACCAACCGAATTGCTAACGATTTCCGATGAACGCTGTAACTCATTCATTAAATCCATAGCGTTTGCTGTACCTGTACGCACCTGCTCTGCAATATGCAGTACATCGTTCATCATTTCCTGCTGAACTTCTGCTTCATGCTTCGCCTTATCCAATGAATCTGAGTTAAACATCTTGCCTACTTTGGTCACATACCAAAGCACGAACATCATAACCATGATTACAACAGCAATTGTCAGATTATCCATAAACTGTTCGTCTTTGTAATCATGCAACACCAATTCTCGAAACAACGTAATCCCAAAGTTTTCTATCGTTACAATGATTCCCGATATTTTTGCAAATCTGGTATCAAAGAACAATACACAGCCCATCAAAGGAACAGTAGAAAGTACTCGCATATAGTAGGAATTAAATCCATAAATCAACAATGCCATGATAATCATCAGACCAGCCATCATAAAATATCGTAGCATAACACTATTTTTATTCCTTTTATAAATCACGCATCCACCAATGGAGGTAATCACCATGATTGCCAATAAACCAAAAGTATATAATACGGTTCGATATCCTCTCAGATATGAGATAAAAATAATAACAAAACTAATTACATTTAAAATTGCTGTGCTAATACACAAAAATTTATTAATCTTTCGAATCTGTTCTTCACTATTGGCGAAGCGATAGTCTCTTTCGTTCATTGTCGTTCCCTCTTCATATTGTATAAAATTCCATTACTATTATATCTCTATACGCATCAGCAAGCAATTACAATTTCGTCATACTAACTATTTTAATCTTCTAAAATTAATTCTCCCGATAACTCATAGATATCTTCGAATGAAATTTTTGTATTTACAATCTTTAATACTTTGGCATCTTTATTCAACTGTGACACCATACCTTCTAACTTTATATATTCGCCTTTTAAAAAGTAAACAACTGTAATGATATCATTTTTCTGAATCTGCTGTATTTTATAATCTAGTTCCGCCTTTTTTTCTTCGGACAGTTCTATTCTTTCAACCACGATTTTTTCTTTTGCCCGCAATGCTTCCTCATATCCTTTTAATGCAGCAAAAGGCATAAATTGTTTCGCTCTATTCTCCACTTCGGTGGCCCCCAATCTGCTGATTACGTTTTATGGTGGTTGCCCCTTCTTCTAAATTCATGCCTTTTAAAATCGCATTCTTACCAAATTTCTTTTTAATATCAATCATGGCTCTTTGCATTTTTCGCTCCCGTTCCAAATCAGCTGGATCTATGAACAAATCATACTGCTGATAAGCCTCATCTATGACATTATTGAAGGTCATATTCACTCGGCGCACCCCTCGTTCTGGTGGAATGATACGTTCATATAATTGCTCAATGTATGGCATCATTGTTTTTGCAGAGCTGGTAGTAATCGGCAGACTGATACTTCCTCTGGCTGGTGGCAGTTCTAAGCGATTCTCAAATCCAATCTGCATAGAAATCGAATCCGTAACCAATCCTTTATCCACTAACTCCAGACACAACAAATCTGCCATCTCTTTTACAACTAGCTTTCCTTCTTCATGACTACGCTCACTACAAAGTACCTGTCCACTGGTCAGACAATTGTGTTTTGGCTTATACGCCTTAATATCTGCAATTGTCGTAGGCTCTTTTCCCCAAGCATGATCAATCAAAAGTTCTGCATCTATTCCTAAAAGACTATACAATGTCTCCTCTTTTGCCATAGCAATATCTTCCATCGTATATATTCCATGTCTTTCTAATCGTTTGGCGATCCCAGGTCCAACTCGCCAAAAATCAGTTAGTGGCCGATGCTTCCATAAGGTCTTTTTGTAAATATCTTCATTTAAAAATGCTGTATTGCTTTTGATATGTTTTGCAGAAATATCCAAAGCAACTTTTGCTAAATACATATTGGTTCCAATTCCACAGGTTGCTGTAATTCCTTTGTGTTTCATCACATCTGCCATAATAGTTGCTGCCAATTCCGCTGCGCTCATTTGGTACATATCCAAATAATCTGTCACGTCCAAAAAAACTTCATCTATGGAATACACATGGATATCTTCCTTTGCAATGTATTTTAAATAAATCCCATAAATATCTGCCGATATATCGATATATCGCTGCATCCTAGGCGGCGCAATAATATACTCTAAATTTTCCGGTATCTCAAACAACCTGCACCTATTTTTAATCCCCAGCTGTTTCATAGCTGGGGATATTGCTAAACAAATCGTCTTTTGCGTACGTTCTGGGTCTGCTACGACTAACTTCGTAGTCATCGGGTCCAATCCTCTATCTACACATTCTACGGATGCATAAAAGGATTTTAAATCAATACATAAATATATGCGTTCTTTATTCTGCATTATTTGTAACAACTCCATTTTCATCGATGGTAACACCAAATGAAATTCCTTCTAAATAATCATAAAACGCCTGTGCTTCTTCACCAGTTAGCTCACTGGTGTAATAATTTGCTGTATCTACAGGAATAACCTGAAGTGTTGTATTTCCTTCTGCATCCCAAACAGCTTTTAATGCATAGGTATCTGGCATATCTGGATTAAAGATAAAATTACCAAGACAATATACAATAGGTACTCCTTTATAAAATTCGATTCCCTGTGGAACATGCGAATGGTTACCTACTACCAAATCTGCACCTGCATCTATGTACAGTTTTGCCAGATTGTGCTGATAGTCTTCTGGGAGTGCATTTCGCTCAATACCCCAATGCACAAATACTACTACATAGTCACACTGTTCTTCGATTTCTTTGATACGCTGCACCAAACGTGTGCTATCATAGGTACAGAATAATCCTGGCTGTCTGGTTTCAATGTTCCATTCTACTACTGGAATAACTCTAGATGCAGACAATACACCAATGGTTCTGTCGCCAGCTTCTACAAAAATGGCCTCTTCAGCACGTTCCTTTGTCTCACCTGCACCTACATATGGAATCCCTGCACCTTCTAATGTAGTAAAGGAATCTAATAATGCGTCTGTTCCAAAATCTAATGCATGATTATTTGCAAGGCTGGCTACATCTACACCCATATCCTGTAACATGCTCACATATTTTGGATCAACACGGAAGGTAAACTGTTTATCTGGATGCTGTGTACCTCGATTGGAAAATGGGAACTCATTATTAATCATGGTCATATCTGCACTAAGCATTTCCTGCTCAATATACTCGCTGATAATCCCATTGATGCCCTGTGCATCATAGATATCAGTACATCTTTGAATCATCACGTCTCCAGTAAAGAACATGGTAACATCTTTCACTACAGGTTCACTTTCCTCTGTTACTTCTGTCTCCTCACTAGTATCTGCTATCTCCGTATTTCCTACGCTCATATCCTGTGTATTTTCTGCAGATTGTGTATTTGACTGTTCGTCTTTATCGGCATTCGCATTGCCACAATATACAAGTGCTAATCCCATTAATAAAACGAAAAGTACCAATGCACTTTTTTTCAAAATTGTCATACGTCTTTGCTTCTTACGTTTATTTTTTACTGCTCCCATAAAAAAATCCTTTCTCTTTACAACTGTTTTACAGTCTGATATACTTATTATATACCACCGAACAAATGTTCGCAAGGAGTTTTTATGGAAAAAATCATATTTCACATTGATGTCAATAGTGCCTTCCTCTCCTGGGAGGCCACATACCGTATCAAAGAGCTTGGTGAAACAGAGGACTTACGTCTGATTCCATCTGCAGTGGGCGGCTCTGAAGAATCCCGCCACGGTATCGTATTAGCAAAATCAGAGTCTGCGAAAAAATTTGGTGTCACTACCGGTGAACCTCTGGTAGATGCTCGCCGTAAATGTCCTAACTTAAAAACCGTTCCTGCGAATTTTCCAATCTACGTAAAATATTCCAATGCCATGATGAAAATTCTAGAAGACTACTCTCCTGACATTGAACAGTATTCTATTGATGAATCTTTTATCGATATGAGTGGTACACAAGCACTATTCGGTCCTCCAATAGAGGCAGCTCACACCATCAAAGACCGTATTTATACGGAGTTGGGATTTACTGTAAACATTGGTATTTCCACGAATAAACTATTAGCAAAAATGGCATCTGATTTTAAAAAGCCAAATTTGGTACATACGCTTTTTCCAGAAGAAGTTCCTTCCAAGATGTGGCCATTACCAGTATCGGAATTGTTCTTTGTAGGACGTCAGACCACAAAGCGTTTGCATGCCCTTGGCATTTTTACCATTGGCGATTTAGCCCACACAGATAAAAAAGTTATCACAGACAACCTAAAGGGACATGGGGATGTCATTTGGGAATTTGCCAACGGAAATGGGGATAGCATGGAGGATGTGGCTAATCGCAATCGAAAACCCGCCAATAAAGGCTATAGTAACGAAACCACCTTGGCATTTGATGTCATCGATGCTGCTTTAGCAAAAGAAATCTTACTTTCATTGACAGAAACCGTAGCTACTCGTGTCCGGGCAGACAAATCCTATATCTCTGTTATCTCCGTCTACTATGTCGATCATGAATTCCGACACAGTTCGCGACAAATGACACTTGGCTCCGCCACCAATGTTACCAACGAAATATATTACCATGTCTGCCAGCTTTTTGATCAGCTTTGGAATGGCAGTCCAATCCGCCTTTTGGGTGTACAGACCAGTAAAGCCACGAGTGAAGCACACAGACAATATTCTCTTTTTGAAACACAAAATGTGGAAAAACTATCAAAGCTAGACTCGGCAATCGATGCCATTCGAAATAAATACGGAGAAGACTCCATCAAACGAGCCTCCTTCGTACGACCTGAAGATGCAGGTGTGAAACATATGTCAGATGGATTAAACAAGGCTAAACGAAATTTTAAATAGAAATTGTATCTATCGATTTATGCGATTGCGATTTTCATAATATTAAATAAAACAAAAAAAACTAAGAAATGAGCCTTACTATATTATTGACTGTACACCGTTAAAACGTTGGCACTTAATGAATGACAAATCGAAGATTTGTTATGAATTTAGTGTCCACTACGTTTTTTATCGAGCGAAAGCGTGTGTAACGTCAATATATAGTAAGGCTCATTTCGTAGTATTTAGATATAATTAATTATTTACTTAAATCGCAATCGCATAGATCGCTGCCATAGATACAATAATCTGAATAATTGCAAAACGGAATACAACCTGTGCATTTGACCATTCCATTTTCTTACGCACATGATCGTGAATTGGTGTAGTGGTATTCTTTAAGATATGTATCTTTAAGAAACGTAACAATGCAACCTTCACAAGACCAAGTCCACCATCAAGAATAATCACGATAGCAAATAATAAGAACATAAATGGGCTTCCAGATTTTAAGGCAACAATTGCAAGGAAAATACCCATTGCACGGGAACCTGCATCACCCATTAAAAGTTTACTAGGTGTAGCATTGTACCAAAGATATCCTAATAAAGATACTGCAAATAATAAGATGAGGAAATTAAATTCATCTACTATACCTAACATATTGTTCATTACGAAGAATGATACCATACTGATAATAGCAAGCGTACCAGACAATCCGTCTACACCATCTGTACAGTTGGTTACGTTAATCGCTGCCCATACCAATACAACGGTAAGAATTCCAAACAAAATTGGAGGGATGGTAATGGTAATTCCAAGTAAAGCAATCACAATATCACTGGTATTATAGTGAAGGAATACTACTGCTGTTACAACAGCTACAGCTAAATCCAATAATCCTTTTAACAATTCACCCCATGGTTTTTCTGCTGCATCATCAAAGTACCCTGTTAACATTTCTACAATGATAAGTACCAGATAAATCGCAATTTCCACATTCATCTGTGCAAATAAAACAGCTGAAATAGCAAAAGTAAATACAAAGATAATACCTGCTCCTCTAGGTTTTCCAGCAGACAATTTACCATCATGTGCAAATGCACGACCCATGTCTCTTGGTAAAAACTTCTCTAACTTTGCAATCGCTACACAGGTAAACACAAAGGCAAATAAAATACCAATAAATGCGACAATTGAAAAATCAAGTCCTAATAAATTAATCATTTTCAACTTCTCCTATTATGTAATTAGACACATATGTGCTTTTCTTACTCCATTATAAATATCTACGAAAAAAAAGTAAAGTTATACTTGCTTTTTTCTCAAATTGTGGTATCATCTACTTACACGCTTTAACGCACGAAAGTGAGGAAAGAAAATTATGGCACAAAAAGGTAATTTGATGACTGCCAGAGCAGACATCCGCGTATTAGACGCAACACTTCGAGATGGAGGTCTTGTAAATAATTTTGCATTTAGCGATGAATTTGTAAGCGCACTTTATCGTGCAAACGTAAAGGCTGGCGTTGACTATATGGAATTTGGATATAAAGCATCAAAAGAATTATTCGATGTAAATAAATTTGGAAAATGGAAATTCTGTGACGAAGCAGATCTCCGTGCGATTGTTGGGGATAATCCTTCTGATATGAAAATCGCGGTTATGGCCGACGTAGGACGTTGTGACTACAAAACAGACATTCTGCCAAAATCAGAAAGCGTCATCGATATGATTCGTGTCGCTACTTATGTGCACCAGATGCCAGCAGCGATTGATATGATTGAAGACTGCAAAGCAAAAGGATATGAAGTCGTATGTAACATCATGGCGATTTCCAATGCAAAAGAAACAGATTTGGAACAGGCACTTGAAATGGTTGCAAATAGCAGTGCAGACGGAATCTATATCGTAGACAGTTATGGATCACTCTACCCAGAACAGATTCGTGAAATCGCTGACCGATACACCGAAATTGCTGAAAAACATGGTAAATATGTAGGTATGCATGCTCACAACAACCAGCAGCTTGCTTTTGCAAACACGATTGAAGCAACAGCTCGCGGTGTCAGCTATCTAGATGCTACTATGATGTCTATGGGACGCGGTGCTGGGAACTGTGCCATGGAACTTCTTATCAGCTTTTTGAAAAATCCAAAATACAATATTTTCCCAATCATGAAGTTTATTGAACAACACATGATTCCATTAAAAGAAGCAGGTCTTGTATGGGGCTATGACATTCCATACCTCTTAACCGGAAGACTCAATCAGCATCCTTCTTCTGCTATCGACTACATGAAAGAAGAAAGAACTGATTACACAAACTTCTATGTAGACTTGTTAGATAAATAAAAAAATTTAGTGTCTTTTTTACAGATACTCCTTAATAAAGAAGCGGCGGGTTTTATCCCGCCGCCTCTTTTATTTCATGTGTTTTTAATCCATATATAAAACTACTTCACCAGTTTTCAAGGTTTCCTTCATATCCATAACCCTTTGGTTACGGCTACCTCTGAATTTCAAGGTCAAATCTTTTTCTTCTGCGATAAACGGTCCATCTACCAATACATCAATCATAGACAAAAGCTCATCGGTAACTTCACAATGCTTTCTGCCACCTTCTACCAAATCTTTGTCATAAATATATCCTGTAAACGCCCAGATATCTTTCTTTGGATGCTGCTCTTTTACTTTTCGCACAAATTTGACCAGCTCTACCTGATTCTCTGGCTCAAATGGTTCACCTCCAAGCAAAGTCAATCCCTGCACATAGGTTGGCGCAAGAGAATCTAAGATATCCTGCTGCACCTTCTCATCAAAGGCTTCTCCATAATTGAAGTCCCAAGTGTGCGGTTGGAAACAATCCTTACAATGGTTGCGACATCCCGATACAAAAAGCACAGTACGACACCCTAAACCATTTGCTATATCCGTATACTTTATTCCTGCGTAGTTCATATTCTACATCTCCTTTATAAGACATCTTATAAATACAATAACTTACGACGTCCATTATTCAAGAACACATAAATCTAAAATTATTCCATTTAAACCTACATTCTTATACAATCTAAGAAACGAGCCTTACTATATCTTGAATACGCACCGTTAAAAAACGTCGGCACTTAGCAAGTGGCGATTTTAATCGTCACGCGCTTATGTGTCCGCTACGTTTTTTACCGAGCAAAAGCGTGTGCACATTCAATATATAGTAAGGCCCGTTTCGTAGCATTTAGAAAAATAATTATAAATGTAATACTCTTTCTTTGATTTCTTGTGTTCTACCCTGATTCCAGAACTGTGTTCCGATATATCCACAAGTACGTCTTGCAACACTCATCTGATCCTGATCTCTGTTTCCACAGTTTGGACATTCCCAAACAAGTTTTCCAGATCCTTCTTCGGATACAATCTGGATTTCTCCGTCAAATCCACATTTCTGACAGTAGTCACTCTTTGTATTAAGCTCTGCATACATGATGTTATCATAGATGTACTGCATTACAGAAAGAACAGCTTCAATGTTATTCTGCATATTTGGAACTTCTACATAACTGATAGCACCACCTGGTGATAATTCCTGGAACTGTGCTTCGAATTTAAGCTTGTCAAATGCATTCATTTCTTCGGTTACATGTACATGGTAGCTGTTTGTGATGTAGTTACGGTCTGTAACACCTTCGATTCTACCAAAACGTTTCTGTAAGCATTTTGCAAATTTATAAGTTGTAGATTCGAGTGGAGTTCCATATAAACTAAAGTCCATATTATTTTCTGCTTTCCACTGTTTACATGCAGCATTGAGTTTTCTCATTACTTCAAGTGCAAATGGAGTACCGATTTCTGCATCTGTGTGGGATACACCTTTCATGTAGCGTACACATTCATTTAATCCTGCGTAACCAAGAGAAATGGTTGAATATCCGCCAAACAATAACTTATCAAGCTTTTCTCCCTTTTCTAAACGTGCCAATGCACCATTCTGCCAAAGAATTGGAGCTACATCCGAAGGTGTACCAAGGAGACGTTTGTGTCTGCACATAAGGGCACGATAACAAAGCTCAAGTCTTTCATCCATAATTTCCCAGAATTTCTTTTCGTTCTTTTCGGAAGAACAAGCGATATCCACAAGGTTTAAAGTAACTACACCCTGATTGAAACGGCCATAGTATTTTGGCTTATTTGTTTCTGGATCAACATAAGGAGTTAAGAAACTTCTGCAACCCATACATGTGTAGCAATGACCTTCTCCGTTTTTGTCTACTTTGAGTTCTAACATTTTCTTTTCAGAAATATAGTCTGGAACCATACGTTTTGCTGTACATTTTGCAGCGAGTTTTGTAAGTTCCCAATATTTTGTACCTTCACGAATATTATCCTCTTCTAATACATAGATAAGTTTAGGGAAGGCTGGTGTTACATATACACCTTTTTCATTTTTTACACCCTGAATTCTCTGATAAAGCATTTCTTCGATGATCGCTGCAAGGTCAGCCTTTGTCTGTTCATCTTTTGCTTCATTTAAGTACATAAATACAGTGATGAATGGTGCCTGACCATTGGTTGTCATAAGTGTGATAACCTGATACTGAATCATCTGTACACCACGATTGATTTCTTCTTTTACACGAAGTTCTGCAACTTTATTAATCATCTCTTCATCGTATGCAATACCAACTTCGTCAAATTCTTCACGTACTTTTACACGGAATTTTTCACGGCTAATCTGTACAAATGGTGCAAGATGTGTCAGAGAAATACTCTGTCCGCCATACTGTGAGCTGGCAATCTGTGCAATCGCCTGTGTCGCTACATTACAAGCTGTAGAGAAGCTCTTTGGTGGATCAATCATGGTTTCACTGATAACCGTACCATTCTGAAGCATATCTTCTAAATTTACGAGACAACAGTTATGCATATGCTGTGCAAAATAGTCTGCATCATGGAAATGGATAAGTCCTTTTTCGTGAGCTTCTACGATATCTTCTGGAAGTAAGAAACGTTTTGTGATATCCTTACTTACTTCACCAGCCATATAATCACGTTGAACGCTGTTCACTGTAGGATTCTTGTTGGAATTTTCCTGTTTTACTTCTTCATTGTTACATTCTAACAAGCTAAGAATCTGTTCATCTGTTGAATTTGATTTACGAACCAATGCTCTTTTGTAACGGTATGTAATATAGTTACGTGCCACGTTAAATGCACGATGATTCATCAACTGGTTTTCTACCATATCCTGAATCTCTTCCACACTTGGAGAACGTTTCATGTTTTCACAAGCATGTTCTACATTTTTTGCAATTTCCTGAATTGTCTGGTCGGATAATTTTTCATAATCCAAAACCGAATCATTTGCCTTGATAATAGCAGCAACGATTTTTTCTACGTCAAATACTACCTCACTACCACTTCTTTTGATAATTTTCATTCGATTTTCCTCCACTATTTAAAACTACTGTATTTCCAAGCAAAGTTGCTGTATCCGTCTTTGAAATGCGGCAAGCCCTACCATTGTTTTTCTTTTGTTGCGTGTTTCTTTATTATACTAGATATAGTGTCATTGTCAATCCAAAAAAACTACACCTTGTGGTAAACTTTTCTTCTTAAACACATAAAAAACGCCGAAAACTCAAGGTTTTCGGCGTCTCTTAGACATAATGTATAAATTTCTCTGGAAAAATTTGTATACTTTTATTTTGTGTTTTCGTTCACTAAATCCACTATATTTTGTGTTAGTCTATCTAGATACTCACGAAATATAGTAAGTTCTTCTTCAGTAAACCCTTTTTTCATTCCTTCTTCCAAACGAACGACATTGTCATGTGCCACTTCGTCATATCGCATCCCCTTTTCTGTCATCTGCAGTTTTTTAAGACGGGCATCCTTTTCCATTGGTACACGAGTGATTAACCCCTCTTTTTCCATGACCTTCAATATATTGGTAACCGTAGCACCAGAAATAGAGAATGCGGCTTCTAAGTCCTTTTGAAACACATCCTCACCCTTGTGGTACCGTAAATAATGAAGGGTTGCACATTGCATACGGGTAGGCTCAATACCTGCCTTTTCCCACGAGGTGTGAAAATATTTATCTATGTAATTGTGAACGATACGAATCTTATTTCCAATATTTCGATTCATTTCTTTATTCTGCATCTACATCCCCTGCTTTCATACCTGTGTAAAGCTGATAATACTTGCCCTGCTCTTCCATGAGTTCTTCATGGCTGCCTCGTTCAATAATGCGTCCCTGTTCGAGTACCATAATACAATCACTATTTCGAATCGTAGAAAGTCGATGTGCAATAACAAATGTCGTACGACCATGCATCAACTTATCCATACCATCCTGTACGATACGTTCCGTACGGGTATCAATGGAGCTTGTCGCTTCATCCAAAATAAGTACTGGTGGATCAGCAATCGCTGCTCTAGCGATAGCAAGGAGCTGTCTCTGACCCTGACTGAGGTTTGCACCATCTCCTGTAAGGACAGTATCATAACCATCTGGTAACTGGTGAATAAATGTATCTGCATTTGCAAGTTTTGCTGCTGCTACGACTTCTTCGTGTGTTGCATCCAATTTACCATAGCGGATATTATTTGCTACCGTATCTGTAAATAGATGGGTATCCTGTAATACGATACCTAAGGAACGACGCAAATCTGCTTTTTTAATCTTATTGATATTAATACCATCATAACGAATCTTACCATCCTGAATATCGTAGAATCGATTAATCAAGTTGGTAATCGTCGTTTTACCTGCACCTGTTGAGCCTACAAAGGCAATCTTCTGACCAGGTGTAGCAAACATCTTAATGTCATGCAAAACGATTTTTTCTGATACATATCCAAAATCCACACCATCAAATACCACATCACCCAACAATTCATGATAAGTAACGGTTCCTTCTTCTTTGTGAGGATGTTTCCATGCCCATCTTCCTGTGCGTTCTTCTGTTTCCACAAGCTGTCCATCTACTTCTTTAGCATTTACCAAAGTTACATAGCCTTCATCAGTTTCTGGTACTTCATCTAAAAGTGCAAAGATACGATCACAGCCAGCCAATGCCATGATAATACTATTTGCCTGCTGTACTACCTGGTTGATTGGCATATTAAAACTCTTATTAAATGTCAGGAAACTTGCCAATTTACCAACAGTAAATCCACCAAAACCGGCTAGCGCTAATACACCACCAACCATAGCACAAAGCACATATCCGATATGTCCGATGTTGTTATTGATTGGACCCATACAACCGGAATAGAAGTTCGCGTTGTTTGCACTATCAAAAAGCTGTTCATTTAATTTGTTAAACTCTTCGATATTTTCATCTTCATGTGTAAATACTTTTACAACTTTCTGTCCAGAAAGCATTTCTTCCACAAAACCATTTAATTTACCGATATCCTTTTGCTGTGCCACAAAGTAACGGCTGGAATATCCTGCAAAGTATTTGGATACATTGATACTCACGATAACTACTACAATCGAAAGAATCGTAAGTGGAACACTTAAAATACACATATTAATAAATACAGTAACAATCGTAATCACAGAATTGATAATCTGTGGAATACTCTGGCTCACAAGCTGACGAAGGGTATCAATATCATTGGTATATACCGACATAATATCACCATGTGCGTGAGTATCAAAATAGCGGATTGGTAAATCCTGCATATGAGAGAAAACTTCATTTCTCATATCACGAATCGTACCCTGAGATACATAAATCAGTACCTTTTGCTGTAAAAATGCTGCTACAACACCTAATGCGTAAAATACCGCTACACGACTCATTGCGCCAATCAGTGGTCCATAATCTGGATTTGGAGCACCAATCATTGGGGCAATATAATCATCAATCAAAGTCTGCATAAACAACGTACCCTGTACACTACAGAATACCGATGCGAATATACAAATGAGAACGACAATATAATGAATCAAATAACGAGAGAAGACAAACTTCATAAGACGACTCAAGAGTTTGCCTGGATTCTTTAGTTTTGGAACTGGTCCTCTAGGTCCTCTACCTGGTGCCATTAATTGTCACCTCCTTCGTCAAAGTCACCGCTGCCATGTACCTGTGCTTCGTATACATCGCGGTAAATTGCATTGTTTTCTACTAAATTATCATGGGTATCAAATGCATCTACTTTTCCATCATTTAATACGATAATCTTATCTGCATCCTGCACGGAAGAAATTCTCTGTGCAATGATAATCTTAGTCGTACCAGGAATCGCAGATTTAAATGCTGCACGAATTTTTGCATCTGTTGCTGTATCAACTGCACTAGTACTGTCATCTAAAATAAGTACCTTTGGTTTTTTCAGCAATGCTCTAGCAATACAAAGACGTTGTCTCTGACCACCAGATACGTTTGTTCCACCCTGTTCAATATGTGTATGATATTTATCCGGGAAGGTTTCAATAAATTCATCCGCACAAGCCATCTTACATGCTTCAATACACTCCTCTTCGGTAGCATTTGGATTCCCCCAACGAAGATTATCTAAAATACTACCTGAGAACAATACATTCTGCTGTAGTACCACAGAAACTTCATTACGAAGTGTTTCCAAATCGTATTCTCTGACATCTCTTCCACCTACGAAAACTGCTCCTTCATCTACATCATAGAGACGGCTAATCATGTTTACGAGGGTTGATTTTGAACTACCTGTGCCTCCAATTACCCCAATCGTCTGACCAGATGCAATTTCTAAATTAATAGCATCAAGTACAGGTGCCTCGGAGTGCTTTGAATAACGAAACGTAACATCATCAAAGCGAATACTTCCATCTGCTACTTCCATTACAGGATGTTCTGGATTTATAATAGTTGCTTTTTCTTCTAATACTTCACAAATACGCTGTCCACTGGCAACACTCATCGATGCAAACACAAAAATCATGGCAAGCATCATCAGGTTCATAAGAATGTTCATACAATATGTAAGAAGTGCCATAAGGTCACCCGTTTCCAACTCACCTGCAACGATAAACTGTGCACCAAACCAGCTAATTAATAAAATACAAGAATATACCGTAAACTGCATCGCTGGGTTATTCCACAAAATAATATTTTCTGCACTTACAAAGGTATCATAAATCTCCTGAGAAGCTTTCTGGAAACGTTTTTTCTCATAATCCCCACGTACAAACGCTTTTACCACACGAATTGCAGATACATTTTCCTGCACACTTTCATTTAACTTATCATACTTTTTGAAGGAAGCCTGGAAGTACTTCATGGCTTTAGTTGCAATTGTAACTAAAACAAATCCAAGCAATATAACTGCGATCAAATACACCATTGCGAGTTTTGGACTGATGAAAAAACTCATCGCCATCGCACAAATAAGGCTGGCTGGAGCTCTCATACAAATACGAAGTAACATCTGATAAGACATCTGAATATTGTTCACATCCGTAGTAATACGTGTAATTAAACTAGATGTACTAAACTTATCAATGTTTGCAAAAGAGAATGTCTGAATGTTCTCAAACATCGCCTTTCTTAAATTTTTACCAAATCCCATAGCAGCAACTGCACCAAATTTCGCTCCTCCAACACCAAAGGCCAAGGAACAAAGTGCCATAACTACCATAATTGCGCCAGTCACATAAATGTGCATCGTATTCCCCTTATTAATCCCATCATTTACAATGGACGCCATAAGAAGTGGAATAATCGTCTCCATCAACACTTCACCAATCATCAAAATTGGTGTAATGATAGAAGGCTTTGTGTACTCTTTGATGTGAGCAGCTAAAGTCTTAATCATGTTCATGTCTTTCACCCTTTCTTTGTCTTTTTTGCTCCCCTTCTCAAACAAACACAAAAGTTAGTCCCCTAAAGGTTAGCCTGCTAACTATTATTATATTCTTATCTATTTTCATTGTCAATCTTCCAAATAAAAAGAATAGGGCTATCACAAATTCAATCACATGAATTTGTAACAGCCCCATTCTTCTAATCATTTAACAAAAGTTGTAAAAATTGTTCAATTTCCTCCCAGGCCTTCTGGGCTTCTGGCAATAACTTTCCAGATAACTGGAATACATGGAACATATCGTCATAAATACTAAGGCGCACATCCACACCTGCAATATCAGCCATACTGGCAGCTGTAATGGAATCACTAAGCAGCATTTCCGTAGAACCTACCTGAATCAACATCGGTGGAAACTGACGGAAATTACCATAAATTGGTGATATATATGGATTTTTCTTATCGTGTTCACCTGGATAATCATTGATAAAAATCATACTTTCCTTTGTATTTCCAAATAATGGATCCAGTTCATAGTTTAAGGTATATGACTCTCCGCTTGCTGTTAAGTCCGTCCAAGGAGACATCGCAATCAAACCACATGGCATTGGCATATTATGATCTCTCAAATACATGGTAAGTGCCATAGAAAGGCCACCACCCGCAGAATCTCCCGCTAAAATAATCTGGTCACCGCTCCATCCATGGTCTAATAACCACTGATAACTTGCAACCGCATCTTCTAAAGCAGCTGGAAATGGATATTCTGGAGCAACACGATAATCAGGACTAAGCACACAAATTCCATTCGCTGCTTCGCTATATAATACAGCTACATTATAATAATTATTATAAATAGCACCAATATATCCACCACCATGCAATTGCAAAATTACTTTTTCGAAATTTGGATTCTCTTTTTTCGATAATAATTTCATAGAGAAATTTTCCAAATCAAAACTTGTCATATTGTACTCTTCCGGTGGACGCCATTCCATCTCAAGCTTATCATAGCTCTTTCGTAGCTCGCCCATTTTGATTTTTTTACCAATTTCCAAATCATTGGTAAAACGATACATTAAATCACTAATGACACGACCTGCAACTGTACTTTCTTCTTCCACAAAACCTGCAAAATCTTCAATTTCTTTTACCTCTGTCTCTGCAGTTTTGTTTACGTCCTCCATCAATTGTGCTAAATTCTGTAACACGGTTTCCTGTTTACGTTTTAATTCTTTACGAATCTCTTTTTTTTCTTCTCGTTCTTCTTTACGAGACTTCTTTTTATTACTATCACTCATTTGATTTACTTCTTTCCTTATACATGGAATCTACGTTTTAACTCTTCTCTGGCTTTTCTATCCCCAATAATGATTGTGCCAACAAACATCAATATTGTGAACACCTGCACCCCAAATGCATAATATGGGAATGTAATAATTTTCATCCACATAAGTACAAGCATCACTACACAAGCCAAAAGAGCTGTCAATTGATCTATAATATAACTCTGCCAATTTCTACGATTGATAAATAACATCAGAATAATCAGTGCAATGTCCCATAACAAAATTGCTGTCGGCATCGCAAAATTCACACCCCAGCCTCGGTATCCAGTCAAAAAATCGGCTTCAATTAGGAACGCCAATCCAATGATAATCGTCCAAATCAGTTTTGCCATATAAGAAGATTTTCCAAGTATGGTCAATCGAAGCAATACATTTGCATAAATAATAACCAGCGATACCGTAAAACTCCACAAATATTCTGGATCGGTTGTATAGTCGATAATAAATAATATGATCCATGCAGCAATTGATGCAAACAAAAAAATGTTTTCTAATAACTGGTACTTCTTTCTTGCAACACGAGCATTTGGATACAAATCCTCTTTCTTTTTATCTTCTTCATCCCACTCCAACACATGATTACAAAGTGGACACTTATTGGTTTTATCAAGTATTTCCACCTTACAAATCTTACATTTACTCATAATACACCCCATTTGTTTCAATCTGAACTGTCACACCATCTTCTGCAATCTTACGGAAGAATTCCCTCTGCACCGATGTATCAGAGAAAATAGAACTAAATGTGAATACCAAAGTATCCTTATAGGAATTAATGGTTCCCTTCAAAGACTGCCCTTTTGACATCGCAATAAAGGAACGGAACATCTTTACATAGGGCTCATACACTGGATCAATTTGCACAAATCCTACATTTGTGATTGTAGTTGTATGCGCAAGTGCCGACTGGTTAAATGCCATTCGCATCACTAAATTTTTCAATGCTAATGGTACCATACGTAATAATTTATTGTTACGATTTGATACTCCAATAGAGAATAATTCTTCTAAATTATCTTTTTGAATCTGACTCTTTAAACTCTTTTGGATAATCTCTAATACCTGTTCAAAGGTATACTCTTCCTCAGTAGGAAAAAATTCTGCTGCCACCATCGTAAAGAAATTCTTTGTGGTATTCGAATTAAAATAAGGTCGTAAGTTTACTGGAACCGCAATTCGAATTGGCAATTTCGATGGTGTTTTATGTAAACATTGTACATAAGTTGCCCATGCAAATACTGCTACCAAATATTCATTAATCGATACTCCATGTTTTTTAGTAACTGCTTTTAATTCTGGAATATTGATTAAACCATGCATTACACCAAACTCACCTTTTTCTAATTTTTTCTGTTTGATTAGGTAAGCACGATCATAAGTATACCCTCTTTTTTTCGTGGTCTTCTTATAATTCTTCTCAAAACTATCTTCTGCATTAAGAGAAGTTACATCACTTAACTGATCTTTTACCTTTTCTTTTAATTCTGGATGTGCCAAACGAAGATACTGATATGTTAATTCACGAATAAAATTCATGCCGCCCATACCATCGGTTAGCACATGAAATACTTCTAAATTAATACGTTTCTTGTAATAAGAAACACTAAACAAATAACTGTTATTTTTATTTTGTTGGATATAACGGCAAGGAAACAGTTCCTCTTCTGTTACCCTTGGCGCTGGTTTATTATTTTCTTCAAAATAATACCAAAAAACACCCATTCGAAGACGCACATTAAATACATTAAATTTGGGCAATATGATATTTAATGCTTCTTGTAAAAGTTCAGGCTGAATCTCTTCTGTCAGTTCCACACTAATACGATAGGTATTTGTCATACCCTCTCCCGCAATTACTGGAAATATCAAAGCCGTATTATCTAACTTGTCCCAACGAATCTGACGGCGGCTGTTTTCCTTAATCAGCTGTTTTTTTGCTAATTTTTCCTGACGCTTTTGTTCTTTGTTATCTTTTCCCATAAAACACTTCTCACTTTATTAATGGTTTCTTAAATTAATCCAATTTACCGTAAACTTCCATTGGAACATAAGCCTTTATTGCAATCCCCTCTGCTACATACTCCTCTGAAATTAATTCTCCCTGTTTACGAATCAACTGTATAATTCCTGCATTGTTATAAGAAATTACTCGCTCAATATAAATTTTATCTTCACGAAGCATTTCTTCTAAAACAGCTTTTACCTCTTCTAACCCTTCATTCTTTGCGGCAGAAATCGCAAGCACTTTATCTGCACGAAAATCCTGCATTGGTTCATCATCTGTTCTTAAATCCTGCTTATTGAACAGTGTTACAATTTTCTTATCCTTTACACCAAGATTATCTAACGTCTCATACACCACATAAATTTGCTTGTCTCGCTGTGGATTCGAAGCATCTACTACATGGAAAATGATATCCGCATATTTTGCTTCCTCTAATGTACTCTTAAATGCTTCAATCAGGTGATGTGGAAGCTTACGAATAAATCCTACTGTATCAGTCAAAAGTACTTCTTGTCGATTGGTAAGTTCCAATACTCTCGTAGTTGGGTCTAACGTTGCAAACAGCTTGTCTTCTTCCAATACCGCAGCATCTGTCATGTGATTTAACAGCGTAGATTTCCCAGCATTCGTGTATCCTACAATAGCCACCACTGGCACATTCTGTTTTTCACGTTTTGCTCTCGTGATATCACGGTGTTTTACTACCTCAGCTAATTCACGACGAAGCTGTGCAATGCGATCGTTAATCAGACGTCTATCTAACTCTAGTTTCTTTTCACCAGGCCCCTTGTTCCCAATCAAACCACCACCCTGACGAGAAAGTGAACGGCCAAGTCCTGCCAATCGGCTAAGACGATATTTTAGCTGTGCCAGCTCTACCTGAATCTTACCTTCATTGGTAGATGCTCGTGCTGCAAAAATATCAAGGATGATCAAGGTTCTATCCATAATTTTTGTATCTAACAACTGTTCTAGGTTTTTGTACTGTGCAGGACTAAGTTCGTCATCACAAACAATACCTGTTGCACCTGTTTCTTCGATTAATTCTGCAATTTCTGTTACTTTACCAGTCCCTACATAAGTCCCTGGATGAATTTTTTCACGTTTCTGAATGAGTGTTCCTACGACTACAGCTCCTGCAGTTTTTACCAAATCTGCAAGTTCTACAAGAGAGTCTTCCGCATCATCTCCATCCTGTTCGCTAACGCCAACAAGAATCACTCGTTCTTCCATATCTTTTATTTCAAATGTTTCTGCCATTTTTTGTCCTTTCTATCTTGTTTCAAGGAATGTAAGCTCTCTTTTTGCTTCCTCATCTTCTGGATATTTTTCTACATAATCTGTCATAATTTCTAAAGCCTTGTCAAACTGCAGATTGTGTTCATATGCAATCACTAATGTTTTCATCAAAATCTGCTTATTTGGCACCTTTTCCAAATTTAACGCTAAATTCAGACATTCAATTGCCATTTCATAATGCCCTTTTGCAATCTGATCATTTGCAATATTAAATAAACTGTAAGAATCTGCTGCTCCACTTTCAATATACGAAAGCATTGTATTTTCTGAACTTTCCGTATCACCCATTAATGAATATATCTCAGCTAAATAATAATATGCCGTCTTTTCTTTCCCTTTAATCGCTTCCTCTAACAAAGAAATCGCAGTCTGCTGCTCGCCCAACAAGAAATTGATACGGCCTTTTTGCATTTTATCATAAGCACGATTACCGCCAAGTTCCAGCGCCTGATTCAAATATGTCTGTGCCTCCTTGTCTTTTCCATGAGCACTCAGGGCTTCATACACTCCGATATACAACTCATAATCTTTGCCATCCTTTTCAATGGCTGCCGCATAATCTTTTAAGGCATTTTCCTCATCATTCTGACTATAGTATAAATTGCCACGTAAAAAATATGCTTTTGCATTTTCATTAAACGCAATAATTGCAGAATACACATCCATTGCTCCCTGTGTATCCCCCAAACGATATAAACTTTCTGCTTTATAGAAACAGATATCCATTTCTGTTTCGCCTACTTCGCCCAATGATAAATCCAATGCATTCTGAAACTCCTCTAATGCCTCTTCATAATCACCATTTTCCATAAGGGTAATGCCCTTTTGACGATACTCTAACTGTTTTTCTTCTCGATCCGTACACCCCGTACATAAAGTAAGTGTCATAATTACAACAAATATATACGCTATTTTCTTTAAAAACATTTCAATCTTTCTCATTTTCACATACTACTCCCAATTTATACTACTCTATATAATATCATACACAGTTCCTCTTGTGAATAAAAAAGATGTGGAAATCACTCTTGCCTGTCTGTTTTTCTATGCTAAAATAAAGTTATCATTTATTGGGGGAATTTTATGAATCACGAAATTAAAAAACAGACAAAACTACTTACCGGCACCGGACAATTAACGGAACCAGGTTTCGCAAAACGAATGCATTATATTTATAATAGAGAGGCAGCAAAAAGTTTCCCTATTCAATTAAAAGAATGGAACTTTTACCAGTTTCACTGTGGCACTTATGCCCTGCAATTTACCATAGGACATGTCTCTTACATGGGTCAGATGGCTGTAGGACTCATTGATTTGACAACCGGCAATCGTTGGGACTATGGCACTATGAAACCTTTCTTTGTTCCAAAACTAGACTTAAATCCAGAACGGCCTAGTTTTTGTGAATTTAAAAATAAGGATTGTCACATGACCTTCAAAGTAACAGATGATGAACGTACCCTCTCATTTAAAGGGACTTCTCCACAGTTTTCCAATATTGATGTACAATTAACCATTGAAAATGACATAGAAAATGAAAAAATGGTTATTGCAACTCCGTTTTCCAAACCACATCAGTTTTATCTAAACTACAAGGAAAACTACTACAAAGCAAATGGACATGCACAGTTTGGTGATAAAAAAGTAAACTTTGTGAATGCCACAGGACTCCTCGATTGGGGACGTGGTATATGGCCATACTCTCACGAATGGTACTGGGGCAATCTCACCTCTCACATTGATGGAGTTCCATTCGGCTTTAACATCGGATGGGGATTTGGCGACACCCGCCACGCCACGGAAAATATGTATTTTTATAATAAAAAGGCTTATAAAATTGGGAAACTCCTTGGGGAATGGGATGATAATGACTTCATGGCAGTCAAACACTTCCATGACAAAGAAAATAAATTACAATTCACTTTTACACCACTTTACAATAACCACACAGAAAATAAATATATGGTCGTGGACACCCATTGTGATCAGGTATATGGATATTTTACTGGGACCATCGAAACTGAGGATGGCACAAAAGAATTTAAAGATGTACTTGCATTTATCGAACATGCCGTAAACCGATGGTAAATTACGATTTAGCTGACTTAAAAGGTATAAAAAACTACGAAAAAGAGGATGCTTAGATAGCTCTTCTGACTCGTGCTTCAAATAGGTGATTTATTAAATGCTTTATATGTAAGTCGTGATAACATGACGTAACCGACGCCAATTCGCCGTCCTGGCGAGTGGCGTCTTTCGCTGACATCCTGTCATCGAATTACTGGTTACTTATAAAGCATTAACTAAATCATCCTATTCTTGCAATGAGTCTGAATTGCTATCTAAGCATCCTCTTTTTCTTACGTTTTCAAAATCTTTTTAGCAACTGAAATCGTTCCTATAGAAGGACTAAAAGCCCTTTATATCTATAAATCATCTATGTCAAAAAATATTCGTTCAGGATGATCTATCCAATTCCATCTATAGCCATAAATTTGTTTCTCAGATGTTTTTTCTGATAAAATATCATGATTTTTCATAAAATATGAGCAAAAATTTATCTATATGAAGAAAATATGTAATCAGATGGGAACTATTGTCAGAAACCAACATCTTAGAGGTATATTTTCGTGTATAGATAATCACTTGCATAGAAGCCGGTTTCATTAACGAAAATATTTAGAAAACGTAAGAATTAAAGGCTACTGGCGGAAAGCCATGCTTATCCATTTCTGCTTGATTACCTGTTCATCCGCTCGTTCTAGTCTGTCAAGTTTGCACCGGAGGTGCACAATAAAAACGCTTGAACTTGACAGACTAGAACGAGCAGATAGAATATCACACGCAGAGATGGATCGCATTTCAAAACTAAAATCATGCGCGTATTTAGACTAACAAATTAAACTTTATATTTCGTCGCGCGTTCATTTTTATCTCCCTCTATAAAGACGATTTAAAAATAGGAAATGACTTTTTTGGACAATGTATATGGAATTAGGTTCTTGTTCAATACCTATTTTACGCACATGAATGGATTTCGTGTTTTTCTTAGAGGGAGCAATTTAAAAAATCCGCATACTGCGTCATTGTTTGAACAACGTGAGTTTGACGCAGTATGCGGATTTTGTTAATTGGTCACTCTTAGTAAAACTAGAAATTCATTCGTGCAAAATAGGTATTGAACGAAGACATAATTCGTATACAACCTATAAAAAGTCATTCCCTATCTAGTGTGCGAAACCGTAATTTATTTGCATGCTTCGAGGGCCTGTGCTACGTCTGCAAGAATATCGTCAATACTTTCGATACCTACAGAGAGACGGATAACGTCTGGACCTACGCCTGCTGCAAGTAATTCTTCATCATTCATCTGACGATGTGTTGCAGATGCTGGATGAAGTACACAGGTATGGGCATCAGCTACATGTGTAGCAATCATAGCAATTTTCAATTCTTTCATGAATTTTTCAGCCGCAACTCTGCCACCTTTTACACCAAAAGAAACAACACCACATGTGCCGTTTGGCATGTACTTCTGTGCTCTTTCATAATATTTGTTACTCTTAAGTCCTGGATAATTTACCCATGTTACACAATCATGCGGTTCTAAAAATTCAGCAATCTTTTGTGCATTTTCACAGTGACGTGGCATACGAACGTGAAGTGATTCAATACCTAAATTTAATAAATATGCATTCATAGGAGATTGGATTGCTCCAAGATCACGCATAAGCTGAGCAGTCGC
>JAZQZJ010000021.1:0-2586 GCA_045633955.1 Agathobacter sp. | reverse complement strand
CACTATCTTGCAACCAACAGCAGACATATTATCCACCACAACGGAGTTGGTCATTTTTGACCTTGATGGTACACTATACCAGAAAAAAGGTATGGTGCGAAAAATGTTGTGCTCTGCGCCACGGGAGTGGAAACTGATGTTAGCAGAGAGAAAGACTCGCAAACAATTACGAGGACAATGGATGCGAAATGAGGCAGCTTTCTACCAGACTTATTTCCAAACAATGTCTACGTTCTGTTCAAAAACGCCCGAGGAATTAAGACAGTGGTATTTCAAGCGCTACATGCCTTTGATGATTCAGGTTATTCGTACAAATTATAAAGCTGTAGAATGGATTAGCCGATTCATAGAGGTATGCCGAACCCAAAATATCAAACTGGTCGTTCTATCTGACTATGGGCATGTAGCTGAAAAACTGAACGCCCTCAATTTGGATACAGAGCTATTTGATTGGGTTATCTCCGCACCAGAATTAGGCGGACTAAAGCCAGCTCCACAAATTCTTGAGAAGGTAATAGAGCAAATGGGCATCAACGCTGATCATTGTCTCATTATTGGCGACCGCAACGACACCGATGGAGAACTTGCCCAAATCGGAGGTGCAAATTTTTTCTTAGTGTAATGACGCCTGGTAATTTGCAACTACTATTGCAAACGTATCCTTGTACTGAGCAGGTATAGGCTCTGCAGGGGGAGATTGCATCTTCAAAGGATCAATAGGGCTACCATTTTTCCAGACACGAAAATCTAAATCCTCTATAAAAGAAATGTCTACTGGAGTAAAATCTTTTTCCTTACCTACATCAACAAACTTAGCATTTCTCCAATACCGTTCATTATGGTCAATTTCTTTCTGTCTTAAAGCAATCATCTTATGTGTTGCTTCTTTGATAGACCTATTAACCATTTCTGTATCTTTGTGAGTAATAGAATCAGTTACTACTTTAGATGCAACAATTCGTCTTGTAACACCATCATTAATAACAGTATACATTTCGATAGTTACAGGCATAGAAAACTTACGGTCTTCTACAATTTCTTTCTGAAATGCCGGTTTATGCCAAATTTCACCTATAAAATAAAACGATGCACAACCTGCTAAGAAAATAATCACCGTTAAATATTTTTTAAGTAGTTCTTCCATAGATTACTCCAAAGAAATGAAGTTTTCAGTCTTAATCTTAGAAACTCTATAATAAGTTTTAGAAGTATCGATTTCAGTCTGTCTGTCCTTAGCCATATTTGTAGCCATTACAGTAATAGTCTTAGTCAAATGCTTCATATCTGATTCTTTAATTGTATCTAACACTGCCGCTGTCTGTACTTTTCTTGTAGTAATACCATCTTCAATAACAGCTACAAGTTCAATCTGAACTTTCTTTTCTTTTGGCAATTCAGCAATAAGACTATCACGCTTAATTGTTGCTTGTGCGATAGAATCAGCCCGATGATTCAAATCCGTTGCATAGATAGAATCAGCCAAAGCCTTTACATCAAGTGAATCCTTTGTTCCATCTTCAAAGACTGACATACTGTCAATAGCCAAAGCCATTGCTTGTGCCCTAGAATATGGATTCTTTGTAATGGTCTTAGTAACATTTGCTTGCATTGCATCTGCAGAACGTTCATCTAACCATGCTTGATAACGATGCATCAAGTTAGAAGCAATAACTCCTAAACCAATAACAAATGCAATAGACACAAGTAATGCTGCACAACCAATTTTAGCCTCTGTCCAAAACGGTTTCTTAATTTGCTTTTCTACTACCTTAATTTCGTCTTCGAAAACAATCTTAGGACGTTGTTCCTCAGGAATACTTCCAAAACGCTTTTTCCATTCAGCATCCAGTTTTTCTTCACGTTTCTTCTTACGTTCTTCTTCAGTAATCGGACTATGTAGGAAATTTTCTGGTTCTACAGTTTCATATACAGCAGGATTAATAAACTGTAAAGTATATCCTTCGAATGCATGAGACAATTTAAATCCAGCTTCTTCTACACCAAATACTGCTCCAGTAACACTTTTTTCGAATGAAACTGTCTCACTGACGATAATAATGTGCTTATCGTCCTTGAACATGTCCATATAACCCTTACAGATACCAGAACGAATACGAGAAGGAATTGTAGTCCAGTCATACTCAAAGATGGTCTTATTGCTCATAAGGACTACAGGAGCTGTTTTCTTTTCATCATAATAACCAAGAACATTGACGTCCTTAAATGCGTCAATACCAGTTACAGTATAAGTCCAGTCATACATTGCTCCTGCTGGATTTCGTTCTGCTGTAACTTTGATTGTAAGATACTTATATTTTAAGCAACTGTTATTATCAACCATATATTAGTCCTTGATTAATGAATCGTACTCTTCCGAAAGTTCATTACTTGTTTTCTTTTTTACTGGATCTGGAAAAACTTGTTTTGTAATGCCGTTAAAGATTACATTAAAAATAGCAATAATTATAATAAATGGCAATGCTACAGCCATGATACCACACGAGAATAAGTGTAAAAACAAAATCATTGACAATTTAAATGTAAATCGTTTATCTTCGAGACTAAGTTTATCATACTTAACTCGGT
>JAZQZJ010000020.1:0-7360 GCA_045633955.1 Agathobacter sp. | reverse complement strand
GAAAGTTTTTTATTACGAATTACTCCAATAGAGCAATACGAATACAAAAAAGCTGAATTTGAAAATATGAAGATGGTATCAGAATTAGGAATTCCAATGTGTCAGCCGATTGAGTTTGGGACCTGTGAAGATGGAGTGTATTCTTTGCAGAGTTGGATAGAGGGTAAAGCTGCAGAGGAAATCATACCATCGCTTACAGATAAAGAAGTATATGATTATGGATATGAAGCTGGTGCAATTTTGAAAAAAATACATTCTATTGAGGCTCCAGAAGGTGTGGGAGAATGGGAAGTATTTTTTAATAAAAAGATGAATCGAAAAATAGAGAATTATCAGAAGTGTCCTTTAAAATATGAGAATGGTGATTTGTTTATTGCATTTATAGAGGAACATCGTCACTTGTTAAAAAATCGTCCACTTACATATCAGCATGGAGATTATCATACTGGAAATCTTATGATTGATAATAACGGAAAGTTAGTTGTAATTGATTTTAATCGTAATGAATATGGTGATCCATGGGAAGAATTCAATCGAATTGTATGGTGTGCACAGGCAGCACCTTTATTTGCGACAGGAATGGTGGATGGATATTTTGACAGTAGTGTGCCACAGGAATTTTGGGATTTGCTAGCATTATATATTTCTAGTAATGCGCTATCTTCATTGCCTTGGGCAATTCCATTTGGACAAGATGAAATTGATGTTATGATAAAACTAGCAGATGATATTTTAGATTGGTATGATGGGATGAAGAACACGATACCAACATGGTATTCAAAATAGATTAGGAGATTTGAATGAAGCAGCAAGTTGAAAATAGAAAATATTACGAAGCATATGACGAAAGATATAAGCAGATACATTCTATGAATTTAGAATGGGAAGCAAATGTGCATTCTCCTATAATAGATGAAATTATTGCTAAATTAAAATTGAACCATCAAAGTAAGATTTTGGAATTGGGTTGTGGAGAAGGCAGAGATGCTATATATTTGATGCAGCAAGGATATGATGTTTTTGCAAGCGACATATCTCCTGAAGCAATTTCGTTTTGTAAGAAAAAAGTGCCTGAGTATGCGGATAAATTTATGGTTTTGAATGCGTGTGAGGATTCTTGGGAAGAAACTTATGATTTGATATATTCGATAGCTGTATTACATATGTTGGTGCTTGAAGAAGATAGAAATAAGTTTTTAGCATTTGTTAGGGAACATTTGAATGAAAAGGGATATGGATTGATATTATCAATGGGCGATGGAGAAATGGAACACTCTAGTGATATAGCTAATGCATTTGATAAACAAGAAAGAGTCCATATAGAAACAGGTACAAAGATATGCATAGCGTCTACAAGTTGTAAAATTGTTTCTTTCGCAACTTTAGAAAGAGAAATTGAAGGAAATGGATTAAGCATCGTGGAAAAAGGAATTACATCCATTGAGCCAGGATTTCCTGTGATTATGTATGCACTTATTAAGAGAAAATAGGGAGAAAGAAATTTACTTTTCTCTTCCTTCGTGTTATAGTAATTATCGGTAATTTACCAAAATATGAAAATTGGTACGTAGCTGGTACGTAAACCAATTTTAGAATTCAAAGAATCCAGTATTTACAAGCCTTAGAGGCAAAAGGAGATAGAAAAATGAAATTAGGTATCGTAGGCCTTCCAAACGTAGGTAAAAGTACATTATTCAACGCATTAACAAAAGCAGGTGCAGAATCAGCAAACTATCCATTCTGTACTATCGATCCAAACGTGGGTATCGTTCCTGTTCCAGATGAAAGATTAACACTTCTTGGAGACTTATATAAAACAAAAAAAGTAACTCCAGCGATTATTGAATTCGTAGATATCGCAGGTCTTGTAAAGGGTGCTAGTAAAGGGGAAGGTCTTGGTAACCAGTTCCTTGCAAACATTCGTGAAGTAGATGCGATTGTCCACGTAGTACGTTGTTTCGAAAACTCAAATATCGTACACGTAGATGGAAGCATCAATCCTGTACGTGACATCGAGACAATCAACTTAGAGCTTATCTTCTCTGACCTTGAAATTCTCGAACGTCGTATTGCAAAAGTTGCAAAACAGGCTCGTATGGACAAGACACTTGCAAAAGAAATGGAACTTCTCGAAGCGATCAAAGCACACTTAGAAGATAGCAAGATGGCTCGTACATTTGAAGTGCCAGACGATGAAGATATGCAGGCTTGGTTTGCAGGATACAATCTTCTTACTGCAAAATCTACCATCTATGCTGCAAATGTAGAAGAAGATGATTTAGCAGATGATGGTGTAAATAATGCAAATGTAGAAGCTGTTCGTAAACTTGCAGCAGAAGAAAACAGTGAAGTGTTTGTTATCTGTGCACAGATTGAACAGGAAATCGCAGAATTAGATGAAGAAGAAAAAGCAATGTTCTTAGAAGACCTTGGTTTAAAAGAATCAGGACTTGAAAAACTTATCAAAGCAAGCTACAGCTTACTTGGTCTTATCAGCTACTTAACAGCTGGTGAAGATGAATGTAGAGCTTGGACAATCAAAAAAGGTACAAAAGCTCCACAGGCAGCAGGAAAAATCCATAGCGACTTTGAACGTGGATTCATCCGTGCTGAAGTAGTAAACTACAAAGACTTATTAGAACTTGGAAGTCTTTCTGCAGCAAAAGGAAAAGGACTTGTAGGAATCGAAGGAAAAGAATACGTCGTAAAAGATGGCGATGTAATGTTGTTCTTATTTAACGTATAAATCACAATAGAATCATAATTATAAAAGAAGCCACAGTAGTGGCTTCTTTTTTTATGTGATATAATTGCTATAAATATAATTGTTATAGAGATTTAGGAGGTATTGACTATGGGGATAAATTATAAAACAAAAGGTGATGTGAAAATAACCGATGAACCGAAAGTTTATTTTTGTTGCCACCAAGACGAACATAAATTGTATTTTGATGGTATTTTGGAAGAGCTATTTAGTGTTGAGGGTATAGATTGTGCTGTTTTTTTCTACGAGGATGGAAAAGATGAAAATGAAAATTGGCGGGATGTTATTCAGAGCATGAATTTGCTTGTGGTAATTGTTACTCGTAAATTTCTAAATAAAGATAGTCAGGCAAAAAAAGAGTTCCTATTTGCGTTAGAACATCGAATTCCAGTACTCCCAATTTTAAAAGAAGCTTATTTGGTGGAACGGTTTAATGAAATTGCAAAAGGTGTACAAGCAATTCAAGTAAGTGGAGTTAAGGATGTAACAGAGATTTCCTACAAAGATAAAATGAATACATTTTTAACAGATGTGTTGATGAAAAATGAACTAATTTCTCGAATTCATAAAGTAAGTGAAGGGCATATTTTCTTTAGTTATAGGAAGAAAGACCGTAAATATTTGTTAGAGTTAATTGAGAAAATTCGAGAAGATGAAAAGTTTATTGATATCCCAATTTGGTATGATGAATTTTTGGTGATGGGGGAAGAATTTAATAAACAAATAGAAGAAAAATTGCTGAGTGGAAAAGCATTTGTATTATCGGTAACACCAAACCTGCTTGAAGAAGGAAACTATGTTTTGAAAGAAGAGTATCCTAAAGCAGTAAAAAATAATAAGCCGATTATTCCAATTGAAATGGTTGATACGGATAAAACAATTTTAAAAGATCAATATGAGAAACTATCCGATTGTATCCATAGAGATGATCAAGAAACAATTTCAAAAGCATTAGAAGAAGTTGGTTTTGAAAAACAGGAGGATAGTTTAGAAAGAGATTTCTTGATTGGAATGGGATATTTAACGGGAACCGATCGAGAGAAAAATATCAAATTAGCAATGAAGAAAATCGTTGATGTTGCTAATAAAGGCTATGAAGAGGCAATCAGAAAATTGATTCATATGTATGAGTATGGAGATGGTGTTGAGATTCATTTTGGAGAGGCAATAAAGTGGCAAAACGATTTGCTCAAGTTAATGGAGGAAACATGTAATTTAAAAGAATATACAAATAGTGCAGAGTTTTTGTATCAGTTGCTTCGTCTAGGTGATTTATATGTAAAAGATAGAATGCTAGAGGAAGCAATCGAAACGTATGAAAAAGTCATTAAATCGGTAAAAGATAATTCTGAATTATTGTATTTTCAGATTTCTGCACAAGACAGATTGAATGAACTAAATTCGAAAGGGGTATTGAAATTAAGAGAAAAAGATTTAGAAGGGGCAGAGAAAGAATTAGATAAAAAGTATCGTAAATGTGTAAAGAAAAATAAGACAGGAAACACCTGGAAAATAATTACAGAACTGTATGAGATAGCGGAGGCTTATAGAGAAATAAATGCAGTCAAAAAGGCAAAAGAAGCATATAAGCAAGCATATGCCAGATTACATGTATTAGATAAAAATTTTATTGTTAATAATTATTTTGATATATCGATTAATATTCTACAAAAACAAGGCGATTTGAATATATTAATGGGAGATTATAAAGATGCAGAAGTAGGTTTGCTAAATGCAAAGAAATTTAGTGAAAAGCAATTGAAGAAAATGAGAGACAAAAATGCATTAGAGAGCATGTGGATTTCCTATGAGAAATTAGCGGATTTTTATAGAGAATGTTGTAGGAATGAAGAAGGATTTAGAAAAGCACTTCAAAATATTGAGGAGTCTATAACCTACGGAGAAGAATTAGCAGAGAACGGAAACGTAGAATACTACAGAGCCATGGGAGAGGGATATAGAAGAAAAGGTGGTTTGCATGAAGAATTGAATGAATGTGATGCTGCGATGGATGCGTATATGAAGGCAAAAGAAATATTTGAGAAAATGCCAGAGGAGCATATAGTAAGAGAGTTAGAGATCGCAACGGTTTATGATGACATGGGTGATGTTTGTTTAAAACGTATGTATTTAGAAAACGAGGAATCGTATTATCAATCTGCCGCTGGGTATTACGAAGATGCATTCGAGATTCGTAATACACTAATGAATAAAGAAGGAATATCAGATGATGATAAAGAAAAAGTATATGAAGCAATAACATTTACATATGATAACTTAGGAAGAATGGGATTGCGTGATATTAATGATAAAAGAGGATTAGAGATGGCGTTGCATTTCTTGGAAAAGAATAAAGAAATTTGCGAAGAATTGCATCAAAAGGATCCTTATAGTTTAACAAGAATGTATCATCTTTTTAAAGCATACTTTAGAATTGCAGATGCTCATATAAAATCAGCGGTTGGTGATAAAAAAAGGGCGAGAGAGTTTTTTGATGAAGCAAATGAGTTTGCGAAGCGTACCGGTATTAATAAACATGGATATGTGGCAATGGACATTGAAAAGATGAATGCATTTTTCAAAAATTGTGGAGAACTTTCAACTCCTGCATAATATATAGAAAAAAGGTCTATGTTATGCGTTTTTTAGATTTATGCGACAAAGAAGTAATAAACATCAATAACTGTTGTTTTCTCGGACATGTTCGGGATATGGAATTTGATGAATGTAAGGGTTGTATTTGTTCAATTATTGTTCCTGGACCAGGAAAATATATGGGATGTTTTTGCAGAGAATGTGAGTACGTGATACCCTGGTGTGATATAGTACGCATTGGTCCAGATATTGTGCTTGTGAACCTGAAAGATGAGATGAGACGTAAACTATAGCACAAGATTTTGTGTTGGATTGTTGACAAGAACTATAGATAAAGGTTATACTTACACTATATTATTATGCGTGATTATGGGGATCGGAGGTAGCATATGAAGTGTCCATTTTGTAGCAGTGAAAATACTAGAGTAATTGACTCACGTCCAGCAGACGATAACAATTCGATTAGACGTCGTCGTCTTTGTGATGATTGCAGCAAGCGTTTTACCACTTATGAAAAGGTTGAGACCATTCCGCTTATCGTAATCAAAAAAGATAATATTCGTGAACAGTTTGACCGTTCCAAGATTGAAGCAGGCGTACTTCGTGCTTGTCACAAACGTCCTATTTCTGCACAACAGATTACAAAATTAGTAGATGAAGTAGAAGTAGAAGTATTCAACAGAGAAGAAAAAGAAATTCCAAGTTCTGTAATTGGTGAAATTCTTATGGATAAATTAAAAGATTTAGATTCTGTTGCGTACGTTCGTTTTGCGTCTGTATACCGTGAATTCAAAGATGTAAATACATTTATGAATGAATTAAAGAAAATGTTAGGATAATTTTAGGTAAATGCACATAGGGGAAAGTATCTCCATTTCGAGATTCTTTCCCTTTTTCATGAGGTAAACGTATGAGTATATTTTTTCCAGGAGAATATTTAGATTCCACCTATAACATTGATTTTGATAAATTATATAAAGATGGCTATCGTGCAGTTATTTTTGATGTGGACAACACATTAGTGCCACATGATGCACCAGCAGATGCCAGAGCGATTGGCTTATTTAAACACTTAAAAGAGCTTGGCTATTCTTGCATGTTATTATCGAATAACAAAGAACCACGTGTAAAGAAATTTAATGATGTAGTAAAAGTAAATTACATTTACAAAGCAAATAAGCCTATGCCAGGCAATTATAAAAAGGCTATGGAAATCATGGGGACTACAACAGAGAATACATTATTTGTAGGTGACCAGATTTTTACGGATGTTATGGGCGCAAATCTCGCAGGTATTCGTACCATTTTGGTAAAACCAATTCATCCAAAGGAAGAGATTCAGATTGTATTAAAGAGAATTCCAGAAAAATTAATTCTGTTTTTCTATAAAATTGCAAGAAAAGTATTTGGTCCAAAATACGAATCATCTGCAAAGAAAGTAAACAAAAGAAAATAATAAGAGTAAAAAGGAGAATTATAATTATGAGAATTGCAATTGGTAATGATCATGCAGCTACAGCTTTAAAATTTGAAATTATGGAGTATGTAAAAGAACTTGGACACGAAGTAGTAAACTTTGGTACAGATACAAACGATAGTTGTAACTATCCAGAAATCGGTGCACGTGTAGGACATGCTGTAGTAGAAGAAGGATTTGACTGTGGTATTCTTATCTGTGGTACAGGTGTAGGTATTTCTATCGCAGCAAATAAAGTAAAAGGTGTTCGTGCAGGTGTTTGTTCAGATGTAGCGACAGCTCACCTTATCAAAGAACACAACAACGCAAATGTTATTGCATTTGGAGCTCGTATCGTTGGTAGCGAACTTGCAAAAGATATCGTAAAAGCATACTTAGACGCTGAATTTATGGGTGGAAGACATCAGATGCGTGTAGATATGATTTCAGATTTGGAAGCATAGTACGAAAAAACCTTGTTTTCTAGGCTTTTTTCATAAATTTCAAAGAAAAAAGCATTGAAATATAAATTGTTTTATAGTAGA
>JAZQZJ010000019.1:0-6013 GCA_045633955.1 Agathobacter sp. | reverse complement strand
CAACACGTGTATTTTCAACAGCAAGGTTGACACGTTCAACCGGTGTATAGATAGAATCTACAGCGATAACGCCGATTGGCACATCATCTGTCTTATTCTTATCTGAGCTTACGTAACCTCTACCTTTTGTGATAGTAAGTTCCATGTATAATTTGCTGTCTGCGCCACCGTTAAGGTTAGCGATTACTAAATCCGGATTTAAAATCTGGATATCAGAGTCTGCCTGAATGTCAGCAGCTGTAACAACGCCTTCGCCTTCAAACTCAATGTAAGCAATCTTTGGTTCATCAGAAGAGCTGGTATTGCGGATTGCAAGCTCTTTGATATTCATAATGATTTCAGTTACATCTTCCTTTACCCCAGGAATTGAGCTGAATTCATGTAAAACGCCATCGATTTTAACCTGGCTTACTGCAACACCAGGTAAAGAAGAAAGCATAATTCTTCTCAAAGAATTTCCAAGTGTTGTGCCGTATCCACGCTCTAATGGTTCTACAACAAAACGGCCATACTTCTTGTCTTCTGAAATTTCAGCGATCTCAATTTTTGGTTTTTGAAAATCGAACACTATAAATTCCCTCCTTTATAATAACGTATTGCCGGCGAACAAACACGGTTCCCCGGCGTATTACGCTTTATTATTTAGAATATAACTCGACGATGAGCATTTCATCAACTGGAACGTCAATCTGCTCTCTAGAAGGTAATTCTTTTACAGTACCCTGTAATTTTTCAGCATCAACTTCTAACCAGTCCGGAACTAATCTTCCACCAGTTACTTCGATGATGTCTTTCATTCTCTGAAGACCTTTGCTCTTCTCTCTGATTTCGATAACATCGCCAGCTTTTACTAAGTATGAAGGGATGTTAACCTGCTTGCCGTTTACTAATACGAACTTGTGGTCAACGATCTGTCTAGCTTCTCTTCTTGTTCTAGCGAATCCAAGACGGAATACTACGTTATCTAATCTAGACTCTAACATAGTCATTAAGTTAGGACCTGTTAAGCCTTTCATTCTATCAGCCTTTTCGTAGTAGTTACGGAAAGGTTTTTCTAATACACCATAGATGAATTTAGCTTTCTGTTTTTCTCTTAACTGAAGTCCGTATTCAGAAACTTTCTTGTTAGCTCTGCTTAAGTTTCTTTTTGACTTCTTATCATATCCTAAATAGCTTGGTTCTAAACCAAGGGATCTACATCTTTTAAGTACAGGTACTTTATTAACTGCCATCTTAATCTATCCCTCCTAATTAAACTCTTCTGCGTTTTGGTGGACGGCATCCGTTGTGAGGAACTGGAGTTACGTCTTTGATAGATGTAACTTCGAGACCGCAAGCTGCAAGTGCACGGATAGCTGCTTCTCTACCTGAACCTGGTCCCTTTACAAATACGTCAACTGTCTTTAAACCATGAATTAAAGCTGCTTTTGTAGCAGTTTCAGCTGCCATCTGTGCAGCATATGGAGTAGATTTCTTTGAACCTCTAAATCCAAGACCACCAGCACTTGCCCATGATAAAGCGTTACCCTGTGCATCTGTAATTGTAACGATTGTGTTATTGAAAGATGCCTGGATATGTGCCTGTCCGCGTTCAACGTTTTTCTTTACACGCTTTTTAGTTACTTTTTTTGCAACATTCTTAGCCATTTTAAACTAACCTACTTTCTCAATTCTTATTTCTTATTTCTTTTTATTTGCCACTGTTCTCTTTGGACCTTTTCTAGTTCTAGCATTAGTCTTTGTCTTCTGACCACGTACTGGAAGTCCTTTTCTATGACGGATACCACGATAGCATCCAATTTCCTGAAGTCTCTTGATATTTAAAGCGATTTCTCTACGTAAATCACCTTCTACAGTCTGAGTTTCGTCGATAACTGCACTGATTTTCTTAACTTCGTCGTCTGTTAAATCTCTAACACGTGTGCTAGGATCTACACCAGCTGCTTCAAGAATACGGTTAGAGCTTACTCTACCAATACCGTAGATATAAGTTAATCCGATTTCTACACGTTTTTCTCTTGGTAAATCTACACCTGCAATACGAGCCATGTGTGTATAACCTCCATCAATATTTTTCTGATTAATAGTAACGATACATTTGCAACGATATATCTTTCTCCCGAACCCTATCCCTATACAGCTGCGGTTGCACGCCCTGAAATGTGTGCATACAGATAGGTTGCCATATTTTGCAGATTCGTAATGTGCCACTCGGTATTATAGCACACCCCCAGATTGCTGTCTGTTTATTATGAATAGCGTAAGCTTGCTCACGCTACAGCCGCACATAATGAATTTTCTGTCGCATATGTTACGACATGTGAAAAGGATTATCCCTGACGCTGTTTATGCTTAGGATTTTCACAAATAATCATGATGCTTCCTTTTCTTTTGATGACTTTGCATTTTTCGCAAATAGGTTTAACTGATGATCTTACCTTCACAGCAAATCCTCCTTTCTCTATAAAGCCCCATTCTACACGGGTTGTCACCCGTTTTACGGGTACTTTTCCAAAAGTGTCCGTATAACATTATAGACGGGCACTTCCCAAAAGTCAATAATAAATTTACTGATTTTGACAGATTTTTTATTTATCTCTCCAGATAATACGACCTTTTGTTAAATCGTATGGAGACATTTCAATAGTAACTTTGTCACCTGGTAAAATACGAATAAAATTCATTCTTAATTTACCACTGATAGTAGCAAGAATCTGATGACCATTTTCAAGTTCTACTTTAAAGAATGCATTTGGTAATTTATCTACTACTACACCTTCTACTTCAATAACGTCTGCTTTTGACATATTCATATCCTCCTGAAATAAATCGTTATCATTCACTGTTTCTAGAAAAGTTCCAGAGCACCTTCTGCTTTTTCACTTTCTGTTAAAGTTAAAAGCTCTGGCTTTCCTTCTGTTATAAGAATTGTATTTTCATAGTGAGCGGACAAAGACATGTCTTCTGAAACAACAGTCCATTCATCATCCAGCCACAACACTTCATGGGTTCCTATATTAATCATAGGTTCTACCGCCAAAGTCATCCCTGGACGAAGCTTTATCCCTCTAGTTCTTTTTCGGAAGTTTGGAATTTCTGGTTCTTCATGTAATTGAGATCCAATTCCATGACCTACAAGATCTCTTACCACTCCATACCCAAATCCTTCTGCATAAGCAGCTATATTATTGGATATATCATGTAAGTGATTTCCTGCAATAGCCTTTTTCATTCCTTCGAAAAAGCTCATTCTTGTTCTTTCTATAAGAAGCTGTGCCTCTTTTGATATCTCTCCAACCCCAATGGTTCTCGCAGCATCTGAATGATACCCTTTGTATATAACACCTGCATCCAAACTTACAATATCACCTTCTTGTAATATGCGTTTTGCATTTGGAATCCCGTGTACAACCTCTTCATTTACAGATACACAAATAGAAGCTGGGTACCCACAATAATTCTTAAAAGAAGGAATACATCCGTAGGAACGAATCATCTCTTCTCCAAGTCTGTCAATATCTAGTGTTGACATACCTGGCTTAATTTCTTTCGCCAGATTTTCATGCACGAGCGCAAGTATCCTTCCCGCTTCACGCATTAATTCAATTTCGTGAGGGGTTTTTATCTTGACAGACATTATTATTCTCCTAAAATAGCAACAATGTCAGAAAATACTTCATCCATTGGTTTTGTGCCATCTACTGATTTTAAGATATTCTGTTCTTTATAGTAATCAATTAGAGGCTGTGTCTGCTCATGATATACACTAAGACGTTTCTGAACAGTCTCTGGTTTATCATCTTCACGCAATATTGTATCGTTTCCACAAACGTCACATACGCCTTCTTTTCTTGTAGGATTAAATACCAAATGGTATGTAGCACCACAATTAATACAAGCACGTCTGCCGCCCATTCTGTTTACGATATTTTCATCTGGCACATCCACATCAATTGCATAATCCATAGACTGATTTAATTTTGTTAATGCATTAGTTAAAGCTTCTGCCTGTGGAATTGTTCTTGGGAAACCATCTAATACAAATCCATTTTTACAGTCATACCATGAAATACGGTCCATAACAAGATCACAAGTTAATTCATCTGGAACCAAAAGGCCCTGATCCATATATTTCTTTGCCTGATTGCCAAGTTCTGTGTTGTTTTTAATGTTTGAACGGAAGATATCCCCTGTTGAAATATGTGGAATACCATATTTTTCAGCAATCTGTTTTGCCTGAGTTCCTTTTCCAGCGCCAGGAGCCCCTAACATAATAATTTTCATATTCATTTCTCCTTACTGACACATAGTCATTTGCATCCCATTTATGAGATGCACAAATGGAGATACTGAAAAGCCAGTATCTCCAATGTACTATTAGTCATTCAAAAATCCTTTGTAATAACGTACTCTCATCTGTGATTCAATCTGTTTCAATGTTTCAATGATAACACCTACAACGATGATAAGTGATGTTCCAGCGAAAGATACGTTAGCGCCAAATACGCCACTGAAGAAAATTGGTACAATCGCAATGATTGTTAATCCAATCGCTCCAATAAATACGATATAATTTAATACCTGACTTAAATAATCACTAGTTGTTTTGCCAGGTCTCATACCAGGAATAAATCCACCTGCTTTTTTCATATTGTTTGCGATTTCTAATGGATTAAAAGAAATCTGTGTATAGAAATATGCAAATCCAATAATAAGCAAGATATATACCAAAAGACCGATTGTATAAATTGGTTCTTCTGGATTACACCAGTTCTGCTGTGATAATCCCTTTAAAATCTGACTACCAACACCTGTGCCATTGCCCCATCCAAAGAGACTAGCAAGGATTACTGGAGTCTGCATCAATGACTGTGCAAAGATAACTGGGATAACACCACTAGTGTTAACTTTTAACGGAATATGTGTCTGCTGTCCACCAACCTGTTTTCGACCCTGCATTTTTTTAGAATACTGTACAGGAATTTTTCTCTGTCCACCCTGAAGGATAATTACAAAAACTACCATTCCAATAATAATCGCGAGAATGATAAGTGCAGCAATGCCACCTCTTGCAATACCCTGACCAGCAACAAACTGATCCCAAAGTGTTCCCATATCAGCTGGAATTCTAGAAATGATATTGATTACTAATACGATAGAAATACCATTTCCAACTCCCTTTTCGGTAATCTGTTCACCAATCCACATAAGTACTGCTGAACCAGCTGTTAATGCTGTTACTACAGTAATTGCGGTAAGTACGTTCTTTTCTGCAAGATAACCGCTTCTCCAGAAGCCGAATGTCATCGCAGATGCTTCGAAAAGAGCAAGACCTACTGTTAAGTAACGAGTAATTTCTGCAATTTTCTTTCTGCCATCTTCTCCATCCTTTTGCAATTCTTCCAATGCTGGAATAGCAATTGTTAAAAGCTGCATGATGATGGATGATGTAATGTATGGCGTAATGTTCAATGCAAATACAGACATGCTCAAGAATGAACCACCTGTAATTGCATCAAAGAAACCTAATCCTGCCATCTGGCTCTGGAACCAGCTTCTAAATACATCACCGTTAACACCAGGAACAGGAAGCTGGCTTCCTATTCTGATGACAACGAGCATTAAAAACGTAAATAAAATTCTATCACGAATGTCTTTTACACTAAATGCATTGCGAAGTGTCTTAAACATTAGATCACCTCTGCTTTTCCACCAAGAGCTTCGATTTTTTCTACTGCGCTTGCGCTAAATGCATTTGCCTGAACTGTGAGCTTCTTAGTAAGTTCGCCATTTCCAAGAATCTTAACACCATCTCTTGTATTCTTAACGATACCAGCTTCTAACAATGTTTCGATTGTTACAACTGAATCATTTTCAAATCTTTCAAGAGCTGATACGTTGATTCCGATGATTTCCTTAGAGTTACGGCATTTGAAGCCTCTCTTTGGTAATCTTCTATATAATGGCATCTGTCCACCTTCGAAACCTGGTCTTGGTGCTAAGTCGGAGGCCA
>JAZQZJ010000018.1:0-7967 GCA_045633955.1 Agathobacter sp. | reverse complement strand
AAACAGCAGGATGAAGACGTACTTACATACGCTTTATTCCCACAGGTAGCAACAGACTTCTTCAAGTATCGTGAAGCTCAGCAGACAAAAGTAGATGCTAAGATTGCTGATACAGAAAATGGTGCTTACCCTGTTTAATTTTGCAAGACGAAAATCGATATCTTGTTATTAAAAAACTAGACTCCACAATTTTTTGTGGAGTCTTTTTTTGATTATTCTTGTCGAGAAAAATATGAAGGAAAAATTGCAAAAAACACATTGTAAATGGCGGCGGTTTTGATATAATTATTTTTGTGTAGAATATGAATGAAGGAAGAACTGTAATGGCAAATACAAATGACTTACTTAATAGAATAAATAAAAACTATAGCAAGATGAGTAAAGGACAAAAATTACTTGCGACATATATTACAGATAATTATGATAAAGCAGTGTTTTTAACTGCAGCAAAGATGGGAGAAATTGTAGGTGTAAGTGAATCTACAGTTGTACGATTTGCTATGAGTTTGGGATATAAGGGATATCCAGAGTTTCAAGATTCTTTAGCGGAACTGGTTCGCAATAAGTTAAACTCGGTACAGCGAATGGAGGTTACCTATGGTAGAATCAGTCAATCTGATATTTTGCAAACGGTATTACAATCGGATGCCGACAAGTTAAAAACAACTTTGGAAAAAATAGATCATAATGCATTTGATTTAGCTGTAGAAACAATTTTAAATGCAAAGAACATTTATGTTGTTGGAATTAGAAGTTGTGCACCTCTTGCAAGTTTTCTTTCTTTCTATTTAAATCTTATGTTTAATAATGTAAGATTATTACAAACCAATAGTTCTAGTGAGATTTTTGAACAGATGGTACGTATTGGAGAAGATGATGTTATCATAGGAATTAGTTTTCCTAGATATTCTATGCGTACGTTAAAGGCATTGGAGTTTGCCAATAATCGTAATGCAAAGGTTGTTACAATCACAGATAGTATTCATTCACCGATGAATCTATATTCATCCTGTAATTTGATTGCAGATAGTGATATGGCGTCGATTGTTGATTCGTTGGTGGCACCTTTAAGTGTAATAAATGCTTTGATTGTTGCATTATGTATGAAAAAACAAAAAGAAGTAGCCAAAACACTCACTACATTAGAAGAGATATGGGATGAGTATCAGGTGTATGATAATGATGAAATAGATTTGATTGATGACTCTATTAAAATTCGTTATGCAAAATTAGAGGGAATGGAACATGAGTAAAGTAATTGTGATTGGTGGCGGGCCAGCAGGAATGTTTGCTGCATATTTTGCTGCAAAAAATGGACATGAAGTAACGTTGCTTGAACAAAATGAGAAATTAGGGAAGAAATTATATATCACTGGAAAAGGCAGATGTAATATTACGAATGCCAGTGATATGGAAGATTTATTTAATAATGTATGTAGTAATCCAAAGTTTTTATATAGTGCATTTTATTCTTATACCAATGATCAGGTGATTGATTTTTTTGAAAGTTATGGACTTCGTACCAAAGTAGAACGTGGAAATCGAGTATTTCCTGTATCAGATCATTCATCGGATGTTATTGCTACATTGACGAAAGCGTTAAAAGATGTAGGAGTAGAGGTGAATTTGTATACCAGAGTTGCAAAACTTTTAACCGAAAATTATTTAGATGAGAATGGTGAAACAGTAGTTGCGGATAAAAAGTCAGGAGCCTTAAGACAGATTGTAAATGGTGTAGTTTTAGAAAATGGAAAAACACGAATGGCAGATGCTGTGATTCTGGCAACAGGAGGCATTTCTTACCCATCTACAGGGGCAACAGGAGATGGATATCGTTTTGCAGAGAAATTGAATCATAAAATCATAGAGCCAACCCCTTCTTTGGTTCCTTTTGAGGTAAAAGAAGGCTGGGTAACTCAGATGCAGGGCTTAGCGCTGAAAAATGTAGCAATTACTATTGATTGTGAAGGGAAAAAATTGTATGAGGATTTTGGTGAGATGTTATTTACACACTTTGGTGTTAGTGGTCCGATGATTTTATCGGCTAGCGCATCCATTAAGCCTGCATATTTTAAAGATTTTACTCGTGACTTAATACTTAAAATTGATTTGAAACCAGCATTGGATAAAGAACAATTGGACAAACGCATTTTAAAAGATTTTGAAGAGGCTAAAAATAAACAGTATAAAAACTCAATTCAAAAGTTATTGCCATCGAAGATGATACCGATTATCATTGAGCTAAGTGGTATTGATCCAGACAAAAAAGTTAATGAAATCACAAAAGAAGAACGAATGGTGCTGGTGAATTTATTAAAAGGATTACCAATGACGATTATTGGTCTTCGTGGTTGGAATGAAGCGATTATTACCAAAGGTGGTGTATCTGTAAAACAGATAAATCCATCTACAATGGAATCAAAATTGGTAAATGGCTTGTATTTTGCAGGTGAACTTTTGGATTTAGATGCTATGACAGGTGGATATAACCTGCAAATTGCCTGGTCTACAGGATATTTAGCAGGAAATAGTATAGAATAAAAGGAGAAATATATGAGTTTTAATATCGCAATTGATGGACCAGCAGGTGCTGGAAAAAGTACTATTGCAAAGCAGTTGGCAAAGGAGCTTGGTTTTGTATATGTAGATACAGGTGCTATGTATCGTGCAATGGCTTATTATTTTATAACAAATCAAATTGGAGCAGACGATGAAACTGCAATTGCAGAGGCATGTCCAAACGTAAATGTGTCTATTACATATGAAGATGGTGTGCAGAATGTTTGGTTAAATGGTGAAAATGTTTCTAGTGTGATTCGTCAGGAAGAAGTAGGTAAAATGGCTTCTGCAACTAGTGTTTATCCAGTTGTTCGTACCAAATTAGTGGAATTACAGCAGGAGCTTGCAAAAACGACAGATGTAATTATGGATGGGCGTGATATTGGTACTGTAGTTTTGCCTAATGCAGATGTAAAAATTTATATGACAGCAAGTTCTGCCATTCGTGCAAAACGTCGTTATGATGAACTTACTGCAAAAGGTGTAGCATGTGATTTGGATGAAATTGAAAAGGATATCATTGAAAGAGATTATCGTGATATGAATCGTGAAACTTCTCCATTAAAGAAAGCGGATGATGCAGTAGAATTAGATACATCTGATTTGGATATTGATGGTGTTGTAAATGCAATGAAGGAGATTATTGCAAAGAAACGCTAATTAAATTTCAAAATATATAATGTAGGTAACAAATATGAAAAATGTAACATTAGCAAAGAGTGCGGGATTTTGCTTTGGTGTAAAACGTGCAGTAAATATGGTTTATGAAGAAGTAGATAAAGTAAAAGAATCTAGTTTGGATACACCGATTTATACGTATGGACCAATTATTCATAATGATGAAGTTGTAAAAGATTTTGCAAGTAAGGGAGTGGTTTTGGTAAAAGAAATCCAAGAGCTTGCGTCTTTGAAAAAAGGGAGAATTATTGTACGTTCACATGGAATTAGTCGTGCGGAATATGAGGAAATAGAATCCTATGGATTTGATGTTGTGGATGCGACGTGTCCTTTTGTGCGAAAAATTCATAAACTAGTAGATGAGCACAGTAAGTTGGGCGAATATATTATCATTATTGGAAATTCACAGCATCCAGAGGTGTGTGGTATTCGTGGATGGGTGAATGGAGATGCTGTTTCTATTATTGAAAATAGGGAAGAAGCGCTTAATTTTTCAGAAAATGAAGGGAAAACGGTCTGTATTGTCTCTCAAACGACATTTAACTACAATAAATTTCAAGAATTAGTTGAAATCATCGAAAAAAAGGGGTACAATATAGTTGTTTTAAACACAATCTGCAATGCAACGGAAGAGCGACAAACAGAAGCTCGTAAAATTGCAAAAGAAGTTGAAGCTATGATAGTAATAGGGGATAAACATAGCTCCAATACGCAGAAGTTGTTTGAAATATGTAATACAGAGTGTGAAAAAACTTACTACATTCAAACGAGTAAGGATATGGATTATCAATTACTGAAATCCATCAATAACGTAGGTATTACCGCAGGGGCTTCGACCCCAAATAATATTATTGAGGAGGTTTCAAAGAATGTCAGAAATGAACTTTGAACAGATGCTTGAAGAATCTTTAAAAACTATTAGAAATGGAGAAGTGGTAGAAGGTACCGTTATTGATGTAAAACCAGACGAAATCATCCTTAACATCGGATACAAGTCAGACGGAATTATTACACGTAGTGAATATACAAACGAACCAAATGTTGATCTTACTACACTTGTAAAAGTTGACGATACCTTGGAAGCAAAAGTTGTTAAAGTAAACGACGGCGAAGGCCAGGTTGTTCTTTCTTACAAGCGTTTGGCTGCAGAAAAAGGCAGCAAGAGATTAGAAGAAGCTTTTGAAAACAAAGAAGTATTAACAGCAAAAGTTTCACAGGTTTTAGCAGGTGGCGTTACAGTAGTAGTAGACGAAACCAGAGTATTTATCCCAGCAAGTCTTATCTCAGATGTATATGAAAAAGATCTTGCAAAATTTAAAGATCAGGAAATCGAATTTGTTATTACAGAATTCGACCCAAGAAAGAGAAGAATCATCGGTAACAGAAAAACTTTACTTGCTACTCAGAAAGCAGAAGCACAGAAAGAATTATTTGATAAGATTGCAGTTGGCGATGTTGTAGAAGGTACTGTTAAGAACGTAACTGATTTCGGTGCATTCATCGATTTAGGTGGCGTTGATGGATTACTTCATATTTCAGAAATGTCTTGGGGCAGAGTAGAAAATCCTAAGAAAGTATTTACAGTTGGACAGGCTGTTAAAGTTTATATTAAGAGCATTAGCGAAACAAAAGTTGCGCTTTCTATGAAATTTGATGATGAAAATCCTTGGAAAGATGCTGCTGTTAAATACGCAGTTGGTAACGTTGTAACTGGTAAAGTGGCACGTATGACAGATTTTGGTGCATTCGTAGAATTAGCTGCTGGTGTAGATGCATTATTACATGTTTCACAGATTTCGAAAGATCATGTGGAAAAACCAGCGGATGCTTTAACAGTAGGACAGGAAGTGGAAGCTAAGATCGTTGATTTCAACGAAGAAGAAAAGAAAATCAGCTTAAGTATCAAAGCATTATTTGCTCCAGAAGAACCTGTAGCAGAAGATGCAGATGTAGCAGATGTAAATATTGAAGAAGTAGCTTCTGCAGTTGAAGAGTAAGAAGTGTAATTAAGAAGCTGTCAATATGACAGCTTCTTTTTGCATAAGTTAATATAATTCTAAAATATATTGGGGGATGGTTATGCTTAATAATTATGAATGGTTTAAGACAGAAATCTTGAAAATGACAAAGATTGACTTAAACTTTTACAAAGAAAAACAGATGCGTCGTCGTATCGATACACTTGTAACCAAAAATGGGGCCAAGAGTTATGAAGAATATGTAAAATTGATTAAGTCAGATAAAGCGTTATTTGAACAGTTTGTAAACTTTTTGACAATCAACGTATCTGAGTTTTATCGTAATCCTGATCAGTGGAAACTTATGGATGAAAAGGTTATTCCTCAGATTCTAGCAAATAACAAAGGTACAATTAAAATTTGGAGTGCTGCGTGTTCTACAGGTGATGAACCATACTCACTTGCAATGGCATTTTCAAAACATGTGCCATTAAATAGAATTAAGATTACAGCTACAGATATTGATAAGCAGGTAATCCAGCATGCACAGGTTGGTTTGTACAATGCAAAGAGTATTGCAGGTGTACCAGCAGATATGAAGAAAAAGTACTTCACACAGGTAGGTGCATCTTATAAAATTGCTGATGAAATTAAGAAATGTGTAGAGTTTAAAGAACATAACTTGTTAAAAGATACATATCCAACAGGATATGATTTAATTCTCTGCAGAAATGTAGTAATCTATTTTACAGATGAAGCAAAAGATATGATTTACGCAAACTTCTTTAAATCGTTAAAGAACAAAGGTGTATTATTTATTGGTAGTACAGAACAGATTAGTAATTACAAAGATCTTGGATTTGATAGACTTAGTACTTTCTATTTCCAGAAACCATAAATATAATAAAGGCTGTCTCAAAGAGACAGCCTTATTTTTATTTGCTATTTTTAGCATATGTGAAAATGTGTTCCGTATATTTTCTAAGCATCATATCAGATGTTTTAAAATCTTCGGTTAATTCAAAATATGAAAGCTTATCTTTATAGTCTTTTTTGAAAATAGGATTCATAATGGTATCATACTGTGGTAAAAAAATACTCGTTTTACGATTGTAACAATTACTTGCTTTTGCTTTCTCGCGATATTCTTTATCTACAAAAGAAGCCACACTCTTGTGGATTGCCACATCTTCTATTGGAAGATAGTAGTAGTCTTTGTAATTGGAATAGAAAAACTTTAATTCCCCTTCGAAAATTGAAACGCGAATTTTGGTAACATCCTTATTCATAGTGATGTAGAAGTTTTTTAATTGATAAGAGACGCGTTTTGGAACAGGATAGTCATTCTGTAGTGTAATTATCATTTCTAAACAGGATTCGCTATCGTAATTGGTATAGGTGCTGGTTTCAACGCCTTTTATCTCATATGCGCCATTTATAACTTTACAATAGCTGAGCACAGGAAGTAAATCTAACATGCCTATTACGTCTTCGTAGTTGTGGAGCAATAGTAGTTTTTCTGCGTGTGTATCGGATGTTTTTGCATATTCTTCATACACAGAAATGAGTTCGCCACCAGAATATTTATCATTACGTTCAATATCAAGGAATTGTTCAATTGTTTTTTGCTTGTAATTGGGAAGTTTAAGCAAAAATTTGATGCTGCTTACTTCTTTAAAAATATCAATGTATTGATGTTTGTCAAAAGTGTATGAAATTCCATAAATTTCACATTTTGTTTTGATAAAAGGAAGGTCGAATCCCAAACCATTGAAAGAAAAAATTGTTGTATAGTTGCTTAATAATTCTATGAAATGTAACAGAACATCTTTTTCTTCTTCTTTAGATTCCGCAAAAAATTGTTCCATAATGATATTAGATTCTTTTTTATAAAGACATCCGATTAAATAGAGCGTAGAGTTTGTAGCTGAAAAGCCTGTTGTTTCGATGTCGAAAAAGATACTATTATTGTCAAAAAGGTCATTTGCGAGGTTGTCGTCGCAAAAAAATGACTGTTTTTTTAGGATATGTTTCATGAAAAATCCTCCGATTACAAAGAAAAAAATTATCAAAAGCAACTGATTTTTGGTTGCTTTGCTAAATTTTACATAAAAAGTATATCATAAGTATGAAAAAATGTACAAAAAAACTATACATTTTATACGATTTAGTGATATAATGGTGTCATGTAAACTGTGTGAGTTTATGCGAAAAAATATTAAGAAAGTGGGGCACGAAAATGGGTCTGAAAACATTTATCGGCGGTGTTCATCCTTTTGAAGGAAAAGAATTAGCAGAGAACGCGCCAATCAAAGAAATCTTACCCAAAGGACAAATGGTGTATCCTTTATCTCAGCATATCGGAGCGCCAGCAACTCCAATCGTAAAAGTTGGAGATGCCGTTAAAAAGGGTCAGAAAATTGCTGAAGCAGGTGGTTTTGTTTCAGCACCAATCTATTCATCCGTTTCTGGTACAGTAAAAGCGATTGAACCAAGACGTGTGGCAGTTGGTGATAAAGTAAACTCTATCGTTATTGATAATGACGGACTTTTTGAAGAAGTAGAATACACAGCAGTAGCTGATGTTACAGCTTTATCAAAAGAAGAAATTATAGGTAGAGTAAAAGAAGCAGGTATCGTAGGTATGGGTGGAGCTGGTTTCCCTACACATGTGAAATTATCTCCAAAGGAACCAGACAAGATTGAATACATTGTTGCAAACTGTGCAGAATGTGAACCATATCTTACAGCTGACTACAGAAGAATGCTTGA
>JAZQZJ010000017.1:0-21852 GCA_045633955.1 Agathobacter sp. | reverse complement strand
AAAGACAGCTAATCGCGAAGGCGCTTCTATGAAGAGAAGACCAATGCGTCGTAGAAAAAAAGTTTGTGTATTCTGTGGCAAAGATAATGTCATCGATTACAAAGATATGAATAAATTAAAAAGATACATCTCTGAAAGAGGTAAAATTCTTCCTCGTCGTATCACAGGAAACTGTGCAAAACACCAGAGAGCTCTTACAGTAGCAATCAAGAGAGCACGTCACGTAGCTCTTATGCCATACGTACAGGATTAATCTGTTAGAGTAATATCGTAAATGAGATTAAAGCCTTTAAACAATAGGAATTCTAGTGTTTAAAGGCTTTTTTATTTCAAAATCAAGGTTAGGATAATATGATTGATAAGAAAGAGACAAACAAGCTTAAAATAGTAGTTGTTATAATTGGCATAATTGCACTATGCGGTATTATAGCTACTGTATATTCACAATTAAGTAATCCCAATAAAATTCTAGTTGCAAAAGAATGGAATTTAATGGTTGTAAATAACTGGAATATGTTGCCAGAGGATTACAGTGTATCATTAACAGAATTAGAAAATGGAAAAAAAGTAGATAGTAGAATATACACACCATTAATGGAACTGTTTGATGCAGCAAAAGAAGAAGGTTTATATTTATTTGTTCGAGATGGATATAGAACAGCGGATGAGCAGAAGAGTTTGTATAATGATGCGATATTAGAATATTTGAGTATGGGGTATGCAAGAGAAGATGCAAAAAAAATAGTCGCAGAGAGTGTGGCTTTATCTGGATATAGTGAGCATCAGTTAGGACTTGCTGTTGATATTAATGCGGACAATACACAATGTACAGATAGCGATGCATATCTGTGGTTGGCAGACAATGCTTATAAGTATGGTTTTATATTACGTTATCCATCCGATAAAGAAGAAATAACGGGAATAATGCATGAACCATGGCACTATAGATATGTAGGTGTGGAGGTCGCAAAAGAGATTTTTGAAAGAAAAATTTGTTTAGAAGAGTATTTAAGAAATGAATAAGATATGTTAGAATAGAGCAAGTATTTTGAGGAGGTGGATTCCGTGCCAAAGATTCAAAAAAGAATTGATTCTCACATACACTACAGTTTACCATTGAAACCAGAAACATTAATTTCTTTTATGGATAGAAATGGTATCGACAAGGCAAATTTAGTGCTTGTTCCAAGCAGAACTAGACTGACAAGTGTGCCAGATGCGTTGATGGCAAAGGCAAAATATCCAGATCGATTTTTTGTATTTACCAGTTTTGATGTCAGTGAGTATTTTAAACATGGGAAAGAAGTGGGAAAATACCAGGCTAAATTCGTAGATAACATGCGTCGATGTGGTTGTGATGGGCTCAAGATTATTGAGGGAAAACCTACTATGCGTAAAATTATGGGGGCAATTCCTGGATTTGATGAACCTTGCTGGGAACCATTATGGAAATATCTTGAAGAGTCACAGTTTCCTGTTTTATGGCATTTGAATGACCCAGAAACCTGTTGGGGACCGGAGGAAAAAGCTCCTCGTCATATCCGTATAGGTAGAGAACTTTATGATGAGACATTTGTCAACAATGAAGAACAATATCGACAGATGGAGGCAATTCTTAAGAGACATCCAAACATCAAATTTATTTTTGCTCATTTGTATTTTATGTCGGCGCAGTTACCAAGATTGTCAGCTTTATTAGATGCCTATCCAAATGTGATGGTGGATATTACACCTGGATTAGAAATTTACGTAAATCTTTCTAAGAATACAGAAGAAGCTAGAGCTTTTTTCGAGAAGTATCAGGATCGAATTTTATATGGAACCGATATCGGTTCACGTTGTGTTTTGGCAGAAAATGCACAGCCTTTGAATGAAGAGGAATGTCTTGCACGTATGGATTTGATTGATGGATTGTTTAATTCTAAAACAAATCGTATGATGAAAGAGGACGGTCGTTATTTGATTAATACGGATGATTTTTTACAGCAGGGATTTGATTTAAGCCAGGAAGCACTGAACAAGATTTACTGGAAAAATTTTGAACGCTATGTAGCGGAGACACCTGCAAAAGTAAATCCAAAACTTATAAAAAAAGAATGTCGTAGAATTATAACGACACTTAAAATTATGTCATTCATTGATAAAAGTATGACACCAGATATGTCTGTGGCAAAAGATGCGATAGCATTTTTTAATAAAAACAAAAGATAGGAGATTATTATTATGAGAAAACTCAAAAGATGGCAGATTCCATTCTTTGCGTTTGCGTCCTTTGGACCTTGTATGCTTAGTACTATTATTAGTGTATACTTAGTAGATGCTTTGCAGGTAGCAGGTTTTGGATCTGATGTAGAGCATTGGACATTTGCTGCAAAAACAATTGTAGCAGTAGGTTTGTTTAGTGTATTGAAGGCGATTTCATCCTTGATGGATGGTTTGGTTGAAGTACCAGTTGCTACATTTGTTCAGAACTTAAAGACACCTTGGGGAAGAAAACGTCCTGCAATTTTAGTAGGTGCGATTGTGATGACAGCGGCTTATGTGATGTTCTGTTTCCCTCTTTCCCTTGAGGAAAACAGTGTTACAAACAGTATCTATTTTGGTGTGTTACTTACCATTTTTGTATCTTTCTTTACATTGGCAATCAATGCTTTGTTCGGAACTTATGCAGAAATTACAGCGACAGACAATGACCGAATTTTCTTAACAAATATCAAGGCTGCGTTTGATACTATTCAGTATTCGATTGCATATGCCTTAATTCCTGTATTTATTGGATTTGGTATTAATATTCGTGAAATAGGTCTTTATTTTGCACCATTGTCGTTGACAATTTTGATTGCAGTATTCTTGATTAAAGAAGATTCTACTATGCCAGGTGCTGTGAAAAAATACGGTGAAGATGCAAGCGTGGCAGAAGAGGAAGAATCTGTCAGCATGATGGAAGGTGTTAAATGGACTTTAAGTAGCAAAGCATTCTGTGCTTGGTTGGTAATTCATGGATGTTTTAACTTAGGATTGCAGATGTTCTTGTCAGGACAGAACGTACTTATCAGTGGTCCTATGGGGCTTAACGGTTTCCAGATTGCGATTATCAATGCTTCTGCATTTGCGCCAGTTCCAATTATGTTAATTTTCTACCGTATGGTTATGTCAAAGAAGGGTTATCGTTTTGCTTTCCAAACAGCACTTGCTTCTTTTGCATTAGGTATGGTATGTATGAGTGCTGCGTACGTTATGTGGGTTCCAGATCAAATGGTTCGTATGATTTTAGGTGCTACAGGTGGTGTAATTTGTAGTTACGGTATCGGTGCATTCTTCTCTGCACCTACAGCGATGCCTACACAGATTGCTACAGAACAGAAACGTGAGACAGGAAAGAGTTACCCATCAATGTTCTTTGCACTTCAGGGAATTGTAAACTCTATCGTTGGTGCTGTTGGTCCTGGATTAATCTGGGTTAACCTTAGAAATGTATCCTTAAATGGAAATGATTTATTTGGTACACATGCAATGACATATATTGTTATTGTTTTCTGCGTACTTGCAATCTTTGCTTGTAATTTACTTCCAAAAGAATATGATAATTGGGGTAGAAAAGAAGCAAAATAAAATGCTACATAAACCATGTTATTCCTTCAATTCTGTGTTATAATGTAACTGTTTTACAAATGCTAACGCTATAATTAGGAGAAAAGAAATGGCAAAATTATATTTTAGATATGGTGCAATGGGTAGTTCGAAAAGCGCAAATGCACTGATGGTATGTTATAACTATGAAGAAAGAAATCAGAAAGTACTTTTGGCAAAGTCTGCGATTGATACGAGAGATGGAGCATATATCGTGCATTCTCGAATTGGCTTAGAGCGCAAATGTATTTTACTAGATGAGCTTTGCAAAATGACAGATGAGGAAATCAAATTATATAATGCAGTTATCGTAGATGAAGCTCAGTTTGCGACAGCAGAAGAAATTGATTTTCTTACTTATATTGTAGATGAATTGGATGTACCAGTTATCTGTTATGGTCTTCGTACCGATTTCCAGAATAACTTATTCTCAGGCAGTGAACGCTTATTTGCAGTAGCAGATGTAATTGAAGAGATTAAGACAATTTGTTGGTGTGGCCTTGCGGCAAAGTGTAATGCCAGATACAATAAAAATGGTATCGTAAGAGAAGGCGCACAGGTTATGCTAGGTGCAAATGACAGTTATATTGCATTGTGTAGAAAACATTATAAAGAAGGAAACTTTGGACCAAATTGGATGATAAATGAATAATAAAAGCCCCGCTTAAGAAAGAAAATATCAATCTTAAGCGGGGCTTTTTGTGAGATGATCTTATTTTAAAATCTTAAGTAAATTTTTCATATCTGAAATCAAGTCTTCAGAATATTTTTCAGCTTCTTTATAAATAGCCTCTGCACGTGAGTAGTCTTCATTAAAGAGTGCTTTTATAGCATCAGTACCAAAGTTATGGAATTTTCTATGTTTTTCTTCCATAGGTTTCCAGATAGCAATGAGCTCTGGATTTTTTGGTGTAATTGCATAGTAGAAATGTCCAAATCCACATTTCGAAGAATCTTGTTGCAATGGAAGAATCATACGACTGTCTACCATATCTTTTAATTTTGCAAGCCAAGCACCATGTGCATTGATTGCATTTTCAATGTATTTAATGAATTCTTGATTTGTTAAATCATAGAATGGATCTTTTGTCATACCGCCCATGATACGAGCTGCTTTGTCTAATGTTTTTTCGATACTAGCAATTGGTGCAGTTACATGTTCCATTTCACGGATTGTATCGCGCATTTGGTGTGTATCATCTTTTAAAGCCATACACTGTTCTTCAATACGTTCTGCTTGAGCTTCCATTTCGGACATAGAACTACTGATTTCTTCCGAAACAGCGGCAAGAGAACTGATATTGTCATTTACTTTTGCAAGATGCTGCTGATTTTTATCATTTAGTTCCCATACATTTACGATTTTTTGTGTCATAGTATTAAGAACTTCGATAGTCTGAGAAGTACTCTTATTTGTTTTTTCGGAAGCCGTTTTAATTCCTGCTACGAAGGTGCCCATTTTGTCGGTCAATTTTTGTGTTTCTTCTGCAAGTGAGCGAATTTCATCAGCTACAACGGCAAAACCTCTACCAGCATCACCAGCACGAGCTGCTTCGATAGAAGCATTGAGTGCAAGAAGGTTTGTCTGGTTTGAAATTGCGTTGATACCGGAGATAACTTCATTCATATGGTTAATCACATCTAAAAGTTCGTCCATATCTGCCTGCATTTCTTTAGAAACTTCGATAGTCTGGTCAGAAAGTTCTTTTACAGTAGTCAGTTCCTCCTGACTGCTTTCGATGGCTTTGTGTACATTATCTGTTTCTTCTGAAGCCTCAATAATGGTATTGGTTAGTTCTTCATGCTGTTCATTTACTTGTCCAGCTATGGCAGAAGATTCACTGGCTGCATCTGAAATAACAGAAGTTGCATCTGCTACATTATTAGAAAGCTCTGTCATTGTTTTTTCATGATGTTTTAAAGACAATTCTAATGAACTGATTTCCATAACGGCTTGAATATCATTTGAGAAAGCTTCTTCAAACTGTACACGTCCACCAGAAATACGATTATATATATCTGCTAATGCTGGTTGTTTTGAATAGTCTGTTTTTTCTAAGCGTGCGACTGCTTGTATTAAGTCTGTTTTATTTTTATTAAAAATCATAATATGCCCCCTTTTCTATAATATACTATTTTGTATGATAACAATTGAAAAGTCAACTGTACTAATATATATTTATAGAAAGAATACGCTTAGAAATGTAAATTTTCAGTAAATTGTTAAGGTAATGTTAAGGTTTTTCATATATAAATGAAAGAAAACGGTGTTATCATAAATACATACAAGGAGGATACAGTATGTGGAGTAGATCTTACTTAAAAGAAAAAGCAAAGATTGCATTAGGTAGAAATTATTGGAAAATTGTCTTAGTAACATTAATTGTATTCCTTATTGGTGGTACATCGACGGATTTTGGAATAACTGTTGAGTACGAAGATTTGAAGACATTATTTGCATCTTCGATGCCAAGTACTTATATGTTAGGAATGGCTTCTATTGTGTTTGTAGTAGCGGCCTTTGTGATTTCGTTTGTAGCGATTCTTTTATCGGTGTTTGTTTTCTCACCTTTAGAGGTAGGTACAAAAAGATTTTTTATAAAGAGTTTGAATCAGCCGGCGGAGATAAGTGAAGTATCCTTTGGATTTGACAGAAACTATATAAATGTTGTAAAAATATTGTTTTTCCGAAATCTATACATATTTGGATGGAGTTTATTATTTGTGATTCCAGGTATCATAAAAGGATATGAGTATTACATGGTACCTTATCTTTTAGCTGAAAATCCAAATTTGACAAAAGAAGAAGTGTTTGAATTAAGTAAGAAGATGATGACGGGACAAAAGTGTGAGGCATTTGTTTTAGAATTATCATTCTTGGGGTGGGATATATTATCTAGCTTTACGTGGGGGATTTTGGGTATCTTTTATGTAGAGCCATATAGAAATCTAACAAAGGCAGCATTGTATGAGACACTCAGTATAATGCACGGTCGTCCAGCTTCTGCATTTAAGCAAACCAGAAATGAAAATCCTTATGGATATGAAGAAATATAAAAGGAGTTCACATGGAATATACTATTTTAGTAGCAGATGATGAAAAAGAAATAAGAGAACTTCTTCGATTGTATTTAGAGAATTCAGGGTACAAAGTAGTCGAAGCAGAAGATGGGCAGCAGGCTCTGGATGTTCTAAGAAGCAAACGCATTGACTTGTGTCTATTAGATATCATGATGCCTAAAGTAGATGGATATCATGTTTTACAGGAAATTCGAAAAGAAAGTAATATACCAGTTGTAATTTTATCTGCAAAGGATACAGATTCTGAAAAGATATTAGGTTTGAATCTAGGGGCAGATGATTATATGGCAAAACCATTTAATCCACTAGAAGCTATCGCTAGAGTAAATTCAAATATTCGCAGATTTTATTCTTTGGGAACTGGTAGTACCGTACAGGAGAAGATACAGGTAAAAGATTTGACATTGGATTTGGATGCCTGTGAATTAAAAAAAGGTGAAGAATATATCGATTTGACTTCTGTAGAATATAAAATCATGGAGCTTTTTATGAAGCATCCAGGAAAAGTATTTACAAAACAACAGATTTATGAATATGGCTGGGGCGAAGATTTTATTGTAGCGGATAATAACATTATGGTATGTATCAGCAAATTGCGAGATAAGTTGGATGATGATCCATCCGCATATATCAAAACCATTCGTGGTTTAGGCTATCGTTTAGAAAAGTAGGTTTGAGTATGGGAAGAAAGAAAAGACAGGAAAATTTTCAGATATTCATTATCAGTCGATTTTTGGTAATGCTAATATTTGTAGTGATGTGTGAGTTTTTAGTTTTCTTTGCTATGAGCTATGCCTACACTTTAGGAATGAGTGCATTTCCAAAAACAAATTTTATCATTACATTAGTGATGTTTATGGTACCAATCGTGGTGACTGCCGTTTGGTTCTCTAGAATTGTTGCAGAAGAAGTAGAGAAGAAAGAAAGACAAGAAGACGAACTTCGAGAACAATATGAAAGAGCTCGAAATCTGATGCTTTCCGATATTGCTCATGATTTACGTACACCGATTACAACCATCGGAGGATATGCCAAAGCATTAAATGATGGCTTAGTCACTTCAGATGAAAAGAGAACCGAGTATTTAGATGCGATTCAAAACAAAGCAGAACGTATGAGTGATTTGATAAATTTATTGTTTGACTATGTAAGGTTAGATAGTGAAAACTTCTCGCTTCGTATGGAAAAAACCGATGTTTCAGAACTTTTAAGGGAAAATGCAGCATTGCTCTATGCAGATGTAGAAGAAAAACAAATGGAATTTGAAATAGAAATTCCAGAAGAGCCAGTTCTTTTGAATGTCGACCGACTTCAGTTCTCTAGAGTTGTGACCAATCTTATCAATAATGCACTAAAGCACAATGAAGCAAAGACAAAGGTTACATTGGAGATGAAGCAGGAAAAAAATAATATTCAGATTATCATAAAAGACAATGGAAAAATGATAGCACCCCTGATTGCAGAGCATATCTTTGAACCATTTGTTGTAGCAGATGCTTCACGTGAATCTAAGGGTGGTAGTGGATTAGGATTATCTATAGCAAAAAAGATTGTAGAGATGCATGGTTGGAGCATAGAACTTTTACAGGATTTCGAAAGACAGGAAAAGTCTTTTGTAATAAACATAAGAAAATAAAAGGAAGGAGGATGAGATATGTTTGAAATTTTTGCAGAAATGAGTCCATTTGTATTTGTTTGGTTGGTAGCAGTCATCGTATTTTTAGGTGTAGAGATTTCTACCGTTACCTTAACATCCATTTGGTTTGCAGCAGGAGCATTAGCGGCAATGCTGGTAGCTATGTTTAATGGAAATCTAATTGTACAAGTGATTGCATTTTTAATCGTAGCCTTTGGACTTTTATATGCTACAAAACCTTGGTCGAAGAAATTTATTGATACCAAGAAAGTAAATACCAATGCAGACAGAGCCATTGGTGAAGAAGTACGCGTAGTAGAGCGCGTTAGCAATCTTGATCAGACCGGTAAAGCAATTGTTCATGGAATGGAATGGACAGTTCGTACCGAGAATGATAATATTATTATTGAGCAAGGCGAACTTGTTCGAGTGTTGCGCATCGCAGGTGTAAAACTTATTGTAGAAAGGGTAGAGGAGGTATAATTTATGGGCCCACTTATTATTTTATTAGTTATTGTTATTATCGCATTAGCAATTTTAGCTAACTGTATCAAAATCGTACCACAGGCAAATGCTATGGTAGTAGAAAGACTCGGTGTATACTTATCAACATGGAATGTAGGTCTTCACATTAAAGTGCCATTTATTGATCGTATTGCAAAGAAAGTTATCTTAAAAGAACAGGTAGTGGATTTCCCACCACAGCCAGTTATTACAAAAGATAATGTAACGATGCAGATTGACACAGTTGTATATTTCCAGATCACAGATCCAAAGCTCTATGCTTATGGTGTTGAAAATCCAATCATGGCGATTGAAAACTTAACTGCTACTACACTTCGTAATGTAATCGGTGATTTAGAATTAGACGAAACACTTACATCTCGTGAAACAATTAACACAAAGATGCGAGCAACTCTTGACGTAGCAACAGACCCATGGGGTATCAAGATTAACCGTGTAGAATTAAAGAACATTATGCCACCAAAAGCAATTCAGGATGCTATGGAAAAACAGATGAAGGCAGAACGTGAACGTCGTGAAGCAATTCTTCGTGCAGAAGGTGAAAAGAAATCTACAGTCCTTGTTGCAGAAGGTAATAAAGAAGCAGCAATCTTAGATGCACAGGCAGAAAAAGAAGCAGCAATCCTTCGTGCAGAAGCAAAACGCGAAGCTACTATCAAAGAAGCAGAAGGTCAGGCAGAAGCGATTCTTCGTATTCAGCAGGCAAATGCAGATGGTCTTAAGATGTTAAAAGAAGCTGCACCAGACGCTGGCGTACTTCAGTTAAAGAGCTTAGAAGCATTTGCAAAAGCAGCAGATGGTAAGGCAACAAAGATTATCATCCCATCCGAAATTCAGGGAATTGCTGGTCTTACAAAATCTATCGCAGAAGTTGCAACAGAAAACAAATAAATAGATATAGTGCTATAAAAAGCAGGGTCACCCATATCTTGGGTGACCCTTATTTGTTTTGAAAAATGCTTTATTTAAAGACGGAAAAATGGTATAATAGCGAATAATTGTATCTATTCAGACGCAGAAGTTTTAGGAGAAATTTTATGAATAAAAATATAAAGTTAAAAGGTCGTTTAGGGCTTTTTTACAATTGGCCAATCATATTAATCATAGGATTAGCATGTTTAAATGTAGGTGTTTATGTATATGATGTGAAGAGTGGCATGTTTGTAACTGTTTTTCTGTTTATTGGAGCAATTGCTACAGGCGTTGTTTATAAACTAAATGGACACTATATAATACAGGAAATTGTTGGATTTGCAACAGAGTATTCAACGGTGCAGAAAAAACTGTTAAATGAAATGGAAATCCCATATGTATTATTAGATAATTCTGGAAAAGTAATGTGGGCCAATGAAAAATTTTTAGAGACCACAGGTGTGAATAAGAAATATCATAAATCAATTACCTCGTTATTCCCATCTATAACAAAAGAATTTTTACAGAAAAATACAAATGCAACAGAGATAGAAGTATCCTATGGAGAAAAAGATTATCGAGTTGCAATTCATCGTGTTGTATTCGAAGCAATGATGGAGGAAAAATTAAATTTTGATGTTGTTCCAGAAGATGAATATTTAATCGCATTGTATTTCTTTGATGAAACAGAATTAAACAAGTATAAGATAGAAAATATTGAACAGAAGCAAGTATCTGCGTTGGTTTATATTGATAACTATGATGAAGCCCTTGCTAGTATCGAAGATGTAAAGCGTTCTCTTTTGACTGCACTTATTGATCGTAAGGTAAATCAGTATTTTAGTAACGTAGATGGTTTGGTTCGAAAAATCGAAAAAGACAAATATTTCGTTGTGTTTAAATACAAATATTTGCATCAATTAGAAGAAGATAAGTTTAGCATTTTGGAAGATGTAAAGACAGTAAAAGTAGGTAACGAAATGGCTGTTACACTGAGTATCGGTGTTGGGTTAAAAGGTGATAGTTATAATGAGAATTATGATTATGCAAAAGCATCGATAGACTTAGCTTTGGGTCGTGGTGGTGATCAGGCTGTTGTAAAAGTAAAAGGACTGATTCATTATTATGGCGGAAAGACAGAGCAGGTAGAACGCAATACCCGAGTAAAAGCAAGAGTAAAGGCATTGGCACTTCGTGAAATTATGGAAGGACGCGATAATGTAATCATTATGGGACACAGTATTTCCGATGTTGACTCAATTGGTGCCGGTATTGGTATTTACTGTGCAGCGAAGGTACTTGGAAAGAAAGCTCAGATTGTTGTAAATGATCCAACCAGTTCTGTTCGACCACTTATGGAACTTTTTACAGTAGAAAAAGGATACCCAGAAGATTTGTTTATTGATAGTGAAACGGCGATTGATATGACTGGTCGCAATACATTAGTTATGGTGGTGGATACAAATAAACCAAGTTATACAGAATGTCCGGAAATTTTAAGAAAAACCGATTTCATCTGTGTATTGGATCACCATAGACAGGGCAGTGAAGTTATCTTAAATCCAGTTCTTTCCTATATTGAACCATATGCCTCTAGTGCTTGTGAAATGGTTGCAGAAGTATTGCAGTATTTCCAGGAAAGTATAAAACTTGAGCCCAAAGAAGCAGATTGTATTTATGCAGGTATTCTGATTGATACTAATAACTTTATGACCAAAACAGGTGTAAGAACTTTTGAAGCAGCTGCATATTTGAGACGTTCTGGTGCAGAAGTTACCCGTGTTCGTAAGATGATTCGTAATGATATGTCGGCGTACAAAGCACGTGCAGAAGCAGTTCGTAATGCAGAGGTATATCGTAAATCATTTGCGATTTCGGTATGTCCAGCAGAATATGTAGAGAGTCCAACAATCGTTGGCGCTCAGGCGGCAAATGAATTATTAAATGTAATTGGAATAAAAGCATCTTTTGTACTAACAGAGTTTAATGGAAAGATTTATGTTAGTGCTCGTTCCATTGATGAAATCAATGTACAGATTATCATGGAACGTTTGGGCGGTGGCGGACATTTAAATGTTGCAGGAGCACAGCTTGCCGATTGTACAATTGAGTCCGCAAAACGCATCATTAAGGATACCTTAGAAGAGATGCTTAGAGAAGGAGATATTGAATCATGAAAGTAATTTTATTAGAAGATGTAAAAGCACAGGGAAAAAAGGGGGAAATCATTGAAGTAAGTGATGGTTATGCCCGTAATGTATTAATTGCGAAAAAACTTGGTGTAGAAGCAACACCAAAAGCATTAAATGACTTAAAACTTCAGAAAAAACATGAAGCGAAAGTAGCACAGGAACAGTATGAAGCAGCAGTAGAACTTGGAAAAGTTGTAGAAACGAAAAAAGTTGTTGTAAAAGCAAAATGTGGCGAAGGCGGTCGTATGTTTGGAACTGTTTCCACAAAAGAAATTGCAGCAGCAGCAAAAGCGCAGATTGATTTAGAATTAGATAAAAAGAAAATGCAACTTACCGACCCAATCAAAGCATTAGGTACTTATGAAATTCCAGTAAAACTTCACCAGAAGGTGACAGCAAAGTTAACGGTTCAAGTTGTAGAAGCATAGTGCTAAGAAAGTTAGATTGGAGGAATCCATTTTGGAGGAAGCAATTGTAAAACGTGTAATGCCAAATAGCAAAGAGGCAGAACAGTCGGTTATTGGTTCTATGATTATGGATAGAGATGCGATTGTAACAGCATCGGAAATGCTTCATAAAGATGATTTTTATTATCAGCAGTATGGAATCATTTTTGAAGCCATGGTAGAACTGTTCACTGCAGGTCAGCCTGTAGATTTGGTTACATTACAAAATAAATTAAAAGAAAAAGATGTTCCAGAAGAAATCTCTAGCCTTGGTTTTGTAAGAGAATTATTAGCTTCTGTACCAACATCTGCAAATATTAAATATTACGCAACAATTGTAAGTGAAAATGCGATAAAAAGAAGATTAATCCGTGTCACAGAAGGAATTGAGAATGAATGTTATGCGGGAAAAGAAACTTTAGAAAGTGTTTTAAATAAAACAGAAAAAGATATTTTCGCATTACTGAATAGTCGTTCAGGCGGGGATTTTGTTCCGATCCGTCAGGTTGTATTAAATGCCTTGGAAAAAATTGAAAATGCATCGAAACAATCCGGTGCAGTTACAGGGATTCCAACAGGATTTACGGATTTGGATTATCGAACAGCAGGACTACAGCCATCGGATTTAATATTGGTAGCTGCTCGTCCTTCTATGGGTAAAACTGCTTTTGTACTAAACATTGCGCAGCATGTGGCATTTCGTGAAGCAAAGAGTGTTGCCATTTTTTCATTGGAAATGTCAAAAGAACAGTTGGTTAACCGTCTGTTCTCTTTGGAATCTCGAGTAGATGCGCAGGCACTTCGTACAGGTAATCTTTCTGATGCAGATTGGGAGCAGTTAATCGAGGGTGCGGGTATCATCGGAGATTCAAAACTGATTATTGATGATACACCAGGTATTAGTATTTCAGAACTTCGTAGTAAGTGTAGAAAATATAAACTCGAGCAGGGATTGGATATCATTATCATTGACTACTTACAGTTGATGACTGGTTCTGGACGAGGAAACGAATCTCGTCAGCAGGAAATTTCAGATATCTCTCGTTCTTTAAAAGGTTTGGCAAGAGAGTTGAATGTACCGGTAGTAGCATTATCACAGTTGTCTCGTGCGGTAGAACAAAGACCAGATAAACGTCCGATGATGTCGGATCTTCGTGAGTCTGGAGCGATTGAGCAGGATGCCGATGTTATTATGTTTATTTATCGTGATGATTATTATAATAAGGATACCGAACTAAAAGGAATTTCCGAAATCATTATTGCAAAGCAACGTAACGGTCCTATTGGAACTGTAAACTTGGCTTGGTTACCACAGTATACGAAATTTGGAAACCTTGAGCACTAGTTTTGAACTGCAAAAAAATTCGTCAAAGCACGAGCAAATGTATTTGCTTAAGTGTGTGGACGAATTTTTTTATTAGCGGAACGCCACACCAATGAGCAAAAGCAATTGTAGAACAATTGGTATTCTGCCTAGCAGAATCTTTAGCGAATGGATGTATAGCAGTACGAAATATGTAAGAATATGTCGAACAAAATTTGTTGTATAATAGATTTTTGAAACGTATAATATAGGTAACATATTTACAAGGAGGATGTCGCGTGGAAAAAGTACGTTACATGATTTCTGATGCAGCAGATATGGTGCATGTAGAATCACATGTGTTACGTTACTGGGAAGAGGAACTAGAGTTGACCATTCCAAGAAATGAAATGGGACATAGGTACTATACACGAGAGAATATCAAAGAGTTTCAAAAGATTAAGGATTTAAAAGATCAAGGTTATCAATTAAAGGCAATTCGCATGATTTTACATAATGGAAAGTTGGAAGAATTAGACCCATCTATTCAACCTCCAGAACCTTCAACTATGGAATTACCGCAGGACGTAAAATCTGCGAATTTGCAAAAAAAGGTGCAAGAGTTAACACCAGAAGAACGGATGAGTCAATTTCGAGAATTGATGAGTGATATTGTAGGACAAGCCATTGCGCAGAATAACGAACAGCTGAGTCAGACAATTGGAAAGGATGTGCAGGAAATGGTGCTCAAAGAGATGAATTATCTCATGAGAGAGCAGGATAATGCACAGGAGGAACGATATCGAAAATTGGATGCAGCTATTCGGGGGAATGTTCGTAAGAAATCCTTATTTAAAAAGAAGAAAGAATAAAATAAAGTTACAGAGGGATAAAATGAAAACAAAAATACCAAAATTCAGAAAAACCATAATAAAAATATTAACTTGTTTTTTTGTAATCTTTCCATGGATCACTTATTTAAATATTATGGAATATAACGACGCAGAAAAATTAATGTTTATTAGTCAATCCGGTGTTTCATTAGATTTCTTTTTATATTCCAAAGAAATTATGCTTTTGGTAATGGCTGTGGTTATGTTGATACTATTTTTTGCGGAAAGATTTCTAACAGTAAAAAAAGATAATAACATTCCATTAATAAAAGGTAACAATAAATGGTTATTTATTGCTTCTGGATTGTTTGGAATGTTCGCGCTTGTTGCAACCATATTCTCAGAGCAGAAGAAAAATGCATTTTGGGGTTCGCCAACAGAATATGAAGGATTATGGGTATTGATAGCATATATTGTATTGATACTTATGTTCTATAATTATTTTGCAAATGATTACGGTTATAGATTAATAGAAAAGGCGATATTGGTAGTAAGTTGTGTTACCGTAATTCTTGCGGTCATAGAGTTTTTCTATAAACCGTTATTAGAAATTGATTTGGTAAAAATGTTAGTTGCACCTGCAGAATATAGTCAAATTATGGAAACAGTTGAAGGGAGTGTTTTTTCAAGTTCAGTTATGCTTACATTTTATAATCCTGGTTATTTGGGGGGATTTCTTTGTTTACTACTTCCGTTTATAGTGGTCATGTGCATAAAGGCAGAAAAAATTTTACATAAAGTACTATTAGGAGCTCTTTGTGCAGGACTAATGTTTTGTGTAGTTGCAACAAATACATCTACAGCTTTGTACTTATCAATGATAGAAGTTGTATTAGTAGCAGTTCTTGAAGTATGGAAAGAGAAAAATAAGAAACCAACTGTTGTGACAGCAGGGATATTGGGAGCTGTAGTTATAGCAACAGTGGTTCTTTCTGGCCTTATAACAGGAAACGGCATTGGTGCATTGTTGACAAATGCGAACTCTGCTACTGGTGAAGTTGTAGAAGATCGTTTTATCATACGTGATATTACATTAAAAGATAACACTGTTTTACTAAAAGGTGATGAAGTAACATTAGAAGTTATTGCTACAGAAGAAGGTTTGACATTTTCTGATGGAAACGGAGCAGAAATATCATTTAAAAACGATAGTGGAAAATATGATATTTTGGAGAATGGATATGAATATATTGATGTCTTTCTTGCGTATAATCCAGTAGAGAATACCAATCCAAAGGCAAAAATATTTGTAGATGCGGGTTATGAAAATACGATAGAATTTTTGATTTTAACAGATGGAACCATTACAGGTATGGGATTACAGGATTCTGTTGTAATGGATATAAAAGGTAATGATATTCCTGAATCATTGAAAAAGTATTATGGTATTTTTACTGGACGTGGCTTCTCGTGGATAAATACCATGCCAATATTAAAAGAAACCATTTTGGTTGGAAAAGGACCTGGAAATTTTGCATATAATTTTAAGCAGTGGGATTATGTAGGATTATTAGAAACCCATAAAAATGCAAAGACGCTGATTGATAAACCACATAGTGCATATTTGCAATATGCTATTAATTTAGGAATTCCGGGGATGCTAGCCTTTTTTGGAATCTTGGTAATTTCTTTATGGAAAGCAATGACGACTTGGAAAAATAATAAGAATGCAAATGAAAACCATACAGTTTTGCATGTAGGTGCGATGGTAGCGGTTTTGGGTTTCCTCATATATTCATTGATTAATGATAGTATGATAACAGTAACACCGATATTATGTATGTTAGTAGGATTATTATTGGCGACAACATATGCACAAAATAATGAATAATTATAAAAAAGAAGACCTGTCAACATAGTTGACAGGTCTTTTAAGTTGCTATGTAATTAACTTACAATTAAGCGTTGATAGCACCTACTGGACAAGCACCAGCACAAGTACCGCAATCTACACAAGCGTCAGCGTCGATAACGTACTGTCCATCACCAGCTGCGATAGCGCCTACTGGGCATTCGCCTTCACATGTTCCACAGCTTACACAAGCGTCAGAAATAACATATGCCATAATTTTGTTCCTCCTTATGAAATAATGATCATTATTAAGTCGATTGACTTATCGCTATTTTAGTACACTTTGAAAAAAAGTGCAAGTAATTACAGACAATTTGTGAATTTATTGACAAGAAAAATCTTCCTATACTATAATAGAAAGAACAAATTTTGGAGAGATAATGATGAAGACAAAATTTTATGAAATAGATATAAATAATATAGATACAGAAAAAATGCAGGAGGCTGGCGATTTAATTGCAGCAGGAGAATTAGTGGCATTTCCAACAGAGACCGTATATGGTTTGGGAGGAGATGCACTACATCCAGATGCAGCAAAAAAAATATATGAAGCAAAAGGAAGGCCATCGGATAATCCACTGATTATTCATGTTGCAGAAGTTTCTGATTTAGAGCGTGTAGGGAAGAGTGTCCCAGAGCAGGCAAAAAAATTAGCGGATGCTTTCTGGCCAGGTCCTCTTACGATGATTGTGTGGAAGAAGGATGAAGTACCATTTGCTACCACAGGAGGGTTAAATACCGTTGCAGTACGTATGCCAGATCATCCTGTGGCACTGGAACTTATTCGAAGAAGTGGAAAATTGATTGCTGCACCAAGTGCAAATACATCTGGCCGTCCTAGTCCAACAGAGGCATCTCATGTTATGGGAGATCTAGAAGGACGTATTGCCATGGTATTAGATGGAGGTCCAGTTGGAATAGGGATTGAATCTACAATTATTGATTTGACGGAGCCAGTTCCTATGATTTTACGTCCTGGATATATAACACCAGAAATGCTTTCTGAAGTTCTAGGCGAAGAAGTTATCATTGACCCAGGTATTATTGCTGCAGACGATACTACGAAGCCAAAGGCACCGGGGATGAAATATAAGCATTATGCACCGAAAGCAGATATGGTTATTATAGATGGTGAGAAGGATGCGGTTGTAGAAAAAATTAATGAACTCACACAGGATGCCCATGCAAAAGGAAAAAAAGCAGCGGTCATCGCAACTGAAGAAACCAAAGACGCTTATACAGCAGATGTTGTTTTAAATATTGGAGCTCGTGAAGATGAAGACTCTATTGCAAGACACATGTATAAGATACTTAGAGAATGTGACAAACTAGATGTAGAAGTGATTTTTTCAGAAAGTTTTAAGACGCCTAGAATTGGACAAGCGATTATGAATCGATTGTTAAAAGCTGCGGCACATCAGGTGATTCACCTGTAGAGCAGGAGGTACACATGGATAAAGTGGAAAGAATTATTTTTGTTGGTCGTTCAGGAACATGTCGAGAACCAATGGCAATGGGGATATTACGCGATATATCACATAAAGATGATATAGAGATTCTTGCGAGAGGTTTGGTTGTTTCATTTCCAGAGCCAATGAATGGAAAAGCAGAAGCGATACTGATTAGTAATGGTATTACATTGGATAATTTTACCTCTGAGCAATTATGTGATGAGGATATTACAGAAGGTACCTTAATACTTACAATGGATCGTAAGCAAAGAGAAAAAGTGTTGGCTGGTTTTGAACGTGCGAATGAGGAGAATGTTTATGTTCTGACGGATTTGGCAGGAGATGAATTAGAGATTATTGATCCATATGGGGGAAGTCTGCAATCGTATGGTCTCTGCTATGAAACGCTTCGTAAATCTATGAAAAAACTTGTAAAATTAATAAATTAAAAAGATAGAACTACCTAAGATGAAGCCAAAGTCATTTAGGTAGTTTTTTATATATAAAATTATTGTGAAATTTTGGTAAAACTAGCAGAAATAATTTTGATTTTTTTGAAATTTATAGACAAATTGCGTAAAACTGTTATAATAATATATAACTTTGTCTGTATAAAAGGGAATTATATGAAAAAGGTAAATAATAAAGAAATTGTAGAATCCTTTTCTATGGTTTTGCAGTTTGGATTAAATATGTTAACCCCGATTGTAATGTGTATCGCTTTGGGAGTTTGGATAGGTGATAAATATGATATGGATTGGATTGTAATTCCTTTGTTCTTTATAGGTGCACTTGCCGGATATAATAGTATCTTCCGTATGGTGAAAAAACATCTAAAAGAGAAGAGGGATACAGTTACAAAGAAGGAGCAAGATGTTAAAAAGAATTAATCCTTCGCTACCAGGACTTGTAGCGGGAATTGTTATATATGGAATTTTTGTTCAGTTTGCGGGCGTATGGTTCGTAGAGGACAAAATAGGTTATTCCATTGGACTTTGGTATGGAATAGCCATAGGCATCGGAATGGCTATAAATTTAGCTACCGTCATCTATGATGCGGTGACGTTCGATGGAGAGGGTAATGCCAATAAGCGGGTTGCAGCGAAATCGATGTTTAGATACATCGTGGTCGCGATCCTGTTTGGAATATTGGGCTATTTTGAATTCGGTAATTTGTTTACCGCCTTTTTAGGAGTGATGGGGCTTAAGTTTTCTGCTTACGCACAGCCACTACTAAATAAGCTTGTTAACAAATTGTTGGGAAGAAATGATGCGGCTTCCAACGATGAAAATAGTGAAAAGGAAAATTTAAATAAGGAGGTGACTATGTGAATCAAGCGATTCTATTGTCGCAGTCGTCAGACATTGACTTTATGATTCATGGAATTATTCCAGTTGAATTTATGGGGACAACAGTTTGGATTACGACATCGCATGCCTGTATTTTGATTGTCATGGCAATAATTATTGGTTTCTGCATTTTTGCCAATCGTGTTTTGAAGAAAGCAACGGATGTTCCTGGTGCTGCACAAAATGTGATTGAACTGATTATTGAGCTGTTACAGGATATGGTACAGGGCTCTATGGGGAAATGGGCGCCAGGGTTTATCAATTATATCGGAACGATATTTATTTTTATCCTGATTTCCAATATTTCCGGGCTGATAGGTTTAAGACCACCTACAGCAGATTATGGTACGACACTTTGTTTAGGTCTGATTACATTCTCTCTGATTCACATCAATACATTTAAGCATCAGAGTCTAAAACAGATATGGATCGACAAGTGTTCGCCATTGCCACCATGGTTGCCAATTTGGTTACCAATCAACTTAATCAGTGATATAGCGGTTCCAATTTCGTTGTCACTTCGTTTGTTTGCTAACGTATTATCTGGAACTGTTATGATGGCATTGATTTATGGATTGTTACGTATTATTGCAATCGGATGGCCAGCCGTACTTCACGTATACTTTGATTTGTTCTCTGGAGCAATTCAAACATACGTATTCTGTATGTTAACAATGACATACATTGCAAGTGCCTGCGGAGACGCAGATTAATTTGATCGAAAAAAGAAAAGTAAATAAAGCATTTATTATTTAGGAGGATTTACATTATGGATATTAATGGACAGGATTTAATTAGAGCAGCTTCAGCTATCGGTGCAGGTTTAGCAGTTATCGCTGGTATCGGACCTGGTGTTGGTCAGGGTATCGCAGCTGGTCATGGTGCAGCAGCAGTAGGACGTAACCCAGGTGCACAGGGACAGATTATGTCTACTATGTTATTAGGACAGGCCGTAGCCGAAACAACTGGTCTTTACGGACTTCTTATTGCTATGCTTTTACTCTTCGTAAAACCATTAGGCTAAAATTTTCGAAATATCGAAAGAACAGGAAAGGAGAGTAAGACATTGCTGGCAAGTCAAACTTTTTTATTTGGTTTAGACCCTCAGCTTATTTTCGACGTTTTACTCATGGCGGCAGCCATCTTTGTACTTTTCTTAGTAGCTTCTAATATGTTATTTAACCCTGCAAGAGCATTGTTAAAAGACAGACAGGACAGAATTGCAAAGGATATTTCCGATGCAAAGGAAGCGTCAGAAAGTGCAGCGGCAATGAAAGCCGAGTATGAAAGCAAGCTGAAAAATATTGATAAAGAAGCAGAAGCAATTCTTAGCGAAGCTCGTCAGAAAGCCTTAAAGAACGAACAGCGTATCGTAGATGAGGCCAAAGAAGAAGCTCGCCGCATCGTAAAACATGCGCAGGAAGAAGCTTTGCTTGAACAGAAACGTGCAATGGATGATGTGAAGAAAGAAATCATCTCAGTTGCATCTTTAATGGCACAGAAGGTTGTGTCTGCTTCTATTGATGCAGATATTCAGGATTCATTAGTAGAAGAGACATTGAAAGAAATGGGTGATTCAACATGGCTAAGCTAGTATCAAAAACATACGGTGATGCATTGTTTGAGCTGGCCCTGGAAGAAAACAAGATTGATTCATTACAAGAAGAGGTTGAAGTAGTGCTGGAAGCACTTGCTGAAAATCAGGACCTTAGCAAAATCATGAATCATCCGAAAGTTTCAAAAGAAGAAAAAACCGATTTAGTTGAAAATATTTTTAAAGGTCGTACTTCTGCAGAACTTAGCGGTCTTATGTATATGTTGACCGAAAAAGGACGCTTTGCAGAAATTGATGATGTTTTAAATTATTTCCTTAATCGAGTAAAAGAACATAAGAATATCGGAACTGCTTATGTAAGCACCGCTATGGAACTTAGCGAAGCGCAGAAAAAAGCAGTAGAAAAACGTTTATTAGAAACCACAAAATATGTGGAATTCGAAATGCATTATAGTGTAGACACCGATTTAATCGGTGGCATGGTAATTCGAATTGGTGACCGTGTAGTTGACAGCAGTATCAAGACAAAACTTTATGATTTAACCAGAGAATTATCCAATATTCAGTTGAAAGTAGGTGAATGCGCTCCATGAATTTAAGACCAGAAGAAATCAGTTCTGTGATTAAAGAACAGATTAAAAGATACGCTTCCCAGCTTGAAGTGGCCGACGTTGGTACTGTTATCCAGGTAGCTGACGGTGTTGCTCGTATCCATGGTTTGGAAAACGCAATGCAGGGTGAACTTTTGGAATTCCCTGGTGAAGTATACGGAATGGTATTAAACCTTGAAGAAGACAATGTTGGTGCCGTATTACTCGGTGCAGAAAAGAACATTAACGAAGGTGATACCGTTAAAACTACAGGACGTGTAGTAGAAGTTCCAGTTGGAGATGCAATGTTAGGACGTGTAGTAAACGCACTTGGACAGCCTATCGATGGTAAAGGACCAATCGAATCTGACAAGTTCCGTCCAGTAGAAAGAGTTGCATCTGGTGTTATTGCTAGAAAATCAGTAGATACACCATT
>JAZQZJ010000016.1:0-14587 GCA_045633955.1 Agathobacter sp. | reverse complement strand
CCTTTCTGGATAAGTGCATGAATGTCATCGTAAAGTTTCATTACCTGTTCGTAAACTGGTAAATCATACTGGTCTTTTTCAATATTGAACATCACGAGTTTGTTTCCAGCTTCTTTAAGTTCTGGAGTAATGATGTCTGATTCTTTTGCTACGTCTACTGCGAAAGAAACAAGTGTTGGTGGTACATCGATTTCATTGAATGTACCAGACATAGAGTCTTTACCACCGATAGATGGAAGCCCAAAGCCCATCTGTGCATTATAAGCACCAAGAAGTGCTGCTACTGGCTGGCTCCAACGTTTTGGATCTTCACTCATTCTACGGAAGTATTCCTGGAATGTGAAACGAACTTTCTTGAAGTCACCACCAGCTGTTACGATTCTTGAAAGTGATTCAAGAACTGCGTAAACAGAACCATGGTATGGGCTCCATGAGCTAAGGTAAGGATCAAAACCGTAAGACATCATTGTTACAGTATCGCATTTTCCTGTAAGAACTGGAAGCTTAGCAACCATACTCTGTGTTTCTGTTAACTGATATTTTCCACCATAAGGCATGTAAACGCTACCTGCTCCGATAGAGCCGTCAAACATTTCTACAAGACCTTTCTGTGAACATACATTAAGATCTGCAAGTTCTGCAATCCAAGCAGCTTTCATATCGCCGTTAGCAACTGCTTCTGCTACTGCTGGAGTATTAATCTTGTTGAAGTAGTTGTCTTCTTCTACAGGCATATCTACTGCAACTTTTGCTTCCTGATGTGCACCGTTTGTATCAAGGAATGCACGAGAAAGGTTTACAATTTCTTTGTCTGTCCAAACTAATACAAGTCTTGGATCTGCTGTAACTTCAGCAACTTCAATTGCTTCTAAGTTTTCTTCGTTAGCATATTTTAAGAACTGCTCTACGTTTTCTGGAGCAATTACACATGCCATACGTTCCTGTGATTCAGAAATAGAAAGTTCTGTACCATCAAGACCAGCGTATTTCTTTGGAACTTTATCTAACTGTACACGAAGACCTGCTGCAAGTTCACCGATAGCTACGGATACACCACCTGCACCAAAGTCGTTACATTTTTTGATAATGTAAGAAACTTCTTCACGACGGAATAATCTCTGAATTTTACGTTCTGTAGGTGGGTTACCTTTCTGTACTTCTGCACCACAGACAGCAGTTGATTCTGTATTGTGAGCCTTTGAAGAACCTGTTGCACCACCGATACCATCACGACCTGTACGTCCACCAAGAAGGATAATCTTATCACCTGGGTCAGATGTAAGTCTCTGTACCGCACGTCTTGGAGCAGCACCCATTACCGCACCGATTTCCATACGTTTTGCTACATAATCTGGATGATATACTTCTTTTACATAACCTGTTGCAAGACCAATCTGGTTACCATATGAGCTATAACCATGAGCAGCTTCGCGAACTAATTTTTTCTGTGGAAGCTTTCCTGAAATTGTATCTTTTACAGATACAGTTGGGTCTGCTGCACCAGTTACACGCATTGCCTGATATACATAAGTACGTCCTGACAATGGATCACGGATAGCACCACCAAGACAGGTAGCTGCGCCACCGAATGGTTCGATTTCAGTTGGATGGTTATGTGTTTCGTTTTTAAAGTTTACAAGCCATTCTTCTGTCACTCCATCTACTTCTACTGGAACAACGATAGAACAAGCATTGATTTCTTCTGATTCTTCTTGATCAGCAAGTTTGCCTTCTGCTTTTAATTTTTTCATAGCAAGAAGTGCGATATCCATAAGACAAACGAATTTATCATCACGACCTGCATACATTTCTTTGTGTGTATTTAAATACTCTTCGTAGGTCGCTTTAATTGGTGCGTTATAATAACCTTCATCAAAAGATACTTCTGTAAGTTCTGTAGAGAAAGTTGTATGACGACAGTGGTCAGACCAATATGTATCTAATACACGAATTTCTGTCATAGAAGGATTACGTTTTTCTTCATTCTTGAAATGATTCTGAATATGAAGGAAATCCTTAAATGTCATAGCAAGATTTAATGAGTCATAAAGATCCTTTAATTCTGCTTCTGGCATATTAATAAAACCATCAAAGATAATAACATCTGCTGGTTCATCAAATTTCTGTTCTAATGTTTCTGGTTTTTCTAAATCTGTTTCACGAGAATCTACAGGATTGATGCAATGTTTTTTGATTGCAGCGAATTCTTCTTCTGTAAGTTCACCTTCAATCACATAAGTTGTTGCACAACGAATGATTGGTTCTTCTGTTTCTTTTAAAAGTTTGATACACTGCTCTGCTGAATCTGCTCTCTGGTCATACTGACCTGGTAAATATTCTACAGAAAATACATGTGCATCACCATATTCAAATGTTTCTTCATATACATCATCTACTGGTGGTTCAGAAAATACAGTCATAAGAGCATTCTTATAAACATCATCTGAAATATTTTCAATATCATAGCGAACTAAAACACGCACATTGGTAACTGTTTTAATTCCAAGATAGCTTTTTACTTCTGCTCGTAATTCTTTTGCTTTTACAGCAAAGTCAGCTTTTTTTTCTACGTAAACGCGACGTACATTACTCATGTTCTTTCCTCCGAAGTTTTACATAATTTACATATCATAGATTATTGTAGCATTTTTTCCACAAAAATACCACTATCTCTTGTAGTATAGCATTATTATTTTAATTAGCAAAATTAATATATTTAATCTTTTTTATAAGAATTATTAATCCCCCACGGGGACTTCAGGACTCTGTGTTTGTGTATCTATCCCTTCTACCCCTTGTGCGTCCCCACTATGTATCTCTTGCGATTCCGTATATAATACATCTACGTTTGGAACTTCTGTACTTGGTACTTCTATATTTGGCACTTCTGTACTTGGCATTTCTACATTTGGCATTTCTGTACTTGGTACTTCCGTGCTTGGTACATCTATATTTGGCACTTCTGTACTTGGCATTTCTATATTTGGAACCTCTGTGCTTGGCACTTGCACTCCTTGTGATTCAGATCCCTGCATATTTTCTGTATCCAAACCAGGCTCCTGTGATGCCATAACTGTAATTGTTATAGTTTGAGAAACTGTATGACCTAAAACCCCTGTAGTGCTATAAGTTACCTGATATACTCCAGCTGTATTAAAATCAACTTTACCATTCACACCAACCTCAAGCGCTAAACCATCTACATCTGTAGCAGATACACCTGACAATAAATTTATAGTTTCCCCAACTGTAAGAACATGGTCTGTTGCTCCCTGAATAGTTACTGCACCATATAACCATGGGTTTGCAGGATTTGGATCCGTAGGATCCCATCCTTTGTAAGGACTATTTAGACTGATTTGTGGCATAATTGGTTTTCCAAGTGGTCCTGGATCCTCACTATCATAGACCTCTACAATCGTACCTTTCGCACAATTATCATAAATCCATTTTGCATCTGCCACACACAAACGAATACATCCCTGTGAAGCAGGCTGTCCCAACATATTAAATTGACCATCTTTTAACGTACCATTAGACGATGCTAAATATGGTACCGAGTGAAACAAAATGTGTCCATTGAATCTTACTGAATAATGTCCAAATGTATTACCAAATAATAATCTCCACGTATATTTATCGGAAATCTTAGATACGCCAAGAGGAGTAGACCAATTTGTACCAACAGAACAAGTCATTGCTTTTATCGGTACAGTATAATTCCCTTCTGCATCCAATGTATAAACAGTCACACAGTTTGCCAATCGATTTACTTTTATATAATAAGGCAATTTTGCTGGTGCATTCGTCACATTACTCTGTGTTACTTCTTCTGTCACTTCTACATCATCGAGCATATTATCTTTCTTCGAGAAAATCTTTCCCAATGGCAAAATCCCGGTATCCTCTTCTGCATCTTCATCCCAGTCGATATCCTCTGGTTCAAATACACTTTCATCCTTTTCTACACTGTCCTGTGCCAGGATATTTTCATTTGACGGCTTTAAGTTCAAAAGTGAAAAAACGCCCAACATCAAAACCATCCCAAAAACAACGCCTCCTAGCATCGCAATCATCGATTTTTTCATTTGTATCTCCATTTTCTTTATATATTATATTTTGTTGACAGTTTTATAAGCACGCCTTATAATGTTTCTACAGAAACACAAAAGACGCCTATATATTATAACGAGGTATTTTATGGATATCAACTATGAACTTTATAAAGTTTTTTATTATGTAGCATCTTCCCTTAGTTTTTCTGAGGCAAGTAAAAAGCTCTACATATCGCAATCTGCTGTCAGTCAGTCTATTAAGACCCTAGAAAAAAAATTAGGACAGTCACTATTTATTCGCAGCACAAAAAAAGTGCAGCTTACACCTGCTGGTAGTTTATTACTAAAACATATTGAACCAGCCATGAATCTAATTTCCCGAGGAGAAAGTCAATTATTGGATTCTGGTACACTTGGTTTAGGACAGCTCCATATCGGAGCCAGCGATACAATCTGTCGCTACTTCCTTGTTCCATATTTAAAGGAATTTCACAAAAGATTCCCAAATGTACCAATCAAAGTTACTAATGCTACATCCATTCAATGTGTAGACTTATTGGATCAACGAAAAGTAGATTTGATAGTAACCAACTTTCCGAATAAACATTTAAATCACGAATACATTCAGAAGACCATTGCAAACTTCCGTGATGTTTTTGTTGCAAATCCAGAGTACTTTGATATTTCTTCCGAAAAAATTAGTTTTGAAGAATTACGCACACACCCACTCATGATGCTAAGCCGTCAGAGTACCACAAGCGAATTTTTACACCACCTCTTTCTTCAACATCAGTTAGAACTGGTTCCTGATATTGAATTAAACAGTAATGATTTATTAATTGATTTGGCTCGTATTGGTCTCGGTGTTGCTTTTGTACCAGATTACTGTTTAGAAGAAAATGATACTGAGTTGGTTGTAATACAGACAAAGGAAAAACTTCCAGTTCGACAAATGGTAGCCTCTGTAAATACAGCATTTCCTATCTCAGCGTCCACAGAAGAGTTTTTAAAATTACTCCCTGAAGTATAATTCAAATTTAACTTTTTGCATCAACATATAATAAAACAAGCATTGTCTTGAGAGTTAATTATAGAAATTTTCTTCTCAAAACAATGCTTGCTTTTGTTTATTCTCGATTTAATTTCTCCAAAATTCTTGTAAACATTTTTCGATAGATTCAATATTACAAATTTTTCGCTCATTCCATTCTCTTGGATATAGATGCTGATAATCTGCTTGTAAAAAACGATCATCTAAAAGTAATATCACACCTCTATCCTCCGTGGTACGAATCACACGACCTGCCGCTTGTAACACCTTATTTAATCCAGGAAAACGAAATGCATAATCAAATCCATTTCCCGAACGCGCATCATAATGATTCTTTAATATCTCTCGTTCATTACTAATCTGCGGCAACCCCGTACCAACTACGATGGCTCCTATGAGCTTATCATTGGTTAAATCAATTCCCTCGCTAAAGATACCACCCATCACACAAAATGCCACAAAGGAAGTATCATATTCTTTTTCAAAGGCATTTAAAAATGCTTCTCTGGCAACTTCTTTCATCCCACTTTCCTGTAGAATCGATTCTGCTTGACCACCATCCAAATCCAAAAAAATATCATACACCTGCTGCATCAGTTTATAAGAAGGAAAAAACACCATATAATTCCCTTTCTTACAATGAATCGTTTTTACGATATATTCTGCCATACGACGAAATTCTTTTTCGTTTCTTCTGGTATATTTCGTACTCACATCTGTACCAAATGCCAACAGTCTCTGCTCTTCTTTGAACGTGCTCTCTGCATAAATAGCATAGTTCTCTTTATCTGTACTTAAAAGATTCTTATAATATTGGATCGGTAATAATGTAGCCGAAAAAAATATCGTAGAAACACCCTTTTCAATTCGCCTCTGCAAATTCATCGAAGGATCTACGCAGAACTGCTTAAGCATAAAACGCCCATCTTCCTGTAATTCACAATACAGTTCATAACCTTCATCCCCTGTACTTTCCTCTTCTACACGCAGATAATTTCGTACATTAAAATAGAACTCTAACACTTCTTTTCTCCCTGCAAACTCCATCGGTACCTGCAAAAAATCACTCAGTTCATCCGCTAAATTCATCAGCGCAAAAGATAATGTTCCCGTATGTTCCAACACTTTATAATGTTCACACTCTCGTTTTAGTTCTAATAATATCTTATTACAACGCTCACAATACCGCTCCAGTTTCTTACTATATGGTTTTAACAGCTTTTTCATCACTAAAAAATCTTCTTTATATAATGAAGCACTATACATCTCTCGACTACGTTCTACTAGATTATGAGCCTCATCCACCAAAAAAATATATTCACCTTTGACACCGTCTTGGAAGAATCGTTTCAAATATACATTTGGATCATATACATAATTATAATCACAAATTACATTATCCACCCAGCTCGAAACATCCAAACTCAGCTCAAATGGACACACCATATGTTTCTTTGCCTGTTCCCAAATATCTTCCCTGGTAAACAAATCACTCTCTTGTAAAAGTTCATATACTGCATCATTTACCCTGTCAAAATGACCCTTCGCGTAAGGACAATAAATAGGATTACAATCCATTTCTTCACATAGACATAGTTTTTCCTTTGCAGTAAGCTGAATAGTCTTTGCAACGTACCCCTTTTCGCGTAATAGTTGAAATGTCTCTTTTGCTACAGTTCCAGTAATCGTCTTTGCCGTCAGATAAAAGATACGATCAGCCAATCCTTCTCCCACCGCTTTTACCGCAGGAAAAATCGTAGAAATAGTCTTACCAACTCCCGTAGGCGCCTGAATAAAGAGATTCTTACCACGATTTATGGTACGATACACATCCCCAACCAGTCTCTTCTGACCCTGTCGATACTCAAATGGAAATTCCAGCCCTTTGATAGAAACCTGTCTCTTACGTTTCCATTCTACCTCAAAATCCGCCCACTTCTTATAATCCGCCAAAAGTCTCTCAAACCACTCGGACAACTCTTCAAAAGAAAACTCCTGTTGAAAATACTTTATGGTCTCAACATCCAAATTTACATAAGTCATCTGTACTGCTATTTTCTCTAATTCGTTTTGCGATGCAAAAATATAGGCATAGCACATTGCCTGTGCCTGATGTACATAAATTGGCTGTTCTAACCTATCCAGATTCATATACACACCCTTAATCTCATCAATTACAACAAGTTCTTCATCGTTAACAAAAATACCATCCGCACGTCCATCTATTGTCAACTCATACAAATCCATTTCAAAAATATATTTTAGTGGAACCTCTGCGCGATAAGTCGTTCCCTTAGACTTCTGAATCTTACGATGAACCTTCGTTCCTGCTAACATGGCCTCTGGATTTGCCAACTGTCCACGACGATTATCAATATCTCCTTCGCGAAAAATGAATTCCACAAGGTTACGGACAGAAATATGCAGTTTTGCTTTCATTACATCTTCTTTTCTCATACGAATATCATACCACGTTGTATATAAAAAGGCGAAGACTTTTCATCTTCGCCTCGAATCCTTAGAATACTGGCACTACCGCACCTGCATACTGTCCATCGATATACTGTTTTACTGCATCTGATTTTAATGCATTGATTAACACCTGAATTTTTTCACTATTTTCGTTACCTGCTTTTACTGCAATAATATTTGCATAGGTTTCAGCTGCTACAGATGTACTTGCTTCGATTGCAATTGCATCAGATACGCTTAATCCACCAGAAATTGCATAGTTACCATTAATAACTGCTGCATCTAAATCTGGCAAAGAGAGTGGAAGCTGTGCAGCTTCGATTTCTTTAATCTCAAGATTCAATGGATTTGATTCGATATCATGAATTGTAGCATTTACACCTGCACCCTCTTTTAAAGTAATAAGGCCATTTGTTTCTAATAAAAGTAATGCTCTCGCTTCGTTTGTTGCATCATTTGGAACGCCAATAAGTGCACCTTCTTTGATTTCTGCTACATCTGTTACCTTTGCTGAATAAATACCAAGTGGTTCAAAATGAATCGCAGCTACAGAAACAAGGTCTGTACCATTATTTACATTGAAATCATCCAAATAAGGTTTGTGCTGGAAGAAGTTTGCATCAAGTTCTCCCTGATTAACAGCTGTGTTTGGAATCACATAATCGTTGTATTCTGTGATTTCTAATGTGTAACCCTGTGCTTCTACTTCAGCTTTCACCTGCTGTAATATTTCTGCATGTGGAGATGGTGAAGCACCAATTTTGATTACTTTATCATTTGCTCCGTTTCCACCACATCCAATGAGTGTCACTGCGCTAAGAACTGCTACAAGCCCTAAGCTGATTTTTTTCAATAAATTCTTTTTCATCGTCATATCCTCTTTTCTATTTTTATAACATTCCGTTTTGTTATCTATACCTATAAACTAGCGTCTACGCTTATCTGTCTTATTGGCGATTCTCATACCAGTTTCTTGGAAAATCTGCACCACAATTACCAACAGGATAACCGTTACTAACATGATGTCTTCCTGGTATCTATAATATCCATAGTTAATACCAATCGAACCAAGTCCGCCACCACCAACAAAACCTGCCATTGCAGAATATCCCAAAATCGTAGTAATCGCAATAGTACTACCTACAATAAGAGATGGCTTTGCTTCTGGAAGCAATACCTTTGTAATAATCTGCCAATTGTTCGAACCCATAGATAAGGCAGCTTCAATCACGCCGCCGTTTACCTCCTTCAAAGAAGACTCTACCATACGTGCAATAAAAGGTGTCGCTGCTACGACAAGTGGCACGATAGTTGCGGTAGCACCGATACTTGTTCCCACTACAAATCTTGTAAATGGAATAATCGCTACCAACAAAATAATAAATGGAACAGAACGAAGCAGATTTACGATAACACCAAAAACACTATTTACTGCTTTATTCTCTGCAATTCCATCTTTATCAGTGATAAAAAGAATCACACCAATTGGAATCCCAAACAGATAAGACAATGCTGTTGAAACCAGTGTCATATATAAACTCTCCATGGTTCCGTTCACCATAAGATTAATTAACTGACTTATTTCCATGTTTAATACCTCTAATCTTTATTTCTAGTAATCAATTTCTGTCACATGAACATGAATTTCATTTAAATAGTTCTTTACACGTGCCACTTTCATCTCATCCTCTGGAATCGCGATAAGCATCTGTCCATAGGCTTTTCCATCCACATCTTCTGTGCTGGCACCAAGGATATTTACCTTTGCCTGACACTCTAATACTAGATTCGCAATGACTGGCTCATTGGAAGACTGTCCGTCAAAAGATAAACGGAACACTCTCTGGTTTTCTGCAGTTTCAAACCCTTCCTTCTGTGGGAATAATAAATGCTGTGTAACCTTCGACTTTGGATTTAAGAAAATATCCTTTACTTCTCCAGCCTCTACTACTTTTCCATCATGAACAACTGCTACCTTATCACAAATCTGTTCTACAACCTTCATCTCATGTGTAATAACAATAATGGTAACACCAAGCTTTTCATTAATATCCTTTAACAAATCTAAAATCGCTCTCGTTGTTCCTGGATCCAATGCACTGGTAGCTTCATCACAAAGCAACACATCTGGATCTGTTGCCAAAGCTCTCGCAATCGCAACTCTCTGCTTCTGTCCACCAGACAACTGAGCTGGAAAACTATGAATACGATCTTCTAATCCAACCATCTTTAAAAGTTCGATTGCTTTTTCTTTAGCTTCTTTCTTGCTAACACCAGAAATCTCCAATGGATAACAAACATTTCCCAAAGCATCTCTCTGTTCTAATAAGTTGAACTGTTGGAAAATCATACTGATTTTTCTACGCATCTGACGAAGTTCCTTCATAGGAAGCTTGGTCAAATTGACATCATCAAAATACACATCACCAGAAGTTGGTCTTTCCAACAAATTCATACAACGTACCAAGGTGGATTTTCCTGCTCCCGAAGAACCAATTACACCAAAGATACAGCCTTTTTCAATATCCAAATTAATCTCACACAACGCATGCACATTGCCTGCTGTTGTCTCAAAAGTCTTACTTACTTTCTCAAAACGAATCATATTTCCTCCTGTAAATAGGTTTATCTGGCACACTCTGGCCACCAAACATAACCTTTGCACAAATTGTATTATATAGACTCAAGTCCATCTTGGCTAATATATTCTTTTTATGATTGGTTATAAATTTTTCTTATAACAACCCTTGACTTTAAAACTTAAATTTATTATACTATTGTTGGTATTTTATGAAATAAACTGACAATTTGCACAACTTTACATTATTATTGAAAGAGGTATTTTATGACACTACAACAATTACAACAAGTCATCACCATTGCAGATTCCAAATCCATGAATGAAGCTGCAAAAAAACTATATGTCTCACAGCCAAACCTTTCCGCAGTTGTAAAAGAGCTTGAGGCAGAAGCTGGTATTTCCATTTTCATTCGTTCTAATCGTGGCATCATCACCACTCCAGAAGGCGAGGAATTCATCGGATATGCTCGTCAGATTGTGGAGCAATATCAGATATTAGAAAATCGTTATCTTGCCACAGAATCCAAGAAAAAATTCTCGGTATCCATGCTCCACTACTCCTTTGCAGTAAAAGCATTCGTAGAACTAATCAAAAAAATCGGTATGGATGAATACGAATTTGCAGTACACGAAACTAAAACCTCAGAAGTAATCGAAAATGTAAAAAATATGAAAAGTGAACTAGGCATTCTATATCTAAGTGACTTTAACGAACCAATACTAATGAAACTATTCAAAGAATATGGCCTTGTATTTGAGCCACTTTACCGTTGCGATACCTATGTATATTTATGGAAAGAACACCCTCTTGCAAACAGTACCCTTCTTTCTATCAAAGATTTGACAGAATATCCCTGCATCGCTTTTGATCAAGGAAAAAATAATTCGTTCCACTTTGCAGAAGAAAACCACAGTACTCTGGACTATCGAAAAATGATCAAAATCGATGACCGTGCCACTGTTTTGAATCTTATGGTCGGCCTAGACGCTTATACCCTTTGCTCTGGTATCATCTGCGAAGAGTTAAATGGCTCTGACTATGTCGCCATCCCACTAAAAGAATCCGAACAAATGCGTATCGGATACATTAAGCACAAAGGTGCAAAACTAAGTAATATCGGTGAACTTTACTTAGACGAACTCCGTAAATACCTAAGTGAATAAACAATAAAGAAAGATGGATTTCAAAATCCATCTTTCTTTTATTTACAATACTCTTCACTTCTATAATTCATATAAATTTGTAAATTTCTCTGTAAGATAGTGAATATAATAATCTGGATTAAATTCCTCTCCTGTTGTATCCATCAAAATCTGCTGTGTCTTCTTTGCACCACCATACTGATGAATATGCTCACATAGAAATTCACGAATTGGTAGTAAATTTCCTTCTTTCAAGTACTCCTTGATTGGCATTACACCTTCCATATAGTGGAAAAGCTGCGCAGCAATAGCACTACCTAGCGCATAAGATGGAAAATATCCAAACATACCACCTGCCCAGTGAATATCCTGCATAATTCCCACGCTATCATTCTCAGGAATAACCCCAAGATACTCTTCATATTTCTGATTCCAAATAGCTGGTAAATCCATTACATTTACATCTGTATTAAATATCATCTTTTCTATCTCATAACGAATCATCACATGAAAACTATAGGTAAGTTCATCCGCTTCCGTACGAATCAGGCTAGGTACAGCATAATTAATTGCTTTATAAAAATCATCTACTGTCACTCCATCCAACTCTTCAGGAAAATATCCTTTTACCTTATCATACAATGGCAACCAAAACTCATAACTTCTACCTACGTTATTTTCATAGAAACGAGACTGCGATTCATGCATTCCCATAGAAGTACCGCCACCAATCGGACTCAATGTAATTTCATCACTAATTCCCATTTCATATAAACCATGACCACCTTCATGAATCACCGAAAAAATTGCATCTTCTAATTTATTCACTTGGTAATGATTTGTAATACGAACATCATGATTGTGTAAATTTGTAGTATATGGATGTTCAGTTTCCGCCATTACACCACGATTAAAATCAAATCCAATATATTCTGCAATAAAACGGCTGAGTTTTTTCTGTATTTCTATGTCATAACTCTTACGAAGACAATCAATCGAAATATAATCAGATTTTTCTTTCACAGCATGAACAATAGGAACCAATGCTTGTCGAAGCTTACCAAAGAAATCATCTAAAATCTCCATCGTAAATCCTTCTTCATAATCATCCAAAAGCACATCATATAAAAGCTGTCCTTCTTTTTGTTTGTACATAGCAAACTTCTTATTATAAGAAATAATCTCCTCTAATACTGGTGCATATAATTCATAATTATTTGTATTTTTTGCCTCTTCCCAAACATGATCTGCTTTTGCTAACAGCATCTGATATGCCTGATATTCTTCTGGCGGAATTAACTCTAAATCACGAAATGTCTTGCTCAAATCTTTTACAATTGCCTTCTCATTTACTGAAAGCTGTTCTTGCTCTTCTTCAGTCGACAACTGTGTAAGCAACCCCTTAACTTCTGGATTAATCAACGTATTATAACTCTCCAAAGAAAGAATTCCAATAGCTTTTGAGGTAAAATCAATTGCTTCCTTTGGTGCTGTCGTACTATTATCAAAACTAATCAAGGTTAAAGCCGTACGATACGCATATGCTTTATCTAAATATGGCTGTAACTGTTCAAATTTCTTACTCATATTCTACTCCTACATATTTAAATCTGTTAATATTTTTATAATCGTAATATCTAAACGTTCAACCAAATCTATAGTCGCTCCCCCATCTAAACGAACCATCGGTCTACTTAACATGGAACGATTATTTCTAACCACAAGCGCTTTCTGTCCAGTCGATAACTCCACCTGTACTCCCAACGGATACGGTGCCACATATTCCATAAAAATAGTAACTAACTCTTTATCAAACATTCTGCCTGCATTGGCCATTATATATTCCATTGCATCCGCTGGATTCATCGCATCTTTATAAGAACGCTTAGTTGTCAATGCATCATACACATCTGCAATATGTATAATCTTAGCAAACTGATGTATTTTTTCAGAAGTCATCCCTCTTGGATACCCACTACCATCCTCATTTTCATGATGGGAAAGTATCGCATTTCTTGATACAGAAGATACATCATAATTATCACGCAACATATTATACCCATAACGAGGATGCTTCTTTACTTCTTCAAATTCCTCTTCCGTCAATCTTCCAGGTTTATTAATAATTTCAATTGGAACACATGTTTTTCCAATATCATGCATCAACGCTGCTTGGGATAATTTACGCAATTCGTCATCTCTCAAACCACAAGCAACACCTATAATAACCGACAAAATATCTACATTAACGCTATGCGTATAAGTATAGTTATCATAAGAAGAAAGATTAATCGTTTCCACAATCATAGAATCACTCTCTCTAATTTCTTCTACAATATTATTCGCAATGAAAATACAATCATCAATATTCAGACGTTTCAAACTCTTAATCGCTTTTAAACGTGTCTGCTCAGAAACAATCGGTGTATGATCCGTAATTTCATCATCCTCAAATACATACAAGCCAGTTATCTCCATTTGCTGAATACGATTAATATAATTCTGTGTTAATTTACGATTCGCTTTTAACAAAACCTTTTCATTATTGTCATACAGCGTGTAAACAAGAACCATTCCCTTTTCTAAATGCTCACTTTTGACGTATCTCATAAAAATCCCCTTTTTCTACAAGATTTATCTACACGAAATCTCCTACTCTGTACTATAACATATTTTATACAATAAAAAAAGCCTTGAATAATCAAGGCTTTAACAGGGGTGGTAGGAATCGAACCCACCTCTGGAGTTTTGGAGACTCTTATTCTACCGATGAACTACACCCCTATATTGTAATGGTTTATCACCACAACACACTTATTATAACTTAAAATGAAAAAAGACGCAACACTTTATTACGTCTTTTGTTAAGGTTTTTATACCTTCAAAACTTCACACAGATTTCTTTCAAACAAGTTCTTTCTTGGTCAAGCCCTCGACCTATTAGTAACAGTCAGCTCCATGTATTACTACACTTCCACCTCTGCCCTATCTACCTTGTAGTCTTCAAGGGGTCTTACTTCCTTATAGGAAGGGATATCTCATCTTGAGGGGGGCTTCACGCTTAGATGCCTTCAGCGTTTATCCCGTCCGAACTTGGCTACTCTGCCATGCCGTTGGTCGACAACAGATACACCAGTGGTTCGTCCATCCCGGTCCTCTCGTACTAAGGACAGCTCCTCTCAAATATCCTCCGCCCACGCCGGATAGGGACCGAACTGTCTCACGACGTTCTGAACCCAGCTCGCGTACCGCTTTAATGGGCGAACAGCCCAACCCTTGGGACCT
>JAZQZJ010000015.1:0-13449 GCA_045633955.1 Agathobacter sp. | reverse complement strand
AAAGTTCTCCCTTGCTATTGGGATTCGTTTTTCATAATTTTCTATTGTAACAATCTCACATTGGATTGGGTTATATTCTGCCATTAGTATTGCAGAAAAACCTACCGCAGTTCCTACCTCTAAAATACGTTTTGGCTTTTGCATTGCCAAAAGTAATTTTAAAAAGCTCTGCATTTCTTTCCGAATAATCGGAACATAAGAATCCAGAGCTTCTCTTTCTATGGTATCAAGAACTTCCGTATTCCCACGGTCCAGCGAGTTGATATATGTTACCAAACGCTCATCTACTACCATATTACTTACCTATTCTTTCTAAATCTATTATTCTGTCTCTAGTCCGCCAGAACGCTCTGCATCAGCTGAATTTTCTGTACTTTTCACACTGCTATCATCAGATGCATCTGCCGCTTCTGCCATCTCAACCATTAATTCCTTTGGTGTCATAGATGTATTCAACGCATAGGTACCAGGAAGAATATCACTCTTATATGCTGAAAGCTGATACTGTAACCAGAACAGATTTGCATCTCGAACCAAACCATTTTCAAATAGGCACTCTGCAATATCCATAGCTTCCATTGATTCTTCAATCGTAACAACTACGCTTGTACCTGGTTTCTCTTCTATAGCAGGTTCTGTAAATACACGATATCCAAAATCAAATGCAACCATACTTGCACGAAGTGTACCAACAACAACTACCAATACAACCAAAACTGTACTAGCGATTTTGATGATTCGAAACAGTGTTTTATTTACATCCGATTTCATATTTTTCTCCTATACTTCCATGATGATAGGTAAAATCATAGGACGACGTTTTGTTTCCTTCCATACAAATTCACCTACTGCATCTTTTACTTCTGTTTTTATCTTGCTCCAATCGGTAATGCGTCTATCCATGATATGTTCCATCGTATTATCTACTACCGACTGCATTTCATCCATTAATGTTTCAGAGTTACGCACATATACAAAACCACGAGATACAATGTCTGGACCATCTAATACAAGACCTGTCACACTATCCAAAGTCATAACAATGATAATAATACCATCATCTGCCAGTCTTTGTCTGTCACGAATAACGATGTTACCTACATCTCCAACACCATTACCATCAATCATGACATTTCCTACCTGAACACGACCTGTTACCTCTGCAGAATCTTCATCCAATTCTAAAACATCACCAGAAGAAAGGATCTTGATATTTTCTTTATCAAAGCCTAATTCTTCTGCAATCTTTGCCTGTGCGATTAAATGCTTGTATTCTCCATGAACAGGAATACTATATTTTGGATTTACCAAAGAGTAAATCAACTTGATATCTTCTTTACATGCATGACCAGATACATGCACATCCTGAAAAATTACATCTGCACCCTTACGCATTAATTCATTGATAACACCTGTTACCGACTTTTCATTTCCTGGAATTGGAGAAGAACTAAATACAATCAAATCATTTGGCTTAATACGAATCTTACGATGTGTACTGTTGGCCATACGAGAAAGAGCTGCCATAGACTCTCCCTGACTACCTGTTGTAATAATAACTGTCTGCTCATCTGGGTAATTATTTAACATTTCACCTTCGATTAATATATTCTCTGGTAGTGTCAAATATCCTAATTTGGCAGCAATATCAATGGTGTTTACCATACTTCTGCCTTCAATGGCTACTTTACGATTAAATTTATGCGCAGAATTAATAATCTGCTGTACACGGTCAACATTGGACGCAAATGTCGCAATGATGATTCGCTGATTTCTATGGTCATCAAAAATCTTATCCAAAATAGAACCTACACTCTTTTCGGACTGAGTAAAACCAGAACGTTCTGCATTGGTACTGTCACACATCAGTGCAAGTACACCTTTCTTTCCAATTTCACCAAAACGAGCCAAATCAATAGCATCACCAAATACTGGTGTATAGTCTACTTTAAAGTCTCCTGTGTGAACCACAATGCCTGCAGGTGAATAAATCGCCAAAGCCGCTGCATCCTGAATACTGTGGTTTGTACGGATAAATTCCACTCGGAAATTTCCAATGTTAATATGCTGTCCATATTTTACCACTTTGGTTTTTACTTTCTTTTGCAGTTCATGTTCTTCCAATTTGTTTTCAATCAAACCAACGGTAAGTTTTGTTGCATAAATTGGAACATTAATATCACGAAGCACATATGGAATCGCTCCAATATGATCTTCATGACCATGGGTAATAAAGAACCCTTTTACTTTATCAATGTTTTCCTTTAGATATGTTACATCTGGAATTACCAGGTCCACGCCTAACATATCATTTTCAGGAAACGCCAAGCCACAATCCACAACAATAATACTGTCTTCGTATTCAAAGGCAGTAATATTCATGCCGATTTGCTCCATGCCACCTAAAGGTATTATCTTTAGTTTGCTGTTTGCCTTTTCTGTATTTGACATATTACCTCCGATTTTTATGCTTATTAATATTCGATATCTGTATCTTCATCAACAAGCTCGGTAAAGACTTTTGCAAGTGCCATGAATTCTACTTCATCTTCTACCACTTCATAAAGTACTTCCTCATTCTCGTTAACTACTTCTTTTAAAATATATGCATCCAAAGTTCCATCTTCTGCATCTTCAGACACTAATAAATATTTTACACCATTCAACTGTGTTTCATCTTCTACCGCAAATTCGATTACTTCCTGTGTATCAGGGTCTGTAAATTTTACTTTTTCCATATTTCACCTCATATATTCATCTATATATAAAAAAACACAACACAAAACGGACACTTTATTCCCTCTTTAAAATCAGGCGAAACTTATTTCGCCTGATTTGCAAGAAAATCTAAGTATCCTTGTAAAATAAAGATGGCTGCTATTTCATCTACATATTCTTTACGGTTTTCACGTCGAATGCCCATTTCCATCATAGCATTATCCGCAGACACCGTAGTCAAACGTTCATCCCAAAGAACAACTTCAAGTCCCGTACGTTTTTCTAACATTTCCTTGAATTCTTTGGTTCTCTCGCAGCGCTCACCTTCTGTATTATTCATATTTTTTGGATAACCTAATACGATTTTTTCTACACCGTATTCATTAACCAATTCATCGATTCTAGCTAAGGTCTGACGCAACTTTGTAGGTGCTTTTCTTCGTACAATCTCCACTCCCTGCGCAGTAATTAACAGTTCGTCACTCACGGCCACACCAACTGTTTTTGTACCATAGTCTAATCCTAAAATTCGCATAAATCACCTTACCGGATTATGCCCAGTCTTCGTTCTTGATATAGGCTTTTAAAATTTCTTCTACGACTTCGTCTCTTTCCACCTTCATAATCAGACTTCTTGCATTGTTATGGCTAGTGATATAAGTAGGATCACCAGACATAATATAACCTACAATCTGATTTACAGGGTTATAGACTTTTTCTTTCATTGCCGCAAATACAACTTTAAGAACGTCTTTTACCTGAAGTTCCGGTTCCTTTTCTACTTTAAAAAATTGTGTGTTGTTTAAATTCTGCATAATCTCACGCCCTTGCTTTTGTTCTGCTTTTCTCAAGCCTTATATAAATTTATTGTAAACGAAAGTACACAAAAAAACAACCTAAATATTTTGTGTCCCCTAATTATCCCATTAGAAAAACACCATCTCCTAAATCCGTTGTCAGAATACCTGTTACTAGCTGATTATCCAATGGTACATCTGATTCTTTGGCAACTTTTACATACTCCTTTGTATACCCTACATAATAAGACTTTCCATCTATAAGCGCTTTTTCCTCAAAAAGCACTTCTTTTTCTTTTTCGAGATAATACTGACGGAATTCGAATGACATTTTCTCATCTAATTCAATCAACGCTGTACTTCGTACCTTTTTCATATTTTCTGGAACCTGGTCTTTCATGACTGCAGCCCTTGTTCCTTGACGCTTAGAATACTGGAAGACATGCATTTCATAAAAATGTATCTTTTCCAGGAATTCTTTTGTCGTTTCGAACTCTTCTTCGGTTTCTCCCGGGAAACCTACAATTACATCGGTCGTAATAGCTGGATGTTCAAAATATTTTCGAAGCATTTGACATCCCTGTTCATATTCTTCTGCTGTGTACTTACGATTCATACGTTGCAATGTTGCATCACAACCACTTTGAAGAGATAGATGAAAATGTGGACAAACTTTTTCTAGTTTCGCAAGTTCTGAAGCAAATTCTTCTGTCACAACCTTTGGTTCTAACGACCCCAAACGAATACGTTTGATTCCCTCTACTTTATGGATTTCCTGTATTAATTTTAAAAGTGTAACTTCTGTTTTACCTCCATCCTCGTGCACCTGTTCACTAAGGTATGAACTTAAATGAATCCCTGTAAGTACCACTTCCTGATAGCCATTCATAGCCAATCTGTTTACTTCATCCAATACAGATTCTAAACGTCTGCTACGAACACGTCCTCTGGCATAAGGAATGATACAATAACTACAAAACTGGTTACAACCATCCTGCACTTTAATAAATGCTCTGGTATGTTCCGATGGTCTATCCATATATAATTCTTCAAATCCCTGATTTTTATCATTGATATCCAAAACATCATCTATCTTTCCATGGTCACGGAAAAATTCATCCAGCTTTGTCACCAATTCATATTTTTTATTATTGCCAATAATGATATCAATGGCTTCATCCGCAACGGCTTCTGCTTCTTTCGTCTGTACATAACAGCCTGCTGCAACCACAACCGCTTCTGGATTCATTTTTTTCGCACGATGAATCATCTGACGCGATTTTCTATCTGCCATATTTGTAACAGAACAGGTATTAATCACATATACATCTGCACATTCATGAAAATCTACAATTTCATAACCAGCGGTCTCTAACATCTGCTGCATGGCTTCTGTTTCATATGCATTTACTTTGCAACCTAAGTTGTGTAATGCTGCTTTCTTCATTTTTCTTTTTCCCAACTTTCTAAAACTTTTGTATATATTGCACAAAAACAAAAACTTGGCTTTATGCTTTTTGTTTAATTAAAGGTTGACTTTTCCATAAAAAACCATTAGACTCTAAATAGTAAAGATTCTAATAGTTTTAAGGAGGTAAACAAATGAAAACAGTACAGATTTCATTAAACTCTATTGGAAAAGTAAAATCTTTTGTTAACGCCATCTCACAATTTGAATATGATTTTGATTTAATTTCAGGAAGATATGTAATTGATGCAAAATCCATCATGGGTATCTTCAGTTTGGATTTATCAAAATCCATCAATCTTGCTATTCATACAGACGAAAACCTTGATGACATCATGGAAGTATTAAAACCATACTTAGTTGACTAAAATTTATAACAAGGCTGCCACAATAAAAATTGTGGCAGCCTTTTGTTTTATTCTGCCTCAACTGTAATTACTTCTGTTGTTTCAATGGCAGTTGCCATAAGTTCATCAATTTTTTCCGCTAACTTTGTTTCGGAACGTCTGATATATTCCACATTTGGTTTTGTTACTGGATGCTTTGCTACGAAAATTGTGCAGCAATCTTCATATGGTAAAATTGATGTTTCATAAGTATCGATTTTTTCTGCAATTGTAACAATATCCTGTTTATCCATTGCAATCAATGGACGATAAACTGGCATCGTACATGCATCATTCGTAGCAGCAAGTGACTGCATGGTCTGGCTAGCTACCTGTCCAATGCTTTCACCTGTAATAAGGCCTAAACACTTTCCTTCTTTTGCAAAGTGTTCTGCTATCTTCATCATATAACGACGCATGATAATAGTAAGTTCTTCATGTGGACATTTTTCATAAATATATAACTGAATATCTGTAAAGTTTACAATATTTAATTTAATTGGTCCTGTGTATGCAGCTACCTTCTTTGCTAAATCAATAACTTTCTGTTTTGCACGTTCACTCGTATATGGTGGTGCATGGAAGTAAGTCGCTTCAATGGTAACTCCACGTTTTGAAATCATATATCCTGCTACAGGGCTATCAATACCACCAGAAAGTAAAAGCATTGCTTTACCTGCAGTACCAAGTGGCATACCGCCTGGTCCTGGAATTTCTGTAGAATAAATATTAATCATAGGACGGATTTCAATGTTAATCATTACCTGTGGATTATGTACATCTACAGATGTTTCAGGGAATGCTTCTAAAATCTTTCCACCTACTTCTGCATTGATTTCCATAGAAGTCATTGGATAATTCTTTCTCGCACGACGTGCATTAACCTTAAATGTAAAGTTTTTATTTGGATATGCTTCGTCAACATGTTTGATTACCTGCTCACAAAGAGCATCAAATCCTTCATCCTCCACCAAAAGCACAGGACAAATACCTACGATACCGAATACACGCTGTAATGCTGCTACTGTTTCATCATAATCATAGTCACCTTCTGTCTCAACATAAATACGTCCATTTTCTTTACGTACAGTAAAGTTACCATCTACCATCTTTAATTGATAACGGATATTTCTTACTAATGCGTCTTCGAAAATATATCTGTTCTTTCCTTTAATTGCGATTTCCGCATATTTAATCAAAAATGCTGTATACATATTATTCTCCTTTATTTTCTCGTATAACGTTGTAACATTGGAATAGTGTGACGCATCACATCTAATGCATAATCCAATTCCTCTTTTGTAGTGTGAATCGAAAAACTAAAACGCACGGTCGAATCCAAAAGTTCTTTTTTCAATCCAATACTCTGTAATGTACTGCTAATGGCTGGTTTATTCGAAGAACATGCACTACCAGCAGAAACATAAATATTTCTATCTTCCAACGTGTGCAAGATAACCTCTGCTCTTACACCTTCAATACTCACACTAACAATGTGTGGCGCCGTATCGGTGTCTCTTTTACCATTCACTGTCACACCATCTAGTTTTTCAACTTCTTCTATAAAATAATCTCTAAGAGTAAAGAGATGTGTTCTGTTTGCTTCTAAATGCTGATACATTTCTTCCGCAGCAACCGCAAGTCCTGCAATGGCTGGCACATTTTCTGTACCAGAACGCATGCCTTTTTGCTGTCCTCCGCCATGAATCAATGGTTTTACCTTTGTTTTATCTTTGATAAACAAAAATCCGCTTCCCTTTGGTCCATGTATTTTATGACCACTAACGGAAAGCATGTCCACGCCCCATTTCTTTGGAAAAATCTGCATCTTTCCATAGGACTGAATCGCATCTACATGAAATAATGTCTTTGGATTGGCTGCTTTGATTACTTTTGCTGCCTCTTCAATAGGTTGCAAAGCACCCATTTCATTATTTACCTGCATAATAGAAACCAAAATCGTATCTGGACGAATGGCATCTTTCAACTCTTCCAAACGAATTTGTCCATAACTATCCACGCCAAGATAGGTCACCTCAAAACCATTTTCCGATAACCATATAAACGGATTGGTTACCGAAGCATGTTCAATTGATGTGGTAATCACATGCATACCCGCACGTTTATTAGCAAGTGCACTACCAATAATGGCAAGGTTGTTGGATTCTGTACCACCAGATGTGAAAACCAATTCTTTCTCTTCTACCTTTAAGGTTTTTGCTATTTTCTTTTTTGCTTCTGTGATATATTTTTCCGCAATCACACCCTTCATATGCAAAGAAGATGGATTACCATAATCCCGTGTCAAAAGCTCTACCATTTTCTCGGTAGCCGCTTTACTGCAACTGGTGGTGGCGGAATTATCCAAATATGCTTCCATAAATTCTCCTTTATTCATCCAAACAGAAAATAAGCATTGACAATGTGGCAAGACCTGCTGTTTCTGTACGCAGAATTCGTCTGCCAAGGGAAATACGATGTCCTGCGATCACCTCGATTTCCTCTGAAGTAAATCCACCCTCTGGTCCTACAAAAATACCAATACTTTGCCCCGGCTGAATCCCCTGCATAATTTCACGAGTCGCTTCCATCCCACGTTCATTTTCATATGGGACTAAAACAACGTCCAATTCTTCTGCCTTTTTGCATGCTTCTTTCCATGTAAGCGGCATCTGAATTTCTGGAATCAAGGTGCGTTTTGATTGCTTTGCCGCACTTTCTGAAATAGCCTGCCAGCGTTTTACCTTATTTGCTGCTTTTTTGTCATCTAATTTCACAACACAGTTTTTCATAGCAACCGGAACAATCTCATACACTCCAAGCTCTACAGCTTTTTGGATAATAAGCTCCATCTTATCACCCTTTGGTAATCCCTGGAACAAATAAATACGATTTCCTAATTCTGTTCCATTTTCATCTTCATTTTCGATGGATACAAGAACCTCATCTTCTAAAAGACCATCGATTATTCCAAAAAAACTACGTCCATTATATGATACACTCACTCGTACTCGTTCGCCTATTTTCATGCGAAGTACATTTTTGATATGATTGACATCACTACCTATAATCGAAATTTTATCTCCTAGTAATTGATGTTCCTCAACAAAAAATTGATACATACTCTTCCTCTTAATTCTTGCGTGCAGTAATATTTACCCATTCACCCTGATGATTAATCTGAACGATTTCCATACCTGCTTTCTCAATTGCCTCTTTTACTTCATTTTCCTTAAAATCAATGATACCTGAAGTAATAAACAATCCGCCTTTTTTAAGTCTGTCTGGAATTACTGGTGCCATAGGAATAATAACATCTGCTAAAATATTTGCTACTACAATTTCATATTCTTCTGTTCCTACAGTCTTTTGGAGTTCTTCATCATCTATAAGATTTCCTACATAGAATTCTCCAAGATTCTCATCTAAATGATTCACTTCCATATTTTCTCTGGTAGAAATCATACAATCTGCATCAAGATCTGTACCTACCACTTCTCTTGCACCCAATTTTAATGCAACGATAGAAAGAATACCACTACCACAACCTACATCTAATACCTTTGGTGCTTCTTCTTTTTTGATATACTTGATTAATTCCTTAATACAAAGCTGAGTTGTTTCATGTTTCCCTGTACCAAAAGAGATACCTGGGTCAATTTCAATCATAAATTTATCTTTGTCTTCTTCTTTTAACTCTTCCCATGTTGGTTTGATAAGAATATTTTCGATTGTAAAAGATGAGAAATATTTTTTCCAGTTGTTAATCCAATCCAAATCCTCTGTTTCCGAAGAAGAAATCACACCGCTACCTACTTCTACCATAGAGCGAAGGTCTTCTAATCCAATTTTTACCTGTTTTAATAACTCTGTATAATCTTTCCCATCGTCTTCAATATAAAAACTTACATAACTGATTCCTTCATCTGGTGGAAGTTCTGGTAAAAAATCGATAAACATATCAGCCTGATCTGCTTTTGTAAGAGGTACATTATCCTCAATCTCAATACCTTCAATGCCAAGTTCCATAAGCATAGAGCTCATATAATCTTCTGCTGCAGTTGTTGTTTCAATGGTGTATTTGTTCCACTTCATAATTTGCATTCTCACCTTTCTATATACATTTTTCTATTCAATAAACTAAGTGCGTTTGCACATAAATATCCAAATAACATAATACATGAAAACATCTAAATGCACAATCTTTTCTCTCATGTTTCACGTAAAAAACATACATAAAAACAAAAAAAGAAGAATACTATCATCTGATAAGTATTCTTCTCTATTTTTGATTATAAGTAACTAAGCCAGCATTTGTTTCAAATGATCATATTCTTTGTTAATCTCTGTTACGAGACTATCATCTCCACCAATATTATCCGGATGATAAATCTTAACAAGTGCCTTATATCGTTTTTTCAACGACTGTTTGGATTCTACGCCACGAAAAAAGATTTCACCCAACTGATAATCTGGCAATTCTTTTTGATTTTTCATATGGAACTCATCCACCATATCATAAAATGCTTTCTTCTTTTCAATTTCCGCCTTTTCTTCGGCTACTTTCATCATCTCTTCTTCTAAAATACGAAATTTTGTCTCAAAGAGATGTTTCTGCTGCTCAAAATGTTTATTCTGATTTTCTACATGACGCATAAATGCATTGCGTTCACGTTCAAATTCACGTTTCTGCTGTTCAAACTCTTTTCGTTCTTCAACGAGTGTCATGATGATATCCTTTCTATAAAACCACACAGCTACAAAAAAACATTATGCCTTCGCATATTTCCTATCCCTTTTTAGATAGTGATGATATCATACTACATTCTATATTCCCAAGTCCATTGACAAATGTACTAAGTATCAAAAAAGTTCTCAACACAAGTTGAGAACTTTTTTACAAAATACTTTTATAAATCATCCAAAGCTTCTTTAATTTTATCTTTAAAACCTTTTTTCTTCTTTTCGGTACTAGCACCGCCTTCTCTTGTCAGGGAACCGCCTGTGAGTTCATCAAAATGACGAAGTGCTTCTTTGGCTTCTTTGCTAAGACCCTTTGGTGTTTCAATCACAAGTGTTACATAGTGGTCACCACGAACGTCTTTGTTACGAACCGATGGAACACCTTTGCCGCGAAGTCGAATACGTGTACCAGACTGTGTACCTGGGTTTACGGTATAAACAACATCACCATCTACCGTTTTGATACGGATATCTCCACCTAATGCTGCAATCGCATAAGAAATATTCGCATCAGAAAAAATATTCATATCCTGACGTTCAAACTGTGCACTTCTAGATACCACTACTTCTACAAGTAAGTCACCTCTTGGTCCGCCATTGATACCTGGCTCTCCAAATTCACGAACACGTACACACTGACCATTGTCAATACCCGCTGGAATTTCTACCGTTTTCTTGATTTTCTTTACAATAAATCCACTACCATAGCAATCGCTACAACGTTCTTTTACAATTTTACCACTGCCATTACAATCAGGACATGTAGTTACGTTCTGCATCATACCAAATAATGTCTGCTGATTCATCACTACTTTACCCTTGCCACCACATTTTGGACAGGTTTCAGGAGATGTACCTGGTTTTGCACCATTACCACCACAGGTCTTGCATGTTTCTTTGTAATTGAATTCAATTTCCTTTTCACAGCCGAAAACAGCTTCTTCGAAAGTAACGCGAACACTCATGCGCACATTCGCCCCTTGTCTAGGACCATTGTTCGAACGTCTGCTACCACCTCCAAAGCCTCCTCCGAATCCACCTCCGAAGAAGTCTCCAAAAATATCTCCAAAGATATCGCTCATATCCATGCCAGAGAAGTCAAATCCACCTGCTCCGCCGGTACCATCAAAGGCTGCATGACCAAACTGGTCATACTGTCTACGTTTATCAGCATCACTAAGTACGGCATACGCTTCCTGCGCTTCTTTGAATTTTTCTTCGCATTCTTTATCCCCTGGATGTGCATCTGGATGATACTTTTTCGCAAGATTACGGAATGCTTTTTTTATGTCTGCGTCAGAGGCACCTTTTGAAACACCAAGGACCTCATAATAATCACGTTTGTCTGCCATCTTGTTTTTCCTCTTTTACCTTATTATAGCAAGTTGTCATAGAATTACTGTTTTTGTTAAAATACTACGGATATAAGTTTTTCTACACAAAATTAACGAAAACAGTAATTCTATGTCAACTTGCTTAAAAAAACTAAAAATAAAAACTCAAATGCCAGAGTGCACTTTCACAAAATGCACTCTGACAAAATTGTAATTATCGATTTATTTCTCTAACTGATTATACTTCTTTGAAGTCAGCGTCGATTACATCATCTTCTGGAGCAGATGTGCCACCAGCGTTTCCACCGAAGCCACCCATGTTGCTCATGTCTGGGCCTGCACCTGCATTCTGAGCAGCCTGTGCATTATCATACATCTTAGCGAATACTTTCTGTGCACTATTTGTAAGTTTTTCCTGAGCAGCTTTTAAATCAGCGATTGTAGATTCGCTCATCTGATCTGCTTCTGGGTTCGCATCTAAGATCGCTTTTACTGCTGCGATATCAGCTTCTACTGCAGCTTTGTCTTCTGGTGAAATCTGAGCACCAACCTGCTCAAGCGCCTGCTGTGTCTGGAATACGAATGCATCTGCATCGTTTCTTGTATCAATAGCTTCTTTACGTTTCTTATCCTGTGCTTCGAATTCAGCAGCTTCTTTTACTGCTCTATCGATTTCGTCATCTGACATGTTAGAACCAGCTGAGATTGTGATGTGCTGTTCTTTTCCTGTTCCAAGGTCTTTTGCAGATACATTTACGATACCATTTGCATCGATGTCGAATGTTACTTCGATCTGTGGTACACCACGACGTGCTGGTGGAATACCATCAAGACGGAACTGACCAAGAGATTTGTTATCTCTAGCAAACTGTCTTTCACCCTGTACTACGTTGATGTCTACTGCTGTCTGATTGTCAGCTGCTGTAGAGAATACCTGGCTCTTCTTTGTAGGAATTGTTGTATTTCTTTCGATAAGTCTTGTAGCAACACCGCCCATTGTTTCGATAGAAAGCGAAAGTGGAGTTACGTCAAGAAGTAAGATTTCGCCTGCACCAGCATCACCAGCAAGTTTACCACCCTGGATAGAAGCACCAAGTGCTACACATTCGTCTGGGTTTAATGATTTGCTAGGTTCTTTGCCTGTTAACTGTCTTACTTTGTCCTGTACAGCTGGGATACGTGTAGAACCACCAACTAATAATACCTGACCAAGATCAGCATTTGTAAGACCAGCATCTTTCATAGCATTCTGTACTGGGATAGCTGTTCTTTCTACTAAGTCATGTGTTAATTCATCAAATTTAGCTCTTGTAAGGTTCATATCAAAGTGTTTTGGACCTTCTGCTGTAGCTGTGATGAATGGTAAGTTGATGTTTGTAGTTGTAGCAGATGATAATTCTTTTTTCGCTTTTTCAGCAGCTTCTTTTAATCTCTGAAGTGCCATTTTGTCTGTAGAGAGATCTACGCCTTCTGCTTTCTTGAATTCGTCAATCATCCACTGTGTTACTTTAGCGTCGAAGTCGTCACCACCTAAGTGTGTATCACCGTTTGTAGATAATACTTCGATAACGCCATCACCGATTTCAATGATAGATACGTCGAATGTACCACCACCTAAGTCGTATACCATGATTTTCTGTTCTTTTTCGTTATCAAGACCGTAAGCTAAAGCTGCTGCTGTTGGTTCGTTGATGATACGTTTTACATCAAGACCAGCGATTTTACCAGCGTCTTTTGTAGCCTGACGTTCTGCGTCGTTGAAGTATGCAGGAACTGTGATAACAGCTTCTGTTACTTTTTCACCTAAATATCCTTCAGCATCTGCTTTTAATTTCTGAAGAATCATAGCAGAAATCTGCTGTGGTGAGTACTGTTTGTCATCAATTGCTTTTTTGTAATCTGTACCCATATGTTTGTTAATAGAAGAGATTGTTTTGTCAGGGTTTGTAAGTGCCTGACGTTTTGCTGGTTCACCAACTAATCTTTCGCCTGTTTTTGTAAAT
>JAZQZJ010000014.1:0-8598 GCA_045633955.1 Agathobacter sp. | reverse complement strand
TTCTGGGCAAAAGGAATGGAACAGGATAAGATTAACGCTTACATGACATTATATACTGCATTAGTGACTGTTTCCAAAGCGGCAGCACCTATGATTCCATTTATGACAGAAGATATTTACAGAAACTTAGTATGTTCTGTAGATGCATCTGCTCCAGAAAGTATCCATCTTTGTGACTTCCCAGCAGTGGATGAAAGTCAGATTGACAAAGAATTGGAAAAGAACATGGATGCAGTATTAAAAATCGTTGTAATGGGTCGTGCATGTAGAAATAATGCAAACATCAAAAACCGTCAGCCAATCGGTCAGATGTATGTAAAAGCAGAAGCAGTATTAAATGACTTCTATGTAGACATTATTGCAGACGAATTGAATGTAAAATCTGTAGCATTTACTGAAGATGTATCTGCTTACACAGATTACCAGTTTAAACCACAGCTTCGTACCGTTGGTCCAAAATACGGTAAGTATTTGAAACAGATTCAGACCACACTTGCGGAAATTAACGGCAATGAAGCAATGGCACAGTTAAAAGCTTCCGGTCAGTTGGTATTATCGAATATCAGCGATGAAGTAGTTCTTACAGAAGAAGACTTACTCATCACAATGACACAGATGGAAGGTTTTATCACAGAGGGGGATAATTACGTAACTGTTGTACTTGATACAACACTTACACCAGAACTTATCGAAGAAGGTTTTGTACGTGAAATCATCAGTAAGATTCAGACAATGCGTAAAGAAGCTGGATTCGAGGTTATGGATCATATCGAAATTTCTTACGTTGCGGACGAAAAGGTAGCTGCAATCTTTGAAAAATATGGTTCAGACATTATGTCAGAAGTATTAGCAGAAGATATTCATGCAGACAACTTAACAGGACATCAGAAGGAATGGAATATCAATGGAGAAAAAGTTACTTTGGCGGTTAACAAGAAATAGGAGAGACAATACAATGAGAGAAAATGTTTTTAACAAGAAAGTTTTCATTAAGTCTGTAAAAGACCACTTGAAAGCAAACTACCGTAAAACAGTAGAACAGGCTAGTCAGCAGGAATTATATCAGGCAGTAGCAGCTGCTGTGAAGGATGTAGTAATGGACGAATGGCTTGCTACACAGAATGCAGTAGATAAACAGGATCCAAAGACTGTTTACTATATGTCAATGGAATTCTTAATGGGTCGTGCACTCGGTAACATCTTAATCAATCTTTGCTCTTACAACGAAGTAAAAGAAGCATTAGAAGAAATCGGTTTAGACCTTAATGCACTTGAAGATCAGGAACCAGATCCAGCACTTGGTAATGGTGGTCTTGGCCGTCTTGCTGCATGTTTCATGGATTCCCTTGCATCATTAGGCTACTCTGCTTACGGATGTGGTATCCGTTACCGTTATGGTATGTTCAAACAGAAAATCTCAGATGGTTTCCAGATTGAAGTACCAGACAACTGGTTACAGCATGGATATCCATTCGAACTTCGTCGTCCAGAATATACTTATGAAGTTAAATTCGGTGGAAACGTAGTAGAATATACAGATGAAAATGGCAACTTTGTTCATAGACATGAAAACTATCAGTCTGTACTTGCAGTTGCTTACGATATGCCAATCGTTGGTTACAACAACCATGTAGTAGATTCCCTTATTATCTGGGATGCACAGCCAACAGAAGGTTTTGGTTTAGCTCACTTTGATAAAGGTGATTACAGCAAGGCTGTAGAACAGGAAAACCTTGCTCGTAACTTAGTAGAAGTACTTTATCCAAACGATAACCATAGAAAAGGTAAAGAACTTCGTTTGAAACAGCAGTATTTCTTCGTATCTGCCTCTATCCAGAGAGCACTTGAGAAATTTAAAAAGAACCATGATGATTTAAAAGAACTTCCAAACAAAGTTGTATTCCAGATGAACGATACACATCCAACTGTAGCAGTTGCAGAACTTATGCGTATCTTAATCGACGAAGAAGGCTTAAGCTGGGATGAAGCATGGGATATTACAACAAAAACTGTTGCATATACAAACCATACAATCATGGCAGAAGCGCATGAAAAATGGCCAATCGAAATCTTTGAATCACTTCTTCCACGTATCTACCAGATCGTAAAAGAAATTGATAGAAGATTTGTACTTGATATCCAGGCTAAATATCCAGGAAATCAGGATAAAGTTCGTAAGATGGCAATCCTTTGGGATGGTCAGGTGAAGATGGCTCACCTTGCAATTTGTGCAGGTTACTCTGTAAATGGTGTTGCTAGACTTCATACAGAAATCCTTATTAATCAGGAACTTCGTGACTTCTACGAAATGTTCCCTGAAAAATTCAACAACAAGACAAACGGTATCACACAGAGACGTTTCCTTGGACATGGTAACCCACTCCTTGCTGATTGGGTAACAAAGAAAACTGGTTCAGATGCATGGATGACAAATCTTTCTGAACTTGAAAAACTTACAAAAAATGCAACACAGAAAACTGCTCAGAAAGAATTTATGGATATTAAATTCCAGAACAAAGTACGTCTTGCAAAATATATCAAAGAACACAATGGTGTAGAAGTAGATCCTAACTCTATCTTCGACGTACAGGTAAAACGTTTACATGAATACAAACGTCAGCTTATGAATATTCTTCATATTATGTACCTTTACAACCAGATCAAAGAAAATGCAAACATGGAATTCTATCCAAGAACATTCATTTTTGGTGCAAAAGCAGCTGCTGGTTACAAGAACGCAAAATTAACAATCAAGTTAATCAACAGCGTAGCAGATGTAATCAACAACGATGCTTCTATCAACAACAAACTTAAAGTTGTATTTATCGAAGATTACCGCGTATCTATCGCTGAATGGATTGTTGCAGCAGCAGATGTTTCAGAACAGATCTCTACAGCATCTAAAGAAGCTTCTGGTACAGGTAACATGAAGTTCATGCTTAACGGTGCTCTTACAATCGGTACAATGGACGGTGCAAACGTAGAAATGTACGAAGAAGTTGGCGCTGATAACATCTTCATCTTCGGTATGAGTGCTGATGAAATCATCAACCACGAAAGATATCGTGATTAGAATCCAATGGATATCTACAACAAAGACCTTGATATCCGCAAAGTATTAAATCAGTTAGTAGACGGCACATATTCTTATGGCGACAGAGAATTATTCCGTGACCTTTACAACTCACTTCTTTCTAACATTGGCGGCGAAGTTGCAGATAGATACTTCACACTTGCAGACTTCCGTGCATATGCAAATGCTCATAAGAAAGTAGAAGAATACTACAAAGATACAGAAAACTGGGCTAAGAGTGCTATCCTTAACGTAGCTCACGTAGGTAAGTTCTCATCAGACAGAACAATCCAGGACTATGTAGATGATATTTGGCATCTTGAAAAAGTAACTGTAGATATGACAGGTCTTAAATAAGGAACTGCCGAAATAATAAAAAGATTGCTCGCAAGTTTACTTGCGAAGCAATCTTTTTTATTTCTTGATTTTAACTTTTAATATAACAAGTGAATCTTCAACTTTTGCAACAGAGATATCCATAGACTGAAATGCAATGTAATAGAAAGAAGTATCTAGCTGGAGATTATGTTCAGCTGCATATTTCAATAAGATATCCAAAGCTAAAGAGCTATTTTCAATGTAGTTATTGTATTGGATACAAAGGAAGTCGCCTGTAAAGTCTTCTTTTTGCATTTTTCTTTCTGCAATAGGATTTTCTTTTTCAGATACAATTCCAAGTTTGCTGATATTTTCATAGTCGATACTATTTTTCTTAAAAACAAAGTTTAGGTAATTATCTTCCAGAAGATCATATATTTGTTGAGCGAGAGAACGGCCATCACGATAGACACTCATATGATGAATATCTAGGTAGTAAAAAATCTGTTTTTCATGAGAGGTATAGGGTTTATATTTTTCAATTGTTAAATTGTTGAATGCAAGTGAGTGGTTAATATTTTCAATGATTTTTTGATATTTTTTAACCATGGATTCTGCTTCTGTTTTTTTCTTCAGTAAAAGAGAAATCAGTTTATCTTTCTGATTGTCGTCACCCATAATATCTTTGATTTCTTTTAATGAAATGCCCAAATCTTGATTACAGTAGCGAATCATATCAATGGTATAGATTTGATTGCCATCATAATATTTGTAGCCATTTACGGCATTGATATGACGCGGAGAGATTAAGCCTTTATCTTCATATCCACGAAGTGTTTTATACGATACATGTAATAGCTGTGAAATTTCCTGTTTGGTATATAAGTCGCTCATTGTAGAATCTCCTGTGATGATTTGGTTTTATTATAGCCATCATAGGAGATGGATACAAGAAGGAGTTTAAATCTATTGACCTTGCCCTTGGGGCAAGAAATAGAATAAATCTATATCAAAATTAGGAGAGGCAGGAAAATGAGAATAGTTAAGAATATTAATACAGAATGGGCATTTATTCAAAATTTAGCAGATGTACCAACTGAAATTCCAGAGAGTGTAGCATCTGTGAATATTCCACATACATGGAATGGTATCGATGGACAGGATGGAGGAAATGATTATTTCCGAGGTTCCTGTTGTTATGTTAAGACGATAAAACGAGAAGAGTTACCAAAGGAAGACAGAGTATTTCTCGAAATAAATGGTGCTAATTCATCTGCAAAGGCTTATGTAAATGGCAAAATGATGCAGGAACATCATGGTGGTTATTCTACATGGAGAATGGACATCACAGATGAACTTTCAGAAGAAAACACAATTGCAATTATCGTAGATAACTCCATCAATGAGTTTGTATATCCACAGACAGCGGATTTTACTTTCTACGGTGGTATTTACCGTGATATAAATTTAATTGCTGTACCAGAGACACACTTTGATTTGCTTACATGGGGTACACCAGGTATTAAAGTGACACCTGTAATGAATGGTTCGGATTGTAATGTAGAAGTAGAAGTTGCAATTGTAAATGTACAGGCTGCCGATGAAGTAATTGCTACAATTGAAGATGCAGAAGGTAAAGAAGTAGCACAGTTTGCATTAGAAAATGGAAAAGCAACTTATGTATTAGCAGATGCACATCTTTGGGACGGTGTAAAAGATCCATATCTTTATACTGCAAAAGTACATATTACTCGTGAAGGTACAGTATTAGATACGGTATTTACACGTTTTGGTTGCCGTAGTTTTGAAATTCATCCAGAAAACGGATTTATTTTAAATGGACGTGAATATCCACTTCGTGGTGTTTCTCGTCATCAGGATAGATGGGAAATTGGCAACGCATTACTTCCAGAACACCATGTAGAAGATATGGATTATATTTGTGAAATGGGTGCGAATACAATTCGTCTTGCACACTATCAGCATGACCAATTCTTCTATGATCTCTGCGATGAAAGAGGTATGGTGGTGTGGGCAGAAATTCCATATATTTCACGCCACATGCCAGATGGACGCGAAAATACGATTACACAGATGAAAGAACTTATTACACAGTGTTATAATCATCCATCTATCGTCGTATGGGGACTTTCCAATGAAATTACTATGGATGGTGCAAAGAATCCAGATTTGATTGACAATCATCATGTATTAAATAACCTTTGTCATGAAATGGACAAAACTCGTCCAACCGTAATTGCATGTATTACAATGTGTGGTATGGATGAAGAATATGTACATATTCCAGATGTGGTATCTTACAATCACTACTTCGGATGGTATGGTGGAAGTGTAGATCAGTATGGACCATGGTTTGATGAATTCCACAAGAAATATCCGAACACTGCAATCGGTGTATCGGAATATGGTTGTGAAGCATTAAACTGGCATACATCAGATCCTAAGTCAGGAGACTATACAGAAGAATATCAGGCATATTATCATGAAGAGTTAATCAAACAGCTTTTCACACGTAAGTACCTCTGGGCGACTCATGTATGGAATATGTACGATTTTGGTGCAGATGCCAGAGCAGAAGGTGGTGAAAACGGACAGAACCACAAGGGTCTTATGACTATCGACAGAAGTTACAAGAAAGATGCTTTCTATGCTTACAAAGCTTGGCTTTCTGACGACCCATTCGTACATCTTTGTGGAAAGCGTTACATCGATCGTGTTGAAGATGTAACAAAGGTTACTGTATATTCAAATCTGCCAGAGGTAGAACTCTTTGTAAATGGCGAAAGTGTTGGAAAGAAAACAGCAGAAGATCATTTCTTCTATTTTGATGTAAAGAATGAAGGCGAATCTACGATTACTGCAGTTGCAGGTGAGTTCAAAGACGAAGGGATTATTCGAAAAGTTGATGAAATGAATAAAGATTACATTCTTCAGGATAAGAATGCAGTATTGAATTGGTTTGATATTACAGAAATCGAAGGATATTGCTCATTGAACGATACGATTGGTGATATTATGACATCATTTAGCGGTAAGATTTGGTTCCTTAAATTCTTCATGCTTTTGGCAAAGAAGCAGAGTGGTCCAAAGGAAAAATCTGCGAATAAGAAGGGTGGAAAGAAGAAAGCTGCATCAACAACTCAGGTGGACAAAGGTGCTATCGATTTGATGAAGGGACTTACAGTACTTCGTATGACAAGTATGATGGGTATGCGTAATATCAGCTTCACAAAAGAAGAATTACTGAAATTAAATAGTCAGTTGAACAAAATTAAGAAACCTAGATAAAAGAAGGTTTTATACTACCCTTTTATTTATCTCCCCAAAGGTATGCTTCCGAATTGGAAGCATACCTTTTTCCTATTACATATGGAGAATGGTGGGGAAGCAACGGAGGAAGAAGTGACTTGATAGTGAATATGGGGAATGATATAGTGTCTATATTAAAAAGAATAGGAAGATAATGTATATGGAAAATTTGGTGATATCATTAAATGTTGTTTTACCATTATTTTTATTAATAGCACTTGGATATGTGTTAAGAAAATTGGGAATGTATGATGCAGTTACGTTGAAGACCATTAATAAATTAGTTTTTAAGGTGTTTTTACCCGTATATTTATTCTATAGTATCTATTCTACGGATTTGTCAGCAGCATTTGATATAAAAGTAATCATTTTTGCAGTAGTGGGCTTAATGCTATGGTTTTTATTATTGCTGTTTTTAGTACCATTATATGAGAAGGATCATGCGAAGTGTGGCGTTATGGTACAGGCCATGTTTAGAAGCAATTTTGTATTGTTTGGTTTGCCAGTTGCAATTTCTTTATGTGGAGAAGATAGGATTGGTATAACATCTCTTTTGTTGGGAATTATTATTCCAATCTATAATGTATTAGCTGTTGTAACATTGGAAATATTTCGGGGTGGAAAACCTAGTATTAAAAAAATAGTGACAGGAATCGTGACAAATCCTCTTATTATTGCATCCTTATTGGGGGTAGGCATATATATAATGAAAATAGATTTACCGTATGCGATAGAGAAAACTGTAGTTGATATTGGAAAGGTTGCGACACCATTAGCGCTTATAGCACTTGGTGGAGAATTTAGGTTTTGTAAGGTTAAGGGAAATATAAAACAGTTAATGGTTTCTGTTGCAGGAAAACTGGTAATCAGTCCATTGTTCATGGTGACAGTGGCAATTCTATTAGGCTTTCGTAATGAGATATTGGTACCTATTTTATTGATGTCTGGAGCACCTACAGCAGTATCGTCCTATACGATGGCCCAACAAATGGGCGGGGATGGTGAACTTGCAGGAGAGATTGTTGTATTTACTACGGGGATATCGATTGTTACTATTTTTATTTGGGTATTTGTTTTAAAACAATTTAATTTTATATAAAAAAAGATTACATATACAACTTTATAATTTATATTTATAATACAATGTTAAATTATTAACAATTAATATGTGCATTTTTCGGAGAAAAGTTTTATAATATATACAAGTAATACATGTGGGGTAAAAACGCAAATATATAATGTAAAAGGAGATTAACACTATGGCAAACAGATTCATTCTAAACGAAACCTCTTATCACGGCGCAGGTGCAATCGCAGCGATTGCAGACGAAGCAAAGGCAAGAGGTTATAAAAAAGCATTCGTATGTTCAGACCCAGACCTTATCAAATTTGGCGTTACAAAGAAGGTATTAGATGTATTAGAAGGAGCTGGACTTCCATACGAAATTTATTCAAATATCAAAGCAAATCCAACAATTGAAAACGTACAGACTGGTGTAACAGCACTTGCAGAATCTGGCGCAGATTATATTATCGCAATTGGCGGCGGTTCTTCTATGGACACAGCAAAAGCCATCGGTATTATTACTACTAACCCAGAATTTTCAGATGTAAAGAGCCTCGAAGGTGTGGCTCCTACAAAGAATCCATGTACACCAATCTTTGCAGTACCTACAACAGCTGGTACTGCAGCAGAAGTAACAATCAACTATGTTATCACAGATCCAGAAAGAAACTGCAAGATGGTATGTGTTGACCCACATGATATCCCAGTGGTAGCATTCGTTGACCCAGATATGATGGCTACAATGCCAGCTAGCCTTACAGCAGCTACAGGTATGGATGCCCTTACACATGCAATTGAAGGTTATATCACA
>JAZQZJ010000013.1:0-74934 GCA_045633955.1 Agathobacter sp. | reverse complement strand
ATAGTAGCTTTAAGCCATGTCACAGCTCTTTGAAAGGAGAGATAATCGTGAGACATACAAAGAGACGTGACAATAAAGGAAGAGTCTTACATAATGGTGAATCACAAGATGCGACAGGGCGATATTGTTATCGCTATCAGGATCCATTTGGGAAGAGAAAGGCGGTATACAGTTGGCGTTTAACTGTGGCGGATCCTACGCCAGCAGGAGCGCGCAAAGATAAGTCCTTAAGAGAAAAAGAAAGAGATATTGAGCAGGAACTCCGAAAGGGTATCTACTGTGATGATACGACAGTTTGTGAGTTGGTGGAGAAATACCTAAGACTAAAGACTGGTGTAAAACACAGTACGAGAGCTGGATACAAATATGTTCAAAATGTCTTAGAAAAGGAAGAGTTCGGAAGACGAATGATTCGCAAAGTAAAAATATCCGATGCGAAGTTATTTCTGATTAAACTACAGAGTGATGGGAAAGGTTATAGTACGATTCATAATATAAGAGGCGTGCTTCGACCAGCATTTCAAATGGCGGTAGATGATGAGATGCTTCTAAGGAATCCATTCGAGTTTCAGCTTCATACGGTTGTAGTAAACGATAGTGTGAAGAGAGAAGCACTTACGAGAGATCAGGAAAGAAAGTTCCTAAAGTTTGTGGAAGAAGATGCACATATGAATAAGTATTACGATGCATTTTTTGTCCTTTTCAAAACAGGTCTACGTATTAGTGAATTCTGTGGCTTGACGATGAAGGATATTGATTTTAAAAGAAAGGTCATTAAAATAAATCATCAGCTTCAGAAAACGAAAGATGGGGGATATATCGTAGACACTACGAAAACAGGAAGTGGTGTTAGAGATGTTCCGATGAGCGATGAGGTAGCTTTTACTTTACGTAGAATTATTAAGTTCCGTCCAAGACCAAAGTTTGAGCCTATTATTGATGGATATTCAGGTTTTCTCCATTTAGACAAGAATGGTATGCCGTTGGTTGCATCACATTGGGAGAAATATTTTAGACAGGCTGTAAAGAAATACAACAGTATCTACCGTGTACAGATGCCAAAGATTAGTCCGCATGTATGCAGACATACTTTCTGCAGCAATATGGCAAAGTCGGGGATGAATCCGAAGACCTTGCAGTATATTATGGGGCATGCAGAAATCGGCGTGACTTTAAACACTTATACGCATGTTGGAGTAGAGGATGCGAAGGAAGAGTTTGAACGACTGGGTATGATGAAGGTAATTGGTGGCTAAAAAAAGGCTTGGCATAAAAGTTTCTCGTTTTATGCCAAATCTATGCCAGCACTTCCGAAACATGAAAATTTATGAAGAGAAATGAAATTCTGCAAGCCCAGTAAAATCAAGGGTTAGAGAAAATTTGAAGAAAAAAGACCAAAAATGGAAAAGGCATAAAAAAGTGCTAAATCGGGGCACGGCAACACCTAGCACTTCCCCATAGCAACATTCACCACCCCATTTACGGAGAACAAAGATATGAACATACAAGTATTTGGCACAAAAAAGTGCAACGAGACAAAGAAAGCACAACGCTATTTTAAAGAACGAGGAATCAAGTTCCAGTTTATTGATATGAGCGAAAAAGAAATGAGCAAGGGTGAATTCCGAAGCGTTAGTCAGGCGGTAGGTGGCATCAATGCAATGATAAATGAAAATTGCAAAGATAAAGATGCTTTGGCCCTTGTAAAATATATTTCAGAAGATGAGAGAGAAGAAAAACTTCTTGCAAATCAGCAGGTGATAAAGACACCGATTGTTCGCAATGGAAAGCAGGCAACGGTGGGCTATGCACCAGAGGTTTGGAAGAGTTGGTCATAGAAAGTGGTATACAAAAGATGGCAAAAGCAACCAATTACTATTACGACCAATTAAATAAAGAGCAACAAAAAGCGTACTATGCCATGAAAGAAGGCTTACGAAATCTTCAGGATTCCTTCCAAGTACCAATGCTTTCCCAGAAAGAATTGTCGAATATTTATTTTCTAATCCGCATGGATTGTCCGGAAATTTTTTATTCAGTGACTTTTTCTTACAAGTATTATGCGGATTCTACGGCAGTGGAACTAGTACCACAGTATCTTTTTTCAAAGGATAAAATAAAGGAACATCGTCAGGCCATGGAGTCAAGGGTAAAGAAACTGGCGCGTCAGGCGGCGAATTTGGATGAGAAGGGGAAAGAACTCTTTATCCATGATTTTATTGTGGAAAATGTAAAGTATGATAAGTTGAAGAAGGCATATTCACATGAGATTATTGGAGCATTGGGAAATGGTGTGGCTGTTTGCGAGGGCATTGCAAAGGCAGTAAAAATTTTGTGTGATGAATTGAATATTTGGTGCATCATTGCCTTATCTGAAGCCAATCCGGATAAGGGGATAAAGTATAGGCATGCATGGAATGTGCTTCGATTGAATGGACAGTATTATCATTTGGATGTAACGTTTGATAACACACTTTCGAAAGATGATGTGGTGAGATATGATTATGTAAATTTATCGGACAAACAGATCTTTCGAGACCATGAGCCAGTGATTTGGAAGGTGCCGGTTTGCAGTGATAGTGACCATTTTTATTATAAAGAGAAGAAAATTTCCTGGACCACAATGGATGAGGTAAGAAACCGAACCAAACAGGCGGTCAAGAAGGGAAAAGTTCTTTTATTCCATTGGAGAGGTGGATATCTGACGAAAGAAGTTTTGTCGGAGCTTTTGGAAGTATTTGATAAAGAAGCACGGGCAAAGGATAAACGGGCATATGTTTCTGTCAATTGGCCACAGGCGGTATTACGAGTGCGATTTGTGGATGGAGCCGGTGAAGAACAGCTTGAGATGGAAGAAGCTAATGAAGGCGAGAAAGAATAAACGAAAACTCGGTTGAACAATAAATAGAAAATGAAAGATATTAAGTATATGAAATCAAAAATCACTGATCTTACCACAGGTCAGCCACGTACAGTACTATGGCACTTTTGTCTGCCATTGTTTGCCAGTGTGATTTTTCAACAATTTTATAATATTGCAGATAGTTTCGTTGCAGGTAGATTTATTGGCGAGAATGCCTTGGCAGCCGTAGGAAACAGCTATGAGATTACGCTGATTTTTATTGCCTTCGCGACGGGGTGCAATATGGCATGTTCTGTGCTGACCTCCCAGTTGTTTGGAGCAAAAAACTATAGTGGGATGAAGTCTGCAATCTACACCGCAATGATTTCTGTAGCGGTGTTGTGTATTGGACTCATGCTTTTTGGATTTTGTACGGCGGATTGGTTTTTACAGTATATGAATACGCCAGAAAAGATTTATGCAGATTCCATGCTGTATATGGATATCTACCTGTGGGGTGTGCCATTTTTGTTTTTCTACAATATGGCTACGGGAATCTTTTCTGCCATGGGAGATTCGAAGACACCATTTATCTTTCTAACGATTTCATCGGCAGTGAATATAGTAGTAAATCTGTTGTTTGTAGTAGGCTTTGATATGGGTGTAGCAGGGGTTGCTTGGGCGACCTTTTTATGTCAGGGGATGAGCTGTGGGTTAGCGGTGACGACGGTATTTCGACGTTTGCAACAGCTGCCATCTGCAAACAGTACAGAAACAGATTGTAAGCTATTTGATAGAAACTATTTTAAAAACTTTGTGTCTCTTGCTGTTCCAAGCATTTTACAGCAGAGCAGTATTTCCATCGGAACGATTATGATCCAAAGTTCTATCAATGCTTGTGGTGTTGGTGTGACAGCGGGCTATGCCGCAGGCATCAAACTTCACAATATGGTAGTCGCAGCCTTTACTACGCTAGGAAATGGGATTTCGAATTTTACTGCCCAGAATATTGGAGCAAATCAATTCGATCGTGTGAAAGAGGGGCGCAAGGCGGGGATTCAAATGGTATGGATGCTTTGTGTTCCGATTGTATTGCTGTTTACCCTTGGTGCAAAGCCACTGATCTTGCTGTTTATTGATAATCCGACAGAGTTGGCGTTGCGTGCAGGAATATACTTTTTATATATCTGTGGACCACCATACTTTTTACTGTCTGTGAAATTGGTGACGGACGGCGTTTTGCGTGGAGCAGGTATGATGAAGGAGTTTGCGTTTGCTACGACATTGGATTTGATTCTGAGAGTGGTGTTGGTAAAGATACTGGCAGAGCCTTTTGGCTATATCGGTATTTGGCTGTCTTGGCCAATTGGCTGGGTATTGGGAACGAGTTTGTCACTTATGTTTTATAGGAGAAAATTTCATAGAGAATAATAGGAAGAACTGATACATCTATCTAGGTGTATCAGTTTTTTATTGAACCACTGGTTTATATGTTCACCTTTGAAACTATGCTATTATCTTGACTGTAGCCAAGAGACACAGCAAACTTTCAGGAGGTAGAAAATGATCAAGATGAATTTCACGAATAATCAGACAGCGTTCGAGTATGTGATGTACATGATGCTGGGAAGTTACTTCAATAAAACAAGTTGCAAAAACTATCTTCTGGAGAAGAAGATGCGTCTTTTGTATTGGGAGCAAAGAGAAAAGAGCCAAATCGAGATGGAAAAAATCTGTATTCGATTTGTTGAGAAAGAGCTTTTGCCAGAGTTGCCAGAGCGTATCTGGAGCCAGGATGTGGAGGTGAAGTTTTCGCCTACCAAGTTCAAAGGTTACCAGGATATCGAGTTTCGCGGAGATGATTTTCTGCTTCGCGTGAGAGCGATTTATCGAGGTAAGTTTGATACGGTAATCGAGCACGAAATCTGGTATAAAGAGAAAAATATGAAAGCCCATGCAGCACTTGAAAGTGTTGCATAGAATGAATCGTAAAAGTGAGGTGTAAAAATATGAAAAAGATGACATCCGCATATGCAAGCAAATTAATCAGACAGCTGGAGGATGATAAGTCCTACTGGCGCAACAAAGAAAGAGAGTGCAATGTGTATACTGCGGCAATCACAGAAGAGCCTGTGATTCCAGAGTATGACTATGTGGAAGTTTCCAAACTTATCACAGAACTTGATGAGAAGGTTTGTAAACTACGACATGCCATCAATTTGGCGAATGTTACCACTACCATTATGGTAGGTGACAAAGAGATGACGGTAGATGCTGTTCTTGTGCGCATGTCGCAGTTAAATAATCGAAAAGTGGTATTGGATAGCATGCGTAAACATTTGCCACAGGTGAGAGTCCCTAGCTTTGGTGGTAGAAATCAGGTGCCAGAGTATCAGTATATTAACTACGACTTAGATGTTGTTAAGGCTGATTACGAAAAGGTAAACGAAGAGATTATGGTTATGCAGATGGCTTTGGATAAGCATAACCAGACCTTCGAATTTGAAGTTGATATTGATTAAAAGAAAATCCGTGTAGATGTTTTACATATGTTATATGATCGGGTGTGTTAACGTTTAAGGTAAAGGATTATTTTCTTATTCTCTTATTTTTTATTCAAATATTGTTCATGGTTGAAGTAAAATATAGGAGGCTGTTAAATTTTAATGCAAAATCAACATCTACAGAAAACTTACTATACTCATTTTTAGTTAGAGAGAAGCGCATGGAAGTTCGGTTTCACATGCGCTTATTTTTTTGCAAAAATTACTTGTATACAACTTCCACTCTTGTCCAAGTTTATGTTAAAATTGTACGTAGTATATTCAGGGGAGATTTTTATTATGAGACAGTTGGTATTAGTCGTTGATGACTCAGGCTTGAACCTTCGTGTTGCGATGAATATTTTGAAAGAACATTTTGAAGTAGCGTGTGCAAATTCGGGGATGGCAGCACTTGATGTGATCAAAAAAAGAATTCCAGATTTAATCCTTTTGGATTATCATATGCCTCAGATGGATGGTTTTCAGTTCATTGAAAAATTAAAAGAAATAGATGAATATAAAGATATTCCAATTATTATGCTGACAGCGGATAATGACAGGGATACGGAAGTACGTGGTTTTCAAGCTGGTGTTATGGACTTTATTACAAAGCCTTTCGTGGATGAAATCATGTTACAGCGTGTTGGACGTATTTTAGAGCTTAGTCGTCTGCAGAAGAATTTGCAGAATGAAGTATCTGTTCAGACTGAGAGAGCAGAAGCGAGAAGACGTCAGGTAGAGCGTCTATCCGAAGAGGTCATGAAAACTTTAGCGAACACCATCGACGCGAAAGATCCATATACCAATGGTCACTCCCTTCGTGTTGCCAAGTATTCAAAGGAAATTGCCAAACGTGCAGGAAAGAGCAAAGCGGAGCAGAAAGAAATCTATGAGATGGCGCTTTTGCATGATATCGGCAAGATTGGTGTACCAGATACCATCATTAATAAGGATAGCCGTTTGACGGATGAAGAGTATGAGGCGATTAAACAGCACCCATCTATTGGTAGCGATATTTTAAGAACCATTGAAGAGATTCCAGATATTATGATTGGTGCGAGATGGCATCATGAGAGATATGATGGCCGTGGATATCCAGATCGATTGGCAGGAACAGAGATTCCAGAGCAGGCACGTATCATTGGTGTTGCCGATGCTTATGATGCCATGACATCAAAGAGAAGTTATCGTAACATTCTTTCGCAGGAAGTGGTTCGTGGTGAAATCGAACGTGGAAAATGTACACAGTTTGATCCACTATTTGCTGATATTATGATTCAGATGATTGATGAGGATATTAGATATACCATGCGAGAGAAATTCCGTGGTGAAGTGTAGAATAAAGACTTATCCTAAATGTAAAAAAAAGAACGAAATGCAAGTCTGCTTGCTATCGTTCTTTTTCATTGTACTCTTTTTCTAAGATTGTTGACAAAAGTTTCACAAAGTCATATACTAACCTTTGTGAACGCGTTCATAAAATAAAGGAGGAGGCGTTCATGCCAAAAATTATAGAGAATATCCGCGAGAAATTATTAACAGAAGCAAAACGACAGGTGAGAGAGCAGGGTTATTCGTCTATGACGATACGTTCTGTAGCCACTGCCTGTGGAGTAGGAACTGGTACGGTATACAATTATTTTCCATCGAAAGATATGCTGATTGCGAGTTTTATGTTGGATGATTGGATGTTTTGTATCCAAAGAATTTCAACAAGTGCAGCAGAGGCAGAAAATGTGAAAACTGCGTTGTACTGTATGTATCAGGAACTCTTAACCTACAAAGAAAAATATGAAAGTATTTTTACGGATGAAAATGCAGAAGCAAGTTATACGGCTTCATTTTCAAAAAGACATCATTTGCTGCGAGAACAGCTCGCAGAAACGATATACATGTGGACCCGTAATCAGGACAAAGTGGATGACAAATTTTTGGCAGAGTTTGTTGCAGAAAATATGTTGACTTTGACCATGGCGGGCAAGGATTTTGAATTAATCGCATCCGTACTCTTACAACTTTTCTAAAAGTTGCATACACTCTTTTCAAAGCTACATATATTTCTACAAACCATTTTACTGAAAAGAAAAAGGAGAATAGAACATGAGTAGCTTTGAAAATCTTCGTGTGGTAGATAATTTCTATCAGACATCTTTATTTTTCCCAATGCCAACTGTAGTGATTAGCACACTTTGTGAAGACGGCACTACCAACTGTGGACCATATTCTTTGGTGCAGCCTTACTATGTAGCAGGTAAGGATTATTATGCGATGCTTCTTAGCTGTCGTAATTCATCCAATACTGCACAGAACATTTTAAGAAACGGAAAATGTGCTTTAAACTTCATTAGTGATGAACCTAAATATTTTAAAGAATGTGTAAAATTAAGCTGGCCAGGTGACAAACCAGAAGAAAAAATGCCAAAGTGCAATTTCCGTTTGGAGCAGAGCCAGATTGAGGAAGAAAATCCAGAAGAGAAACGTCCACAGGTACTTACTGATGCTATTCAGGTAATCGAATGTACATGGGTACGTGAATTGGATGGTGCAGACAAAGACCAACCAGGTGAACTCAATGGTTATCCAGGACCATACCATGATTTCAATGGTATCACCAGCGAATTTGGTGCGCACTTTATCTTAAAAGTGGACCGAATCCTTATGAAGAAAAAATATGCAGATGCCATTATCAATGGTGTAGGCAGATTTGATTTCCCTCATCTTCCAGTAGACTATGGTTATCGTGACAGCAAAAACTTCTGGTATCACAGATACAACTGGATGCATGCAGAACTCTTACAGGTTCGTAAAACAACCCTTGAATCGGTTCGTTATGCAGCAAACCGTGTAGATGACAAGATTACCTTTACAGATGAAGCATTAGAAACCATTCTTGGTGTACCTCGTGTATTCCTTCATACCGTATTAAAAGGCTGTGTGGATTGGGCAAAAGAAAATAATGTTGATGTAATTACTGCAGAACATATGCAGATTATCAATGATAAACGTTCGAAAGAAAAGAATAAGAAATAAAAGGAGAGAGACATGAAAGTTGTATTAGCAGGCGCTTATGGAAATCTCGGCGCAGAAATTTTTAAAGCTTTATTAAAAGCAGGACATGAAGTAGTAGCAGCAGATATGATGGAACGTGATCTTGGTGTAACAGGAAACTTTACATTCAAGAAAATTGATGTTACAAAACCAGAAACATTAAAAGGTCTTTGCGATGGTGCGGATTGTGTGGTTTCTACAGTTGGTCTTACAAAAACATCTGCAGAAGTAACAAACTATCAGATTGATTTACAGGGTAACGTAAACATCTTAAATGAAGCAAAAGCAGCTGGTGTGAAATACTTTACCTATATCTCAGTTATCAAAGCGGATATGGCACCAGGTGTACCTATGGTACATTCAAAATACTTATTCGAAGAAGAATTAAAGAAGAGTGGTCTTACATACTGTATCCACCGTCCTACAGGTTACTTCTACGATATCGTAAAAGTATTCCGTCCAATGATTGAAAAGGGCGAAGTAACATTGCTTGGAAATGATCCTGTACATGCAAACGTTGTTTCTACAGAAGAGTTTGGTGCATTTATCGTAGACCACATTACAGATGAAAATACTATGTACAACGTAGGTGGTAAAGAAACATACTCTTACGAAGAAATCGCTAACATGTGCTTTGAAGCAGCTGGAAAAGAACCAGTTATCAAACGTGCACCAGCGGTACTTTTCGATGTACTTGCATTTATCAACAAATTCAAAAAGAACGGCAAAGAAGCAATTCTTAAATTCTCAAAATGGACACTTACAGAGGAAATGGTTGGAGATACACATGTAGGTGAAATGAGCTTCAAGCAGTATATTTTTGATAGCTTTCAGAAATAAGACAGAGGAGAGATAATATGGGCTGGAATTTTTTAGGAATTTTCTTTTTGGTAGCCTTGGCAGTTTGTCTTGTAGGCTTCTATAAATATGTATACTTTTTATCTATCGGTTATGGCTTTGCCGTACTTGGCATTGGTGTAACTATGGCAATTATGGGTGCAATGGGGATTTTCAATATTGCACTTCCACATTATATTTTATGTGCATTATTTGTTGTGTATGGTTTCCGTTTATCAGGATTCTTATTGATTCGTGAAATCAAAAATGCAGCATATCGTAAAACTCTTCAGGAAGCAACTGGCGATGAAAAAGCGATGCCAATCTTCGTTAAGGTGGCAATCTGGATTAGCTGTGCAGCACTTTATGTAGCACAGACTTCACCAGTATTTTTCCGTTTGTTAAATGGTGGAGAGGTATCTGCATTTACATGGATCGGCATTGTGATTTGTATCGGTGGTATTGTATTAGAAACCATCGCTGATAATCAGAAATCGGCACAGAAAAAAGAACGTCCAAACATGGTTGCGACACAGGGCTTATACAAAATGTGCCGTTGTCCAAACTATTTTGGAGAAATTATTTTCTGGACAGGTATTTTTGTTTCTTCATTAGATATTTTAAGTGGAATCGGTCAGTGGTTGATGGCTGTGATTTCTTATATCTGTATCGTGTTTATCATGTTTAATGGTGCACAGCGTTTAGAAAAACGCCAGATGGCACGTTATGGTAATGACAAGGAATACAATGATTATGCAAACAGCACACCAATCATCATTCCACTTTTACCAATTTATCACTTAAATAAAGTAGAAAAATAATTGGTAGTGAATATAACGAAAGAGGTTTGAGTTATGAAAGATTTTTCTATAGCTATGGCGTTAGTAGATTATATTCCGGTATTGTTTTTTGGTTATGGGGCAGCAGTTTTAATGCAGTGCCTCTATAACAAAATGACAAAAGCATCCTTTTCCTTATTTGCAGCAGGTTCCATTAACGTTTTCATGGCAGGATTTTTAAAAGCAACCTATAAGCTTTTATATGCAGCAAATATCTGCGATTTTGAACCACTGAACTCTATGTTCTTTCCCGTGCAGGCACTTGGATTTCTATTAACTGGTTCAGGCATTATCTTAATGTTTATTCGTAGAAAACACTTACCAATGTATGCGGTTGCACCAGTGGTTTGGAAAGGAACGTTCCTTTTTGTTGGGTTCATGATTCTTGGTCTTGGCATGATGGATGCAGGGCTTTGCTATTTGGCTGCTAAGTTGAAAAAGCCAAGTATCATTGTGATTTATGTAGTATCCTTTGTATGTTGTTTGGGGATGGGATATTTATCTTCAAAAGATTTTGCAGAAGCTAGCATGAATTGGATTGCAGAAGGTGTTAATGTAGTTGGCCAAGGATGTTTCTTGCTGGGTGCATTAAAACTTCGAAAAGAAGGACTTGAGGAATATGTTCTTCCTTTAAAGAAATAATAAGAAAAGGTGTCAGATGTGAGAAGCATCTGACACCTTTTTTATTTGTCGTGTTTTGGTTGTCGGGTAACCTGTGTGCGATATTCTGCGTGTATGCCATCAGAGACTGCTGGTATAGGAGAATCCTCTTTTTCGTTTATCTGAATTGGTGGCAGATATGGAAAGATTTCTTCATAGCTTTGTGCTTCGTATTCGTTGTGTGCAACAGTGACGGCCAGGCCGGTCATATCGGTAGCGGATGCAGCATAGAGATAGTTATCATCTTTTGGAGTGACAGGTTTGTCAACTAAATGGAGTTTATCATCCTCTAGCGTAGGATTTTTTATGCTATCCGAAGAATCGATAAAGGTCATGGAAATATCTCCTCTCATACAATAATAGTTATAGTATATTTTGAATGAAGGAAATTATACATAGAAATAAAAAGGCGTGTAGATTTCTCTACACGCCAAATGTTTGAATTAAAATTATCTGTTGTTGATGATTTTTGTAAGTTCAACTGGGTCAACGATTTTGCCATCTTTGTAAACACGCATGTTACCAGAAGCGATTTCGTCGATAAGGATAACTTCGTCGTTGTTGTAACCAAATTCGAATTTAATATCCCAAAGATCAAGACCAAGTGTTTTTAAGTCATCTGCAACGATTTTTGTAATAGCAAGTGTCTGTTCTTTTAAGCTTTCGAACATAGCTGGTGACATAACACCAAGAGCTACAAGACCTTCACCTGTTACGAGTGGATCGCCAAGAGCATCATCCTTAAATGTACATTCTACATAGCCACCTTCTAAAACAGTACCATCTTCGATATATTTGCCATATCTACGGATGAAGCTACCTGTTGCAACGAGACGGCAGATTACTTCAAGACCATGTCCAAATACTGTTGCTGGAAGTACTTCCATAGTAGCGTTTTCTACATCAGCGCCAACATAATGAGTTTTGATTCCTGCTTCTTTTAATAATTCAAAGTAGTGGATAGATGTGATAAGGTTAGCTTTACCAATACCTTCGATTGTTAAACCAACACTATTTTCACCTGGATCAAATACGCCATCTTTTCCAGTACAATCATCTTTGAATTTGAGCATTACATTGCCATTTTCAAGTTTATAAACGTCTTTTGTTTTACCTGTATAAAGTTTTTCCATCTTTATCAATCTCCTTATGTATAAGATGCGTCATAAATAACATAGTTACTTTACCACTTTTTTTACGAAAGTGAAATATTTTTTTGAAAATTTTTATGTCTTTTTTTGAATTCATTTTATTAACATAGCTTATGAATAAAAATAAAAAGAAACATTTTTGAAAAAATTGTAGCGTGCAGAACTTTTAGAAGCGTAGTATACTATATATATATTGTTTGGAGGAAGTTTACATGAAGATAGGAAAAGGGAAACGAAAGGTAGCGAAAGGAAATAGAAAAAAGAGATCGATTGGCATTGGTGTGAAAGTATATGCCATGTTGTTCATTTTAGTTGTTTCGTTTATCGCTTATAATCTGATTGCCAATGTTGGTATGAATACTGCAAAGAACTCTATAGAAAATCTTTCTGCTACATATATGAAATTGCAGGAGTATAATGAGGCAGTCAGCAGAAATGTTACAGAGATTCGTTTGTATAGTAATTTGATTGTAATGCTCCCAGATGAGGATAGTGCATTACAAATGGCTGGATCGGTACAAGGGTTTGTTGACATAATCAATGAGTCTTTAGATGCTATGACAATATTAGCTGAAAGAACAGGACAGACTGAGATTATAATGCGTCTAGATTTATACAAGAAACATATTACACTTTTAGTAGAAAATATATTGACGACAGCAAATGCACGTTTGAATGGAGATGTGGCAGCTGCAGTTGCATCTAACGGACAGATGCGAGAGATTGTTGCAGAAATGCAGGCGATACAAACCGCTTTTGTAGATGCATTGAATAAATCGGCCTTAGGTGAGGCTGCAGTAGGGGTTAATTCTGTACAGAAGATTCAAAATTATGCCTTGACGATTAATATTGTAATTATGCTTATGGCAGTAATTATATTTATAGTATTTGCTCGTTTGGTTATTGCACCAGTAAATAGTGCTACGAAGAAGGTAAATGAGATTATAGAAGGAATTGAACAAGGTGAAGGTAATTTGACGGAACGATTAGAGGTAAAGAGTCAGGACGAATTGGGACAGTTAGCTTCTGGGATTAATCGTTTTCTTGATCAGTTACAAGGTATTATGGTGAAGTTGCGTAGTGGCTCTGAAGATATGAACGTTCAGGTAAACAGTATCAAATCGAGTATTGTTACTTCTGAGGGGAATGCGAGCGATGTATCTGCGACCATGGAAGAAATGTCTGCTAGTATGGAGGAAATCGCAGCTACATTGGATACCATTGCCACTGGTTCTAGAGAAATGTTAGATTCTATTCAGGGAATGAAAGACCTTGCAAAAGAAGGTGTGCAGGTAACTGATGAGATTAAGGTTAAAGCAGAGAACATTCGTAAGGATGCCATGAATAGTAAAGAAAACACCATTAAGATGATTGGTGAAAATAAAGTCTTATTAGAAACTGCTATTGAAAATAGTAGAAGTGTTGATAAGATTAATGAACTTACAAATGATATTCTTGGTATTGCAAATCAGACAAACCTTTTAGCATTAAATGCTTCGATTGAAGCTGCTAGAGCTGGTGAGGCTGGACGTGGATTTGCTGTAGTTGCAGATGAAATTCGTGGATTGGCAGAGCGTTCAAAAGCAACTGCAAATAATATTCAAGAAATTAGTGGTATGGTTACAGAATCTGTAGAGGCATTAGCTGACAATGCAAATGGTATGTTGACCTTCATTGACGGTGCCGTAATTGGAGATTACGATAAATTAGTAGACATAGCAAATCAGTATTACGCAGATGCTGATCAGTTAGATTCTATGATGGATGTCATTGATGAAAAATCTACGGAATTAGAAGATAATATTACAAATATTAATGAAGGTATTGATGGAATCAATACAGCAGTAGATGAAAGTGCTCATGGTGTAACTATGGTAGCAGATAGTGCTTCTCATTTGGTAGAAATGCTTGGAAATATTCGCAATGATGCCGAAAGCAATCAAGAGATTTCTGATGAATTATCAAATGAAGTAAGTAGCTTCAAATATATCTAGTAAATAAAAGGGTCACGTTTGTGACCCTTTTTTCAATAAGGGGGCGAACGAATATGAAATTATTCAAATCAGCCATCGAAAAAGAGTGGTCAAAATTGAAGAAAGATGAGTTCTATTTTCTGGATAAGAATTTACAGAAAGAGAATTCGAAATTAAATCAGTTTCTTGCGGATAAAGTTCCTGGCGGATTGCAAGAGACTTTGGATGCTACCTTTGCAAAGGCATTTCATTTGGTATTTGAAAAAGGTACAGATTTGATTGAGAAGACCTACAAAAAGGATGAGATTGAGAAAGATTATCAGATTAATAATTATACGGTAAAGGTAAAAGAGAATCGAAAAAATCTAAAGACTTTTTCGAAAAAAGCAAATGGTGCAGGGAATACCAATCTGCTTATTTCTGGTGTATCAGGAATCGGCATGGGTATACTTGGCGTTGGAATTCCAGATATCGTAGTGTTTACGAGTCTTATGCTTCGCAGTATTTATGAGATTTGTTTGAATTATGGATTTGATTATAAAGAGGATGAGGAAAAGAAGTTTATCTTACTTGTTATTCAGGGGGCGGTATGCCATGATATGAATCTTCTTAAAATCAATGAACAGTTGAATTTTTACATAGAACATGGGGAGTTTTCTAAGGTGATTTCCTTAAATGATTGTGTGCAGGAGACTGCACGTTGTTTATCGAGGGAGCTCTTGTATATGAAATTTTTGCAAGGCATTCCACTGGTAGGAGCGGTTGGCGGTGCCTATGATGTGATTTATATGAAGCAGGTAAACAAGTTTGCGGAATTGAAGTATCGAAGGAGATTTCTAACAGAAAAGCAGAGGAAAAATGAGATTTAAGAATGTATTTGTTAAATTGTCAGAGTGTGATATAATTACAAATATTGTTTTTTACTAAGGAGGATATTATGAAAAATGTAGTAGGACATGTAATGAAATGGTTATCCATTTTGTGCCTAGTAGGTATTTTAATGGGTGGTGTCATGCCATTTGCGACAATCACAGGTAATTATAAGGAAACACTTGATGGGATAACAGGTATGTTGGCGCAGATGCCAGAAGAAGCCTTGGTTATGATGGAGCAGGCGCTTGCACAATATGGATGTGAAATTGATTTTCGAGCAACAGTGGAATCGGTTGGAAAATTAACAGAACCTTTAATGGATGGTGAAGTTGCGATCTCTGATTTTTACGCATTATATGTAAATGCAAATGCGGTAACAGAGACACTGAGTGGATTTGCAATACCAGAAGAATTGTATGCATTAGAGTTACCAGAAGAATTACAATCTGTTAAAGATATGTTCTTAATGATTGAACAGATCCGTGCAATGGCACAAGGATTGGGTATGGTTGCATTAGTTCCAGTTGCTGTATTTGGATTATTAGCATTTGCTGTAGTGGTAAGAATCTTATTACGTTTGTTTAATAGAAGAGGATTAGGCGTACTCATTTCTTTACTTACGATTTTAAATGCGGCATTTATGATGGCGATTCCGTATGGAATTAATTACATTGCTGAGCAGGGGCTTCCAATGAATGCAGAATATACAATGGTTCCAATTATGATGGTAGTTTGCAGTATCTTAAGTTGTATTCTTTGGGGAATCGGTAGAAAACAAGTGGGAAAAGTAGAGAAGAAAGAAGAAGCTCCAGTTGTTGTAAATGAGACAGAAGGTAGTGAAGAGTCTGTTGTAGTAGAAGAGACCTCTGTTGTTGAAACAGAAGAGAGCGATAGTGTAGAAAAAGTAGAGTCGGAAAACGAGTAAGCGTTAAATTAAAGTTAAACGACTAAGAGTCCAAGTGCGCTCGTGTCGACACTACGTGTCAGTCAGCTACTTCGTAGCTGCGACACTCGCACAATTTGGCTATCGCCAAATTTCGAGAATAAAAATAAAGCGGCATCGCAAATAAATTTGCATGCCGCTTATTTTTATTCTCTTACTTGGACTCTTAGTCGTTTGTGTAGTTATCAAAATAACCCTGGATGAGGATTACAGGTGTTCCTTTGTCACCTGAACCTGATGTGAGGTCACAGAGGGAACCGATGAGGTCTGTAAGCTGTCTAGGTGTTGTACCCTGAGATGCCATGTTACCTACGAGGTTTTCCTGTTTTGATTTGATACTATTTGAGATAGCTTCTTTTAATTCTGCACCACTTAAGTTTGCAAAATCGTTATCTGCTAAGTATTTTAATTTTAATTCGTTTGGTGTACCGATGAGACCATCTGTAAATGCTGGAGATACAACTGGGTCAGCAAGTTCCCAGATTTTACCCTGTGGATCTTTGAATGCACCGTCACCATAAACCATAACTTCTACGTGTTTTCCAGTTCTATTTAAAATTTCATCCTGGATAGCTACTACAAGGTCTTTACATTCCTGTGGGAATAATTTAATCTTGTCTTCTGTAGATTTGTTTGAACCAAGTAAACCGTATTTTTCATTGAAGCCGCTACCGTTAACAGAAGATGTAAGGATGTCATCAAGACCACATACAACTTTAGCACCATTTTCACGAAGGATACGTTTTGTTCTAACACGTGTGTGGATATCACAGTTAATAACGCAATCTGTATACTGTAAAATAACGCGTGGGTTGTTTGCAAAAATAACTTCTACTTCTGCACCAGCTTCTTTTACGATGCTTGCGTAGTAATCTACATAGTCAACACCTGTAAATTCGTGTACGTTTTCTCCGAAGAGTTCACGATATTTTTCTAATGTGAGTACATCTGAGTATGGATTGATGCCAGCATCATCCAACTGATCATATGTTAAAAGTGCGTTACCTACTTCATCACTTGGATACATGAGCATAAGAACAACTTTCTTACATCCCATTGCGATACCCTTTAAGTTGATACCGAAGCGGTTACGGGAAAGGATAGGGAAGATAACACCAACTGTTTCTCCACCAAGTTTTGCTCTCACGTCGTCTGCAATATCCTGTACGCTAGCATAGTTACCCTGTGCTCTAGCAACGATAGATTCTGTTAAAGCAATAACGTCTCTATCGCGAAGTTCAAAGCTTTCACTTTCAGCAGCTTCTAAAACGCTAGTAACAGTCATTGCTACTAAATCATCACCTTCACGAATGATTGGACAACGGATACCTCTTGAAATAGTTCCAACTTTTCTTTCCATCTTTATTACCTTCTTTATTTAAAATTTGTATTTCGCTAAACACATAAATACACTTTGTATTATAAAACCTAATAATGTATGACGCAAGAAGAAAGTTATGGATTTTACAAAAAAATTTTACCATGTTATAATATGGATATATTGGTATTTTTTAGAGGTGTTTATGAGTGCAGACAATATGAAGGATAAAATCGAACTGTTTGAGCGGATGCCGATTCCCCAAGCAGTAGCTAAGCTATCAATTCCAATGATTATTGGGTCATTGGTTTCTATCATTTACAATTTGGCAGATACCTATTTTGTAGGTATGCTAAATGATCCTATTCAGAATGCTGGGGTTACACTTGCTGCACCAGTTATGCTGGCGTTTAATGCAGTAAATAATTTATTTGGTGTCGGTTCTTCTAGTATGATGAGCCGTGCCATGGGACGAAAGGATTATGAAACAGTTTATAAATGCTCGGCCTTTGCCTTTTGGTGTGCAGTATTTAGTGGAATTTTATTTTCGCTGGCATGTACGATTTTTAAGGCTCCATTGATTGGGTTATTGGGTGCAGATGCAAATACTTGGCAGTCTACATATGACTACATGTTTTGGACGGTAAACCTTGGTGCGGTTCCTGCGATTTTAAATGTTGTTATGGGATACATGGTTCGTTCCGAAGGAGCTTCCCTTCATGCTAGTATCGGAACCATGAGTGGATGTATTTTAAATATTATTTTAGATCCGTTCTTTATTCTTCCATGGGGACTAAATATGGGAGCTGCAGGTGCCGGTATGGCGACCTTCATTTCCAACTGTTTTGCATGTGCGTACTTCCTTGTTCTTCTATATAAGAAAAGAAAAACAACTTTGGTATGTATCAATCCAAAGAAATTCACCTTGGAATCTAACATCGTGGGTGGTATTTTTGCGGTAGGTATTCCAGCTTGTATCCAGAATCTTTTAAATGTAGTTGGTATGACCATTTTAAATAACAAGATGGCATCCTATGGGGCTGACCCAGTAGCTGCGATGGGAATCGTACAAAAGGTAAATATGATTCCGCTTCAGATGATATTAGGTGCTTCACAAGGCATTATGCCATTGGTAAGTTACAACTATGCTAGTCGCAACTACAAGCGTATGAAGGATGCATACTTTTTTGCAATCAAAATCGCTATGGCGTTTGCCTTTGGTGTAGTGGTACTCTACTATGCAGGTGCTGGCGTAATCACAGGATTGTTTATTGATACACAGAGTGTAGTGGATATCGGAACAAAGCTGTTAAGAGGTTTTTGTATTGGTTTACCTTTCCTTTGTTTAGACTTTATCACCATTGGTGTTTTCCAATCGGTAGGAATGGGAAAACAGGCATTATTCTTTGCCATTGCAAGAAAGGTATTATTAGAAATTCCAGCAATCTTTATCATGGACAAGATTTATCCATTATATGGTTTGGCATATACACAGTTTATTGCGGAATTTGTATTAGCAGTAATTGCAATCATTGTTATGGTTCGTTTGTTTAGAAGATTGAACAAATCTGAAGTCGAAAAAAATTTAAAAATGTAAAAATTTCTAATTGATTTCTGATAAATCAAGTAATATAATAAAAACCTATTAATAAATTTTGCACAATCTTAGGAGGTTATTTATGGATTCAAACAAGAGACCTGAAACCATGGAACGTATTACTACACCTGAACTTGCAGCTGCATTTATTGATGAGCAGGTTGCAGCAGTACGCGAACAGGTAGGAGACAAAAAAGTATTATTAGCTTTATCTGGCGGTGTTGACAGTTCAGTAGTAGCGGCACTCCTTATCAAAGCAATTGGCAAACAGCTCGTGTGCGTTCACGTAAACCACGGTTTAATGCGTAAAAATGAATCAGAAGATGTTATCAAAATGTTCAAAGATGGCTTAGATGCTAACTTGATTTACGTTGATGCAACAGATCATTTCTTAGGATTATTAGCAGGCGTTTCAGAACCAGAACGTAAACGTAAAATTATTGGTAAAGAATTTATTACAGTTTTTGCTGAAGAAGCAAGAAAACTTGAAGATATTACATTCTTAGCACAAGGAACTATCTACCCAGATATTCTTGAATCTATGAAAGCAGCTGAAGGTAAGAAAGCAGTTAAATCTCACCACAATGTAGCCGGTCTTTCAGAAGATCTTCAATTTGAACTTGTAGAACCACTTAAGCTTTTATTCAAAGACGAAGTTCGTGTAGTAGGTGAAGCTCTTGGTTTACCACACTCTATGGTTTATCGTCAGCCATTCCCAGGTCCAGGACTTGGAGTACGTTGCTTAGGTGCTATCACACGTGATCGTTTAGAAGCTCTTCGTGAAGCAGATGCTATCTTACGTGAAGAATTTGACAAAAATGGTCTTGCTGAAAAAGTATGGCAGTACTTTATCGCAGTTCCAGACATCAAGAGCGTAGGTGTTAAAGATGAAAGCCGTTACGAAGGTTGGCCAGCAATCATCCGTGCTGTCAACACAACAGACGCTATGTCAGCAACAATTGAAGAAATTCCATATGAAATTCTTCATCATATCACATATCGTATTACACACGAAGTTCCAGGCATTAACAGAGTTCTTATGGACCTCACACCAAAGCCAATCGGAACAATTGAGTGGGAATAAGAGTCACAAACAAGTATATGACCGAGGAAGAGCGCTTAAGTGCTCTTCCTCGTATCTATTTATTTTAAAATCTATTAATCTTTTGAAATTAAGAAATCAAAATCCCTTTTCAGGGAAATTTTCCTTTTTAAAGTAATTAAAAACAAGTTTAATTAGTGGATACTTGTTTTAACATGTATGCTTTATGAACGATTTTATGTGTCGAGCATGTTAAAAACAAGGAGAATTCGTTTAACTTGTTTATTTTATTGTATAGACAGTTACGAGAACAAGTCAAAATTGGCGTAGTGAATTTAGACATGCCATCTTTAGAAATATAAAAACACGTTAAAACTTTAATATACCAAATAAACATGCAAACTGTAAAATTTTAAAGAATTAAAGGCAAGTTAAAAAATAGGGGGAGCATTTTAGCATGCGCTTTCAGTTTAAATAGAAAAAATAAGACAAGTTAAAAGATATATATTTAAATTTAGCTTGTATTTGAAGAAAAAATATAAGGGGGAAGTAAATGTACAAAAGTCAAAGAGGAATAAAAGAAAGGATAAGCCAATTAGAAAACATTATAAAGGAGAAGGAGAAATCACTAAAAGGTGCACCAAAAGGAATACTAAATATCGCACGTGCTGGTACGAGAGTACAGTACTATTATAAAAGTGATTCGAAAGACAAAAAACGAAAATATATAAAGAAAACAGATGAAACATTAATAAAAAATCTTTGTCAAAAGGATTATGATGAAAGGGTATTAGAACTAGCAAGAAAAGAATTATTTCACTTGAGAAATCTATATGCATTATCAGAAAATGGATTATGTGATGATATTTATATGAACTTACATGCAGATAGAAAATGCTATGTAACACCAATTGAATTGCCAGACGAAGAATTTGTGGAACAGTGGCAACACCAAGAGTATGAGAAAAAGGGATTTTCTCCAAATGCCCCAGAATATTATACGGAGAAAGGCGAAAGAGTGCGTTCGAAATCAGAGATTTTGATAGCGAATACGTTGTGTAAGCATGGGATTCCATATCGATATGAAGTTCCATTATATTTAAATGGTTTTGGTTTAATACATCCGGATTTTACTGTATTAAATGTAAAAGAGAGAAAAGAATATTATTATGAGCATTTAGGTAAGATGGATGATTTAGAATATATAGATAAAGCATTAAAAAGAATTGATGCATATGAGAGAAATGGAATTCTACTGGGAAAAAACTTGATTCTGACATATGAGACTTTATCACATCCAATTAATTTAAAACATGTAGAGCTGATGATAGAGCAATATTTGAAATAGGTGAAAATCTAACCAGACTTTAAGTTAAATTTCTAGGAAACAAAGAACGAATATTGTATAATTAAAGAAATTGGACGAAGGGGACGAAAATATGGAAAATACATCGATGACACCTGTTTGGAATCTTTTTTTTGATCAAACAAGTGTAGAACAGCTGCCTAACGCAGATGTCAATTTGAAGGGAAACAAAGTATCTTTTCCTTATCCACATCAGATGAAAAAAGGAATGGATATTAAATATAGCGATAAAGGTAACATGGCTTGGTCTGCGCCATCAGAAGATTGTGAGCTGATGTTTATTGTAAGAAGAAAAGATAATGATACATATACCATTTGGAAACTTAGTGGAGGTGAAATTAGTACTGTAACTAGCGCTAGTAGGAAGATTAGTTCAGGGAAGAGAGAAAATGGCAATGGCTTGAAAGCTGTGGAAAAAAATCATAAAAAGGACTGGGTTACGAATGGCGATTGTGATGGCGTAACACTAGAAGCAGCACAAAAATGGATTCAAATGGAGGCAGCGAAATAGAGATGAGTACATTTGGTTTTGATATGAAAAGTCTATTTAAAGTGGATGATGGAGAACATATCGCATGGGTTATGCATACTTCCATGAATTTAGATAAAAAATATGCGGCAGCACTATTAGCAATGCAGATTGGTAGTGAAGATGTGACTGCTGCACTTAAAGAGGGAAAAGTTGCAGATACTGCTTTTTTTTATAATGCAGATACGCCTCTTACGGTCAAGGGGAGTGTGTCTTCAGAGATTCCACTTTCAAATATAAATCCTTTTTTGTATCCTGTTCATTCTAGGCTTGGAAAGAGAAAGCAAACCTTTCATGCAAAGATATCCTTGGTATGTGTGAAAACGGAGAGTGGATACAAGTATCGTATGGCTGTGTACAGCAAAAACTTGACCTATGGTTCAGAAAATTTAATGGAGGTTGCAGCTCTGTTACATTTGAACTTTACAGAGAAAGAAACGAATAGTGGACTGCAGTTGCAAGCATTTTTCAATAAGTTATGGGATTCTCTCGACGAAAACCATAAGAATTGGCTGAATGAGCATGGATTGAATCCAGAAGGAAAGCTGTTTGAACAGTTGGGAAAAGTAAAGCTTACTATGCAGATGCCAAGCAAAGAAGAGGAACGTGAGGTGGAGATTTTCTTCGGAGGTTGTGGCGAAAAAGCATTACATGAGCAGATGAGATTTCATAGTTGTAATAGGAATGATAGCATAGTTATCACACCTCCAGAGTTTGTTCGTGGTACAAGTGCGCAGACTTTTTTTGAGTCGGACAGGTTTCTTTACGATACTACAGAGCAAGAGGAGCATGTGAACTATGCCAGTCACGCGAAGTTGTATTTGTTAAAAAATGATAACGAAGAAAAATATGAACTTTGGTTTGGCAGTGCAAATTGTACGACAAATGGAATTGGATATGATTTTAAAGATGGTGAAACAATCGCACACCAAAGTGTGGAATGCTTGGTAAAGGTTGTCCTGAGTGCGGATGAATTTGTAGATACAAAAGAACAGTTGCTCACCAGATACAGCAAGTTTTTTGATTTCGAGAAGAAGGGGTCTTTGACGCATAAAACAGATTTTTGGGGTGAATTTTTGTACAAGTATGGAACGATTACGGGCATTAAGTTTTTAGATGCTAATTACTGTGAGATTCATCCGATGAAAAAAAATTCTAAAATTGGAGAGATTCAGTACAAAATAGAAATAAGTGCCTTGGGACAGAAAGAGTTGAAAACAAAGCAGTTTGCTAGTATACCATGTTGTGATGTACAGCCAAAAGAGTACGGCTGGGCAGTCAAAAATACAGATGTGAATATACAGAATGGAGCATTGGTGTTACGCTTTTGGGGAAATAATGGAGGAAAGGATGGCTTTACCTATGTTCCCGTACAAGGATATCTTGGTGTAGGTTATGGAGATATTGTACTAGAAATTCCACGGGATTTAATCAAGGATTGTCCAAGGCCGGAAGGTACAAATAAATTAACTTGGGAGAATTATTTAAGCGAGGCATGGAAGTGCGAGGATTTAAATACCTTAAAGGAATATTTAGATTTACAGAAAGAAATGCTTATGAGGGAGAAGAGACTTCGTAAGGATAACTTCTGTGATGATGCACTTGGTGTAGTGTTAAAATTAGAAGAGATATTTGATGAAAATATTTCTGGTACGGCATTTTGTAAAACAGATAGTGCTCAGGGTAAAACCATAAAGGAAATAAATATACCTAAATTGTTGCACGCAAGTAATGTTAATGGTGATAAACCAATGAAATTCCAAATGCAGGGTGCAGAACAGTTGTCGAATATGCTAGATACACAGAGTCGCGTTTTTTTGGCAGATGAAGCAGGTTTGGGAAAAACTTTTACATCAACCATTGTTATGTGTAAAGAAGCATTGAAACAGTGGGAACAGCAAGTAGAAGGGGAAGAAACACCATTCTTTGCGGTTTATGTAGGACCAAACCAGGCTTTATTAGGAAAATGCTGTGAGGATATGGTAAAAAAATTTAAGGCAGTTTGTGCTACATATGGTTTGAAGGAGGAAGACCTCATATATCGTTCTGGACCGACTGCGTTACTGGATTTGCTTTATTTGCCTATTGTGAATGGAGAAGAGGAACTTATAAGAGGAAAGAAAATCGTATTGGTTTCCACATCCGTAGGCGTAATGGGGATAAGAGACAACAGCAATGTAGAAGAATTGAAGAGGCTCAGAATATTTGCAGAAAAGAAATTAGATAAAAATAATAAAATTAGAATAGACTTTGAAAAAGAAGCAAAAGAAAATGAAGAGGATAAGAAAAAAGGTTTTCTCAAGAGTTGGCGAAGTTATGAGGCATTAAATAGATTTAGAAGTTACGTTTACCATGCACTATTTCAAAAGGTTGGATTAGTAATGGTGGACGAATACCATCGTAATTTTGCAAAATTGAAAGATGCCCTTAGGTTTGTCTACTGGGAAGAGGAAAAGTCTAATACAAAGTTACTGTTTATCTCAGCTACCCCTTATCAGGCATATAAAGCTGCGGTAAATCAGAAGAGTGCATTATCGGAAGAAGATGATGATTCACTGGATACTTTGCCAAATTTTGAAGAGTTTGCAGAGAAACTATTTTGTGGTGGAAAATCGACAGATGTGAAATCAACACTTCCGGAAGCAAAAGAATTAAATCAGATGGAAGGTACCTATAAGGCTGCGCTAAGTGATTTGCTGAAGGAAAACGATGAAGTTGAGTTGAAAAAGAAGACTGCAGAAGATGCGAAGAACATTTTTGAAAATGAAATGAAGAAGCGTATGGTACGACATGAAAGAACGATGCTAAGTGCGAATAAAATACCAGAGAAGCATTTGGTGATGGGAGCTGGCGCGTCCGATGTATCAATCGCGAATTATGCAAAGTCTGTTCAAAATGTGTGGAAGCAACGTACACGATTACAAGAAGCAGAATATAGTAATCTCGTAAAAAAATGGAGTGAGCATATGCCGTGGTTATTGTCTTTTGCGATGCGATATGGAGGTTCGGAAAAACCAAAGTATTATGAAGAATTAGGAATAAAATCTCAAAATATTTCAGATGATTTATTTTTGAAATCTGGTAATAAAAATGGAGATAGATTGGATCAGGCACAGATTTTGACTTTGCCACAACAGAATATGGCATTTTATGATTTGTGTAATCAGAATGCAGAAGCAGCGATGAGTCAATTGTTGTGGATACCACCGACGATTCCGGCTTATAGCGTGGAAGAGAACAGTATTTTTGTTAAATATCGTAATTATTCAAAAACATTGGTGTTTGATGAACATCGTTTCTTGCAGCGCGGCGGTGCGGTGCTGATGAGTCAGTATGCAGATACAAAGAATCGTATGACAGCAGAAGAATATATGCCTTTCTTGGAATGTCTTGAGTTACCGTTTGAAAAGAAGAGTGACGATGCAATCTGTGAATTGGCACAGATATGGATTGGAGAAAATTGCTGCTTAGAAGATTTGTTGAAAGACGATAACGAAAATATGCTGGAAGTTTTGGCAGATCCTACAATTTGCACTATGCGATTGTGGAAGGATATAAATAAGGCGAAAGCGTTTGGGGCTGCATTTAAAACTTATTTACAGAAGGAATACTGTAAACTGGCCTTGGGTGCGTGGATGGCATCACAGGGAATTCCAAAAGAGCAGAAAGCTGTGAATCTTGCAGTATTGCGTTATTGTGCAGAAGGAAATCTGTATGCGGTTCTTCGTGAATGGTTTTGGCAGGAAGATAATATGGATACGATCTGCGAAACTTTAAAAAGAGATAGTTCGGATGTTAGAGTATATGTTCAGACAAAAGAGAACTATATGAAGAGAGAACCAGCGAGCATCTGTTGTATATGTGGATTCGCAGAGCAATTGACGATGGATCATCATGATGTGGGTGTTGCAAGTGGTGAGTCTGCAAAAAATACACATAAAAGCATTCGTGAGAGTTTCAATTCCCCATTCTGGCCAATGGTGTTATTTGTGGGACGTGGTGCCCAGGAAGGATTAGACTTTCACAAATATTGTTTACGCATTATGCATTTGACTTTGCCTAAAGGAGCGGTCAGCTTTGATCAGAGACAGGGACGTATTGATCGTTTCCACAGTCTATTGGTACGTCGCCGTGCATGCGAATTGCTTGACTTGAATGTTTCAAATAGGCAGGATATCAATAGCGCAGTATTTGATACATTAGAGAGCTGGAAAAATCAGTTGGATTGTCCGGATATATGGAAGAATGATCAGATTTTCCCACATTGGCAGATTAAAGAACTGGATGAAAAATATCAGAGTGTACACCATTTTGAACGAATCATTTCCGTTTTGCCATACACGGATGAATTTGATGAATATACACAGGCAATGAAACAGCTAAATAGCTATCGTTCCACCATCGGATCGGCAGATATTAATTTGCCAGAGGAGTATCATGATTTGATGATTGATTTGAGGGCGTAAAAAAAATATCTTATAAAAAATGAAAAAATGTATCGTGAATAGATTTAAGGAGAACTACAAATGACATACATCGAATTTTTTGACAAGAATTCCATAGAGAATTTATGTGCATGCTTGACCATGTTACCAGATGAAGTAATTTTGGTTGGTGACAACGAAGCAGCAATGAAACGTCACATCGAAGATTACCAAAAAGTATTTGAAAAAAGAGGAAAAGAAATAAAGTTTTCGTACAAGAAAGTCTTTCGATGGAAGACAGCACAGATTATTGGCGTATTGGAAGATATTGTTCAAAACTATGAAGACTGTGTATTTGGAATTACTGGTGGTGATGAACTAGTTGTCTTTGCATTAGGAATTATTTGTGGTCGATATGCAGAGAAAAATGTGCAGGTACATAAAATTAGTATTCAGAATAATACCATTTATGACTGTGATATGGATGGCAAAAAAATTGCTAGCAATACACCGTTATTATCTGTGGAGGAAAATATTCAGATTTATGGTGGGGAAATAGTTTATAGCGATGTACATGGTACAAGTACCTATCGTTGGGAGATGAATTCGGAATTTGAGAATGATATCGAAGAGATGTGGACGATATGTAAGGATGCACCAAGGTCATGGAACAAACAAATTGGGGTATTTGATACCATCAATAAAGTAGGCACTACCAGTGAAGATGGACTTACCATAACAGCAGAAATTTCAAAGGTAAAAGAATATTATAAAACACATCTTGGAAAATATGGCATCTACGAAGAGATAAAAAGTGGATTATGTGAAAAAGGATTGTTAACATCTTTCACAGAGAACACAGATGAGAATATCGTTTCCATGACATTTAAAAATCTGCAAGTAAAAAAATGTCTTACGCAGGCGGGACTGGCCTTAGAGATGAAGGTATATTCGATGGCTAGAACGCTTAAAGATGAGAACGGAAAAGAACTTTACAATGATGTCATGAATGGTGTAGAAATTGATTGGGATGGCGATATTCCAAGTAAAGATGAAAATTACGATACCACGAATGAAATTGACGTAATCCTTATGCACAATATGGTTCCGATATTTGTATCTTGTAAAAATGGCGATTTTAAGTCGGATGAGTTTTATAAACTGAATACGGTAGCAGACCGTTTTGGTAGTAAATATGCAAAGAAAGTCTTGGTTTCAAGTTTATTAAAGGATAGCCCAGCAGATAAAATACTAAAACAAAGAGCACAGGATATGGGTATACATATTATTGCAGGCGAAGATTTGATGGATGATAGCAAATTGAAAAAGAGACTGGAAAATCTGTGGCGTTAAAAGTTCAATGACTTTTCGATATAAGAGTGGTAAAATAATAGAAAAGAAAGAGAACTATAGATACTCGGAGGTTTCTATGCAAAAGAAATTTCAAGTGTTAAAAGAAAATATAAATAAGATAATTAAGAATTCCGTAGATGATTTGGTAAATGTATATAGTGCACAAGCTTGTTATTTTATTATTGTATCGACGATACCATTTTTGTGCTTGGTTATCTCCATTACTAGTTTTTTAATTCCGACAGATATTTATGCGATCTTTGATAGCTACGAAATTCCTGTGGAAATCAAAGGTGTAATTCAAGAAGTGATAGCTCAGCTTTTGGCAACACAAAAAGTTTCTTTATTATCCATATCTGCACTGATTGCACTGTGGACCGCGTCAAGAGGGAGCGATGCACTTCGTGCAGGCTTAGAAAGTGTATACGAAGTACCTCGTTCTAAGAAAATATTGAAACAACAGGCATTATCGATTGTAAATACCTTTATTTTAATCCTAGTAATTTTAGTTAACGTTGTGGTATTGCTATTTGGTGAGGCGATTACCAATGCATTGCATCTGGCGTATGTGATAGATGTATTCGTAGAGCTTGGGCCAATTATTTTATTTGGTGTAATGTGCTTTGTGTTTGATGTTATTTATACATCCACAGCAAAGCATAGTAAAAACGAACATATTCGTTCTGGAATCAAAAGCCATATGCCAGGAGCCGTATTTGCGACTGTGGGTTGGTTGGTGTTTTCTTATTTTTATGCTTTGTATATTCGTTATTTTCCTAGTGCATCCGCTATTTATGGAAGCTTGACAGCGGTATGTTTGATGATGTTATGGTTATATGTTTGTGTCATTATTTTACTTATGGGAGCTGAGGTAAACAAACTATTCATCATGAATAAGGAAAACCACAATATATAGTATACAATTAAACGAAACACCACATGTTTTTGTTAAAAAACATAGATGGCACTTATTGACTTTAGGAGTTATATTCGTTATCATAAAGACAAGCTCTTACATGACTGACGGATAATGCGGGCGACCGCGGGGGAGTGTAAGGGGATATTTTTTAGCCGACCGTCTGGGCAACTTAGTACTGAACTGAGTTGCCCTTTCTTTATCTAGAAAACAATTCTCACAAAAAGGAGGAAAATCATGATGGAACATAAGAATTGGAATGGATTCAAAAGTGGTGCTTGGCAGAACGAAATCAATGTACGTGATTTCATTCAGCAGAACTACAAAGCATATGAAGGCGATGATAGTTTCTTAGCAGGTGCTACCGAACGTACAAATGAAATGATGAAAAAGGTAAATAGTCTTTTCAAATTAGAAAGACAGTATGGTGGTGTGTTGGATATTGATACTACAACAGTATCTTCTTTAACAGCTTATGCACCAGGATACATTGACAAAGAAAACGAACTTATCGTTGGTTTACAGACTAACCGTCCATTAAAGAGAGGGGTTAACCCATTTGGTGGTATTCGTATGGCTCGTCAGGCTTGTCAGGCATATGGATATAAATTAAGTAATCAGATTGATGATCAGTTCCGTTTTAGAACTACACACAACGATGGTGTTTTCCGTGCCTACACAGAAGAAATGCGTGCTGCACGTAAATGTCACGTTATTACAGGTCTTCCAGATGCTTATGGACGTGGACGTATCATCGGTGACTATCGTCGTGTAGCACTTTATGGTATTGATACTTTGATCGCAGAAAAGAAAAAAGATAAAAAAGCATTAGAAAAAGGTAATTTCAGTGCAGAAGAAGTTCGTTTATCAGAAGAACTTTTCCAGCAGATTACATTCCTTACATACATGAAAGAAATGGCGATGATGTATGGTTATGATATCAGCCATCCAGCAGAAAATGCACGTGAAGCAATTCAGTGGACATACTTTGCATACCTTGCTTCTATCAAAGAACAGAATGGTGCAGCAATGTCTCTTGGTCGTGTAGCTTCATTCTTTGATATTTATATTGAAAGAGATATTGAAAATGGTGTTCTTACAGAAGAAACTGCACAGGAGCTCATGGACGATTTCGTTATCAAGCTTCGTATGGCACGTCACCTTCGTACACCAGAATATAACGAACTTTTCGGTGGAGATCCAATGTGGATTACAGAAGCTGTTGGTGGTATGGGTGAAGATGGAAGAACTTTGGTTACAAAGAGCTCTTTCCGTATCTTAAATACACTCTATACACTTGGCTCTTCTCCAGAACCAAACCTTACTGTACTTTGGTCTACACAGCTTCCAGAAGGATTCAAGAAGTTCTGTGCAAAGGTTTCCAAAGATACAGACTCTATTCAGTATGAAAATGATGATTTGATGCGTCCAATTTATGGTGATGACTACGCAATCGCTTGTTGTGTATCTGCTATGAAGATTGGTAAACAGATGCAGTTCTTCGGAGCTCGTTGTAACTTACCAAAACTTTTACTCATTGCATTAAACGGTGGTTACGATACATCTAGTAAAATGCATATTGGACCTCAGATGCCAGTAATGGATGTAGAAAAATTAGATTACGAATCTGTAATGGAACGTTATAACATTTATGTAGAATGGTTATCAAACCTCTACGTAAACACAATGAATGTTATCCACTATATGCATGATAAGTATGCTTATGAAAAAACACAGATGGCGTTACATGATTCACAGGTACATCGTTTCATGGCGTTTGGTGTAGCTGGACTTTCTGTAGTAGCAGATTCACTCAGTGCTATCAAATATGCAAATGTAAAACCAATCAAAGACGAAAATGGATTTATCACAGAATTTGAAACAACAGGAGAATTCCCTAAATTCGGTAATGATGATGACAGAGTAGACTTGATTGCAAAAGATATGACACACAAAGTAATCACAGAGCTTCGTAAGACTCCAACTTACCGTAATGCAGAACACACACTTTCTGTTTTAACTATTACATCAAACGTAATGTACGGAAAGAATACAGCTTCTACTCCAGACGGACGTAAAGCTGGTGAAGCATTTGCTCCAGGTGCAAACCCAATGCACAATCGTGAAGAAAATGGTGCGATTGCATCTTTAAGCTCTGTAGCAAAAATTAGCTATGATGATTGTCGTGATGGTGTATCCAATACATTCTCTATCACACCTAATGCATTAGGTAAAACCGATGAGGAAAGAATTGACAACTTAGTAGCAATCCTTGATGGATATTTTGCTAAGAATGCACATCACATTAATGTAAACGTAATGAATCGTGAAACATTGGAAAAAGCCTACGAAGATCCAGAGGCTTATCCAAACCTTACAATTCGTGTTTCAGGTTATGCCGTAAACTTCAACAAGCTTTCAAAAGCACAGCAGCGTGAAGTAATTAGTAGAACCTTCCACGACCGCATGTAAATAAATAACGGTTTAGCACACTAATAGGAAATGACTTTTTTATAAAGTTTATATATAAATTATGAGCTAGTTTGATTCCTATTTTTGCACGAACTAATTTCTAGTTTTACTAAGAGTGACCAATTAACAAAATCCCCATATCCCGTCAAACCCCCGTTGTCCAAACAGTGACGCGATATGAGGATTTTTTAAATTGCTCCCTCTAACTAAAACACGAAATCAGTTCATGTGCGTAAAATAGGAATCAAACTAGCTCATAATTCTATATAGATTGCATAAAAAGTCATTTCCTATTTTTCAAAACCTTTTTAATCAATTAAACCGTTATTTATTTGAGATTTCTTCTTCCATAGAAAGTACCAACTGTCGAATGACTTCAGTATCGCTTCCCATTTGTTCTATATTGCTGCCATATACTTTAATGGAATCAGCAATGTCGTAAATAGAAGTTTGGTTCTTTTCGGAATAAGTCGCCATATCGGAAACACTATTGTGAATGTGGTCAAAGCTATCAGAAAGGTTACCTATACTGGTATCATGTTCTGCAATGTTTTCATAAAGGGTTGTAAAACTGGTAAGTAATTCGTGGAATCCTTTGTTTAACGCATCAATACTTGCGAGAGAGGAGTCTACATTTTCGGTGCTTTCTGTCATTTGCTTACGGGTTTTTTCTACCTGTGTTTCCATGTTTATAACAATCTGTTCTACGAGGTTAGAGCATGTGTTACTGTCTACGGCAAGCTGCTGTACTTTTTCTGCTACAACGGCAAATCCTGCACCAGCTGCACCGGCACGAGCTGCTTCAATAGAAGCATTTAAAGAAAGCATATTTGTGCTGGATGCAATGGATTTTAATTGTTCTACAACTTTTACGATTTCACTCATTTGCTGCTGAATTCCATCGAATACTTCGTTGGTTGCATAAGCAGAATCTTTAATGCTCAGGATTTCAGAAGACATTGTGCTGATATTACTTTCGTTTTCCTTAAGAACATCTTCAAAGTGATGAATATTGTCCAAAAGTGCACGAATCTGACCTTTGCAAAGTTCAATACCATCTACTGCGTTATCACACGTTGCAATTGTATCAGCCACACTGTTTGTGATATTAGCAGAGTCGTCTAATAACTCACCAGTACGAATTTCAACCTGTTGATTTGCATGGGTAATATCATCGATACGTCCCTGTGTTACTTCGAAGTTTTTATTTAATTCAGCATTGATAAGGGCTAATTGTTCAATGACGTGTTCCATTTCTTTGGTGCGGGCACGGCTTTCGATAATAAAGGAGCGTCCACGGGCAACTACGAAAGCGAAGAGGATTCCCGCTAAGTTAAATAAACCGATACACATGATAAACTGTGAAGTTTCACCCATTTTTTGTGGTGCACAAAGGCATTGGATAATGAATAAAAAGTCGGCAACGATAAGCTGTATTTGTGGATACTGTGGACGAAGGAATAAGCCTGCCATACCCATTGCTGCTAAATACAGAATAAAGTCATCACTGAAAGAACTACCACTAAAAATAGAGACGATAGATATAACGACAAGTAGTGCAACAGAAACAACCAGATTACGGGTATCTGTTGGAACATGTACCTTTTTCATGATGATAAGAACTGTACAGTAGATTGCAAGGCATAAACCAATGGCAAGACTGCCTGCAAGAGCACCTCCAAGTACATTTTTTACAAGAAAGAGTGCAGATACTGCTAAGGTGATGGTATTCATAATTTTATAAATACTGTCTTTGGTAATGTTTTTAACGATGTCTGTCATCGATTTTTTCTTTGATTTTCCCATGATAAAATCCCCTCATTTGTGAAAATTTTCTTAAATCTAGCGTACTACAATCGAAGAAAAAATACAAGGGTGTTATAATCATCTTTGAGGTGAAATTATGACATACACATTTTTAGAGTTAGCAACATACTTTATATTATATTCCTTTTTGGGATGGTTAGTAGAAGTGAGTATTATTGCAATCAAAGACAGACGATTTCGTAACCGAGGATTTGTAAATCTGCCATTTTGTATCATGTACGGTGTTATGATGGATGTACTGATCATTTTATGGCCGAACCTAACAAATCATCCGGTGTTTAAATTAATTGCAGCATTTGTTGTGTTCGTGACAATACAGTCCTTGGCGGAGTTTGCGACAAGCAGAATCTGCAATCGCATGTTGTTAAAATATGAGGATATTACGCCATATAATGGACAATGGATGAATTTACTAGTAGCTGTATTATTTTCGCTTGGCTTATGGGGTGTGATGGAACTTCTACATCCTTTTGCTTATATGTTGGTACATATTCTTCCAAAATTGGTTTTAAAAATTCTATGTGGACTTGTTGGCGGAGTCATATTTTTGGATTTTCTGCTTACACTTTATATTATGTATAGAAATCGTGGAAATAAGAGTGTAAGAGAATATCAGCAGAAGCAACAAGAATATCAAAGTGATTTAAATGGTCGTATTTATCAATCAATTTGGGGACGTTTGGAAAGCGCTTATCCAAATATTGAAGAGGAGACAGATGCAAAGGCACATTATGTTTTTGCAAAAGGTATTTGTTTGGATAAGCTCATTTGGGTGTTCTTGGTATCTGCACTATTAGGGGATTTTATTGAAACTATTTATTGCCGAGCTGTAGGTGGAACCTGGATGAGCCGTTCAAGTGTACTTTATGGACCATTTAGCATTGTATGGGGCATTGGTGCTGTGGTGCTTACAGTGGTATTATCGAAATTTGCAAAAAAACCAGACCGATATATTTTCTTTATAGGTGCGTTGATTGGTGGCGTATATGAATATGGTTGTAGCTTGTTTACAGAGATTTTCCTAGGAACGGTATTTTGGGATTATAGTTGGATGCCATTTAATATCGGAGGACGAACAAATCTGTTGTATATGGGATTCTGGGGTATTCTGGCGGTTGTTTGGATTAAACTGCTATATCCAAAGATGAGTGATTGTATTGAGAAATTACCTGCTCTACAAGGCAAGGTGATTACCTGGGTGTTGATTGTGTTTATGATTTGTAATGCTTTGATTTCTGGGATGGCTATGGTAAGATATACCCAGAGACAGGCGGGGATACAGGCGGATAACACCATGGAGGCCTTTCTAGATGCAAATTATGAAGATGCGTTAATCGAAAAAGTGTGGCCAAATATGGTGATTACAGAATAAAAGGTTAGGTTAAGTAGGATGAAACAGAGAGAAAATGAAGTAAAAACATTTTATTCCAATGTGAGTAGAAGAAGTAATTCACAAGAATTGAATATGACAATTTCGGGAATTGTTCCAAAGGATGGCAGAAAACATATTTACGTGGTTTTTGAAGATGGATCTCGCAGGGCGGAAGGTTCTGTTCCAGATTGTGTGATTGAACAGAATGAAGGATTTTCAGAGGACGAAGTAAAGATGTTAGAATTATATATGAAGCAAAATCTAGATATGATTCGTGAACATGCGAAGTTGATTAATCCGATTAAGGCATTGATGAAAGAATAAGAATGTGTAAAACCCCTGTGGTACTTATGTAGGTATCACAGGGGTGTTTTTTTGTTTATTGATAGTGAATTTTATATTTAAAGGTTGTTTCAAAATATTTTAAGATACGATCCAAAGGAACGGCGATGGTTTCAGAATAGGTATCGTAGTCCGTATACCCGCGAATCATTGCTACGAGATTACCTTGGCTGTCATAGAGTGCAGAACCAGAAGAACCAGGTACAGGCTCTGTGGAAATTATCGTTTCATTTACATTTTTATATTCATTCCAATCACGTATCGCTGTTTTTTCTAAAATAGTTCCTTCTACCAGCATCCAGCTATGTCCAACTGTGTTAATACATATATAGCAAAAGTCCAGATTGGAATCATTGGCAAGACCATCCCAATAGCTTTTGTTAATATGAACCGTACGAAGATTCTTTACATAATCATCATCGAGAGCAGAGGTTGTAGCCTCTTCTTTGATTGGGATGCGGATAAAAGAAATATCTTCTCGTGCATTGGATGCAACAACAGAGCCGGTGCAGGTGGTTGCATCAAAGAATGAGACATCTACAATCATATCCGAATTGATAACATGTTCATTGGTTGCAATGGTCACAAATTCATCGTTAATCTCGATGATGAATCCACTGCCAAAGGTATCTAGTTTATCGTTTTCAATGTGAACAACGGTTGGGAGCATGAGCTCTTGAATCTCTGCAAGGCTTTTATCCTTGTAATAACCGATGTCATATGGGTTTAAGGCGCCGATAATAATGTCTTTGCTAATAGATATAGCTTGTGTATTAATAAGTTCTTGTAGTGCGTCCTGTGGGCTTATATGGACAATAGAATAGGCAGTGATGGACAATCCATAACTATCTGTAGCGGTGAAATATACTTTATACTCACCCGTTTTTGCCATATTGATTTCTGAGGTATCGATAACAAGATCTTCTTTGTCAAATTCTTCATCGATAAAGTCCCAAGCCTCTACGTAGTTTAGATAATCAATCTTTTGATTGGATGCGGCATAAATGTGGTTTGGAGCCTTTATAACAGGTGGCTGCTCTACCGTCAGGTTCAAAGTGATTTCACTGGAGTTGTGAAAGATATCCTGAACTTCTATAGTGAGAGTATAAATTCCACCGTAAGAAAACTGAAATTCTTCCGCATACATATCAAGCCCTTTGCGATAGGCGTCTTCCATTTTTTCCATTTCTTCTTCCGGTAGTCCTGTATAAAAATGGGTGGAAGAAATTTTGGTAAATATAATACTGTCGATTTCGCTGTGATCTTGAATATTAAGTCCCAATGTGTGAACCGAAATGGTTTCCCCAGGGGTAATTGTTTTATTTTTCACATCACAGGTAACCACCGGTGCGAGGGTATCTGTGACATTCACGTAACAGGTGTATTTGTTGAATCCATGATAAATATAAATTGGGTAGCGACCAACTTTTGTTTTTTTGACAGAAGAGGTATCTACATAAGACAAAGCAACACACCAATCCTTACCGGATAAATAGTCTTCTGGTGCAGTGCTTAAAGTTTCTCCGATTTCCAAATGAGTTTCCTTCGTTTTAAAGGTCACTCGAAAAAGAGGTGATTTTACAAAGAGGATAAGTCCAAGGAAAAGTGCTGCAAGAACACAAAAAATAATAAGAAATTTCTTTTTTGCAGTTTGATGTTTTGCCATCAATGGTGTACCTCCTAGTATAATCATCCTATATAGTTTACCTCAAACCATGCTCTTTGAAAAGAGTTTGCTTGCAGAGGGAATCTATTTTTGCATAAATGAAAAAATAGGGTTATAATGTATGCAGAATTTGTCATGATTCAGAGCGAAGAATTTTTGAAACGAGAGAGGAATTTTATATGGAACGTATCAAAAAAATAGCAAATGAAATTTTTATTGAAGGATTGAGCGGAATGGCTACGGGTCTTTTTGCTACCTTGATTATTGGCACGATTGTGCAGCAGATGGGGGGGCTGATACCGGGAGTCGTTGGTGATATGCTGTTTATAATTGGGAAAGTAGCAGCTAGTGTGACAGGGGTAGGTATCGGTTGTGGGGTAGCCGTTCGTTTTAAGGAAAGTCCATTAGTTATTATGTCTGTAGCAACTTGTGGGATGATGGGGGCATTTGCTAGCAAAATTTTAGCAGGAAGTGTGTTAGTAGATGGAAATATTGTATATGCAGGACCAGGAGAGCCACTTGGGGCGTTTATTGCGGCTATAGCAGGTATTTATGTGGGAAGATTGGTATCTGGAAAAACAAAGGTGGATATTATTATTACTCCATTGTGCAGTATTTTAGCAGGTTCTACCGTAGGACTTTTATTTGGACCACCGATTTCAAAGACGATGACCATTATTGGTGAAATTATCAATGTGAGTACACAACAGCAACCTCTTATCATGGGAATACTGGTTTCTGTATTAATGGGGATTACACTTACATTACCAATCAGTTCGGCTGCATTAGGCATCATCTTAAATCTATCTGGTGTTGCAGCAGGTGCTGCGACAGTTGGCTGTTGTGCAAATATGGTAGGTTTTGCTGTTGCAAGTTATCGTGAAAATAAAGTAAATGGTCTTTTGGCGCAGGGGCTTGGCACCAGTATGCTCCAGATTGGCAACATTATGCGAAAACCAATCATCTGGCTCCCAGCGATTATAACGAGTGCGATATTGGGACCAATCTCCACTCTGGTATTCCATATGACTAACAATTCTACTGGATCAGGTATGGGAACTGCAGGTTTTGTGGGACAGATTACCACTTTCCAGACCATGACAGCAGAAGGGGTTGAGGCAGGGGTAGTGCTTTTAAACATTATTTTGTTACACTTTGTATTGCCGGCAGTATTATCGTGGGGAATCTCAGAATTCATGAGAAAGAAAGGCTGGATAAAAGAAGGCGACATGAAACTTACAATTTAGTTGAGTAAAAATCTTTTTATTCAAACTGAAATCGTTTATGAGTATGAAAGTGTTCGTATTGTTTACTTATATGAAATTCAAGACTTAGATACTATTGATTTAAAGCGCATTAACTGATTTTGTGTTTTTCTTAGAGGGAGCAATTTAGAAAATCCCCATATCGCGTCACTGTTTGAACAAGGTGAGTTTGACGCGATATGGGGATTTTTTTAATTGGTCACTCTTAGTAAAACTAGAAATTAGTTAGTGCTAAAATTGATAGTATCTAAGCCTTGAATTCTTATACAACTTATGATAGGAACACTTTTCTATATAGTGAGCTAAAAAGTTATTTTGTTACAAAAATTACGCCATAAGCACCAGGTCCAATGTGACATCCGATGGTAGGTCCAATCTGAAGTCGTTTTGTTACACGTACACCTTCTTTGCCTAATTTCTGTTCTAATTTTTCTGTGTTTTCCTCACCAACTGCATACAAAGAGTAGATTGGAAAGGTTGTATCAATTTGATGTTCTGCAACCATTTTTGTAAGTGTAGAAATGGCTTTATTACGTCCAAGTGCCTTTGCAGGAACAGCCATTGTACCTTCTGGAGTTACAGTAATAATTGGTTTTAAGTTTGCAAGTTCACCTACAGCAGCAGCAGCTTTGCTTAAACGTCCCCCTTTTGAAAGGTATTCTAAGGTATCAACTGCAGCTAAAATAACAACACGTGACTTGAAGTCTTCTAATTTTGCTGCGATTGTAGCAGCGTCATCGCCTTCTGCTCTTAATTTACATGCATATTCGGCCATAATACGAATAGCACGAGTAGCAGAAAGGGTATCAACAAGATAGATTTCATCATATTCTACCATGCTTTTTGCAAGTGTTGCACTCTGGAAAGTACCACTGAGTGAAGAGGAAAGAGAAAGGTATACGATAGAGTCTCCTTTTTCCTTAGCATCTTCAAAAAGGTCTACATAGTCCTGTGGTGAAGGCTGTGCTGTTTTTGGAAATTCTTCACTAGATGTTAATAAATCATAAAATTCATCTTTTGTGATATCAATACCATCAAGATAGTTTTTTTCGTTTATTGTAATGTTAATAGGAACGAGTTCCAAGTTATGTTCTTTTGCTTCCTGTGCAGAGTAGTCTGCAGAAGAATCTAATAAAATTCGAATCATTTTTTCCTCCCTTATATAGAAAAAAAGTTTAACAAATCAACCCGTGACAGATTATCACAGCAAAAATAGAATGTCAACAAGTGGTTTGAGAACAATATGTGAACATTTTTTGAACAATGTAGCTAATTCAACGCTGGATGATGGAACATTGGTGAGCTCGCTTCCATTGGCATAAATACATATCCGTTTGCAAGTCCCCAGCAGATGATTTCTTCTACTGCTTCGACACTATATTGTTTGGTATCGTGCTGAAGTACAAAGGAGTTCTTAAATTCTGGGATTGCAGAGATAACATTTTGTGCTACATCCTGGGCTGTTTTTGCACCGCCAGCATCTTTGCTGTCAACGTTCCAGTCACAGTATTGGTAGCCATTGGCTGGCAGGCTTTGGGTCAAAGCACTCATAATACCTGGACAGTATTTCTTGCTGGTGCTGTTAGAAGTTCCACCTGGAAAACGAACGATGGTTGGTGATACACCTGTTTGTGCTTCGCAAACGCCTTTGATTTTGTTTAAGTCATCATAGTATGCGGATAAATTGGCATAAATATTTTCAAAGCGATGACTATATGTGTGGATTGCAATGGTATGACCTCTTCGATGGGCTTCACCAATTAAATCAACGTAATCAGAATATTGGCCAGTTACGAAAAATGTTACTTTAACATTATATTTATCTAAGATGTCCAAAAGTTGTTGTGTATAAGGTCCTGGACCATCATCAAAAGAGAGATAAACGACTTTACCGTTTGGCTCTACTTCGGTAGCTCCCTGTGCGGTATATACATAGACCGTTCGGGTAAGGCTTGTGGTATTGTTGGATGAGTCCGTTGCAGTATAAGTAAGTGTATAAGCACCTACTTTTCCTATATCGACGGTACCTTCTACTGTTACTAATGGACTAATATCGCCATCTGTGTTATCTGTTGCAACATATCCAGGTTCGATATATTCTTCGTTTAGTTTTACAAACACGCGCTCCTCACCATTTAGATGTAACTCGGGAGGGGTAGTTTCTTTTACAACAACAATGCGTTCGCGTTGGGCAGTATTTCCATTTGAGTCTGTAACAGAGTAGGTGATATGTTGTGCTCCATAAATACTAGTATCAATGGTACCGGTAACAGAGAGCGATGTAGTAACATCACCATCTACATCGTCAATGGCGACTGCACCTAACTCCGTATAAGACGCACCATATGCTAATTCGATGCGTTCTTCTCCGTGTAAAGTGATGATAGGGGCAACTACATCCTTACATTCTATTTTTCGAGTCACAGTTGTGGTATTGCCCAAGCTGTCGGTGACAGTATAGGTGATGCTGTCTTTATTCTGGGTACAGACAACTTGATCTGTGATGTCGCCATCATAGTTGTCGATTGCAGTATATCCACTTTCTTGATAGGTATACCCAGGACTATAATAATCGGTTTCTCCACCATTTAAGGTAATAACTGGGCTGGTGGTATCCTGAATGATAAAGGTTTGTGTTGCACTAACCTCTTTCTTTTTGTGCTTTGCAGTATGGGTAATGCTATAAGTGCCCAACTTGGTTTCATCTACAGTTCCTTCTGTAATAACCGATACAGAATCTCCTTCTTTATCAAAAATAGATTCCCAGTACAATGCGGTAACTGGTGGTATGGTATCCATACCGTATTCTAAGGTAACGGTATCGCCATCTTTTACAGAGAGTTCTATGGAGTCACTATTGCAGATGAGTAGTACAAGGGATAATACGCATATGAAAGCTGCACAAATGGCAAGTAGTGTATATAGTTTTTTCTTTTTTGTGCATATATTTACCAATATGTACCTCCTATAAATTGTGGTTCGCTTAAAAAAACAGCTGTCACAAATGAATTGTGACAGCTGCGTGGTAATTCTTATTTATCGTGAATTTCGCTATGAAGTTCCTGTAAAGATTTTACTTCAGAGTTACCATTTTCTTTGATATGACGAATTCCTTCTGCGGTAGCTTTTGCTGCTGCCATAGTAGTCATATAAGGAATCTTTCCTTTGATAGCAGCCTTACGTAAGTAACTATCATCTGAAACAGCTTCTTTTCCAGCTGGTGAGTTGATAATTAACTGGAAGTCACCGTTTGTGATAGCGTCTAATGTATTTGGACGACCGCCTTCACTTACTTTTTTAATTTTCTTAGCAGGGATGCCTGCTTCTGTAATTAATTCATGTGTTCTTCCTGTTGCAACGATAGCAAATCCAACTTCATGGAATGCTTTTGCAACATCTACAACTTCTGCTTTATCTTTGTTGTTAACAGAGATAAGGACAGTTCCTTCGGTTGGAAGTTTTGACTGAGTAGCTTCCTGTGCTTTGAAGAAGGCTTCACCATAAGATGGAGATAAACCTAAAACTTCACCTGTAGAACGCATTTCTGGTCCAAGTACAGGGTCAACTTCCTGGAACATGTTGAATGGGAATACCGCTTCTTTTACACCAAAGTTTGGAATTTCCTGTTCTTTTAATTCTGGAACTGGAGAAGGATTTCCTGTAAGTTCTGAAGTAATGATTTCTGTTGCAAGTGGTACCATGCGAATGTTACATACTTTTGACACCAATGGAACAGTACGAGAAGCTCTTGGGTTTGCTTCTAATACATATACAGTATCATTTTCAATCGCATACTGCATGTTCATAAGACCTCTTACGCCCATTTCTTCAGCAATTTTACGTGTATATTCTTTGATTGTCTTTACATTTTCTTCTGTGATGTGAACAGATGGAAGTACACAAGCGGAGTCACCAGAGTGAACACCAGCAAGTTCGATATGTTCCATAACAGCAGGTACAAATGCATGTGTACCATCACTGATAGCATCTGCTTCACATTCAAGTGCGTGGTTCAAGAATCTGTCGTTAAGGATTGGTCTGTCTGGTGTTACACCAACTGCTGCAGCCATATATCCTTTTAAGCTAACTTCATCGTAAACAACTTCCATACCACGTCCACCTAATACGTAAGAAGGACGAACCATTACTGGGTAACCAATGCGGTCTGCGATTTCTTTTGCTTCTTCAAAGTTAACTGCCATACCAGATTCTGGCATTGGGATTTCAAGTTTATCCATCATAGCACGGAAGAGGTCACGGTCTTCTGCAAGGTCGATTACTGCTGGAGAAGTACCAAGAATCTTCACGCCGTTTTTCTCAAGTTCTGCTGCAAGGTTAAGTGGAGTCTGTCCACCGAACTGAGCAATAACACCAAGAGGTTTTTCTTTTTTGTAGATACTAAGAACATCTTCAAGTGTAAGTGGTTCAAAGTATAATTTGTCGGATGTATCGTAGTCTGTAGATACAGTTTCAGGGTTACAGTTTACGATAATTGTTTCAAATCCAAGTTTCTTTAATGCTAATGCAGCGTGTACACAGCAATAGTCGAATTCGATACCCTGACCGATACGGTTTGGTCCTCCACCAAGAATCATAATCTTCTTGTTGTCAGAAGATACTGTTTTGTCTTCTGCATTGTATGTGCTGTAGTAGTAAGCTTTGTCTTCTGTACCACTTACGTGAACTGCTTCCCAAGCTTCTTCAACACCAAGTTCAATACGTTTGTTTCTGATATCATCTTCAGCGATTTCAAGAATCTGGCTTAAGTATTTATCAGAGAAACCGTTTTTCTTAGCTGCGATAAGAGCTTCATCTGCTGGAAGAGAGCCTTTGTTTGCTGCAAGAGCTTCTTCTTCGTCTACTAATTCTTTCATCTGTTCGATGAAGTAGTGTTTTACTTTTGTGATATTATGAATTTCTTCAACAGTAGCACCAGCGCTTAAACCTTCGTACATAATGAAATGACGTTCACTAGAAGGTGTAATTAACATCTTAAGAAGCTGTTCTTTTGTTAAAGTATCGAAATCTTTTGCATGACCAAGACCATAACGTCCTGTTTCAAGGCTTCGGATTGCTTTCTGGAATGCTTCTTTATAAGTTTTACCGATACTCATTACTTCACCTACGGCGCGCATCTGAGTACCAAGTTTGTCTTCTACGCCTTTGAATTTTTCAAATGCCCAACGAGCAAATTTGATTACTACGTAATCTCCATCTGGAACATATTTATCTAATGTGCCATATTTTCCACATGTGATATCTGATAAGTTAAGTCCACAAGCAAGCATTGCAGATACTAAAGCGATTGGGAAACCTGTTGCTTTAGAAGCAAGTGCAGAAGAACGGGAAGTACGTGGGTTGATTTCGATAACGATGATTCGATCAGATACTGGATCGTGAGCAAACTGTACGTTTGTACCACCAATAACTTCTACAGATTCTACAATCTTGAATGCCTGTTCTTTTAATCTGTCCTGTACTTCCTGAGAAATAGTAAGCATTGGAGCAGAACAGAAAGAGTCACCTGTATGAACACCAAGTGGGTCGATGTTTTCGATGAAGCATACTGTAATCATGTTACCAGCTGCATCACGAACAACTTCAACTTCTAATTCTTCCCAGCCAAGAATAGATTCTTCTACGAGAACCTGGCCTACAAGGCTGGCCTGGATACCACGGGCACATACTGTTTTTAATTCTTCTTTGTTATATACGAGTCCGCCACCGGCACCACCCATGGTGTATGCTGGACGAAGTACAACTGGGTATCCTAATTTATCAGCGATAGCGAGTGCTTCTTCTACTGTGTAAGCAACTTCACTACGAGCCATTTCGATGCCAAGTGCATCCATGGCTTTTTTAAATTCGATACGGTCTTCACCACGTTCAATGGCGTCTACCTGAACACCAATTACCTGAACATTGTATTTGTCAAGAACGCCTGCCTGATGTAATTCAGAACAAAGGTTAAGAGCTGACTGTCCACCAAGGTTTGGTAAAAGTGCGTCTGGACGTTCTTTTGCGATAATCTGCTCTAAACGTTCTACGTTGAGAGGTTCGATGTATGTCACATCAGCGGTTTCTGGGTCAGTCATAATGGTAGCTGGGTTAGAGTTAACCAATACGATTTCATAGCCTAAGCTACGAAGAGCTTTACAAGCCTGTGTGCCAGAATAGTCAAATTCACAAGCTTGTCCGATGATAATTGGGCCTGAGCCGATGATGAGAATTTTATTAATGTCTGTTCTTTTTGGCATATGAAAAGAATCCTCCTTTTTTACTTTCAACTAATTATTATATCTTTTTTCTTGCAAAATCACAAGAGAAATTAATTACCAAATTTCATAGTATAAGATGTCTGAAAAATTTTGCCGGCATCTAAGGTGTTATTAAAGGCTCTTTCACTAAGAGTTCCTTCAAAATCTGCGGCATCACATCTGCCACACCAAGGCTCGATACACACAAATGGCGCATTCTTTCCTGGTGGTGACCAGAGTGCGAAGAGCGGCATATCGAAGGAAACGGATACCAAACAATTACCCTTTGGATCTTCTAGAGCTACTTCATTTGTTTGACGACCTTCGATGATGTATGTAGAACCATCAAAAAATTCTGGAGTAATGGTAACACGGTTATTTTCTAATGGAAGAAGAATGTCTTCTTCTATAGAAAGTCCAGTGTCAGTATGTCCATGATGATGAATTTCATTTACGTCTGCAAAGTAGAATTTGTAACCTGCTTTATTTTCTTCGCCATAGATTGGACAATTGAATGCAGGATGTGCACCGATGCTAAAATGCAATTGTTTATCCACAGAATTGTTTTCTACTTCCCATAATACCTTTACGGCGTTTGCTTCCAATTCATATCCGATTTTTAAGAGAAATGTGAATGGATATTTTTTAAAGGTTTCTTCGTTGCTACTTAATTCGAAATAAATAGCAGAGTCTGTTTGAGAAACAAGCGGATGTTCCATATCTCTAGCGAAACCATGCTGCCCCATTTTATAAGTAGTATCTTCGTGGCGATAAGAAGCCTCTTTTAAGCTGCCTACAAATGGGAAAAGAACAGGTGATGTGCGTCCCCAAAAAGCGGGATCACCCTGCCACATATATTCCTGATTGGAAACTTTGTCTTTTACTGACTTAAGTTCAGCGCCAAAGGAATCAATTTCTACGCGTAATCTCTCATTTTCCAAAACGTATCTCATAGCATCCTCCTGAATTTGATTGTTTTTAAATACATGATTCAAAAGACATTCTTAATGAATAGTATATCATATATTTAGAAAATACTATATTATTTTTTTGAAATTTTGTATAATATTTAAAACAAAAACTTGAGGTGAGAGAATGCAATATAAAGATAATTTTTTGACCTATTTAAAATGGAGAGGCGATTTGTCAATAAAGGATTATCCATTTAACGAAGTGGATGCCTTAATCTTAACCGAATTAGTTTATATACATTTTGAGAATGTTGTGCCAAATGTGGGAGAGGATGGGTGTATTTCCATTCGTGAAGCAAACGAAAAATATAAAAAATCTACGACGCGTGAAATGCTTTATTACAGAGATAAAGAGGGACTGTTTGATGAATTGGCCATGTGTCCTCGTTTTTCAGATATGACACTATGCAATTATGTGAGCACATTGGATATTGAAGAGCAGGAACAGTTTGCGGCAATGCATGTGAATATTACACCAAATCTGACCTTTATTTCATTTCGTGGGACTGACAGTACTGTAACTGGTTGGCGAGAAGATTTTAATATGAGTTATATGATGCCTGTACCAGCACAGCAGTCAGCAGTGGATTATGTAAATAAGACGGCCAAAGGCATGTTTAAAAAGTATTGGATAGGCGGTCATTCCAAAGGTGGAAATCTGGCTATTTATTCGGGGGTATTTTGTGAGTCAAGGATTCAAAAGAAAATTGTAAAAATCAATAGTTTTGATGGTCCTGGATTCACACGTAAAATGGTGGACGATAACGCATATCAATTGGTAGAAGATAAGATTCATGCATATGTTCCGGAAAACTCTATTGTAGGAATGTTGATGGAACACGAAGAAGATTATAAGGTGGTACAGAGTTCAGAGTTTGGACTTTTACAGCATGAAGGTTTTTCTTGGCTGGTGGATAGGGATGCATTTGTGCTGGCTAATGATGTAGGGGATTTTAGTAAGAGTTTTAGCGTTACTTTGAAGAATTGGCTTGCAGGTATGAGTACAGAGCAAAGAAAAGGTGTAGTAGATGCATTTTTTGGTGTATTTGAACAGGCTGGAATTTATGATTTTACAGAGATTGTGGATATGGATGTAAAAACGGCAGGAGCATTGTTAAAAGCAGTTACTCAAGTACCACAGGAGCATCGTGAGCGTATGGGCAAACTCATAAAACTGTTGATTGAAGAAAGTACAAGAAAATAGTATAATGATAACAATTCAGAGCAAAAGGAAATCCTCGAAAAGGCGGTTTTGCGAATGTGGCTCTGAATTGTCATATATTATGTTTTAAGGTGGATTATGGGGAATAAATTAAGAAGATTAGCAATCATTGTATTGGCTTTTGTGATGCTGTTGGGGCATACGGAATCCTATGCAGCCTACAGCAAAGGAGAACCTGTAAAGGTCGGAATATTTGATATGGATGGATTCCATAGTTTCGATGAGGATGGGAACCTTACAGGTTTTTGTGTTGATTATCTAAAAGTTATTGCTGAAATAAATGGATGGGAATATGAATTTGTAGAGATCAAGGACTTTATGGAAGGTTTGTCCATGTTAGAGACAAAGGAACTTGATTTGATTGCACCTGCCATGATGACAGATGCTAGAAAAGAGAGTTTTTCATATAGTGAGATGCATTTTGGTATGGAGTATTCTGTGCTTTTGACAAGACAGGAGCGAGATGATCTATATTATCAGGATTATGAAAATTACAATGGTTTGAAGGTTGCGGCATTAAAGGGATATCCTATGACGGATTATTTTATCACCAAAATGCAGAACCATGGATTTGAGGCAGAACTAGTTTATTTTGACACTTCAGAAGAAAGTAAAGCTGCTTTGGATAAGGGAGAGGTTGATGCATTGGTTACATCTATCTTTTATTATGATGAGATGTACAAAGTATTAGATAGTTTTTTTCCACAACCATTTTACTTTATGACATATAAAGAGAATAGGGAGTTGATGGGCGAATTGAATATGGCAATGAATCGTATTCAAGATACATACCCTAGTTTGTTGGAGGAACTTTTATATACCTATTATCCTGTTTATGAAACGCAGTTCTATACAAGAGAAGAACTAGATTATATGAAAAATGGCAGGACCCTGCGTGTGGCCTATGTAGCAGATAGAAAACCATTGTCTTTTACCGATGAAAATGGAGAATTAGCGGGGATATCCAGAGCACTTTTGGATCAGATTGCAGAAATTTCAGGGTTAAAATTTGAATATGTAGAACTTCCAGAAGGAAAGATTACATATGAGTATTTGCAGGGACAGAAAATTGATTTGTTAACTGGTGTAGAATATAACAGTGCAAATATGAGTTCTGATGGAGTTTTTCTTAGTAGACCTTATATAAGTGCCCGTAAAGTTCTTGTTAGTCGTCCGGAGTTTGTATATAAATCAGACGAATCGTATAAACTTGCAATTGTAGAAGGTTCGAAAACCTTTAATGAAGTGATTGTTGCAAAATATCCAAATATGGTGATTAAAGAATATAAGACAGTAGAGGAATGTTTCAAGGCTTTACACAAGAAGGAAGTGGATTTGCTTCTTCAAAATCAGTATGTAGTAGAAGCGTTGATGGGGAAACCAATCTATAGCACATTTTCAGTAGTTCCGATTGAAGGCCTAAATGATGAGCTCTGTTTTTCTACAGTTGTACCACTGAATGGTGGTTATGGATTAGGAGAGAAAGAAAGTGGAATTGTTGTTGGAATTTTGAATAAGTCAATTTCGCAAATTTCAGATATGCAAAGAGATAGCATAGTTTTGCGATCTATGGTGGAACATCAATACGATTTAAATATATTTGATTTTCTTTATAAATATCGTCTCTCTATATCCATCATTTCATTTGCAATATTACTTGTAATAGGATTGTATATTGTTTACATCCGAGAGAAAAAACGTGCAAAGGCAATTGAAGAAAAAGAAAGCCGATTAAAAGAGATTCAGCAAAAGAGATACCAAACCATTATTGATTGTTCCGACGATTTAATTTATGAAATAAGTGTACATGGTGAAGCCAGTATGGGCTCTGATAAGATTAAAGAAAAATTCGGATGGGAGATTCCAAGGCATGGTCAGACGCTTGACTTCAAACGCGCCATGGAAATTCTTCATGTGTATCCAGAGGATGAAGAGATTTTCCGTCAGACGCAACTCTTAACAGGGGAGAGTACATTTGATAATTTAACCCTTCGTATTTGTAAGGTAGATGGTACTCCTATCTGGTGCCGTGTTTCTAGAACCATATTGACAGATAAGAATAATAAGCCAATTTCTATTTTAGGAAAAATCGTAGATATTGACGAAGAAATGAAAGAGAAACAGCAATTAGAAATGAAAACCCGTACCGATTTATTGACAGGACTTTTAAATAAACATACCTTTGAAAAAGAAGTAAGAGCGTATGTCGAAGCACATCCAACAGAGAGTGCGTGTTTTGTATTCATTGATATGGATCACTTTAAAGATATTAACGATAAGTTCGGTCATAGTGTAGGTGATCAGGTAATTAAAGAAACAGCCAAGAAAATACAGCTTTTATTTAAACATTTTGACTTGGTGGGACGCTTTGGAGGCGATGAATTCTGTGTATTTGTCAAAGATATTCCTAGAGATACATTAATTGATCGATTGAGATTTGCAGTCAAGAAAATGGAGCAGGAATATACCTACGAAGGTGGTTCTGTGAAACTTTCTGCAAGTATTGGTGCTGCATACTGTAAACGTAATACAGTTGGTTTTAAGGAATTGATGGATGCAGCAGACACTGCGGCATATCAGGCGAAAGATAATGGAAGAAATTGCTATATCATAAAGGACGTAGAATAACTCTTTAGCTCACTAATAGAAAAGTGTTCCTATCATAGGTTGTATAAGAATTCAAGTCTTAGATACTATCGATTTTAGCACGAACTAATTTCTAGTTTTACTAAGAGTGACCAATTAACAAAATCCCCATATCGCGACAAACTCACGTTGTTCAAATAGTGACGCGATATGGGGATTTTCTAAATTACTCTCTCTAAGAAAAACACAAAATCAGTTAATGCGCTTTAAATCGATAGTATCTAAGTCTTGAATTTCATATAAGTAAACAATAGGAACACTTTTATGCTCAAAATCTTATTAATCAACTAAATGTGACTTAAAAGCTGTGGCTGCCGCCACCACCACTGCCGCCACTACTTCGGCCACCAACAGCTGCACCGCCAGTGGATTTTGGTTGTGGACTGTAGCGTCTGGTTTGGTTTAAGAAGTCAACCCTAGGGTTGCGGATTTCAACTTTACGATAGATACCGTCTAAAAGCTGGGAATCGCTAGCTTTTCTAGAGCGGGATACTGTCATAACAATAAAGTAATTGATGAGCAATGCCAGGACAATGGATAGTAAGGCATTGCTTATGTATTTCATTGGTTGTGCAATGGTACGTCCTTCTAAAAGGGTGTTTATTTGCTCAAATGCATGATAAGCACATGTATAATAATCGCCATCACTTGCATATGTGTAAATATTATCGGTGATGGTTCTTGCGTATGCAGTTGTGATAGTGTTATAGATATCCCCATCACTGTATACGCATATTTTTCGGTAATCCATATCAATGACAAAAATGGTGTAGCTTTCATTACCGAAATGGGAGTATCCATAGTTTTTGGCATATTCTTCTACAGAATAATATGGGTTATATTCAATCGATACAAAAGCGACATTGCCATATGTACTAATCGGTTCCATGTCTTTGCACAAATTCTGTTCTTCGGAAGGAGTCAAAAGTTGTGCCCAATCATCCAAATAGATTTCATAACCAGTTACTTCGTTGGTGGCTATCTTTTGACTGGAGGTATCTGTGTTCTCAGTTGCAAAGACAGTCATTGGAAATCCAAGTACAAGGAGTAGAAGGCATAGAGCCACGTTTAAAAAATGAAGTGGTTTATGCATGGTCATCACCTCCTGTTCGGTCAAACTGAGGAAGTCTGCGTGTTGCCATGATATTATAGTAAAAAATTAAATCTTTTATAGTGATAAAGAGTGCAATAAGAGTAAGTATAACACTTGCATAATAAAAAATATCACTAACAGGATTGATGATTAAGACTACGATTGCCAAAATGACAGCAATAATAGCTGTGAAAAAGCCTGTAGATTTGTAGTTTGTAGAGTCTTTCTTTCTAATCTGACCAAGTTCATAGCCCAGAAACATCATGGAAATAACGGCTAAAAGTGTAGCAATAATCAGCACAACATTTGGTGTTAAGGTAAAAAACAGATTTAAAAACAGAAAAATTGGAAGGGCTAATAAGAAAGAACCCTTCACATATTTTTTTGTATCAATCGGTAAATCAGTAACAACCTTTCCTGTTTGACCGTTTACTGTGGCATATGCCACACGATTTCCGTTTCGATAGGACATAAACCAAACAGGAAACATAGTACGATCAATGGCTTTTGTTGTGGTGTTCAAATTGGTAACAGAATTAGGTGCTTCAATATTAATTCCTGGAAATTCATTATATATGCTGCGAATAGAATTGTTATAAGCAATAGATTCTGCATTTGGCTCATATATCTCAGCATTCACATCTGCCGTATCAGCATAAAATCCACTTAAATACGTTGGTGTGAATTCTTTCATTCCCTTTACGTCGAAGGGTGCGATTTTTGCACTAATCGTGTCATCAAAGGAAGAGGACGCATCATAGGAAAGGCCCTTGTAATAGGCATCAATTTCTCCGTGTAATGCATAGTGATCTGTATAAATATAATCACCACGACGGCGGGATTTTGATCCTTTTAGCTGAAATGGACCGCTTTGTTCCATATGGAATGCCCAATATGGGATGTATATGCCTCGAAAACCATCGATATATTTTGGATTCTTTAGTTCATCGGGTGCAAAAAGAGCCTTTTTCATGATAGTAGAATAAGCCTTTTTGCAATCTTCTTTGGTTTTTTGAAACGGAATAATATAATTTGGACGTTTTTCTTTGCTAAGTCTGCTGTACAAAATAGTGGATGCGCCACAGAAGGTGCAAAATTCTGCTGCAGATGTGTCAGTACTTAGGATTTCACCGCCACATTGTGGACAGGTAAAAATGGTGACATCAAATTCCTGTGTTTCGATGGCATCTTTTTCCTTGTCCTCGAAGGCATAAGGATCCATTTGTGTCTGGCAATGTTCACAGCCGAGCTGTTGTGTAGAAATATCAAATTTTAGATTCCCTCCACAGTTTGGACATGCAAACATAGAAGCCTCCTTTTTCTTTTGTTTATAGTATATTAAAACTTACTTTGTTTCATTTTTCGTCTGAGTGGTTTTATAATTACATCTTTCCAAATGGCTGGGTGGAACATGATAAGTAGTGGGAAAAGTTCCAAACGTCCAGCTAACATATCAAAAATAAATACCCATTTTGAAAGATCTGTGAAATGAGCAAAGTTTTGTGTTGGGCCGACCATAGCAAGGCCAGGTCCAATATTGTTCATGGTAGCAACTACAGCAGTAAAATTGGTAACCAAATCTTTTTCTTCTAAAGCAATGATAAGAATAGAAATAACAAAAATCATCATAAAGGTAATCATATACACGCTGACAGAGCGGATGACGTTTGGTTCTACTTCTTTTTCATCCATCGTAATCTGCTTCACGGACTTTGGATGAATATAATAGTGAAGTTCCTTGATAATGGATTTTCCGATAATCACAAATCGTGAAACCTTAATACCACCACCGGTACTACCTGCACAAGCTCCGACTAACATAAGAACCACGAGGATGGTCTTACTAAATCCAGGCCATAAATCAAAGTCTGTAGTAGCGAACCCAGTAGAGGAGACTAAGGATGCAACCTGGAATGCTGCCTGTGTCACAGTTTCAAAAAGACTATCAAACATATTCCTTATATCAAAACTAATGAGTACAATAGCAACAAAAACCATAATTAAAAATGCACGGACTTCTTCCATTTTAAATGCTTTTCTTGCCTGACCAAATACAATGAGATAGTATGCATTAAAGTTGATGGAAAAAACAATCATAAAAATGGTTGTTATCCATTGAGCAGCGATGGAATAACTAGCCATACTGCTATTTAAAATACCGAAGCCACCTGTTCCAGCTGTGCCGATGGAGATACAAAGTGCATCAAACCAAGGCATGCCTGCAAAAAGAAGTGCGACAAACTGGATGATAGTCAAAACCAAGTAAATAAGATATAAAATACGTGCGGTATAGCGAACCTTTGGCACAAGTTTTCCAACGGATGGCCCAGGGCTTTCTGCTCGCATCAAATTCATATTTGAGCCACCACTCAAAGGTATGATAGCTAAAAGGAAAACCAGTACACCCATACCTCCAATCCAATGAGTGAAGCTTCGCCAAAAGAGCGATGTGTGGCTAAGTGCTTCCACATCACTTAGAATACTGGCTCCTGTTGTGGTAAAACCAGAAACAGTTTCAAACATAGCGTCAGTAAAAGATGGTATTTCACCGGTTAATACAAAGGGCAGGGATCCAAAGAAACTAAGGAATACCCAGCTAAGGACGGTGGTAATACATCCTTCTTTTAAGTAAAAAACTGTGTTTTCTGCTTTTTTTAGGGTCAAAAGTGATCCTAAAAGGAGACAGATGCCTGCCATAAGCAAATAAGTTCCAATCTCTTTTTCCCAGAATATAATAGAGATAATGCATGGAAGTAGTAAAAAAATTCCTTCCAGTTTTATGATATGTCCCAGGATGTATCGAATAATAGAGCTGTTCATAGTGACCTCCTAGGCTAAAATATCGGTGATATCCTGGAATCCAGTATGGGTTGTAACAATCATAACCTCATCACCAACCTGGATGATATCCTGACCAGTTGGGATGAAAATACGACCCTTTCGACTAATAAAGGATACCAAAAGATTATTTTTCAATTGTAATTCCATTAAGGTTTTGTTGGTAACAGGAGATTCTTCTGTTACTACAAATTCGATGGCTTCGGCCTTGGAATCAAACATATGGTATAAAACTTCGATATTGCTATCTTTGGAAGCTTGTTTTGCACGTACATAAGAAATAATGGTTTCGGAAGTAATATATTTAGGGTAAATAACGCTTCCTAAGTCCAGATTTGCCATAACAGTTTTAAAGGTTGTACGATTTACTTTTGTAATAACTTTTGCATTAGAAACCTGTTTTGCATGTAGCGCAAGCATGATATTTTCTTCATCAATTCCTGTTAGAGGAACAAAGGATTCTATGGTCGCTAAGCCTTCTTCACGCAGAAGTGCTTCGTCGGTACCATCACCATTGATGATAATGGCTTCAGGTAAGAGTGTGCTTAGTTCTTCGCAACGTTTAAAGTTACTTTCGATAATTTTTACAGAGATGCCAGCGCGTAGTAACTGATCTGCCAAATAATAAGCGGCTTTTCCACCACCTACAATCATAGTTTCGTCTACACGATGGGTATCAAATCCAATTGCTTTAAAGAATCGCGCACAATTTTTTCGGGTACCAACAAAGGATATAATATCTCCGGCACGAAGTTCAAACGAACCTGATGGAATTGTAATTTCATCGTTACGTTCTACTGCACAAATTAAGATATTGTGCTTAATATGTTTACTTAAATCCATAATTTTCAATTTATCTAAAATATTTCCGACTGGAATTTTAAATTTTACAATTTCTGCCTGACCATGTGCAAAAGAGCTGACCTCTAAAGCTGCAGGAAGATAAAGAATACGTGCGACTTCTTTTGCAGCTTCTAATTCAGGATTGATAATACGTGCAAGACCTAATTTTTCGCGAAGATAGCTGATATCATCGTTATAGTCAGGTGTACGTACACGAGCAATGGCAGAACAATCGGTTACTTGTTTTGCAACGGTACAACACAAAAGATTTAATTCGTCAGAACCGGTTACTGCGATAACTAAATCGGCTTCCTGAATTCCTGCTTCTTTTTGTACACTGAAGCTGGCACCGTTTCCGCATACACCCATAACATCGTGGATGTTTGCCATAGCTTCAACTTTTGCTGGGTTTTTATCTATAACTGTAATGTCATGACCTTCTAGGCAAAGCTGTTCTACGATGGTACGACCAACTTTACCACATCCAATAATCATGATATTTAATCCGTGTTTTTTTTCTTTCTTTATGTTAAACATATAAATCCTCCAAGTTTCAAATAAAGAAATAATTCTGAATATAAAAATAATTATACCACAATTCCTTTATATTAAAAGTATGGTTTTGGTGAAGAGTGTGCTATAATTTTTAAATAGGTATTGCAAAATGTTTTTGTGAGGAAAATGATATGGATTATAGTAATATTATGAAATTTAAATATACATGGAGAAATTATCAGGCGCGTGTATTGGAAAATACGGCCGAATATGTAGCGGATGGGAAAGTGCATATTGTGGCGGCTCCTGGATCAGGAAAAACGACGCTCGGTATTGAGTTGATTGCGCGAATGAAAGAGGCTGCCTTGGTTTTGGCCCCATCTATTACGATTCGTGAACAGTGGAAGCAGCGTATTGTAGAGGGATTTTTACTGGATGGATTGAATCCAGATGATTATATTTCACAGGACCTGAAAGAACCGCGTGCCATTACCATTGCGACATATCAGGCGTTGCATAGTGCGATGAATCGTTACAAAGGTTCTTTGGATGAGTCAGGTAAAGAAGAGGATAAAGATTCTGATGATGTGGTAAAACTCACTACAGAAGATGTGGAAGAGGTAGACTATTCTGATTTTGATATTGTGAAAACCATGAAAGCAAATAAAATGGGAGTGGTTTGCCTGGATGAATGTCACCATCTTCGTAGCGAATGGTGGAAGGCATTGGAAGAATTTAAGAAAGAAATGGGCGGATTTAAAGTAATTGCGCTGACTGCAACTCCTCCATATGATTCCAATGCGACGATGTGGAATCGATATATGAATATGTGCGGTGAAATTGATGAGGAAATTGCAATTCCAGAATTGGTAAAAGAAGGAAGTCTCTGTCCGCATCAGGATTTTGTGTACTTTAATTATCCGACAAAAGAAGAAAAAGAGGTAGTAGCAAACTTTAAACATCGCAGCAAAGAAGCATATGATACATTGATGGGAGATGCTGTGTTTGCCAGCGTTGTACAAAGTTACAAAGGTCTTTGCGGACTTATTAGTGATGATGAACTTTTGGAAAATCCAAATTATTTTGCGGCAATTCTTATCTATTTACAGGCGAAGAATATTCCGTTTCCAGATCGTTTAAAACGTTTACTTGGAACAAAACGTTTACCTGAAATGGAAGTTTCCTGGATGGAACTATTGTTGCAGGGACTTTTGTATACTGATACGGATAGTTTTACCTGTGAGGATGCATACAGAAAAGAGCTCATTTCTTATTTGAAGGCAGAAGGTTTGATTGAAAAGAAAAAGATTTCTTTTACAACGACACCATCTTTGGAGAAGTTATTAACTACTTCAAAGGGAAAATGTGAAAGTATCAAAGCGATTGTAAAGCATGAGTATGAGAGTACAGGGGAGGATTTGCGTCTTTTGGTGCTGACGGATTATATTCGTAAAGAATATGAAAAAACGATTGGGAGTACAGAAGATGTGACGTCATTGGGAGTCATTCCGTTTTTTGAACAGCTTCGAAGAGATGTTGCTGCAGAAACTGCATTGCGATTAGGTGTTTTGTGTGGAACAATTGTGATTATTCCGGCAGAAGCAAAGGATGCGTTGGTAGAAGTGGTTGGTCAGAGTGGTAAAATTACATTTTCGAAAGTGGGAAATTTGTCAGAAAGTGATTATGTTAAAGTAACTGCAGTAGGTGATGCACATTTTCTGACGGGTGCAGTAACGAATGTATTTACACAGGGATATATGCAGGTATTGATTGGTACAAAATCTTTGTTGGGAGAAGGATGGGATTCACCTTGTATCAATTCGCTGATTTTAGCTAGTTTCGTCGGCTCTTTTATGCTTAGTAATCAGATGAGAGGTCGTGCAATTCGTGTGTTTAAACAGAATCCAGAAAAGAGCAGTAATATTTGGCATTTGGTATGTTTAAATCCATGGAAAGAAGTTATGCAAGCGGTGGATGGAGAAATTAGTGATGACTATAGTCTATTAGAACGCAGAATGGAGCATTTTTTAGGGCTTCATTATGAAGATGACATTATTGAAAATGGAATCGGTCGTCTTTCTATTATAAAGGAACCTTTTGATGAAGCAAATGTAGAGCGTATGAATCGCCAGATGTTAGAACTTTCCGGAGAAAGAGCTTTGCTAAAAGATCGTTGGAATCGTTCTCTTGCACTTCATAAGAAGATGGATATTGTGGAGGAAACGGAAGTCGCACAGGCGAGTGTACCAACGACAGTGTTTACAGAAAATCTAACTGCACTTATTTTGGCAGTGATCTTATTTATAGTAGTTCTTATTTTCCGTAGTACCATTGCCGCAAAGGATGGAGCAACGGGATTACTTACCATTATATTAGTGGGAATAGGTGGCTACGTATTGACAAAGTTGCCAATGGTGATTCGCTTGTTTGATGCGAAGAAGCGTTTGTATGCTTTTGGAAGTGGTATTCGCAAAGCGTTAGTATCATCACATTTGATGGAGAGTGGCAGTAGTAAAGTGGTTGTAGAGTCCGAGGGGGCTACTCAGCAGATATATTTGTCAGGTGGAACGGGACGTGATAAAGCTTTATTTACAAAGTGCGTGAATGAGTTCTTTGGCACAATTGAAAACCAAAGATACCTATTGGTAAAAAACGGCAAACTTAAGGGGCGATATGATTTCTATGCAGTTCCAGAAGTGTTTGCCAAGAGAAAAGAAGATGTAGAGCGTTTTTATGATTGTATAAAGCCATACATGGGGAAATATGATTTGGTGTATACCCGCAGCGAGAATGGTAGAAAAGTACTATTAGAAGCTAGAATGAAAAGTATTGCGAATCAAAAGCATAAGACGAAAGCGAGAAAGAAAGTAAAGAGTTTTTAGAGTATAATACAATTCGTAATATGTATATAAAAGTATATATATTACGAATTGTCTGAAAACAATATGCAATTCATGCAAGAAGACAAATAAATTATAAAATAATTTAAAATATTTTGAAAATATCTATTGACATATGCTTGTTGTCGTGATATATTAAATACAACAAAACAACACAACATTCAACAAAAAATCCTTAGCAAAAAGGATTTTCAAAATAAGTATCATTTAGAAGATGACGAGAAAGTCTTCTAAATGAAATCTAAGAAAGGAAGGTACGGTCCAACAAAAACTTAAATTTTGGCAAGAAGCAACCCTAGCAAACTCCTCATACTGAATCGAGAAACCAGTGGCAGTATAAAAGTAAAGAAAAATTGGATGGAGCTTCGGAAAGAACAGTTGATCAGATACGAAGTTATTCCTAAAAAGTCATTTAGGTAAACAGAAGTGAAAGAATAAGGAGACAAACAAAAAGTTCTTTGGTAGAAAGACCTGAAGGAGGATTCGAGAAGGACGAGAAAGAATTCTAAATATATCAGTAAACAGGTGAAATTCTAATTGTAGATGAAAGAAATGGAATTTTAATCGAAACATAAAACAAATGAGAATAACCGTTTAATAACGATAGGAATATCGGTGTTGGATGAGAGATAATCGAGAGATTAGGAAGAAACATTTGAAATATAAAACGGATGAAAGGATATTTTAAAAAAGCGATTAGGTTTATCGTCTGGGATATAGAAAGGATTCAAAAAGAAAAGAGTATTTTTGGAATTCGAGTGCATGATGAATTTTAAAATATTCTTCAGAAAGGAATACATAAAAAATCATTTATAGTATTCAAAGAAAAATAGAATTCATGAATTGTGAGGTACAAACCATTGGAAATGAATGAAATAGCTTAATAGGCGTTATTTGAAAGTAAAAAATTCAAATAACGCCTATTTTTTTGCATAAATTATACTTGCAAAATGTATTCGTGGGCATATAGTACAAAGATTTTTGGGGTTTTCTGTGAGAAATGCCAAGTGACAATTTTGTACAATATATTGTATAATCGATTTCGGTTCGAAACAAAACCTTGTAAACTGATTTGCTCAAAGGAGAAGGATATGTCAAGAGAAGTATTAGATGATGTTATGGTAAAAGGTGCATGTGAGGGAAAGCCGGATGCGATTGTAAATTGTCAGTGCAATATTGAGAATGCACCAGTTCGATGTGAACAGGCAGAACATTGTATGTTCTATTCTTATTATAAATGTAGTAAACAGTGGAAACGTTTAGCATAAATATAAATTAAGAGAATATTGGCGTATGATAACTTCTACTTATGGATTCTATATGAATTTAGAGTAGAAGTTTTTTGATGGAAAAAATTGACGAATCCTAAGTCTTGGTAGTATAATATCGCGTATATTATTTGAGAAAATCATATTGAGGAGTAGATGGTATGGTAAAAGTAGTAAAATTTGGTGGAAGTTCTCTTGCAAGTGCAGAACAGTTTGCAAAACTAGGAGATATCATTCGTGCAGATAAATCTCGTAGATTTGTAGTGCCTAGTGCACCGGGAAAAAGAAATTCTAAAGATACAAAAGTAACTGATATGCTTTATGCATGTTATGCATTGGCAGAAGCTGGTGAAGATTTTAGAGTGCCAATGATGAAGATTAAGGATCGTTACGACTCGATTATCAATGGATTAAAGTTAAAACTTTCTTTAGAAGAAGAGTTTAAAGTGATTACTGAACAGTTTAAAGCGAAGGCTGGTGCTGATTATGCAGCATCTCGTGGTGAATATTTAAACGGTATTATCATGGCAAATTATTTAAATTATGAGTTTATTGATGCAGCAGAAGTAATCTTTTTTGATGAAGATGGTCATTTTGATGCTGAGAAGACACAGAAAGTAATTTCTAAGAGATTAGATAAGATGGAAAATGCGGTTATTCCAGGTTTTTATGGTTCAAATCCAGATGGAAGTATTCGTACATTCTCTAGAGGTGGTTCCGACATTACTGGTTCTATTGTTTCTAAGGGATGCAGAGCAAGTATGTATGAAAACTGGACAGATGTATCTGGATGTCTTGTAGCAGATCCTAGAATTATTGATAATCCAGAACCAATTAAGATTATTACTTATCGAGAGTTACGCGAGTTGTCTTACATGGGTGCATCTGTATTACATGAAGACGCAGTATTCCCAGTTCGTCGTGCAGGTATCCCAATCAATATTCGTAATACAAATGATCCAGAAGCTCCTGGTACATTGATTGTAGACACTACTTGCCAGAAAGCGGATTATACAATTACTGGTATTGCTGGTAAAAAAGGTTTCGTAGCAGTAAGTATTGATAAAGACCAGATGAACTCAGAAGTAGGTTTCTGTCGTAAAGCTCTTCAGGCATTTGAAGAACACGGTATTTCTATCGAACATATGCCTTCTGGTATTGATACTATGACTGTATTTGTACATCAGGAAGAGTTTGAAGGCAAAGAACAGCAGGTTATGAGTTCGCTTCGAAGACTTGTTGATCCAGATTTTACAGAATTAGAAGCAGATCTTGCGCTTATCGCGGTAGTAGGTCGTGGTATGAAGTCGCAGAGAGGTACTGCGGGTAGAATTTTCTCCGCATTAGCACATGCAGACATCAATATTCGTATGATTGACCAGGGTTCTTCTGAGCTTAACATCATTATTGGTGTTGCGAATGAAGACTTTGAAAAAGCAATCAAAGCAATTTATGATATATTTGTAATAACAAGATTATAAGCACATCAAGACGCTTTCTTTCATATTTTATATGGAAGGGAGCGTTTTTTTATGGATAGGCATACGGTTATACTTACCGCGGATAAACGTCAAGAAAAGCTGGCTAGCCTGTTAGAGGGAGAAAAAGTAAGTTATGCTTGGGAAGAAAATGCACAGGAAAAAGAGGTTTGTGAAAAAGTATATGTATTACCTATACCAGTGACGAAATTAGATAGAAATCCTAAGATAAAGGAAAAATTAAAAGAGGAATTAATAAAATTATATGAAAATCCTTATGCAAAAATAAAGGTTTTCGGTGGAGCATTTACAACAGAGTGGAAGTTGTTCTTGAGTGAATATCAAATTCCATATTGGGATTTTATGAAGTTGCCAGAGGTTGTAGAGGGAAATGGATGGATTACAGCGGAAGCCACTGTGGCTGAAGTGTTGCAGCAGGGGGAGTATTCTATTTTTGGACAGAAGATTTTAGTGACAGGATATGGCTGTTGTGGAGAGAAAATAGCCAAGATTTTTTCAAAAATGGGAGCTGACGTTGCTGTTGCGGCTAGACGAGTAGAAGTTCGTGATAAAATTCACAGAGATGGATTTCAACCGATTAGTTTCCCAGAAGTGGAAAAAATAATCAGTGATGTGACAACTGTTATTAATACAGTACCAGCTATGGTGATTACGGAAAACTACATTCGTAGAATGCAAACAAATGCATGTATTATTGATATAGCTTCAAATCCAGGTGGTTGTGATTTTGAAGCGGCAAAAAAATACGGGATTACTGCAAAACTGGCATTGGGATTACCTGGTCTTTATACAACAACCAGTAGTGCAAAACTTTTGAAGAATGCCATATCCAAGTATGCACCCTTGAATAATGAGGTAAGTGAGGGCAAATCATGGATTTTTCAAATTATCATATAGGTTATGGAATTACCGGTTCCTTTTGTACTTTTGCACAAACTAGGAAAGCGGTTCAGAAATTAAAAGGTATGGGAGCAAAGATTACACCAATATTTTCCTATGCAACACAAAATACAGATACAAGATTTGGCAGTGCGAAAGAATTTGTAAACGGAATTTGTGAAATTACAGAATGTGAAGGAATACGAACGATTACGGAAGCTGAGCCAATTGGACCAAACAATTATTTGGATGTTATGGTAATTGCACCTTGTACGGGCAATACAGCGGCAAAACTATGCAATGGAATTGTAGATACACCGGTGCTTATGGCGGCAAAGGCTCATATGCGAAATGGAAAACCATTGGTGGTTGCAATTTCCACCAATGATGCGTTGGGAATGAATTTTAAAACAATAGGTCAATTAATGAATATGAAGCATATTTATTTTGTTCCATTTGGGCAGGATAATTGTAAATCAAAACCAAATTCAATGATTGCGGATTTGGATCTGTTGCCAGATACCATAGAGATGGCATTGAAAGGAAAACAGCTGCAACCAATTTTAATAAAATAAGAGGACCCGCAGGAAATAACCTGTGGGTCTCTTTGATATACAAGAGTTGGCAGTAATTAAATCATAATTTTAATTTTATAAATATCAATCCAATAGAGTATTTGGAGATAATATGCAACTAGCTGAGGTCCGGCCATGAGCTGTCCATACCATGGACGACCAAGATCTTTTACCTGGCGGCAAAAACTTTCTGCTTTTTCTCTATCGATAATTGCATGTAATGGACAATCTGGTTTGCGGAGTTCGTTTAGTAATTCGTTGTTTACTATTGCCTCATAACCTGGATCATAAGTTTTTGGATAAGGGCTTTTTTTACGAAGACGAATTTCTTCTGGAAGAAGTGATTTGGCATATTCTCGTAGCAGATGCTTTTGTTCGCCATTTTTGGCTTGCATTGTAAATGGAACATGAAAGAGATATTCGGTTAATTCCTGATGAGCAAAAGGCATACGAGCATCCATGCTGTTGATTGCAGCAGCGCGGTCGCCTCGATTAATAAGCGTCTGCATAAAATAGCGTACGGTTAAGTAAAAGTTCTTGTGATGGATGAATTCATTTGGTGTAAGTGAGCCATCTAATCCAATTTCTTTACTAGTATCTTGATATGCATTTTGTATACATTCTTCAATGGATAGTTGTGAAATTATATCATCATTTAATAAAAGTTTTCTCGGAGAAATATCTTTTGTCCAAGGAAATGTGGTGATAAATTTGTTTTCACTATGATACCAAGGGTATCCGCAGAAAATCTCGTCTGCACATTCTCCTGTAAAAATGATTTTATGTTGTGCTCCTATTTTTTCACAGAAATACATATAGGAAGAATCTACATCAGCCATGGCAGGTAAATCATGAGCGATAACCGATTTTTTGAGATAATCCAACTGATTTTTGTTGTTACAGTTGTACACAGTGTGTTTTGTGCCAAGATGGGTAACCATTTCTTCTACATAAGGAGCATCTAGAGATGGTTGAAAGGCATTTGCTTTAAAAAACTGGCGACTATTATCAAATTCTAGTGAATAAGTTGCCAAAACAGTTGGTGTGGTCTTGGCTAACTTTGCAGTGACAATCGAAGAATCCAAGCCTCCGGAAAGCAGACAACTTGCAGGCATTACGGAGGTCTTTAAATAATCGAAGGATTGATTGAGTAGATAGCGAATGTGATCCATAGTATCTTCATAACTATCCTTGTGTTCTTTTATTTCAAAGTGATGAAAGGATTCTTCTAAGAAAATATCTTTTCCAAAGGAAAGGAAGTGACCTGGTTTTACTTCAAAAATACCATCGAAGATAGCACTGCCAGGTTTTCTGGCGGGTCCAAGAGCCAAAAGTTCCGTAAGCCCCTCTTGTTTTAAAACGGGTTCTATGCCAGGGTATTGAAATAAAGCTTTGATTTCGGAAGCAAAAATAAGTGTATTTGCTCTATGACAGTAAAATAATGGACGAAGACCCAATGCATCTCGAAATAAATACAGGGTTTTATGATTTTGATCGAAAATGACGAGTGCAAAGGCACCGCGTAGGGTTTTGATAAAATCGGTACCATGTTGTAAAAAAGAAAACAAGAGTAGTTCTTCTAAAGACATATTTTCTGTATGTATTCGATATACTTCCAAATCCATGGCAATTTCCTCAGGGTTACTGATAAAACCATCAAAGAGCAAAGTGTAAGAATTGTCTTTGTAGTTACAAGTAATGGGCTGCATTTCATGGCGAAAAGTGCCAGGGATATAGCCAGCCAATAAAAAATTTTGATTAAATGCGCCTTGTGGAAAATAAAGAAAAGACTGCTCATCCGGGCCACGATGGATTAAAGATTGTGACATATCATGAATGGTTTTGATACAAAACTCATTTTCTTTAGAATAAATTGTATTTGGCTGAAAAAAGCCTGCGATACTGCTCATAGACGATACTCCTTAAACATAATTCTTAAAAAGTCTATGAAGTAAGGAATAAGATGATGCATATTTTTTATATTCGCGGTTTGTGGGTTGTTTATTTTTCTTTTGGAATGTGGTGTGGGGTATGGAATATTGTTGATTTAGAGATATGAAAAACGGCTGTCGTATATTTACGACAGCCGTAATTTTTCATGTTGATAAAATTACTTTATGCATTGGCAGCTTCATAAGCTTCGCGGCAAGCTTTTGCAAGCTGGTCACCACAAGAAGTATTTTTCATACCGCATTTAACACCAGCGATTCTTTTTTCTACTTCTTCTACAGTCATGCCTTCTACAAGTTTTGGAATTGCCTGTAAGTTACCTGGGCATCCACCTGTGAATTTTACGTTGCGAACGATATTTCCATCTAATTCAACTTCGATTTTTGAGGAACAAGTTCCTTTTGTTTTATATACGTAAGACATATCTTTTCTCCCTTTCTAGTGTAATCTTTCAAACGACTTTCCTATTATAATAGAAGAAACTTGATTTTTCAATAGTGACTCCCGTAAATATCTATTTATTGCTTTCTTTCTGAAAATACGAAGAAAAATATCGTTCCATTTATATTGCGAATATTGAAGTTGTTAGAAAAACGTTAAATTTTCTTGAAATACGCTTGTGCTATAAGTTTTGTGTCTTTCAACTGTTCGAACAATCCGCAAGCCTGTCCGTGAACAAGAAACACTCTCATATTTTCTAGTTTCACTAATCGGGCAATTTTACAAATGATATTACGTATGCAGGCCCAAAACTCGACGCAAAACCGGCGTCTCAAACAGTTGGGCATGCATACGACATTGTGTAAAATTTGCCCGAGTAAGTGAAACTACAAAAATCCTCGTATGTGTTTCTTTATTTCACGGACAGGCTTGTGGATTGTTCGAACAGTTGAAAGACATAAATAATCACAAATAGCACAAGCGTATTTCTTAGAAAATATTCGTTTTTCTAACGTGAAAAATTCGTAATATAAATGAAACGATATTTTGTTGATACATAACGAAAGAAAGCAATAAATAGATATTTACAGGAGTCCTTATTGAAAAAAACAAGTGTTAATAAAAAATTCACAAAAGGTTCACCTCTTTTTATTGAGAAAAAATTGGTAAAGTGGTACAATACCATGAGTAATTTGCCAAAATGGTTAATTAGGCGAAAAAACATGTATGTATTTGAAGAATTAAGGAGTTAGAAAATGGGTATTTTAGATAAAATTTTTGGAACTCACAGTGAAAGAGAATTAAAGAGAATTTATCCAATTGTAGATAAGATCGAATCTTTGAGAGATTCCATGATGGCGCTTTCAGATGAAGAATTGAAGGCCAAGACAAAGGAATTTAAGGACAGACTTGCAAACGGTGAGACTTTAGATGATATTTTACCAGAAGCTTATGCTGTAGTACGTGAAGCTGGTCGTCGTGTGCTTGGTATGGAACATTACCGTGTACAGCTGATTGGTGGTATCGTATTGCATCAGGGACGTATCTCAGAGATGAGAACAGGTGAAGGTAAAACGTTAGTTTCCACACTTCCAGCATACTTAAATGCATTAGAAGGCAAAGGGGTACATATCGTTACGGTTAACGATTACCTTGCAAAGCGAGATGCAGAGTGGATGGGACAGATTCACGAATTTTTAGGCCTTAAAGTTGGTGTTGTATTAAACAGCATGAACAACGACGAACGTCGTGAAGCCTACAAATGTGATATTACTTATGTAACAAATAATGAACTTGGTTTCGACTACTTAAGAGATAACATGGTAATTTACAAAGAACAGCTTGTTCTTCGTAATCTTCACTATGCAATTGTCGATGAAGTAGACTCTGTTCTTATCGATGAAGCAAGAACGCCACTTATTATCTCTGGTCAGAGTGGTAAATCTACCAAGTTATATGAGGCTTGCGATATCTTAGCAAGACAGCTCCAGCGAGGAGAAGACGTAGAAGATATGTCCAAGATGGATGTTCTTATGGGTATCGAGCAGGAAGAAACAGGAGACTTTGTTGTAAATGAAAAAGATAAAGTCGTAAATTTAACCGAGCGTGGTGTAGGAAAGGTAGAACAGTTCTTCCACATTGAAAATTTAGCAGACCCAGAAAATTTAGAGATTCAGCATAATATCATCCTTGCGCTTCGTGCCCACAATTTGATGCACAAAGACCAGGATTATGTAGTAAAAGAAGATCAGGTACTTATTGTAGATGAGTTTACAGGTCGTATTATGCCAGGTCGTCGTTATTCGGATGGTTTACATCAGGCGATTGAAGCAAAAGAACATGTAAAAGTAAAACGTGAAAGCAAGACACTTGCGACAATTACTTTCCAGAACTTCTTTAACAAATTTGAAAAGAAAGCTGGTATGACAGGTACAGCGCTTACCGAAGAAAAAGAATTCCGTGATATTTATGGCATGGACGTTATCGAGATTCCAACCAACCGTCCAGTGGCTCGTGTGGATCATGAAGATGCGGTTTATAAGACACAGAAAGAAAAATTCTGGGCTGTTGTACAGGAAGTAAAGGCTGCACATGCAAAGAAACAGCCTGTACTCGTAGGTACAATTACCATTGAAACATCAGAATTAATTAGTAAATTATTAAAGCGTGAAGGCATTCCTCATACTGTATTAAATGCGAAATTTCATGAAATGGAAGCTGAAATTGTAGCACAGGCAGGTTTGGCAGGTGCTGTTACGATTGCCACTAATATGGCAGGTCGTGGTACAGACATTAAGTTAGATGAAGAAGCAAAAGCAGCAGGTGGTTTGAAAATCATTGGTACAGAACGTCATGAATCGAGACGTATTGATAATCAGCTCCGTGGTCGTTCTGGACGCCAGGGTGATCCAGGTGAATCCAAGTTCTATATCTCTTTGGAAGATGATTTGATGAGACTTTTTGGTTCAGACAAATTAATGGATGTCTTTACTAGATTGGGTGTTCCAGAAAATGAAGAAATTCAGCATGGAATGCTTACTTCAGCCATTGAAAAAGCACAGCAGAAGATTGAAAGTAATAACTTTGGCATTCGTAAGAATGTCTTAGAATATGACCAGGTAAATAACGAACAGCGTGAAATCATCTATGCAGAAAGACGTCGTGTGTTAAATGGCGAAAGTATGCGTGATGTAATCTTCAAGATGATTCAGGATCAGGTAGAAAAAGCAGTAGATACTTGTATTTCTGGCGAAATCGAAAGAGAAGATTGGAATTTACGTGAATTAAATGAGTTAATTTTACCAATCATTCCATTAAAGAAGATTCGCAAAGACGATATTGATTCTATTAAAAATGATAAAGAATTAAAACAGTACTTAAAAGAACAGGCGGTTCGTCTCTATGAAGCAAAAGAGACAGAATTCCCAGAACCAGAACAGTTCCGTGAATTAGAACGTGTGATTCTTCTTAAAGTAATTGACCGTAAGTGGATGGATCACATTGATGATATGGATCAGCTTCGTCAGGGTATCGGCCTTCAGGCATATGCACAGAACAATCCACTTGTAGAATACAAGATGGCTGGTTTTGACATGTTTGATGAAATGACAGCAGCCATTCAGGAAGATACTGTTAAACTTCTTTTCCATGTACGTGTAGAACAGAAAGTGGAACGTGAAGAAGTTGCAAAAGTAACTGGTACAAACAAGGATGATTCAGCAAAAGCAGAGCCAAAGAAACGTAAAACAGAAAAAATTTATCCAAATGCACCATGTCCATGTGGCAGTGGTAAAAAATATAAACTGTGCTGTGGCAAGAAATAATATATAAAGTTACAAAAGAGTTAAGAAACGAGTTTTCTTAACTCTTTTTTTGTAGTATAATGTAGAAAGATAAAATTTGGAGGAGGAAAATTTATGTCAACACCACATAATGGCGCGGAAAATGGCGCTTTTGCAAAGACAGTTTTAATGCCAGGGGATCCACTTCGAGCAAAATTTATTGCCGAAAACTTCTTGGAAAATCCACAGCTTGTAACCTCTGTTCGAAATGTATTGGGATATACAGGAACCTATAATGGAAAGCCAGTTTCTGTTATGGCAAGTGGTATGGGTATGCCTAGTATCGGTATTTATTCATTCGAATTATTCACGCAGTATGGGGTAGAAACTATCATTCGTGTTGGTTCTGCAGGTTCTTATACAGCGGATTTGGATTTGTATGATGTTGTTTTGGCAGAAAGTGCATATAGTGAATCCAGCTATGCAAAGACACAGAATGGATGCGAAGATGATGTGATGTATCCATCAAAAGAAACCAACGAACGTATTTTAGCAGCTGCAGAAAAATTAGGTATCCCATGTAAGGAAACCAGAATTCACTCAAGTGACGTATTTTATCAGGATGCAAATCGTGGCAGTTTTACACGTTATCCAGAAAATCATGGGGCAAACTGTGTAGAAATGGAAAGTTTTGCTTTATTCCACAATGCGAATGTATTGGGTAAAAAAGCTGCTTGTATCTTGACAATTTCAGATTCATTGGTTACACACCAGGAAACAACTGCAGAAGAAAGACAGAATGCGTTTACTGCAATGATGAAAATCGCATTAGAAGCAGCAGAATAATAGGAAAATAAAGGAGAATACTAATTATGGAACAAAAAGATGTATTGGCAATTGTTGATCATACTTTATTGCTTCAGACAGCAACATGCCAAGAAATCAAAGCTATCTGTGATGATGGTATGAAATATGAGACAGCATCTGTATGTATTCCAACTTGCTATGTAAAACAGGCAAAAGAATACATGGGTGACAAATGCAAGGTTTGTACAGTTATCGGATTCCCAAATGGTAACTATACAACTGCGACAAAGGTATTTGAAACAAAAGACGCATTAGAAAATGGTGCAGATGAAATCGACATGGTAATCAATGTTGGTATGTTAAAAGCAAAAGAATATGATTATGTATTAAATGAAATCAAAGCGATCAAAGAAGCTTGTGGTGATCATATCTTAAAAGTAATCATTGAAACATGTCTTTTAACAGACGAAGAAAAGATTAAAATGTGTGAAATCGTAACAGAATCTGGTGCAGATTTCATCAAAACTTCTACGGGATTCTCTACAGCAGGTGCTACTTTTGCAGATGTAGAGCTTTTTGCAAAACATGTTGGACCAGATGTAAAGATTAAAGCAGCTGGTGGCATTTCGTCTATGGATGATGCAGAAAAATTCGTAACACTTGGAGCTTCTAGACTTGGTACTAGCCGTATTGTAAAAATTGTGAAAAATCAGGATTCTGAAGGTGGATATTAATTAGACATCGAAAAAACACAAAAAAGCGTTATTTTTTGCAAGTTGTAGAAGACAAAGTCTTTCTACTTGTGATAAAATAAATAGACAAAAAGATTCATTTTACTTAAGGAGGAGATTGAAATGAAAAAATTACTTTCATTATTACTTGCAGTTGCAATGCTTGCAACTTGTTTAGTAGGCTGTGGCGGCGGAAATGACGCTGGCAACGAAGGTGGCAACGCAGGCGGTGGCGCAGCAGCAGGTTACGAAATCGCATTAGTAACAGACAAAGGTAACATCGATGACAAATCATTCAACCAGGGTGCTTGGGAAGGTGTAGTTGCTTATGCAGAAGCAAACAACATTACACATCAGTACTACAAACCAGAAGAAGCTTCTGACGAAGGATATTTAGCAGCTATCCAGCTTGCTGTAGATGGTGGTGCTAAAGTTGTAGTATGTCCAGGATACTTATTTGAAGCAGCTGTATACTCAGCTCAGACAATGTTCCCAGATGTTAAGTTCATCTTATTAGATGGTGAACCACATACACCAGACTATGCTACTTACGAAACAAAAGCGAACGTAGCTTGTGTAATGTATGCAGAAGAAGAAGCTGGTTTCTTAGCTGGTTATGCAGCAGTTATGGATGGTATGAGAACACTTGGTTTCGAAGGTGGTATGGCTGTTCCTGCAGTAGTAGCATTTGGTTATGGTTACTTACAGGGTATTGAAGCAGCAGCTACAGAACTTGGATTAGAAGATGGTTCTGTAAAAGTATTCTATCACTACACAGGTGACTTCGCTGAAACAGATGCAAACAAAGCAACAGCTAAAGCTATGATTCAGTCTGGTGCAGAAGTAATCTTTGGTTGTGGTGGTTCTGTTGGTAAATCTGTATTTGCAGCAGCAGCAGAAGGCAACATCAAATCTATTGGTGTAGACGTTAACCAGAAGGGTGACTCTGAAACAGTTATCACATCTGCTACAAAAGGTCTTGGCGCATCTGTACAGGCTGTACTTACAGCTATCTATGATGGAACATTTGACGGCACATATGCTGGAAAAACAACATACTTTACAGCTGCTAACAATGGTGTAGGTCTTCCAGATGACTATGAACGTTTCACATCATTTACAAAAGAACAGTATGATGCAGCTTATGCAGCATTGGTTGATGGAACAGTAGATCCAATTCGTACATTCGATATTGCTGATGCAGCAGCAGTTACAGCTGAACAGTTACAGACAGAACTTGGCTTAGTAAAAGTTGTAGTTGAAAAGAGATAATTTATAGGATATAAACCTATAGCAAAGAGGGAAGGCTTTACTGACCTTCCCTCTTTTTTAAAGAAATGCAGATTGTCGGAAAGGAGTACAGGGGTGAACAACGATTACGTTATAGAGATGCTCAACATTACAAAGGAATTCCCTGGAATTATCGCAAACGATAATATTACACTTCGTTTGAGACGAGGAGAAATCCATGCTTTGCTGGGTGAAAATGGTGCCGGCAAATCTACACTTATGAGTGTTTTGTTCGGGCTTTATCAGCCTGAAAAAGGGGAAATTCGCAAGAATGGTGAAGTAGTAAAAATCAATAACCCAAATGATGCAAATGCATTGGGTATCGGTATGGTGCATCAGCACTTCAAATTAGTAGAAATCTTTACTGTATTAGAGAACATTATTCTTGGTGTAGAACCAAATACAGCAGGTTTTTTAAAAGAAAAAGAAGCAAGAGAAAAAGTGATTGCTTTAAGTGAGAAGTACGGATTAAAAGTTGATCCAGATGCTTTGATTGAAAAGATTTCGGTTGGTATGCAGCAGCGTGTAGAAATTTTAAAAATGTTATATCGTGAAAATGAAATTTTAATTTTCGACGAACCAACAGCTGTATTAACTCCACAGGAAATCGATGAGTTAATGGAAATTATGAGAGGATTTGCCAAAGAAGGAAAATCCATTCTTTTCATCACACATAAATTAAATGAAATTATGTCCGTAGCTGACCGTTGTAGTGTTATCCGTAAAGGAAAATATATTGGTACGGTAGATATCAAGGATACCAATAAAGAAGAATTATCAAAGATGATGGTTGGCCGTGATGTTAATTTTGTTGTTGAAAAACAGGAACAGAAGATTGGTGATGTGGTACTTTCCGTAGAAAATGTATCAGTGCCAGCGAAAATTGGTAAAAAAGATATTGTAAAGAATGTCTCTTTTGATGTAAGAGCAGGTGAAATCGTATGTATTGCAGGTATTGATGGCAATGGTCAGACAGAGTTCGTATCTGCACTTACTGGTTTGGACAAGATTAGCGGTGGTAAAATTACTCTTTGCGGAAAAGATATTACCAAAGCATCGATTCGTACCCGTTCTACATCTGGTATGAGTCATATTCCAGAAGATAGACATAAACATGGTCTTGTTTTGGATTATTCTTTGGAAGAAAATATGATTCTCCAGCGTTATTTTGAACCAGAGTTCCAGAAGTTTGGTTTTATCAAAAAGAAAACCATGCGTCAATATGCAGAACGTCTGTTAAAACAGTTTGACGTTCGTAGTGGACAAGGTCCAATCACAATTACAAGAAGTATGTCTGGTGGTAACCAGCAGAAAGCGATTATTGCTCGTGAAATTGATAAAGAGCATGAACTATTAGTAGCTGTTCAGCCAACTCGTGGTCTTGACGTTGGTGCGATTGAATACATTCACAAACAGTTGGTTGCTCGTCGTGATGCTGGAAAGGCTGTACTTTTGGTGTCTTTAGAGTTAGACGAAGTTATGAATGTTAGTGACCGCATCTTGGTTATGTACGAAGGTGAAATCGTTGGTGAATTAGATCCAAAGAAGACAAATGTACAAGAATTAGGTCTTTACATGGCTGGTGCTAAGAGAGATGACGGGAAAGGTGGTGCTGTAAATAATGAATAAGAAGCTTTCTATGAAAAATTTATTAGATAGCAGAGGGTTTTCTGCATTTATGGCGACCTTGATGGCAATTGTAATCGGTCTTGTTTTTGGCTACATTGTTATGTTAATCGCCAGTCCAGCAAATGCAGGTTTAGGATTTAACAGTATCTTAACTGGTGGTCTTTCCAAAATGGGTGACGTATTTTATTATGCTACTCCAATCCTTATGACAGGTCTTGCAGTAGGTTTTGCGTTCAAGATGGGCTTATTCAACATTGGAGCTTCAGGACAGTATACCATGGGTATGTTTTGTGCTATGTATGTAGGTTTCCATGTACAGCTTCCTCCAGGAATACATTGGATTGCCTGTGTATTTGCAGGTATGCTTGGCGGTATGCTATGGGGTGTTTTCCCTGGTTTCTTCAAAGCTGTTTTGAATGTAAACGAAGTTATTACATCGATTATGTTTAACTACATTGGTATGTATCTGGTAGATATGTTGATTGTAAATGACGTAATCATGTACGACGGTGTAAGAGCACGTACGATGTACTTACCAGAGAGTGCAAAAATTCCATCCCTTGGAATTCCTGGTTCTAACGTAAGTATTGCGATTATCATGGGAGTTCTCATTGCGATTATACTTTTCGTTATTTTAAATAACACAACTTTTGGTTATGAATTAAAAGCGACTGGTTTTAACAAAGAAGCTTGTAACTATGCTGGTATGAATGGTAAACGTAATATTATTGTTACTATGATTATTGCAGGTGCTTTAGCTGGTCTTGGTGGAGCATTTGCAATTCTTGCTCCTACTACAATGATAGGAAGTAGTGTTACTTACGAACCAGTCAATGTAATTGCTGCAAATGGTTTTAATGGTATTGCGGTTGCTTTGCTTGGTAACTCGAATCCATTGGGTATCATTTTCTCTTCTGCATTTATTTCTTATATTCAGAGAGGTGGTACATTATCCGCACTTTACGGATTTAAACCAGAAATTATTGATATTGTAATTTCAGTTATTATTTACTTCTCATCATTCTCTATGATTATGAGTGGAGCAGTAAAGAAATTATTTGCTGGATTTAATAAAAATCAACCAAAAGCAAATGTAAATGCAGAAGAACCAATTGTGGTTGATGAAGCAGAAGGAAAGGAGGAGTAGACCATGGATGTATTGATTTATATTGTTCAGAATGCTCTTCCAGTTATGATTCCGCTTCTTCTCGTAGCCCTTGGTGGTATGTTCAGTGAACGAAGCGGTGTAATCAATATCGCATTGGAAGGTATTATGTTAATTGGTGCCTTTATTGGTACGTTATTCGTATACTTTATTCAGGGTTCAGGCATGGATCCACAGGTGATTTTACTTATTGGTATGTTCGCAGCTGCAGTAGCAGGTGTGGTATATGCACTTCTTTTAGGTGTAGCAGCTATCCATTTAAAAGCAGATCAAACGATTTCTGGTACAGCGCTTAACATGCTTGCTCCAGCGATTATGCTTTTGGTTTGTAAAATGACATTCATGTCTGATGGTGTAACTACAAATGTAGCATTTTACATTCAAAAGATTCCAGTACTCGGAGATATTCCACTTATTGGTGAATTATTCTTCCAGAAAACATATTTAACAGTTATACTTGGTATGTTGATTCTTGTAGTTACGACAATTGTACTTTACAAGACAAAATTCGGTCTTCGTCTTCGTGCTTGTGGTGAACATCCACAGGCAGCAGACTCTGTAGGTATCAATGTATATAAAATGCGTTATGCAGGCGTAATCCTTTCTGGTATCTTAGGTGGTATCGGCGGATTCTTCTATGCAGTAAGTGTTATGGATGGTAATAGTAATGGACATACAGGTGTTGCAGGTTTCGGTTTCTTAGCTCTTGCCGTTATGATTTTCGGTCAGTGGAAACCAGTAAGCATTTTCTTCGCAGCATTGTTCTTTGCATTCCTTCGTACAGTAGCTTATTCTGTACCACTTATTCCATTCCTTGCAGGACTTGGAATTGATAATGCAATTTATAAGATGCTTCCATATGTAGCAACTATGATTATCCTCGCATTTACGTCGAAGAAATCTAGGGCTCCGAAAGCAGAAGGTATTCCTTACGATAAAGGACAGAGATAATTTTTATAAGGGTTGTGCTCATAATACATTTTATGGGTACAATCCTTTTTATTTATTAAACTACATCTGTCTTCATAAGTACCATGTGTTTTAAGAACGTTTTAGAGAAACTTTGCATTTTCTAGAATCTTATTGCTGACTTAAGTTTTGCGTCTTACAACCGCTTCGACAATTCTGGATTATGTACGCGAGAATGTAACACGGTCATATTTTCGAGTTCCTCTAAATGGGCAAATTTATAAAGTTGATATAACATGCGCCACGCAAAACTTCCTTAGTGAAGAAAACAATGGCGCTTATGAAGACAGATGTTTTAAATACATCAAAAAAGGATTGCATCCATAAAATGTATTATGAGCACAATAGTATCGCAAAAGTTGATGTGAAACTATCATAAATTGATATAATGTAGACATTGAGTTTGTGGAATGATAAAATTTTAACAAATGGTAACGTAAACAATTTTATCTAGAGGAGGATAAACCTATGGGAAAAGAATCTTTATTATTACAGCCAATTAAAGTTGGTAATCTTACTTTCAAAAACCGTATTATGTTCCCACCACTTACAACAGGATACGAAGAACGTGACGGTTCTATTGGACAGAGAAGCTTGGCTTTCTATGAAAGACTTGCAAAAGGTGGCGCTGGCTACATCGTAATCGGTGACGTAGCTCCAGTTCGTACAGCTTCACCTACTCCAAAGCTTTTTGATGAATCACAGGTTCCAGCTTTCAAAGCATTGGCAGATACATTACATAAATATGATGCAAAAGTGGCATTACAGATTTTCCATCCAGAATACGATGTACCAGGCGTAGGACGTATGATTGGTATGGCTGGTGCTCTTAGACAGGAAGCTATGAAACTCAAAGAAGCAGGCGATATGGCTGCATTCGGAGAAAAGATGGCAGAAGCTGAAAAAGTAACAAAAGAAGCTTATGCAAAACTTCACCATGATATGAAACACTTCGTATCAGAAGCTACTGTTGATCAGTTAAACGGAATCAAAGCAGCGATTGCTAATTCAGCTCGTCTTGCAAAAGAAGCAGGCATCGATGCAATCGAAGTACACGGTGACCGTTTACTTGGTTCTCTTTGCTCAACAATCTTAAATCACAGAACAGATGAATACGGCGGAGAATTCGAAAACCGTATCCGTTACGCATTAGAAGTTGTAGAAGCTATCAAAGCTGCTGCACCTGGTCTTATGATTGAATACAAATTACCAATCGTTACAGAAAATGAAGACGGAAGCCTTCGTGGTAAAGGTGGTTTGGTAGAAGCAGAAGGTATTGAATTCGCTAAGAGACTTGAAGCAGCTGGTGTAGATATGATTCAAGTTGCTCAGGCAAACCATACAGGAAATATGGCTGATACAATTCCTCCAATGGGAACACAGGCTGATAACTGGACACTTCCAACATGTATCAAAGTAAAAGAAGCAGTTTCTATCCCAGTAGCTACAGTAGGTCGTGTACTTACAGTTGCAAACGGTGAAGAAATCCTTGCAAATGGAGATGCGGATATCATCGCTTACGGACGTTCACTTTGCTGTGATCCAGACATCGCTGTTAAAGTTGAAAAAGACGAACCAATCCGTGAATGTCTCACATGTAACAAAGGTTGTGTAGATGCGATCTCTAGCCGTCGTTATATCTCATGTGTAGTTAACGCAGAAAACGGTGACGAAGCAACTATCTCTATCAAACCAGCAGATACAAAGAAAAACGTAGTAATCGTAGGAGCAGGTCTTGCAGGTCTTGAAGCAGCAAGAGTAGCAGCTCTTCGTGGACATCATGTAGATGTATACGAAAAAGAAGAAGCTATCGGTGGACAGATCAACATCGCAGCAGTACCACCTCGTAAAGCAGACATTCTTCGTGCTACAGAATACTATGAAAAGATTTTACCAGGAATGGATGTAGAAATTCATTTAAATACAGAAGCTACAAAAGAAATCATGAATGCAGCAGATGCAGTTATCGTAGCTGTAGGTGCTCATG
>JAZQZJ010000012.1:0-9641 GCA_045633955.1 Agathobacter sp. | reverse complement strand
CTATCGAACTTATCCATCCAGTAGCTATGGAACAGGGTCTTACATTCGCTATCCGTGAAGGTGGACGTACTGTAGGTTCTGGTAGAGTTGCTACTATCGTTGAATAATTTTTGGCGATAGTTCTACGAAACTAGTTAAATCAAGGCTTCCGAGAGAAATCTCGGGAGCCTTTTTTTATTGCTTGGAAACAGATGAAAATTGGTTGGGAAATGGGGTAGGTGTCGTCAAAGTGTCGTCGAGAAGTGGGGGAAAATAAAAAGGTATAGTGAACAAAGAAAAAGCACTCATCAACATTTTGCTGTTAAGAGTGCCGTGATGAACTTTATATTAAAGAGATAATTCTTGAGACAAGAAGTTCGGTATTTCAGAATATGTAACAGATTCATAAGGTGTCAATATTTCCATAGCTGATATATATCCTAGGTTTGGTGCACCATTATTTTCCTGACTAAGTAATTGTAACTTCTCATCCGATTCAAGTAGTTCTCTGATTTCTGGAGAAAAGAAATAGTTCTCAGTGTACTTAAAAACAAGAAAATTAATGTATTTAAGTTGGTCTTCTTTATTAAGACAGTTGAATTGTCGCCACAACGAACGATAATTCCGGTCACGCTTATGAAAGAACAACAGAACAACGGTTTGAGTCTCTAAAGGGAATATGCATAAATGAATACTTTGAATCCTAATAGAAGGATTTGGGTTAAATGTTTCATTTATGACAGTACCATCAAGATCATCATATATTGCGATAGGTGTTTGTACCGCAATTGGTGTAACATAAGGAAGAATATTCCAGTACATAATGTTGAAGCAATCACTCTTGTTATTAGATAAAATATCTTTGTATATTAAAAGATCATCGGTGTAGTCCCGAATATCAAGAGCGTGGTTTTCGTCAAGTATTTCTTTGTTAAGCAAATGGTTGTTGCGTTTTTGCATATAGTCATATAAAACAACTTCCTCATTGCGCTTGGATAGCATCATAACCATATTTTTTAGCGCAATTTCTGCAAGCATTTTATCAGAAGGTTTATTAAGTAGGTTAGATGAGTTTTCGTAGCTTTGAAAAAGTCTTGAGTCACAATTGTTACATATAAAATGAAATGTGCCAGAATTGTTTACGCCTTTTTCGATGTCTATATCTTCAATCCCCATCAAGAGACTTGGTTGAAGCAGTTTTCCATTTTTAGCAATGCTTTTTAAGACCATTTGAGGTACGAGGTGAGAATTACAGAAGCTACTTTGTGGAGAACCACAAAGTAAGCAGGTTGATGGCTTTGACAATTCACGTACCTTTTTTAGAATGCGAGAAATTTCTTTTTTATTATCTATTGAAAGCATGTTTTATCTACCTCTATAGTTAAACCTGTTTCCGATGAATATTTTTTCTGTATTCAGATGGTGAGAGACCTTTTATCTTTTTAAAGATTCTGCTGAAGTATAGTGGATTATCATACCCTACAATATTTGAAATTTCAGTGATGTTATAATGTTCATTTTGTAAAAGAACTTCAGCATTATGAATTCGAATAGCTAATATGTATTGCATTGGGCTTGAACCAGTATATTGTTTAAAGTTTCGAATAAACCAACTCGTACTCATATGATGCTTTTTAGCATATTCCTCAATACAGATTTCTTTATTATAATGTTCTGCGAAATAGATAGTTGCGTTATCAATTTCTTCTGCAATTTGACTATTATCTACTTTAGATAATGTATTGAAATAGCGATGCAATTTAATAAAAATTTGTCTTAGATGAATTTCTAACATTTCTGGATAATCATCTTTGCACATCTGCAGTTCTTGAATCATTGCTCGGAAATGATTTTTGTATTCCAAACCAGAGCCACAATAGAATATTTTTTTATCTTTTGTTAATCCATAAGAACGCAAAATGTTAGAAACATCTCCACCAGTAAAATGAACCCAGTATACTTCAGTTTGGTCTTCGCCATAATATTCATATTTCTGAGGTTCTTTTGGGCGATAAAGTACCATATGTCCTGCTGTTACAATTTCTTCTCTTCCATTTATGTGAAAATGTGCTTTGCCAGAGGCAATATAGAGTAGCTGAAAATCAAGTCTACCACGTGGACGCCATGTTGGAAGTACAGGTCGAGTGAACAAATGATAAGTACCACAACTTGTAACAATAAGTGGTTTAGTTTTATCTTTTACAGAACTATCTAATGTATTATTGTTTAAATAAGCATTGTTTGTATACATAATACATTCTCCTTGTGCAAAAAAGTGCATAAAATAATACTTAAAATACCGATATTAGCCATTTCTTGCAGTAATTGTATCATTTTGTGCATGTTTTGTCCAATGTATGCCATGTAAATTTTTATAAAATTTTAATACAATGTACTTAACAAAAAACAAACGGAACCCCAAAACAGACAAGAAAAGGAGAAAAGTATGACAGAGAAAAAGTATTTGAAGTGGTACAATATGGTTGGCTACGGATCGGGTGATATTGCAGGGAATGTTGTATATGCATTCTTGACATCATTCGTAATGATTTATTTAACTAACACAATTGGTTTGGATCCAGGTATTGTAGGTACATTAATTGCGGTATCTAAATTATTGGATGGTGTAACAGACGTGTTCTTCGGAACAATGATTGATAGAACAAAGAGCAAAATGGGTAAAGCTAGACCTTGGATGTTCTACGGATTCTTCGGATGTGCAGTTACATTATTTGCAATCTTTGCAATTCCAACAGACATCGGACAGTTTGCACAGTATGCATGGTTCCTCATTGCGTATACATTACTTAATGCAGTATTCTACACAGCAAACAATATTGCATACTCAGCTTTAACATCACTTATTACAAAGAACAGTAGTGAACGTGTGCAGATGGGCTCATGGCGTTTCATCTTTGCATTCAGTACAAGTTTATTAATCCAGAGTATCACAGTTGGTGCGGTAGATGCACTTGGTGGTGGTGCAGTAGGTTGGAGAAACATTGCACTTATTTACTGTATCCTTGGTATCATCACAAACTCGATTTCAGTACTTTCAGTAAAAGAACTTCCAGAAGAAGAATTACTTGAAGGCTGTAAAGAAGGTGCAAGCGGTGATAATATTAAATTAGTAGAAGCTGCAAAGTATTTATTTACAAACAAATATTATGTAATGATTTGTGGTGTTTATATCCTTCAGCAGTTGTACGGAGCAATGCTTAGTGTTGGTATTTACTTCATGACATATGTATTACATAATAAGAACTTATTTGGTGTGTTCTCATGGGCAATAAATATCCCTCTTATTATTGCTCTTATCTTTACACCAAACTTAGTTGCAAAATGGAAAGGTATGTACAAATTAAATAAATATAGCTACTTGCTTGCAACAGCAGCTCGTCTTGGTGTAGCAGTAGCTGGTTATATGGGAAGTGTTCCTTTAATGCTTGCATTTACAGCGCTTGCAGCATTAGGTCAGGGACCATGGCAGGGTGATATGAATGCGGTAATCGCTTCATGTTCAGAATATACATACCTCACAAAAGGAAAAAGAATTGATGGTTCTATGTACTCATGTACATCATTAGGTGTAAAAATCGGTGGTGGAATCGGTACAGCGATTTCAGGTTGGATGCTTTCTTTGAGTGGATTTGTAAATGGTGATGCATCTATTCAGCCACAGAGCTGTATTGATATGATGTACTTCATGTACCTATGGCTTCCATTCATCCTTGATTTACTCATTACGATTATTCTTTCATTCATGAATGTAGAAGAAGCAAATAACAAATTAAGAGAAAAAGCAAATAATTAATGAATTGATATAGCCTCTGGAGTTTTCAACTTCAGGGGCTATATAGAAAGAGAGAGGAAAATGAACTCAGATATTAAATGGCTGGATAATCCAGAAGTGTTTCGAGTGAATCAGCTACCAGCACATAGTGACCATGAATATTATACAAGTTATACAGATTTAGAAGAAAATAACAATTATCTTACACAGTCTTTAAATGGAACATGGAAGTTTTGTTATAGTAAGAATGCAAAAGTAAGACCAGTTAATTTCTATAAGCCACAGTTTTATACTAAGAAATGGGATGAGATTGCAGTACCAGGACATATTGAATTAGCTGGTTATGATAAGATTCGTTATATTAATACCATGTACCCATGGGAAGGTAAAAATTATAGAAGACCAGCGTATAGTATTGCTGGTGCAGGAACAGGCGAAGGCATGTTCAGTGAAGCAGAATATAATCCAGTAGGTTCATATATCAAAGAATTTGACTTGGATAGAGAGTTAAGAGGCAAACGTATTACAATCTGTTTCGAAGGTGTAGAACAAGCAATGTATGTATGGCTCAACGGTGAGTTTGTTGGATATGCAGAGGATAGCTTTACACCGTCTGAATTTGACCTGACTCCATACATAAAAGAAAGAGGAAATATTCTTGCAGTAGAAGTGCACAAAATGAGTACAGCTGCATTTTTAGAGGATCAGGATTTCTTCCGTTTCTTTGGAATTTTTAGAAACGTGTCTTTAAAAGCAAAACCAGATGTACATGTAGAAGATTTATGGATTAAGCCTTTTTTGAATACAGATAATGTAAGCGGAAGAATTGTGGTTGATATTAAGGCGTCAAGTATAGAGGATAGATGTTTCTTTGCGAATGTTATTTTAAAAGACGAAGAAAAACAAGTTGTATTAGAAAAGAAAGCGCCATTTGTAAGAAATGGGGATGAATATATCGTGTCTGTAGAAGCAAATGTCGATGAAGTAACATTGTGGGATAATCATACTCCATATTTATATACAGTAAATGTTGAGATTCTTGATGAAGAAGGCGGATTACTTGAGATTGTACCATATGAAGTAGGTTTCCGTAGAATTGAACTTATTGATAAACTCATGTATTTAAACGGAAACCGTCTTGTACTAGTAGGAGTTAACCGACATGAATGGAGTCCTAAAACCGGAAGATGTATTGGAATGGAAGAAATGGAATCCGACATGGAATGTATTGTAAGAAATAATATGAATGCAGTTAGAACCTGTCATTATCCAGATCAGATTCCTTGGTACTATATGTGTGATAAGAATGGTATCTATATGATGGCAGAAACTAACTTAGAAAGCCATGGATCTTTCCAGAAACTCGGAGCAATTGAACCATCTTGGAACGTACCAGGTTCGGTTTCACAGTGGAAGGAAGCCGTTGTAGACAGAGCAAGAACAAACTTTGAAACATTTAAGAATCATACATCTGTATTATTCTGGTCTTTGGGCAATGAATCATATGCGGGTGATGACATCGAAGCAATGAACGTATTCTTCAAAGAAAATGATCCAGGAAGATTAGTTCATTACGAAGGCTCTTACTATAACAGAGCATATGAAGATACCATTTCTGATATGGAAAGCCGTATGTACGCAAAACCATGGGAAGTGGAAGAGTATTTGAGCAACAATCCAAAGAAACCATATCTTTTATGTGAGTTTATGCATGATATGGGTAATTCTATGGGCGGACTTGGAAGTTACATGGCATTGTTTGATAAATATGAGATGTATCAGGGACATTTCATTTGGGACTTTATCGATCAGGCTCTTTATGTAAAAGATGAAGTAACCGGGAAAGAAGTGCTTCGTTATGGCGGAGACTTCGACGACAGACCAGCTGACTATGAATTTTCTGCAAATGGATTGGTATTTGCAGATCGTAAAGAGAAACCAGCGATGCAGGAAGTGAGGTATTACTATGGATTATACAAATAATTTACCATTAAGAGTAGTATATGGCGACTATACATTAGGTGTTCACGGAAAAGGCTTTGACTATATTTTCTCATATGCACAGGGCGGTTTGGAATCTCTTGTAAAAGATGGATATGAATGGTTATATCGTTGCCCAAAACCAACGTTTTGGAGAGCATTAACAGATAATGATAGAGGTAGTAGCTTTCATCTTAAAAGTGGAAGTTGGTTGGCTGCGGATATGTTTATTCGTTGCAAAGATATTGACGTAATTATGGATGGGGTATCTCAGGGAAAGCCTTGTGCCCCAGATAATAATCGATATGGTGGTGATGTGTATGCAAAAGAAATACAAGTTATATTTGTATACGAAACAATCACTACTCCTGTAACAGAAGTGAAGGTAACTTATACTGTAAAAAGTTCTGGAAGCATTAAAGTCGATGTACACTATTTTGGTGCGGAAGGGTTACCTGAACTTCCAGTTTTTGGAATGAGATTTATTATGCCTACAATGGCAGAGCGATATGTTTACGATGGTTTATCAGGAGAGATCTATCCAGATCGCAAAAATGGTGCATCTGAGGGTGTTTTTGTAGTAGATGATTTATCACTTACGCCATATTTAGTGCCACAGGAATGTGGAATGCACATGGACACCAATAGTGTTAAAGTGTATAGACGCAAGAGCTTAGATAATAGTAGAGACGATAAATTTGACCAGGAATTAACTTTTGAAAAATTAGATAATACCTTCTCCTTCTCTTGCCTCCCTTATACGGCATCAGAAATTGAAAATGCAACTCATCATGAAGAGTTGCCACCAGCAAGAAGAACTGTTCTTTGCATCTATGGTGCCGTACGAGGTGTAGGTGGAATTGATAGCTGGGGTAGTGATGTAGAAGATGCATATCACATCAGTGCTGAAAAAGATATTACCTATTCTTTTATCATTAGCTAAAATAAGGAGTTTTAGATGAATACAAAAAAAATTCTTGAATTAATTCGTCAGGGTGATTTAGACAATGATTTTATAGATATATATGTGGATACTGAGCAATTAGAGTATCAAAAGAAAAGGTATACCAATGCGATTTTGAAATTTAAAGAGCATTATAGAGATGGTGATATTAAGATTTTTAGTGCTCCGGGACGTAGTGAAATTGGTGGTAATCATACAGACCACCAGCACGGACAGGTTCTTGCGTGTGCACTTAACTTAGATGCTATTGCTATTGTAAAAGCTAGTGATGTTCAAGAAATTCATTTGATTTCAAGTGATTCTGAGGAAATCGTTGTAGATATCACAAACCTTGAAATTAAGGAAGAAGAAATGGGAACTACATTAGCCTTAATTAAAGGTGTAGTTGCTGGCTTTAAGAATCACGGATATGAGATCGGTGGATTTAACGCCTACGTTACAAGTGATGTTTTAATCGGTTCTGGCATGTCTTCTTCAGCAGCATTTGAGACTTTGGTAGGAACTATCCTTTCTGGTCTTTATAATGAAATGAAGATTCATTCTACTGACATCGCAATCATCGGACAGTATGCAGAAAATGTATACTTCGGAAAACCATGTGGCTTGATGGATCAGATGGCATGCTCAACAGGTAGCCTTGTGCACATAGATTTTAACAATCCAAAGGAACCAGTTGTAGAAAGAATAGCATTTGACTTAGGTTCTTATGGATATAGCTTATGTATTACAGATACAAAAGGTTCTCATGCAGATTTAACAGATGAATATGCAGCGGTTCCAGAAGAAATGAAACGAGTAGCGAGATACTTTGGTAAAGAAGTATTAGTAGATGTTACATTCGAAGAACTTTTAGCAAATATGCCAAAGGTACGTGAAGCGACAAGCGACAGATGCGTATTAAGAGCGCTTCATTTCCTTGCAGAAAATAAACGAGTAGAAAAAGAAGTAGACGCACTTAAAGAAGGCAATTTGGCAGCTTTCTTTGAAACAGTAAAAGCATCTGGAGATTCTTCTTATAAATACTTACAGAATGTATATTCTGTAAAAGATGTACATCAGCAGAATGTATCACTTGCTCTTACGGTTAGTGAAGCAGTACTTGCTGGAAACGGTGTATGCAGAGTTCACGGTGGTGGATTTGCAGGTACTATTCAGGCATTTGTAAAGAATGAAGATGTAAAAGCATACCAGGATTGTATGGACCATATTTTTGGTGAAGGCGCATGTGGTGTTCTCAATATTAGAAAATATGGTGGTATTCAAGTAGTGTAAGTGAGGTGTATGAAATGGATAGACTAATATCAGAATTGGTTAATTATGGATGCAAACAAAACTTAGTACATGTGGATGATAAAAACTATGTTGTAAATCAATTACTAGAGCTGTTTGGAAAAACGGAATTCCATTGGTATGATGTAACACCTAGACTATTGGATAAGATTTTGTCTGATATGAATGACTATGCAATCGCACAAGGATTTATAGAAGATACGATTACAAATAGAGATTTATTTGATACAAGGATAATGGGATTGCTTACTCCTGCACCTTCGGTAGTTCGTAAAATCTTTCGGAAAAAATATATAGATGGTCCAAAAGAAGCGACGGATTTTTATTATCAGTTTAGTAAGGATACAAACTATATTCGTACAGAACGTGTGGCAAAAGACGAAAAATGGATTACAGGTTCTAAGTATGGTCCAATTGATATTACTATTAATTTATCAAAGCCAGAGAAGGACCCAAAAGATATTGCAAAAGCTGCTACACAACAGAAAAGTGAATATCCAAAATGCTTGCTTTGTCAAGAAAATGAGGGATATGCAGGTCATATCTCACATCCCGCACGTCAGAATCATCGAATTATTCCAATCCAGCTGGCTGGTCAAGACTATTATTTGCAGTACTCTCCTTATGTGTATTATAACGAACATTGTATTGTCTTTAATGCAGAACATGTTCCAATGAAAATAGATGAGAATGTATTTGTGAAGCTGTTGGATTTTGTAAAGCAATTTCCGCATTATACAGTTGGCTCGAATGCGGATTTACCGATTGTTGGAGGTTCGATTTTAAGTCATGATCATTTTCAGGGTGGTTCCTATACATTTGCTATGGCAAAAGCACCTTATGATTTTATGTTTGAGTTAAAGGGATACGAGGGCGTTACCGCAGGTGTAGTGAAATGGCCAATGTCAGTTATTCGCTTACAGAGTGAGGATACAGAAATTCTTGCGAAAGCGTCTAATTATATTTTGGAAAAATGGCGTGGATATACAGATGCAGAAGCATTTATTTTTGCAGAAAGTGAGGGGAATCCTCATAATACGATTACACCAATCGCGCGTAAAAAAGATGATTTGTATGAAATGGATTTGGTGTTAAGAAATAATATAACAACAGAAGAGAGTCCATGGGGAGTATATCACCCAGAAGAAAGATATCATCATATTAAAAAAGAAAACATTGGGTTAATTGAAGTTATGGGATTAGCTGTTTTACCAGCAAGATTAAAGAAAGAAATGGATATATTATCTCATGCAATTATTGAAGGGAAAAATCTTCGATTAATTGAAGAAGTCAGCAAACATGCTGACTGGGTTGAGGGATGGAAGGAGAAATATGATATTTCATCTGGAAATATTAAGTTCATTCTCCAAAAAGAGATAGGAAATGTATTTGTAAAGGTTCTTGAATGCGCAGGTGTGTTTAAACGCACAGAGGAAGGTGTCCTCGCATTTAAACGTTTCTTGTCTGTGCTGTAACTACATGCGAAAACCGCCCTTGAAGTAGCCAGCATAAAAGTACATTACTTTTTTAAAATAGTTTTTTAATCTGTTTAACATAATTGTTTACCTCCTTATGTTTTTACAAGCTGAATATATCGTTTTATGTGCAGATTTACTTGCCATAAATGATTATAAA
>JAZQZJ010000011.1:0-4651 GCA_045633955.1 Agathobacter sp. | reverse complement strand
GACAGGATGCTCATAGATATAATGTAATTAAACATAACAAAGGTGGGAAAAAGATGATTAGTGACAACTTATATTCTTTAAGAAAAATACATCAGTTGACGCAAGAAGAGGTATCTGAGCGAGTAGCTGTTAGTAGGCAAGCGCTTGCAAAATGGGAAAATGGGGAAACCATGCCAGATATAGAAAAATGTGTGTTGCTGGCAGAGCTTTATAATGTAACATTAGATGATTTAGTGAATTATACAAAAGATGAAATGGGACTTAGTGTGCCACCAAAGGGGAAGCATGTATTTGGTGTAGTGACAGTTGGAGATAAAGGACAGATTGTGATACCTCACAAGGCAAGGAAGATTTTTCAGGTCCAGAGTGGCGATCGATTTATTGTTCTTGGGGATGAGAATCAAGGAATTGCACTAATCAAGGAATCATACTTTTTAAATATGATAAACGAAGTGAAGAAAGAAGGCGAACAATATGAGTAAGATAGCATTCTTTTGTATTCCAGCCCATGGTCATACAAATCCGACATTAGAAACTTGAATTTGGAAGAGAGGTGTATAAAATATGTACAGTGAAAGTAATAATGATTTTTATACAAAAACAGGTTATAAATTGCATTATAAGATTGTCGAAGATATAGGCAAATTGCCTTTGGTTCTTATACATGGTCAAGGAATGTGTGGACAAGATTATGAAAAACTTTTTAAAAAATTAAGCAAGAAGTACATACTGTATTTGGTAGATTGTTTTGGGCATGGGGATAGTGAAAAAAATCCTAAATTATATCGTTGCAATATTATTGGTGATGCAATAGCGGAGTTTATTGAGTCCGGAATAGGACGAAACTGTGTTATAAGCGGACATTCCTCAGGTGGAATACTGGCAGCATATGTTGCGGGAAAAATTCCTGAGTTTATAAATGGGGTGCTTCTTGAAGATCCACCGTTTTTTAATGCCCAGCCGGGTGAATTTGAAAATACTTTTGTATATAAAGATGGTTTTCTTGTTTCTCATGAATTTCTAAAACAGACCGAGGAAACGGAGTATATTGTATATTATCTAGAGCATGGATATATTTACAATTATTTGGGGCAGAACTATTTTGGAAAAGATTGGACACATAATCTGGCAGAAGAAGCAAGGGGAAAACTGAAAGAAACTCCGGGAAAAATTCCGAAACTGAATAAAGTTCCGGCTAAATCCTTCCAAGGATTTGTTTATATGGATAAGTTTGATGATCTGTTTTCCGAGAGTTTTTATACAGGGGAATGGTTTGAGGGAGTAAAGCAGGATGAAATACTGAAATTGGTAAAATGTCCTGTGGTATATTTGAAAGCTAAAACGAAATATGGTAAAGATGGGGTTTTGTGGGCTGCTAATTCAGACGAATCAGCAGAAAGGGTAATGAAACTTCTTGAGAATGCGAAAAAAGTAACTGTCAGAAGTGGTCACGATATTCATTTTGAGAAACCACAGTATTTTTTTAAAGCAATAAAGAAACTGGAAAAAATGATGAAGAAATAAAAGATAGAGGAAATTTGAAGTTGGTGGTGCAACTGTTCATGTGATTTGAATTGCTCTTATGTACATATGTAAGATGGAATGTTCAACAACAATTACTGAATTACCAAAAAATGTTATTGATTTTACTTTATGGCTAGTGTTGCCATTTAGTGCTATGTTTATGACAGTATATAGTGTAATGACAATAGCAATGGCAATTCCGATAGTTAAGGGGAAAACTATATTCCCCAAATGGGCTGTGTTTTTTAACCCACTAGCTGCTAAGGTGCTTATTCCTATTATTGCAATGATTTTACCAAATACCAAAATTGTAAATGGGTTAAATATGGCTGATATGGGAATAGGTTCTCTGATTACTTTTGTAGGCTTGTTGATATTGCTTGACAAGTATCAGCAAAAGAAAGCGTAAAATTCCAATTTCGAATGGTTCACAGTTTTAAGAACCGACAATAATTATTACAATGCATATCTTCCATACTTAACAACATAGGCAGCTATCAATAATAAGTAATAACTTATCAAATATGGTCTTATTTATTTTTATATATTTGTTCTACAAAGTAGACTTCTTCTTTTTGAGCGGATAAAAACTTTTTTACATCCTTTCCATTCGGTTGAACAGAAAGCATTGGAGTTATAAATATTTGATATAATTGTTTGGCTACTTCTTTTTCATCTTGTTCATATCCTGAATGTTTCCAGACATCTAGAATACCCTGCAGACCATAGGAGAGAAAAATAATTTGCTTAGTTTGCAGGTTATTAAAATCTTGTTTGAAAGAAGAGTTTTTTACTTTGACATTATACTGAATCATTAAGGAAAGCAACATATCATGTTTTTCCCCAGAGAATGTGAGGTTCCAAATATGATCATATTCTCGATAATGACGAAGCCATTCTGTAAAGTAATCAATCAAAGAAGAATATTTCTTTTCATGCATCTGCATCATGAATTCTAATAATTCAGTGAAACATTTTTCAATGAGATATTGGAGAATGGAATCTTTTCCATCAAAGTAACGATAAAATGTATTGCGAGGAATATTTGCCATTTTGCACAATTCGGTAATAGTGACATCATCATAAGTAGAGGTTTTAAGCATTTCACAAAAAACTGTGGCGATGGAATCCTGTCGTTTTGCAGATTCGTTGGACTTACATTCTTTATACATAATCATTATCCCCCTGATGCCTTATTATAACACAAAATATCCGCGATTTATATGTTTTTAACAAATTTCGAATGTATTTTTTGAGAATTTTACCGTGTTACAAATGAGCGATTTTGTCCTTTAGTCTATAGTATATTGAAAATATAATAAGATTACTAAACATAAAAAATAGAAAAGGAGAAAATGTTTATGAGCACAAAAGTGAAAAACACAACTTCATCTCTGACCAGAAAACATATTTGGGGCTATGGTTTCGGAGATGCTGGTGCATGTATGACGAATGCAATTGTTAGTTTATATGCAACTCGTTACTACGTAAATGTACTGAAAATTGATACTACTATGATGGCAGCTATCCTGTTAATCTGGAATATTTGGGATGCTGTAAATGACCCATTAATGGGAGCGCTGATGGATAAGATGTTTGAAAAAAACAAGAATCCGAAAGGAAAATTCCGTCCTTGGTTATTACGTTCTACACCATTAATTGCGATTACGTGTTTTATTTTCTTCACGGTTCCTACATTTTTTGAAGGAACGACCATGTTAGTGGTTTTATTCGTATCCAAGATTTTATATGAAGGATCTTATACGATGTTTAATATCCCAATGGGAACATTACTTTCCGCTATGGCAACCAATGATGAAGAACGTGCACAGTTGTCTTCTGCACGTGGATTCGGGTCTACGGTAAGTAGCCTTGTGCCAGTATTCACTGCGCCACTTATTTTAGCATATTTTGGTGATACCAATGCTATTGCATATCAGGTATGCGCTATTGTTTTTGGTGTAGTTGGATTTGTTCTGTGTCTGCTTCACTATATGTGGACAGAAGAACGAAATACAGAGGTAAGTGCACAGGATGGTGAGAATAGTGTTAAGATTACAGATATCTTAGGTGTATTCAAGAACAACCGTGCGTTCCTTGCATTGTGTTTCCATAGTATCTGTATTACTACACAGCAAGCGATTTCTACTTCCATCGGTACCTATATGTATTCTGACGTTTTAGGAAACATTGCACTGATGAGTTTGGCATCTTTACTTTCTATGCCACTTAGTTTCATATTCTTAGCAATTGTTCCAAAGCTTGCAAAGAAGATGAATTTGGAAGTTATTATTAGACATGCATTGTTAATTAGTTTTGTTTTATATATAGCTTTATTTGCTTTACATCTTACAACTAATGTAAGCCCTATGGTGCATTTGGTTTGGTCTGCACTTGCTAGTTCATTCTGTACTGTTTCTACACAGCAACAGTGGGGGCTTGTTGGTGAAGCCATTGATTACAATGAATATCTTACAAACAAACGTACTGAAGGTTCTATCTACGGAACATTCAGTTTGTCTCGTCGTGTAGGTACAACTATTGGTAACTCTCTTGGTGTATTAATGCTTGGTTGGACTGGATATAATGCAGATCTTACTGTTCAGACAGCAGGTACATTAACAGGTATCAAAATTTTATGTGTACTTTTACCAGGTATCTTCGTTATCGGTTCTTGGGTCGCATTTAAATTTATCTGGAATATTACACCAGAAATTCGCGAAAAGATGCGTGCTGCTAAAGAGGCAAAAAAAGCGACAGCAGAATCATAAAGGAGCAGTATATGCGTAATCTTATTAATATAAATCGCAAATGGGCATTTAGTAAAGAAGTGGATTCTATTCCAAATGAGATTTCTTCAAAATGGAATTTTGTAAACCTTCCTCATTCATGGAATGCCATTGATGGACAGGATGGAAACGGCGACTATTATCGTGGAACCGCTTACTATGCAAAAAGCATTGAAAAAATAGATTTACCAGAAGCTGAAAATTATTTCTTGGAAATACAGGGTGCAAATTCTTCTGCAAAGGTATATTGGAATGGAAAATGTCTTGCAGAACATCATGGTGGTTATTCCACATGGAGAGTGGACGTGTCTACAGAAATGACAGAAGAAAACCTCATT
>JAZQZJ010000010.1:0-49590 GCA_045633955.1 Agathobacter sp. | reverse complement strand
GGTTGAAATTAAAATAGTGTTTGAATGAATAAAGACACGATGATTTATTGAAAAGAAAAAGAGTATCGCATATGCGATACTCTTTTTCTTTTCAATAAATCATCGTGTCTTTATTCATTCAAACACTATTTTAATTTCAACCTTACAAACAATGGAAAATGGTCGCTTGTAAATATTCCATCATAAATAGCATGTATTACTTCATAGGACTGAACTTCAAAGTCGTCTGGTGAGACCATTACATAATCAATACAGTCACTATCCATCTTGTTTCCCCAGTTTTGATAGGTGCAACTAGTCATGGTATTTTCTGTTTCATATTTTGCATCTAAGAAGGATTCTGTAGCACTCTTATAAGTTTCTGTATATTCCTCTGCATTTAAATCGCCCATTAGAACAGCAGGGCGAGAGTCAAACTCTTTAATCTTATCTAAAACGACTTGAATGCCATTGATACGGGCTTCGTCGCTGACATGATCTAAATGAGTGTTAAACACCACAAATTCTTTTTCTGTAATTTTATCCTTTAAAATCACATAACTACAAATACGATAGTGGGCTGCTCCCCAGTCTTTGCTCATGATTTCTGGTGTTTCTGAGAGCCAGAAAGAGCCTTTGTCGATTAAGGTATAGAGGTCCGTGCGATAGAAGATTGGACAGCCTTCAGAGTTAATCATATTGTCGCGGTAGCTAATGATCGAGTCAAAGCCCGCCAGGGTTTCTACTAAGTAGTCGTATTGCCAGCAGGTAACTTCCTGAAAACCGATGATGCCAGGTTGTGCTTCTTCAATGCTGTCGATAATTAAATCGGCACGGTAAAACCATGTTTTTTTGCCAAAATCAAATGGTCCGAGGTAGCGGACATTGTAGTTCATAATACGAAGTTCGTCTGAGGCAATAGAATTATCGATGCTGATGGATTCTTTGTTGCTTATATAGTGTGGAAAATGCCAGAATAATAGAATGAGCCATCCTACAATAATAACTAAGAGTAAGATACCAATTCCTTTTAAAATTTTTTTGAAAAGTTTCATAATATAGTTTCTCCTTATAATAAAATGAGTATTAATCCTTTGGCTTATGATAGAACCGACCTTTTATCTGTTCTGTTTTAATGGTATTTATAAATGCTGACTTATCGACTTCTTTAATCGCAGAAATCACGCGGCCGCTTTCATGTGTAGAAACAACCGAATATACAACGCTTCGTTCGTGTCCTTGATAAGAACCTTCTCCTTTCATGATGGTAGCCCCATGATTGGATACATTTGAAATAGCTTCGCATACTTCGTTAGGCTGGTTGGTTACGATAAATAGTGTTTGTTGCTGATATTGTTGATAGAGCGTGTGTAAAACCTGTGTGGATACGTATTGGAAGATGATAGAGTATAGTGCACTATCCCATCCAAAGAGAATGCCACCAAGGCTGATGATTACAATATTAACAAGAAGCACGATGTTAAAGGAGTCAGTTCCAGTTTTTTGTGACAGGTAGATGGAAATAAAATCTGTGCCACCAGTAGTTGCATCTACCTTTAAACATTGGCTGATGGCAACTCCGTTTATGATACCACCAAAAATACTAATTAGAAGAATGTCATAAGTAACGACATAACTTGGAATCAAATCTGTAAAAATACTGGTGAGGAAAATCATCAAGCAGGAATACATGGTAAACTTTTTTCCAATGTAACGGAATCCGATATAAATAGGAATTGCATTAATGGAAAAGTTTAAAAGTGTGTAGGGAATGTGAAGTTGAAAAAACTGTTCGAAGGCACGTTGGACTAAAATAGTTAGACCTGTTGCCCCACCAGGAATCATATTTCCAGTTTGAACAAAAGTTTTGATATTTACAGACATTAAAAGAGCTGAAAAACAGATGGTAAGGATTCGCATACCATCTTTTTTAAATGATGTTTTCATAATGGTTGTCCTTTGTAGGTTTTCTTTGATTATAATCCTTTTTACTAAAATTTAATAGTTTTTATATTATTTTTTCCGTAATTTTGTTGAGGGAAAAAGGAGAGTGTTTTATAATAGTAAATTAGGAGATACTGCGCATAAAGGCAGTTAGATTGGAGCTAAAATATGAGATATGATTGTATTATTATCGGTAGTGGTCCTGCAGGATTATCTGCGGCTATTAATTTGAAAACATATGAGAAGAATTTCTTATGGTTTGGAAATGAAAAACTTAGTGAAAAGGTAGAAAAGGCAGAGTTGGTTAATAATTATCCAGGGCTTCCAGGAGTGAATGGAAAAGAATTACAGCAAGCGTTTTTGAAACATAAAGAAGTACTTGGATTGGAAATTACAGATAAGATCGTTAATACAATTTATGATATGGGCGGTTACTATAATGTAATGGCAGAGAATCAGTTTTATGAGACAGATAGTATTATTTTGGCAATGGGAGTAATTCTAGCAAACCAGTATCAGGGTGAGGCGGAGTTTATAGGAAGAGGCATTAGTTATTGTGCAACCTGTGATGGCGCTTTGTATAAGGGAAAGAAAATTGCGGTGGTATCTACATCAAAGCGATTTGAGCATGAAATTGATTTTTTAGCAGATTTAGCAGAGAAGGTATATTTGTTTCCGTTTTATAAAGAATGTGAAGTTGAAAGAGAAAATATTACGTTTGTTAAAAAAGCTATTAAGGAAATAAAAGGGGGCTTTCGTGCAGATACAATGGTGTTAGGTGATGAAACAGAATTAGCAGTAGATGGTATCTTTATTATGAGAAACGCGATTGCACCTACAACACTTTTTTCAAAACTTGAAGTAGTGGATGGCCATATTGGTGTAAATAGACAGATGGAGACAAATGTGAAGGGCGTTTTTGCGGCAGGAGATTGTACGGGAAAACCTTATCAGTATACAAAGGCTGTTGGAGAAGGCAATGTGGCTGCACATAGTGTAATTGAGTACTTAGGAGAGAGATAATGGCATATATTGAGTTTAACAGTATTACAAAGGAATATACGACAGGTGAGAATGTTATTAAGGCATTGGATGAGGCCAGTTTTATTGTAGAAAAAGGGGAGTTAGCAGTTGTTTTAGGGACTTCTGGGGCAGGAAAGACAACAGCCCTAAACATTCTTGGTGGAATGGATACAGCATCTTCTGGACAGGTAGTTGTAGATGGAAATGATGTAACAAAATATAGTAAGCAGCAGCTTGTGGGATATCGTCGTACAGATATTGGTTTTGTATTTCAGTTTTATAATTTAGTACCGAATTTAACAGCATTAGAGAATGTAGAATTAGCAGTACAGGTTTGTAAAGATGCTTTAGATGCAGGTGAAACTTTGGAAAAAGTTGGATTGGCAGAACGTAAGAATAATTTCCCTGCTCAACTTTCTGGTGGAGAGCAGCAGAGAGTTTCAATTGCAAGAGCTTTAGCAAAAAATCCAAAGTTGCTTTTGTGTGATGAGCCTACGGGTGCGTTAGATTATAATACTGGAAAACAGATTTTACAATTGTTACAGGATACATGCCGAAAGGAAGGGATTACGGTGGTGCTGATTACACATAACTCTGCGATTGCACCGATGGCGGATCGTTTGATTCGTTTTAAAAGTGGAAAAGTTGTGGAGATGGCAGTAAATGAAAATCCTGTATCGATTGCAGATATTGAATGGTAGTGAGGTTATAGTAAAATAGTATGAAGGCATATACAAAGGATGTCATAAAAACAATTGCAAAAGGCTGGAAACGATTTTTGGCATTGGCTTTGATTTCGGCATTGGGTGTCTGTATGATGTCTGGTTTGACGGCAGCCTGTGATGATTTACGTTTTACGGCAGATAAGTTCTTCGATAAGCAGAATTTATTTGATATTATGGTTGTTTCTACGATGGGACTTAAGGAAGCGGATGTGGAAGCCTTGTCTCGAATTGAAGGAATTGAAGATATTGAAGGTACTTATAGTGAAACGGTATATATACAGGTAGATGGACAGACAAAACAAGCGGCTGTAAATGTATTGAGTCAAAAAGATATTAATATTCCGTATTTGTTAGATGGTGGAATGCCTTTTCGTTCAGATGAAATTTTAGTAACGCAGAAGTATATCAATGAATCAGGAAAAAAACTTGGTGATAAAATTCTCCTAGAAGAGGATTTTGATAATGAGAATGAAGTCGAGGAAGAGGATGAGGTCGACGAAGAATCTTCAGAAGAAAGTTCAAAGTTTGAATTAGAGCTTGAAAAGGAATATGAGGAGAGTGAGACGGAAACCTTTAACGAAGATGATTATAAGGTAGAGGTGGAAGAGGAGACAGAAGAACCAAATTTCCTTGTGACAGAGTACACCATTGTTGGTGTGGTAATTGATGTAGCGGATATCAATAGTCAGGAAGGTGCAGTTGCCTTTCGTTCGAATTCCAGCACAGACTATACATTCTTTGTGCTTCCAGATGCGGTGCATACGGATATCTATACGGGAATTTATTTGACATTAGAAGGGACAGATGCCCTGCAGTGTTATTCGGATGAATATGAAGCACGTGTAGATGAGATTGTAACCATTTTAGAAGAAGAGATAAAGGCAGACAGAGAGCAAGCCAGATATGAGGAAGTTACAGGGGAGGCATTGGAAAAGATAGAAGATGCCGAAGCTGAAATGAATGATAAGTTAGCAGATGCTGAGCATGACATTCTGGATGCGAAAGTAGAAATAGAAGATGGCTGGTCAGAGTATCTGGATGGAAAAAAGGATCTGGCAAAAGGGGAACAAGAGCTGGCAGAAGGTGAAAGAGAATTATTAAAGGCCCAACGCGAATTGGAAAAAGCAGAGCGCGAATTAAGTGGTGCAAAAGAAGAACTGGATGCAGCTTGGGAGGAACTAGAAGCTGGTGAACTTTTGGTAACGGAAGGTGAAGAGGCATTAATTGAGGCCGAGACAACCTTAATCGAGTCGGAACAAACATTAAATGAGACAGAGGCAGAAATTCCAAAACAGTTTGAGAGTACAAGAAAACTTTTAGCGACAGAGGTTTCATCAATACAGTTGGAAATTAGAGAATGTGAAACGGAAGTTATAAAACTAGAAACAGAAGTTGCTACATTAAAACAAGAAATTGCTGTATTAGAGCAAAAAGAAGCGGAAGGAACAATTGATGCAGTAGAAGCTGTTCAGCTTTTAGAAAAGCGAACCTCTTTGACAGAAAAGGAAACGACTTTGGAGTTTCGCAGGCTGGAGTTGGAGAATTTAAATAATCAGCTAACTACATATAATGATACACTTGCCAATCTGGATGAGCAGGAACAGAATGCCTATCTTGAGATTGCAAATGCACGTCAGGAAATAGCCAATGGCAGACAGGAAATCATTAACGGACGTGCTGAGATTGAAAAAAACAAGGCGGATATAGCAGCTGGCAGAGTAGAGTTAGAAAAGGCACAAGCAGAATTTGACGATGCAAAGCAGCAGGTTGCAGATGGCTGGATAGAGCTGGAAAATGGTTGGGATGAAATTGAAGATGCATATGCCGAGTTAGCAGATGGCCGTCAGGAATTAGAGGAAGGTGCTGCGGCACTAGAAGATGGAAAACTGCAGTATGAAGAAGGTGTAAATGAATACGAAGAAAAGCGTCAGGAAGCATTGGAGAAAATTGCAGAAGCCCGTCAAGAAATTGCAGATTTGAAGATGACATCATGGTATATCTCTACACGTACAGCTTTAAATGGATATGCGAATATTAAAACTGATGCACAGTGTATAGAATCCATTGGTAATGCATTTCCTATTCTCTTTATGACCGTGGCCATTCTGATTAGTTTAACGACCATTTCTCGAATGGTAGAAGAAGATAGAGGACTAATTGGTACATATAAAGCATTAGGCTTTACAGATAAGGAAATTCGACGTAAGTATGTGATATACGCATTGTTGGCATGTATTATAGGTGGAATTTTAGGAGATCTGTTAGGGTTTGTTGCTTTGCCAGAAATTATATTTACTGTATTTGGGGTTATGTATCAGCTTCCGGAATATTATTTGTATTTTAATTGGTGGTACGGAATTGGAAGTATTCTTTTATTTATTGTTGGTATCGTGGGCGCAGCAATTGTGTCATGTGAAAGCGAACTTTCCCATATGCCAGCGATGTTGATGCGTCCGAAGGCACCAAAGAATGGTTCAAGAGTGTTGTTAGAGCGTGTGACGCCAGTATGGAGTCGTTTGTCATTCTTAAATAAGGTAACTGCTCGAAATCTTTTCCGCTATAAGAAGCGATTGTTTATGACATTGTTTGGTATTGCAGGATGTACTTCAATTTTGCTTGCAGGTTTTACAATTAAAGATACAGTAACACAGTTAATGCCATTACAGTATGAAGTGACGTATCAGTTTGATTTAATGGTAGTTTCAGATGATAATGAAAAATTGACGGAATATCTATCAGATAATCGTGTTCGCGCCTACATAAATCCTATGATTACCAATGTAAAGGTAATTAATGAGGATGGAAGAGAGGAGAGTGTGCAGCTTATCGTTGTGCCAAATGATTCTTCATTACGTGGGTATATTCAGCTTTTGGATAGAGATTATGAGAAGGTGAATTTGGAAGATGGTATGGTTCTTAGTACAATCAATGTAGCGGAAGTACAAGGCTATGATACGGGGGATACCATCACGATTCAGAATATGAATCTAGAAAATGCAGAAGTAGAGATATCGGAAATTGTTATGAATTATCTTGGTAATGCTATTTATATGACCGAGAACACATATAATGATTTATATGATGATTATGAGGCAAATGGTGCCTATGTCATGCTGAATGATGGTGTGGGTAGTCATGAGTCCTATGCAAGGGAATTGGCTTTGCAGGATGGTATTTTGTCGGCGGTTTCAATAGAGGGATTCTTATCTAATTTTGATTCTGTGTTCCGAATTATTAATTTAGTAGTAACGATTGTTATTACGTTAGCAGCGGCACTTGCCTTTGTCGTACTATTTACATTGTCTACAACGAATATCTCAGAGCGCGAGAGAGAATTGGCAACGATTAAAGTGTTGGGATTTTTTGACAGGGAAGTGCATGCATATGTAAATAAAGAGACATTGATTTTAACTAGTATCGGTATTTTATTAGGTATGCCACTTGGAAAAGGATTTGGTATCTGGTTGATGTCTATCCTTAAAATGCCATCCATTTATTTTGCGGATTATTTGGCTCCAATTAGTTATCTGTATGCAGCAGTTATTGCGACGGTATTTGCTTTTATCGTAAATTCGATTACAGATAAATCGTTAGATAAGATTAATCCAGTAGAAGCATTAAAATCAATTGAATAAAGCATAAAAAGAACCCCTTGCAACTGCAAGGGGTTTGTTTTGTGATTAGATTAGAGGATACAGCTATCAAAGATAAATAAATCAAATTTATCTTTTGCACGTTCATATTCTTCAACACTTTTTATTGTATAAGTAACAGAAAGTGCACCCATCATTCTGCAAATACGACGAGAAATATTGTGTGCATGCTCGTGGTTATATGCAATGAAGTCTGGTTTCGTTAAAAAGTTTGTTAATAAATAAGGAAGAAGCATGTATAACAGTTTTCCTTTGTATTTTTCATTACGGAAGAATTCTTCACATAACTGACCTCTTAATACATCTGGTCGGTTTTTTCGGTACCAGATAAGTGCGAATGGGTGAAAACTTTCGATACAGTAAACACCTTTATAGTTTTTTAGAACTTCATTTGCAAGTTCGCATACTCTTGTCTGTGCACGATCCAATTTATATTCTAATATAAATGGAACCTTACCATCTACAGTTTCTAAAAACTGTTCAAAAGTTGGGATAGTTTCATCAGAGTTCAAAAGTTTCATTTGCTGAAGTTCTTCTAATGTATAGTCCCAAACATTTCCATCTATGCCACACATTCTGCTTAAGGTAGCATCGTGGAATACGACTAATTTATCATCTTTGCTTAACTGCACATCTAATTCAATGCCGTATCCTGCATCAACAGCCTTTTTAAACGCTGCTAAGGAATTTTCAGGAGCATCAGAATCATTGTCAAAAAGACCTCTATGTGCATAATGTCTGTTATAGAATGGTGTTCGGTCTGCTCTGTTTAGCATACGTGGTGTAATCATTAATAAATAAATGATTATGAGTACTATAATAATTGTTATGAATACGCCCATAATAGGAATCCTCGTTTAATTTAAGTAATTTTAGTCATCAACGTCTAAGTTGTCCAATGCATTTGCTTTCTTTTCAGGTTTTGAATCACCATGTTTAACCTGTGACATAGTAATAAATGCGAGGATACAGAATGCTACTGAATATGGGAATAAAGTTCTGTAACCAACGTTTTCTAATAACCAGCCAGAAAGGATAGGTGTAATAACCTGCGCTGTCATTGAGAATGTATAGTATAATCCAGTGTATTTACCAACATCACCAGCGGATGCCATTTCTACTACCATTGGGTAAGAGTTTACACCGATAGCAGCCCATGCAAAACCAATGATGCAGAAGAATATTGGCATAATATTGCTATATGTATCAAATAAGCTTGCTGCGAAGAAACATCCACCTAATAAAGTGATACCGATTAAAATTGTTTTCTTACGTCCGAGTTTAGCAGCGATGGAACCGATTGGGATGTAACTGATAATCGCAGCTACAGTAGCTACCATAAGACAGTTTGCGTAGTCGCCACCTTTTAATCCCCATACTTTAATCGCATAACGTGAGAATGCAGTAGTAACGGCATTGTATGCGATGAACCAGAATGCTACAGATGCAAGTAAGAATACCAAGCTTCGCATAACATCTTTTGGAAGTTTTTCTCCTTTTTTGGAGTTGTCTTCTGTTTTTGGATCTTCTGTAACTTCTTCAAGTACATCTTTTAATTCTGCGTGAAGCTTATTTTCTTTGATTGTAAAGAAAAGAAGAGCAACACAGATTACCATGAATGCTGCTACAGCAATGGCAAGTGGATAGTAGTTTGGAGTTTCGTCTTTACCAACCATTACTTTAATCATAATCAAAGTGTAAACACCACCGACAGCACCCATTAAGTTAATAACCGCATTCGCACGGCTACGAAGATTCTTTGGTGTTAAGTCAGGCATCAACGCTACAGCTGGTGAACGATAGGTTCCCATACAGATTAATGTCAGTAATAAACCACCAATGAATAATGGTAAGTTTCGTGTGTTATCTGCATGTGGAAGGATCATAAGCAAAATAACAGCAAGGGTTGTACCAATTACGATAAATGGCATACGTTTACCGATAGGGGTATTTACCTTATCAGAAAGTGAACCAAAAATTGGTAAAAGAAATAGTGCCAATACATTATCAGCGGCCATAATTACACCGGTAAGTGTTTCATCCAACTGGAAGGAATTACTTAACACAAGTGGTACTACGTTGTCGTACATCTGCCAGAATGCACTGATAGACATAAATGCCATACCGATAAGTATCGTTCTCTTGTAATTCAGTTTCATTTTTTTCTTCTCCTTATTAAATTGTAATCATATACACCTATTATACACGATATGGAGAAAAAAGGAAATTGACAGATTTGTAAATTTTCTTTTACAAAATATAGGAAAAGTGTCTTGATTTTGTGTGCATAAGATGGTAATATAACTTCTGTTGGTGCATAAATTGTTATGTAAGCTAGAAAATACGCGGGTGTGGCGGAATTGGCAGACGCGCCAGATTTAGGTTCTGGTGTCCCCGACGTGCAGGTTCAAGTCCTGTCACCCGCACTAAAGATTTGGTAAAAGAAGTCCGATAAGGGCTTCTTTTTGTTTTGTTGTTTGTTTCATGTAATAAAATTGTGAAAACATGTTACTTTGGGTGATTGCAGATTGACTTTGAAAAAGAGTGAGAGTAAAATAATTGTATATAATTTGTATAAAAATATTGGGAGTATGAAATTGCATTGTGCAGAATGCATATGAACTAAGGAGGAGAATAATGGGGAAAAAAATTGGTGTTAAGATTACGGTAATGATGATTATTATGGCGATTATGTATTTAATCACATCGTTTGCTAGTGGGTTTGCACAGGAGCAGGCGTTGGGTGGAATGAATCGTTTATATGCCAAGTGGGTACAGTTAGAGAGAGCTGAGACACAGTTAGTTAAAAATTCAGAGACGGTTAAGTTCTATGCGAATATGATTGTACATTATGAAATGCCAGCAGTTCAGGAAAGCCTTTCAAAAGGCATTCCAGAGCAAATTGCGGCTACAGAGGCGATTTTTGCTGAAATGCATACAATTGTGGAGAGTTTGGAGGATGCGGATCTTTATGGTGTAAATAAGAGTGATGTAGAAGCTGCTTTAATTGCATATGAAGAAGCAACTGCGGTATCAATGAAGCAAGCAGCTACAGTTGCGGAATTATATTTAGCTGGAGATCCAGAGGCATCAGCAAATGCAAATAATGGTGCAACAAAGAATATAGAAGCACAGACTGTAGCAGAAACTGCGTTCATGGAAATTGTAAAAACAGCATCGGATAATATGATGGCGGCAAGAGTGGAAACCGTAAATGGATATGCAAAAATTTCAGATACTATGTTCTTCGTATTCCTTGGTGCTGCTGCACTTATGATTCTCTATATTAATAAAACTGTTGCAAAACCAGCAAAGAATGCAAGTGGACATTTGGGACAGATTATTGAAAAGATTGATAATAACGAAGGTGACCTTACAGAACGTATTGAAGTTAAAACCAAAGATGAAGTAGGTCAGCTTGTTACTGGTGTAAATGGATTTATTGCTCAGCTTCAGGGAATTATGGTTAAGATTCGTGATGAGTCTACTCATATGAATGAATTAGTAAATAATATCACAGCTGGTATCAATGATTCTAACGAAAGTGCATCTAGTATTTCTGCAACAATGGAAGAGCTTTCTGCTAGTATGGAAGAAGTAGCAGCTACTTTGGATGAAATTACAACAGGTTCTCAGGATGTATTGAATTCTGCAAATGAAATGAGTGATATGGCAGAAGAAGGAAAAGAATATGTTGGTGGTATTAAAGGACGTGCGATTAATGTTCGTAGTGAAGCGGAAACTAGTAAGTCTACTACCACACAGCTTATGTCTGGTATTCGTGAGCTTTTAGAAGTAGCAATTGAAAATAGCCGTAGTGTAGAACAGATTAATGCACTTACCAATGACATTTTAAGTATTTCAAATCAGACAAACCTCTTAGCTCTTAATGCTTCTATCGAAGCAGCTCGTGCTGGTGAAGCGGGTAGAGGTTTTGCTGTAGTAGCAGATGAAATTCGTGATCTTGCAGAACGTTCCAAAGATACAGCAAACAATATCCAGGAAATCAGTGGTATGGTTACTGGTGCAGTAGAAGATTTGGCTAAGAATGCAAATGATATGATTGCATTTATTGATGGAACCGTTCTTGGTGATTATGATAAGTTTGTAGATATGGCAAATACATATCATGAAGATGCAGACCATATGGACGAAATCTTACAGAACTTCTATGCAAGTGCTGATAGACTTCGTGGTACAATGGCACAGATGGCAGAAGGTATTGATGGTATCAATATCGCTGTAGATGAAAGTGCACAGGGTGTAACTTCTGCAGCACAGAGTACAGGTGCATTAGTAGAAGCACTGATTACAATTAAATCAGAAGCAGATACAAACCTTGATATCTCACAGAGTCTTCAGGGTGAAGTTAGCAGATTCAAAACAATCTAAATTACTAACAATCCATGGGATAAGAAGCAAAAGCCAGCATGCAAGTATACTTGCAATGCTGGCTTATTTTTGTTTTTGAGATTTGGCGACGAGCTAAGCATGGCTTGTTATTCAAAAACAATAAAAAAGGAACATCTCTTCAGATGCTCCTCATAAATAATGGGCTTAAGTGGACTCGAACCACCGACCTCACGCTTATCAGGCGTGCGCTCTAACCGGCTGAGCTATAAGCCCATTTGCTTTACAACAGTGATATATTATCTCTTTTTTTCTCAATCGTCAAGTCTTAATTATAATTTTCTTCAAAATTATAGAATTTTTTTTGACCAGATATCTTTATGATTCTCATATTGCTCATTAATCCAGTCTACAATTTGGCGTTTGCCATCTTCGGTAAATGGGGCAGTATGTTCTATTTTTAAAGAGTCATCTGTTTTGTCAAAGATATATGGTCCTGGCCATACCCATGCATGAAAGACGGAATCTCCATCTTCTGTGTTTTCCATTTTGATGAGAAAACGGAGTGGATTCATCCATCCAGTAAAAGTAGTTTTTTTATAATAGTTTAAGTTTAATGCTTCATCATAAGTTAGCATATAAATACCTCGTCTTTATTAAGAATGGATTTATTATATCAATGATTGTTGCCCTTCGGCAATAAGATTTCGGTATTCTCTTGGGGAAATACCAAATTCTTTTTTGAAAGCACGGAAGAAGGTAGAGTAGTCGCTAAATCCAACCTTGGTACTGAGAAGGTCTAGGTTTGTTTCTTCTAGTATCATACTTTTGGCAGCAATAAGACGGCGTTGGGTTACATAATGGTAAAAACTTACGTGCATTTTCTTTTGGAAAGTTTGTCCAATGGTACTTTCGCTGACGAAGAATCGCTGGGCAGTATCGGCTAAAGTAATTTTTTCTGCTAAGTGGGATTCAATATAAGAAACAACGTTATCTAAAAGTTCTGGTTTTTCGGTTTTTAAGTTATGATTTGCAGGTTCGGCATAAGCTCGGAGGCAGGCAGTGAGAAGCTGCATGGTGTTTCCACATAAAGCAACTTGCCAACATTCCTTCTTTTCTTGCGCTTCTTTTAAACCCTTTCGGAAATAACCATCAATATATTCATAGGGAGTACCTGTCGTTCGTAGTAGAAACATTTCTTGTGAAAATCTAGGGGTATAGGAAGGCACAATGTGGCTTACAGAATCTACAAATTCGGTGCTGACCCAAAGTACAATTCGACGATAAGGTTCTGCTAGTTCTGTTGGAAATAGTGGTTTATGACCAACACCAGGAGGAATAATAACAATATCTCCACGCTGTAAAGAGTAACGTTTGGTTCCAGCAAGATACTGTGTGCCGCTATTACTTAGAACATAAACAATTTCATAATAGTTGTGACTGTGAAGATTGACGGGAATGTCACCCATACTAATATCCATGTGAGTATCCACATAGCGAGAGTTCATTTCTAGTTCCTGATAGATACTGGATAAATCTATAGATTGTTCCTGGAGTAGTTTTTTTAATTCTTTTGGATTTTTCTCTTCAAATTCAGATAATAATTTTAGTTCGTTTAATTTCACAAAAACACCCCCTAAGATTTGGTAAATATAAACATATTATAAATTATGTTTGAGAGATTTACAATGTTTTTTAAGATATAAGCAATTTATTTTGCAAGTTTTTTGTTGTATGATAGGAATATCATAAGATAAAAATGAAAATACAAGAGAAAAGGAGAACATGATTATGTCAAAAGACAAAACAAAATCAGGCTTAACCTTTAGACACAAATTTGGTTATGGCCTCGGCGATGCTGGTGGCTGTATGAGTTTTGCTGTAATGGGTAGTACATTTACTATGTACTGTACAGATGCATTAGGTATTAATACAACACTTTTAGCAACTTTGTTACTTATTTGGAACACATGGGATTTCATCAATGACCCACTTATGGGTGCTTTATTGGATAAGGCGTTTGCAAAACATCAGAATCCAAAAGGAAAATTCCGTCCATGGTTACTTCGTTCCGCACCAATGGTTACTGTTGGATTCATCGCACTTTGGTCTGTGCCACAGTTCTTTGATGGTGTAGCTTTAGTAGCAATGCTCTTCGTACTTAAGATTTTATACGAAGGTGCTTACACAATGTTCAACATTCCTATGGGATCTATGCTTGCAGCAATGGCTGATACAGATGCAGAACGTGCATCATTATCATCAGCACGTGGTTTTGGTTCTATGGTAGGTAACATGATTCCTGTTATCATCATGCCAATGATCATTGCTTCATTTGGCCAGACAAATCCTACTGGTTATGCTATCGCAGCAGTTGTTTGTTCTGTAATTGGTTTAGTTATGATGTTAGGACATTATGCACTTACAGAAGAAAGAAACAATGTAGAAAACTCATCAGGCGACAGTGACAACATCAAAATCGCTGATATCTTAAACGTAGTAAAAGTAAACCGTCCATTCGTTGCACTTTGTATCCATGGTTTATGTATCTGTACAATGCAGTATGTTGGTAGTACATTATCAAACTACATGTACACAGCAGTATATGGCGATTTAACATTAGCAAGTAAAGGATCTATCCTTTCTATGCCACTTATGCTTATTACATTAGTTGGTGGACCAATGCTCGCTAAGAAATTCGGCCTTGAAAAAATGATTCGTGTTTGTTTATTAGGTGGTTCTGTTATTTACTTTGTACTTTTCGGTTTACATATGATCATGGATGTAAATCCATACGTTCATATCATCATGAACTCACTTGGTATGGGTGCAGCTTCTGTATCTATTTACATGCAGTGGGGGCTTGTTGGTGAAGCAATCGACTACAATGATATGGTTACAGGTAAACGTACAGAAGGTTCTATCTATGGTACATTCAACCTTTCACGTCGTGTAGGCCAGACAGTAGGTAACTCATTCGCAGTATTCATGCTTGGTGTTATCGGATACAACGCTGCTTTAGTAGATCAGGGATTGCCACAGGCTCCTGGAACAATTATGGGTATTAAGATGATGTGTGTACTCATTCCAGCAGTATTCATCCTTGGTTCATGGGCTGCATTCAAGTTTGTATGGAACATTACTCCAGAAACTCGTGAAAAAATGGCAGCTTTCAAAGATTCTAAAAAAGTACAGTAGTATTTGAAGAAGTAATTAAAAAGTAAGTTGTAGTAGGTGGTAGGGCGGATGCTCTGCCACCTATTTTTATGGTTCTAATAATTTTCATTAAGTTATAGGAGGAAAAACTATGGATATGCGTACAAGAATTTTACCAAAGATGTTAAACTCAGAGGTACAGGAATATTTAAAACGCAATGATATTATCATCGTTCCAGTAGGAACTGTGGAAATGCATGGGGGATTTCCGTTAGATTGTGAAACAGTAATTAGTGAAGCATATGCACTCAAAATGGCAGAAGCTTGTGATGGTCTTGTATTAACAGGTCTTCCATATTTCTATGCTGGTGCAACAGGTTCGGGTAGAGGAACTGTTCAGGTTTCAATCCGTGATGGTATTGATTATCTTGGAGCAATTGCAAGAAGTTTGCTTAGACTTGGTTTCAAACGTCAGGTATATATCAGCTTCCATGGACCTGCTCATATGACAGTATGTCCAATGGTGCGTGATTTCTATGATGAAACAGGTGTGCCAATTTTATATATGGACTCTATGATGCAGATGGGAAAAAATCAGGATTTATTTAAAGATTTTTCTGTATTCCATGACATCACAGTTGGGGCATATAAGATTATGAATCGTATCGATGATGTTCCATTGGTAACAGGATTTGGCGAATTGAAACAACAGTCATGTGCACAGTTTAATGATTTATTTGGTCTTGGATACCAGAGTGCAGCGATTGGCTATTGCTTTGGCGAAAATTCAGACCATATGCCTACACCAGATATTCCAGACATCGAAACACGTGATAAGATGGCTGCAAGCGGTGAAGACGCAATCTGCAAGATGGTAGAACGTATGAATATGCCACATGTGGTAGAACAGATGCAGAAGTTAGAAGCATATGGATTAGAAAATGAGGAAAAATATCCTTGGATGCCAAGTGCTTATAATCGTAAAAAATAAGTGCTTTTTTAAAAAAATCATGTTAGAATAAATAAAAAAGATAAGGCGGGTTCTTTACATTAGGAATCCGCCAAAATACTTCTAAATGGGGGAATATATATGTCGAAAATTATTACAATTCCATGTGGACAAATTCAGGGGACAGAGTGTCAGTGGCCAGGAATTACTGCATACAAAGGTATTCGTTATGCAACAGCAGGCAGATGGGAATATCCTGTAGAAGTAACAAAATGGGATGGAGTATATGATGCATCTGAATATGGTAACTGTAGTTATCAGCCACGTGCATTTTATGATGAAGAAACTGTAATTGAAAAAGTATTTTATTACTATGAATTCCGTAAGGGAGCTAGTTATACTTACAGTGAAGATTGTTTATTCTTAAATGTATGGGTTCCAGAAGGTGCTACACCAGATAGCAAACTTCCTGTTCTTTTCTATATTCATGGTGGTGGATATACTGGTGGCTGTGGACATGAAAAGCATTTTGATGGACCAGTGTGGGCATCTAAAGGTGTGATTGCTGTTACTTGTAATTATCGTCTTGGACCTATGGGATTTATGTGTTTACCAGGTTTGAAAGAACGTGATGGACATACAGGTAACTACGGACTTTATGATCAGATGATGGCAATGCAATGGGTACAGCACAATATTGAAGGATTTGGTGCTGACCCAGAAAATGTAACTGTAATCGGACAGAGTGCTGCTGCTATGAGTACTATGCAGCACTGTATCAGTCCAAAGACATATGGTCTTTTCAATAAAGCTGTTATGAGTAGTGGTGGTGGTGCACATAAACTTATGGATAGTGCGCAGACACACGAAGATAGATATGAGTTCTGGGAAAGAGTCGTAACAGAAGCAGGATGTAAAGATTTGGATGAATTTTTACAGGTAGAGCCAGAAAAGATTTTCCAAGCTTGGCAGAAACTCAAAAAAGAAAGTCCAAAATATGCTATGGTTGCTAGTCCATGTGTAGATGGCGAATTACTTGTGAAGAGTCCACTTACTGCATTGAATGATGGTGATGTAAAAGATATTCCATATATGCTTGGTGCAACCAGCCAGGATATGATGCCATTTTTCATTTTCCCAATGGCAAAGGATTTCTGTGATAAACAAAAACAGGCATATTGCTGGTTCTTTGACAGACAGCTTCCAGGAGATAAAAATGGTGCATGGCATTCCAGCGATTTGTGGTACTGGTTCGGTACTTTAAAGAATGGCTGGAGACCATTTGAAGAAAAGGACTATACATTATCAGATGCGATGTCCAGCTACCTTTGTAATTTCGTGAAAACAGGCAATCCAAATGGTGAGGGGCTTGTTGAATGGAAAGCTGCAAAGGCGGGGCAGAAAGAAGTGATTCGTCTTGGTGAAGGCGATATCCGTATGGAAAAAGTATGTAAAGCAAAACTTCTTTGGACAACACTTACCAATAAAAATGTTGGTGAATAAATAGTAATTAAATTATGATGAGTACGCTCGGAGAAGTCCGAGCGTATTTTTTGTACAAACTAGGAGAGATAGGTTGACCTAGGATATAGTACTAAGGTATAATTTTAAAAGATTGCAGTTGAATAAATTGTGTACAAAGGAGAATGGAATGAACGTATTATTGAAACAGATTGAAGGGAAAAAAATAGAAGAAAAGCTGAATTTTGTTGTAAAGTTTGCTCTTGTGATGATGGCAGTAATGGGCATCGCAGCGGGACTTGGTGCATTTATGCTGAATCGGCAGGTAAAAGACCTTTCCGCATGGACGGAAGCAAATAATATTATGGCAGATTTGGATTATAATACATCGGAATATCGTTTGAAACAGTATGGACATGTATGTTCTACAGATGAAGAGCATCATACAGCTTACGAAGAGGCGATTGTAGAAGTAGATGCAGAGATTCAGAGTTTGATTGCACAGTATGAAGCAACGATACAAACAGAAGAAGACAGACAGTTGTTTGAGGCTGCATGTACAGCTTGGGAAAGTTATAAAGACCATACAGGTGAAACATTACTTGCATATAGTAGGGCTGGTAATATCGAAAAATGTGATGAAATCATGACTGGCGAAGGATTTACTTATTTCCAGGAATTCCAAACACATTTTGATACATTATTAGAGTTTAATCGTAATGAAGCTGCTAGAACAGAACGTATCGCTCAGACTGTATTTTTTGTTGTTTTAGGAATTGTTATCTTCTTAACACTTACAGCAATTGTTGCATCACTTAGAGTTGCCAAAGCGGTAATTGAAAAAGTAGTTACACCAATTAATGAATTAGTAGGTGTAGCAGAAGAAATGACTAAGGGTAATCTGAGTGCACCAGTAGAATATACTTCTACTGATGAATTGGGTGTATTAGCAGATGCAATGAGATTTACACTTTCAACATTGGATGCATATGTACAGGAAATTTCTGAAACATTGGCACAGATGGCAGATGGTGATTTGACAAAAGACTTTAATAAGATTACAGATTTCCTTGGAGATTTCTCTACAATTAAGGTTTCTTTTGTAAAGATTTTAAAAGAGTTTAATAATACATTGAATAATATCCAGGCAGATTCTATGCAGGTAGATACAGGTGCTGGAGAAATTTCACAGGCAGCCAATGATTTGGCTACAGGTACAGGTGAACAGGCAAGTGCTGTAGAAGAATTAACAGCGACGGTTAATACGGTAACACAGATGGCAATGGATGCAGCGGAGGCTGCAACACAGGCATACAACAGTATGTTAAATTCTGTACGTGAAGCGGAAGAAGAACGATTACAGATGCAAGAATTACAGAAAGAAATGGCACAGATTAAAGAGATTTCTGGTGAAATCGAAAAGATTATCACTACTATCGAAGAAATTGCTGATCAGACAAGCCTCTTAGCACTCAACGCTTCTATTGAAGCAGCTAGAGCTGGTGAAGCTGGACGTGGATTTGCTGTTGTAGCAGATCAGATTGGTAAACTTGCAACAGATAGTGCACAGGCTGTAGTAGATACAAAGACTTTGATTGGTAAGACTATCGAAGAGATTGACAAAGGTAATGAAGTTACCGAACATACAGCAAAAGGTTTTGATAAGATTATTAACGATCTTCAGTCATTTGCTGAAGTTTCAAAAGCAAATAGTGAAACATCTACTGCACAGGCAGAAGCACTTAGCCAGGTGGAAGCTGGTATCGAACAGATTTCTGGTGTAACACAGGCAAATGCAGCTGCATCCGAAGAATGTTCTGCAATCAGTGAAGAATTAGCTGCAAGAGCAGAAGAATTGGATAGCTTGGTTAAGAGATTCACATTACATAGAGGTTAATATTGTATATGATAGGCGGGACTGCGATTGGCAGTCCCGTTTTTTGTCGAGAATATTTGAGAACTCTGTTTTGAAAAACTTTATGTTTCATTGAAAGTATGATATAATAAAATCATCTATAGGTTGGGAGAACGGAAATGTTTTTTGACGATAGTTTAAAGGGATTGAAAAAAGAACTAAAGATTACAGGTGCGGATATGTCATTTGTAAAAGGGTGGCAGAAGAACTATGACAAGGTGAAAAAGCAGTACCCTGTTATAGAGAGTCAGTACATAAAGGCAAAATCTGATTTAGAATTAGTGATGGAGTGCTTAAAAGGGATGGAGCAGTTATTAATTTCTGTCAAAGATGCTCCAGATGGGGTATTTAAAGAAAAATTATCCTATTATGCAAAATCCTTAAAGAAACATCAAAATGCATTCAACCAGGAATTTTTGATTGGAAAAGAAGATCAAGAATTTCATTTGATGCTTGCTACAATTCTTTCTTTATGTGGGAAGGATATGAAAGAAAAACGAGAGCGTTTGATTCTACAGAGCGAAGTAGAAAATTTAATGGCGATAACAAAGGAAGCTTTAGAAAAGAAATGGCCGGATTTTCGAGAAATGGCATACTTCTATTTGGAGCATACGGACAGAGAGTTATTTGAGTTGCCTCATATGGATAAGATTCAGTTTGTAAAAAAACGATATCAGGATGAGTTTTACAATCCAATGAAACAAGTAATTGAAGCAGCTTTGGGAGCAGATCGTGCAAAAAATGTAATGGAGGTAGAATTATGGATCTGATAAGTATAATTATTATTGCCGTAATTATTAAAAAGGTGCTTGGAAAATTACAAGAGGAGCAGAATAGAATTAAAAAAAACACGAGTCCTCAGAATATGTGGGATCAGGTGGCTGGTCAGATGAATGCTGGACAGGCACAGAGTAGACAATATACTTCTACATACAGCAGAAGTTCTTCGGATCAGAATGAGCAGTGGAAGAAACTTGCCAGAGAGAATATTGAAAAGGCAAAGAAACGTGCATCAGAAAAATTACGTGAAGTAGAAGAAATTCTTGAGATAGAAGACAAACCAGCTGGTACATATCAGATGCCAAAGCAGAATGTGCGCACGACTCCTGCTTATGAGCAGATTACGTTGCAGCAGCAAAATAGAAGTGCAATGCAGCAGGTACGTGCAGGTAGAATGGAAGCTAGAACTACTTCTATCTTGAACCGTGCTGTAAAAAATGCAGATGAAGATAAAGTAGATGTTACTTTAGAAACGATGGAACGCCAGCACAATCATTCGGAACGTGTTTCGTCAGCAGAACATCATCATCCAGAGGATGTGATTCCAGAAAATATGTTGGGTAATATTGAAGACTTGATGATCAAAGGCTATGATGGAACTCTTTGCTTTGAAAGAGATTTTATAGGTGAAGCGATGGACATGATTAGCCGTTTTACCGTGCCAACAGATGTTCCTGATTTTTCGAAAAATGATGTAGCATAAATAGTGCTATTCATATTATAAATTTTAAGAAACAGAGGTATAGAAATGCAGCGTAGGCCAGTAGTAGGAGAGACTTACAGACATTTTAAGGAGAAAAATTACAAGATTATTGCGATTGCACATCATTCAGAAACTGGTGAAGAGTTGGTAATTTATCAAGCTCTTTATGGTGATGGAATGGTTTGTGCAAGACCATTGGATATGTTTGTTAGTGAGGTTGATCATGAGAAATATCCAGAAGTAAAGCAGAAATACCGTTTTGAAAAAATTGCAGAGGTAAGTGAACTTGCAGAAAAACCACTTTCACAGATGACAGCAGAAGAAAAGATGATGGCATTCTTCGATGAGGATGATTTAGAGGCAAGATATCAAATTCTTTTGACTATGCGAGAAGATGTGACAAATACTATGATTGATAATATGGCAGTTGTTATGGATTTGGTGATTCCAGACGGAGAGATTTCACATCGCTATGATGATTTAAAACGTGCCATTCAGACAAAACAAAGATATGAACAGAACATGAGACTCCGATAGTGGAGTCTTCTGTTGTATAGGGAGGAAAAATGGAGATTGAACGTAAGTTTTTGGTAAAAGAGTTACCAGGGAATTTAGAAAGTTATGAGCAAAAGCATATTTCTCAGGGATATATGTGCACGAATCCTGTGGTACGTATTCGTCGTAGCAACGATGATTATTATTTGACCTATAAAGGCCGCGGAAAAATGGTACGTGAAGAACATGAATTTCCTTTGACAGCAGAAGCGTTTGAACATATGCTTCCAAAAATCGATGGAATTTTGATTGATAAGATTCGTTATTTGATTCCACTTGCAGATGGGCATGTTGCAGAACTGGACATTTTTCAAGGTGTGTTAGCGCCACTTCGTTTGGTGGAGGTAGAGTTTGCTTCTGTGGATGATGCAGAGCGTTTTGTGGCACCTGAGTGGTTCGGTGATGATGTGACAAATTCGAAGGAGTATCATAACAGCAACTTAAGTCAAAGATGATTAGGATCAAAAGTGATGTTGAGATTTTATTAGTAGGAGACAAGAGAAAGATGAAAAAATTAGGTGTATTTATGGCAGATGGCTGTGAGGAAATTGAAGCTCTTACCGTAGTGGATATATGCAGACGTGCAGGTATTGAAGTGGCAATGATTTCCATAACAGGTGAAAAGGTGGTAAAAGGAGCCCATGGAATTAATTTTGAGACAGATATTCCAGCAGAATTTATGGATTTTGATATGCTAGATGGTATCGTGCTTCCAGGTGGTATGCCTGGGACATTAAATCTTGGTGCAAATAAATATGTATTGCAGACCATTGTGGATTTTAATATCAAAGGCAAATTGGTTTCTGCCATTTGTGCAGCTCCAAGTGTGTTGGGAGAAGCAGGTCTTTTGAAAGGCAAAAAAGCAACTTCTTATCCTGGTTTTGAAGAAAAACTTATTGGAGCAGATGTAGTGTTAGATGTAGTTGCAGTAGATGGAAATCTCATTACAAGTCGTGGTATGGGAACAGCCATTCCATTTGCCCTTTCTATTGTGGAATATTTGTTGGATAAAGAGACCGCGAATAAATTGGGTGAAGGTATTATTTATAGCTAATTTGGGAGACGGATATGATAAAAGTCATTTTGTGGGATATCGATGGTACGTTATTGGATTTTGAAAAAGCGGAGAAACAAGCCATCCGAACATGTTTTGAAATTTTTGAATTGGGAGAATGTACGGATGAAATGATTGCCAGATATTCTGTAATCAATAAAGGTTATTGGGAACGATTAGAACGTAAGGAAATCACGAAACCAGAGGTTTTGGTAGGACGTTTTCTAGAATTTTTTGAGACAGAAGGTATTGAAACGGATTGTGCAGAAAATTTTAATAAAGAGTATCAGCTTCGTCTTGGGGATACCATTTGTTTCTGTGATGATGGATATGAATTAGTAAAAGGATTAAAAGGTCGAGTGAAACAGTATGCTGTCACCAATGGAACGAAAGTTGCACAAGATAAAAAACTGAATAAATCTGGATTAATTGATTTATTTGATGATGTTTTTATTTCTGAAGATATTGGTGTGGAAAAACCAGATGTGAAGTTTTTTGAGCATGTGTGGGACGTGATTGGATCGTATGAAAGGGATGAAGTTATCATCATTGGTGATTCTCTTACTAGTGACATGAAAGGCGGAAACAACGCAGGTATTCTTTCTTGCTGGTATAATCCGAAGGGATTGAAGAATACGAATTGTGTAAAACTTGACTATGAAATTCAGAATTTGCAGGAGATATTATCAATCTTGGATTAGGATGAAGTTTAGCCAAGTCTTGTTCAACTTTAGTGCTATTATCAGCATGTAATCAATTGGATTAATATTTTTGTTTCAATATGTAAGAAATGAGCCTTACTATATATCGAATGAACACCGTTAAAAAACGTCAGCACTTAGCGAGTGAGTAATGACAATTGCTCACGAGGTTAGTACCGTTACGTTTTTTTACCGAGCGCAAGCGTGTGTAAATTGATATATAGTAAGGCTCATTTCGTAAATTTGAGAACAGATTAATATAAATCTAACTTATTACTGCATCTGCTCTTCCTGGCGCTTAATCATCTTTTTCACCATTTCACCGCCGATAGAACCGGCTTCTCTTGATGTTAAGTCACCATTATAACCACTTTTAAGGTTTACACCTACTTCGTTGGCACATTCCTGTTTGAAACGATTCATCGCTTCAGATTTTTTTGAACTAGAGTTGTTGTTTGAATTACTCATATTGTTCACCTCCTTACAAGGTTTAATTTGTGCAAATCAGAAAAAAATATGTGAAAGCAAGGTTGACAATTAATGGCAAGAGTGCTTTACTAAAAGAGTAGAAAATCAAATATAAAAGAAAGCGAGGTAAAAATAATGATTAAAACTACAATGAATAATGTCATGAAACAGAATATGAAAAATCATGAAATTACCTCGGTGTCTTCGCTAATTTGATTTGATTTTTAAATGATTTTTATGAAAAGAATAGCGGACTTTTCATAAAGGTTGACTTTAGTATTTGAAGTTTTTGAAAATTGAATCAGGTGGGAATATGTTTTTGGCATATTTTTTGATGCAGAAGCTGCTCGGGTAAATGAAAATTTATTCGAGCTTTTTTATTTGACCAAAACATCCTGTGTCAGTTTTGGTTTAAATGAAATCATCCACGAGACGCCGAAATGAAACTACGAAATGACAACATGAAGGACTTAAATTTAGGAGGAGATTATGAAAAAAATGCATACCTATATGCTAGGACATTGGAAAGCGTATCTTTTTTCGCTGACCTGTTTGTTTATTGCAATAGGATTAGATATGTTATATCCACAAATTACAAAAATTATTGTAAATGATGTATTTGCTACAGACGATTTGAGGCGATTACCTATGTTGCTGTTAGCGATTGTATGTATCGGAATTGGTCGTAGTGTATTTGGATATTGTAAAGAATTTACAGCGGATAAGATTGGTGCAAAGATTGGAACGGAGATGCGAAAAGATTTGTTTCGTCATGTGCAGGGATTGTCTGCAGATTATTTTCAGGGTGCCAATATTGGTGAACTGATGGCTCGTATTAGAGATGATGTGGATCAGGTACGAATGGTGCTTGGTTTTGTTGGGATGCTTGCAGTTGAAGTCGTTGTACATGTTATTAGTGTATTATACTGTATGTTCAACTTGAGTTGGAAATTAACGATTGTTCCACTTTTCTTTATGATTTTTTGTGCAGCAGTTGCGCTGATTATGGAGAAGAAATTGGATAAAGTATATGACGAGATTAGTGAGGAAAATGCAGTGCTTACGACTGTTGCAGAAGAAAACTTAGCTGGTGTGCGTACGGTAAAAGCATTTGCGAGAGAAGAATTTGAAATTAGCAAATTTTTGTCACATAACAAACGTTATTATGAATTAAATATGAATCAATCAAAGGTTTGGGTACGATATTATCCAATTTTTCAGTTTGTAGGCGTTATGCTTCCAATTATGACGACTGTATTAGGCGGTTTTTTGGTGATCAAAGGAGAAATGGATATTGGTTCTTTGGTTGCATATGTAGAATATACACGTAACTGTACTTGGCCAATGCAGATGTTAGGCTGGATGACGAATGATATTTCTCGTGCATTTGCGTCTCAAAAGAAATTGGATAAAATCAGCAAACAGGTAACAAATATGACAGAAGTAGAACATCCAGTTGTTTTTGATGAAATAAAAGGTGAGATTGCTTTTGAACATGTGGATTTTTCGATGAATGAAAAAGAGATTTTAAAGGATATTTCTTTCTATGTAGGACAAGGAAAAACTTTGGGAATTATGGGAGCGACAGGTTCTGGAAAATCGACGATTGTAAATTTGATGGAGCGTTTTTATGATCCAACTTCTGGTCGTGTTTTATTGGATGGAGTCGATGTAAAAGAAATGACTTTTGCGCAGGTGAGAGGTAGCAGCGCAGTGGTAATGCAGGATGTATTTTTGTTTTCCGATACCATTGAAGAAAATATCAAGATGGGAAAACGAAATTCAATGAAGATGGATGATATTCGTAGTGCAGCAGCATTTGCACAGGCAAAAGAGTTTATTGAAGAGATGGATGCATCTTATGAAACGATTATCGGTGAGCGTGGTGTAGGACTCTCAGGTGGACAGAAACAACGTATCAGTATTGCGCGTGCTGTATCGAAGAAGTGTCCAATTCTTGTTATGGATGATTCTACTTCAGCACTTGATATGGAAACAGAAAGAGAGATTCAAAAAGAATTAGAGCAATTAAAAGGAACAACGAAGATTATCATAGCTCATCGAATTTCGGCGGTACGTCATGCGGATGAAATCATTTATTTAGAGGAAGGACGTATTGCAGAAAGAGGTACGCATGAGGAACTTCTTGAGAAGAAAGGACTGTATTATGACACATATTGTGTACAGTATGGAAAGAAGGTGTAATTATGGCAGTTAATTCCTTTCGTGAGGATGAGAAGGTAAAAAGCCAAGGCAAATGGAAGGTTATTATCCGTTTGCTCTCTTATCTAAAAGATTATAAGGCTGGCGTAGCAGGGGTGCTGTTTTGTATGATGGTGACAGTAGCTATTAGTTTGGTAAACCCATTGTTGATAGAAACAGCCATTGATTACTATATTGATACGCCAAATGCAGATATAGCTGGTTTGGTTCAACTAGGATTGTTTGCAGTGGTGATAAATATTATTTTTATTATTTTAGTAAAAGTGCGTATGTATGAGATGTCCAAAATCTCGAATAAGATTTTGCTTTCGGTTAGACAGGAGCTGTACATACATATTCAGAAGTTGTCGTTTACGTTTTTTGACAGTAGGCCAACAGGAAAAATTTTGGCACGCATCATCGGTGATGTGAATTCGCTGAAGGATGTGCTTTCGAGTGCAGTAACGATTCTGATACCAGATTTTATTACGGTTATTGGTGTTGTTGCAATTATGATGGTAAAAAACTGGCGACTGGCATTGGCATCGCTTTGTACGATTCCAGTGATGTTTGTCGCAATTTTTATCATTCAGATTTTTAGCTACAAAGAGTGGCATAATTACCGTAAGAAATCTTCAAATATGAATGCTTTTGTGCACGAAGATATTGCGGGGATTTCCGTGGTAAAAAGTCTGACAGCAGAAAAAGAAACCACGGATACATTTGACAAGTTAAGTGATGAAACAGCGGATGGATTTATCCGTGCATGTCGTGTTGCAGACTTATTTGGACCTAGTATTGATATGTGTTGGGGGATTGGTGTAGCAGCGATGTATTTGGTAGGCGTACAGTTTTTGGGCTTTCCAGAGATTACTGTTGGAGCATTGGTTTCCTTTGGTACGTATATTAATATGTTTTGGAATCCAATTATGAATTTGAGTGATTTTTATAATCAACTCACTACAAATGTTTCTGCAGCAGAGCGTATTTTTGACATCTTAGATACAGAACCGGATATCGCAGACGAAGGTCATGCAATAGAACTTCCAGATATCGAAGGTGGGGTAGAGTTTTCACATGTATCGTTCACTTATGATGAGGGAACACCTCAGGAAACAAAAGTGTTAGATGATGTAAGTTTTTCTGTAAAACCTGGTGAAACCATCGCATTAGTAGGACCAACAGGAGCAGGAAAGACAACGATTGTAAACCTTATCAGTCGTTTTTACGATATTCAAAAAGGCAGCATTTTGATTGATGGATATGAATTAAAGGATGTGTCACTTCACAGTCTTCGTAAACAAATGGGTGTGATGACACAAGATAATTTTATTTTCCATGGAACCATTCGCGAGAATATTATGTATGGAAAATTGGATGCAACGGAAGAAGAAATGATTGCAGCAGCAAAAGCTGTGAATGCACATGATTTTATTATGAAAATGGAAAAGGGATATGATACTGAGCTTTCAGAACGTGGTGCAGGACTTTCGATTGGACAGCGTCAGCTTATTGCATTTGCAAGAACAATGATTTCGATGCCTAAGATTTTGATTTTGGATGAGGCTACTTCTAGTATTGATACGCACACCGAACGTATGGTGCAGGAGGGGATTGCGGCACTTTTAAAAGACCGCACAAGCTTCGTTATCGCACATCGTTTATCGACTATCCAGAATGCAGACCGCATCTTCGTGGTAAGTGATGGTGGCATTATCGAATCTGGTACACCTGCAGAATTGATGAAATTGCGTGGTGTGTATTATAAACTTTATATGGCACAGGTGGTGTAATTTTATTCCCTCCGCCACTTCCGTGGCGGAGGGAGCAATAAAGGAATGGATAGAGGAGTATGGAGAAAGTAATAGTGATTGGTTGTCCGGGTGCAGGAAAAAGCACTTTTGCGAGAAAACTACAAGAGAAAACGAATTTACCACTTTATTATTTAGATATGATATGGCATAAGCCAGATAAAACTAATATTTCAAGAGATGAATTTGATATGAAATTAGTTGAAATCTTACAAAAGGATAAATGGATTATTGATGGTAATTATGATCGTACATTAGAGTTACGTATGGACAAATGTGATACAATATTTTTATTAGATTTTCCGTTAGAAGTATGTTTGAAAGGTGTAGAGGAACGTATAGGAAAAAAGCGAGAGGACATGCCTTGGGTGGAAACAGAGTTTGACGAAGAATTTCATCAATGGATTTTAGATTTTCATAAATACAAAATAACAGGATTATATGATCTAGTAGAAAAATATAAAAGTCAAAAAGAAATAATTCTTTTTAAAACTCGAGAGGAAACGGATTTTTATCTAAAAAGGTTTATAGAAAAGATATGAAAAATATATTTGTAGAAGGAATCCAAGGTATGGGAAAATCTACCTTGGTAAATCGTATTTATCGTGAAATGCCTGTACTTCATGTTTGCAGAGAGGGTGATTATTCACCAATCGATTTAGCATGGTGTACATGGATGTCAAAAGAAGAATATGAAGAAGTATTAAAGAAATATGTGGAAATTAAAGATGAGATAGCGAAGTATACCGTGGAAGAAAACGGGCATTTTGTGGTTGCTTATACGAAAGTAATCACGGATATTCCTAATTTCCATAAAGACTTGGAACAGTATGAAATTTATAATGGTAGAAAAACGTTTGCAGAGTGGAAAGAGATAGTATTCACAAGATTTGAGAAATTCAGAGATACAGGATATTTGTTTGAGTGTGCTTTTTTCCAGAATATCATGGAAGATTTGATATTGTTTCATGAGTGTTCAGATGAAGAGATTATAGAATTTTATCGTGAACTATTTGCTGTGATGGATAAGGAAAGTTTCTGTTTGTTTTACTTGTATAGTGAAAATATAGAAGAAATTTTACAGGTAGTAAAAAAAGAACGTAGTGACAATGCGGGGAATGAAATGTGGTATCCACTGATGATGAATTATTTGAAAGATTCGCCTTATGGAAAGAAACAGGGATATGAAGGCTTTGATGATATGGTGGCACATTTTAAGCATAGACAGGAATTGGAATTACGCGTGATAAAAGAAGTGCTTGGTGAGTGTGCATTAGTTTTACCTGCGAAAGAGTGGAAATTAAAGAAAATTTTAGTAAATGTAAAGTAGGAGATAAGGATATGAGCGAATTTACAGTACGAAGATTTCAGACAGAAGATGCGGAAGAAGTAGCTACCTTGATTCGAAAAACAATACAAATTACGAATGCAAAAGATTATTCGAAAGAGAGTATAGATGCGTTGGTGAATATGCATACTCCAGAGCATGTGTTAGAGAGAGCTAGCTGGACACATTTTTATGTAGTTTGTGATGAAAATAAGATTATTGGTTGTGGTGCAATTGGTTCTTATTGGGGCAAGGAAGACGAAAGTAGTTTATTTACCATTTTCGTGTTACCAGAGTATCAGGGCAAAGGTGTTGGAAGAAGAATTATCGAGACTTTAGAACAGGATGAATTTTTCTTGCGAGCAAAACGAGTGGAGATTCCAGCCTCAATTACAGCATGTGAATTCTATCGTAAGATGGGATATGATTTTAAAAATGGAATTGCTGTAGTGGATGAGGAGCAGTTGTATCGATTGGAGAAGTTTCGATAGGAGGAGAACACATGTTAATTGAAAACACAATGATTGATTTAAATGGAAAAGAATTATTACTTAGAAATGCAACAGAAGAAGATGCACAGATGCTCTTAGATGGACTAAAACAAGTTTCCGGTGAAACAAGATTTTTGCTAAAAGAGTCAGAAGAAATTACATTGACGATAGAACAAGAAAAAGAGTTTATCAAGAACAATAATGAGTCTGATACCAATGTGTTTTTGATAGGATTTTTGGATGGTGCATATGTTGGAAACTGTTCATTAATGGGAAAAACATTATTGCGTCAGAAACATCGTGCAAGCATGGGAATTGCGCTGAAACAGAGATTTACAGGTGTTGGTATCGGAACTGCGATGATGGAAAAAATCATTGCACTTGCAACAGAAATGGGATATGAACAGTTAGAATTAGAAGTAGTGGCCAATAATGAAAGAGCCATTCATTTGTACAAGAAAATGGGATTTGAGATTTATGGAACATTTCCAAGTACGATGAAATATCTAGATGGAACATATGCGGATGAGCATTGGATGATGCGAAAGTTGTAAAATCGTTTTGATCATATAGGGGGAAAGATGAAGTTCAGAAAAATCGAAGGGTTGCAGGATGTTTGTCCAGAAAGAATTGAAGGAACAGATGAATGGTATTACTGTAAAATTGCAAAGAATTGTTTCTGTGATTTGTATGAAGCAGAGGAAATGGTTAAGGCTGGTCAGATGTACGAAGGGATGACATGTGCGCTGATTCATTATCCAGACAGAAATGTGTATTATCCGTTTGTGACCAAGGAGAATGTGTATGTGGATGCGCCTATATATTGGGATGGTGCGCTATACTTTTTAGTGGTAGATTTTACAGCAAAAAAGATAGAAATTGTAGCGTTTGATACAACTATGTATGAGATACAGACGGTGGAAGAAATATCATTGAATGAGGTGGAAGACTGTTACAATTTGATGCTTCGTGTAGCTCCTATTTTGTTAGTCAGAGATGGAAATAAGAATGGTTTAGATGTGATTTATCCAGAGCGAAAACAGTTTAAAATGAGTAATCATGAGGTATTTCTTTTCAAAGATGAAGACAAGATGTATTTCAGTGAATGGCAGGAAGACCCAGAGTATCGAGAGATGGTAGTAGTGCGTGATTGGAACACTGGAAAAGAAATAGAGCGTTTTGATGGACAACTTTGGCGTATGCCAAATGGAGATGTATGGGTGATGTAAGATGTATAGAAAAACGAAACGATTAGAATTGAAACCGATGACAGATAAAGATAGAGATAATGTCATCGCATTATTAATGGATGATGTTGTGAAGCAGACTTACATGGTGCCAGATTTCGAGACAGAGGAAGCAGCGGAAAAACTTTTTTTTCGATTAAGAGACTTATCTAATTCTAATGATTTTTATCAGGTGGGTATCTTTTTCAATGATGAGTTGATTGGTATTGCAAATGAAGTGGAGCGACAGGAGAACTCGATTGAATTAGGTTATGCGATTTTACCAGCATATCATAATCAAGGCTATGGTACAGAGATGTTAGAAGCACTGATAGAGCAGATGTTTTGTGATGGGTTTGAAACTATTGTGACAGGAGCATTTGAAGAGAATCCTTCAAGCATTCGAGTCATGGAAAAATGCGGAATGCAAAGAATTGAGAAGCGGGATGAGGTAGAATATCGAGGCAAGATGCATACCTGTGTGTATTATGCAAAGAGAAGATAACATAGATACTAGAACAAACGAGGAGTATGTGGTAGAGTTTACTTATAAGGAGTTGTATCAAATATGATTATTTTAATTACAGGTGCTACCCATACAGGAAAGACAAAAATGGCACAAAAAATGTTGGAAAAGTATAAATATCCGTATCTGTCCATGGATCATTTGAAGATGGGTCTGATTCGAAGTGGAAACACAGATTTAACCGTGATGGATGATGAAAAGCTTGTACCATATTTATGGAACATTGTGAAAGAGATGATAAAAACAGCCATAGAAAACAAGCAAAATTTGATTGTAGAAGGATGCTATATTCCATTTGATTGGCAGAAAGATTTTACGGATTGCTATCTTTCGCAGATTCGATATATTTGTTTGTGTTTTTCGGGAAATTATATTGAGAATCATTTTTCGGAGATTATGGAACATGGATGTGATATAGAGGTACGATTGGATGAGTCTGATTGTACAGAGGAGATGTTCAAAAGAGAGAATGCATTCTACTATGAAGGTTGTAAAGCATATGATTTACCAGTCACTTTGGTGGATAACGATTATGAAATAACGATAAATTCTATTTTAGAGTTTTGAAAAGAGAGAAGGTGTGTGTGGTGAACCAAGATTTGTGTATTCCAATGAATGATGGTGTTGTAAATATTCGTGTTGGTGCAATTATAATGATAGATGATAAATTCTTGATGGCAGGAAATGAACGCTTTGACCATTTATATTCCGTAGGCGGCCGTATTAAGTTCGGAGAAACCGCAGAGGAAGCTGTAGTTCGAGAAGTATTTGAAGAAACAGGTGTAAAAATGGATGTGGATCGGCTTGGTTTTATACACGAGAACTTTTTTATGGGTGATGTAGGTGTAAAACTAAATCAGCCAATTTACGAGATATCGTTTTTCTTTTATATGAAAGTACCAGAGAATTTTGAGCCAGTTTGTATGAGTTTTACAGAGGAGAATGATAAAGAATTTTTAGAGTGGATTAGCGTAGATGATACACGAACATATTATCCTGAGTTTTTTAGAACTGAGTTAGCAGAGCCTGTATATTATGTTAAGCATTTTGTGACAAGAGATATATAGTATAGAATTAGGGGGATTTTTATATGACATATTTTGATGAAAGATTAAAAGAATTACATAGACAGAAAGCGCAGAAAAAACGTTTGGAAGCAATGAAAACAGAGCTTTTGAAACAGGAAGATGAAGTGGCGAAAAAGGCTGCTGAATTGGAAGTAATCAAAAAGAAAGAACAGTTAGATGTAGATAAATTAGAAGGAAAAACAATCAAGGCTTTGTTCTTTACTTTGGCTGGAACAAAGGAGGAAAAACTTTCACAGGAACGACAGGAAGCTTATGTGGCAGCAATGAAATATGATGCAGCACAACGTGACTTAGAAGCTATTATCATAGATTTGAAAAATTGTCAGGATGAATTGGATAAACTTACAGATTGTGAAGCTGAGTATGAACATTTGTTAGAGCAGAAAAAGAATTCTATTAAGCAGGAAGCGTCAAAGCGTGCGAATGAAGTAATGTTGTTGGAAAAAGATATAGCAAATCTGGAACATGAAATTACAGAGTTAGAAGAAGCTTTAGATGTTGGATACAAGGCATTTGATTTAATAGAGGGTATAGCTAGGGAATTGGAAGAAGCGCATAGCTATGCGGACTTGGATATGTTCATGGATAGTTTTCTTGTTGATATGCAAAAGAGAGAGCATATTCATGTTGCACAGGATTTGATTAAGAATTTGAGACAAGAGCTTCGTCGTTTTAAAACCGAGTTGGCAGATGTAAATATCGAAGGAGATATTCAGATTGAAATGGATAGCTTTTCAGAATTTGCAGATTGGTTCTTTGATAACATCTTTACAGATTGGGATATTAAAGCGAAGATTGAAAATTCACAGGCACAGACAGAAAATACGAGAAATCAGATTACAGGTACAATCAATTTGTTGAAGAATATGCGAGATGACAGAATGAAACGTCGTATCGAGTTAGAGGAAAAATTAGAGGGAGTTGTAGTAGGGGATGTATAAAACACATGAATATCCAATCATGGAGTTTGATGATGTGAAGGTTGCAAAATTAAATCCTTCGCATTTTGCAGGAGATGGATTTTCTGTAAATAAACTTGTGATTACTTTTTTTCCAGAAGTAATAGAGACATTAAAAGAAGAAGGAAAAATTGTATTAGAAAGAATCATCAGTGGAGAAAATCCAATTCAAATGTATCGATTTCAGGATACAGATATATTGATAACGCTAGGTGTGGTTGGCTGTCCATCCTGTGCAGGCAATTTGGATTTATTCCATGCCATGGGTGTGAATAAAGTAATGTTCTGTGGTGGTGGCGGAGTGCTGGACAAAAATATTGAAGTAGGACAAATTTTGGTAGTAGATGGTGCGATTCGAGATGAAGGATTTTCGTATCATTATATAGAGCCATCGAGATATATTTATACCGACGAGAAAGTTACAGAAAGAATTGTGACATATTTGGATGAACAGGAGATTTCCTATTTACGTGGAATCACTTGGACAACGGATGCAATTTTTCGAGAGACACCAGATCGAATTGAGCGTCGCAAAGAAGAAGGTGCAAAAATCGTAGAGATGGAGCAGTCAGGATGCATTGCAGTAGCACAATTTCGTGGTTTTGATTATGGTGCACTCATTTATGGTGGTGATGATGTGTCACAAGAAGAATGGAGCAATCGTGCATGGCGTAGCCGTCAGGGAATTCGCTATGATTTGGTGATGCTCTGTAAAAAGTTAGTAGAAATCATATAATCAAAGAGAGGATGTAGTATGTATCTAATATCCATTTATTTTGATGAAAATACAGAAAAGAGATTGCAAGGTCTTATAAAAAGTGTTGCCAATAAAACTGGCAACACTTTTATGCTAGACAATCATGTTCCACCACACATTACGGTGGCAGCAGTGGAGACGAAGCAAGAGGATTTATTGATTGAACGAGCGGAAGAAGTGATAAAACAATTTGAAGTTGGTGATATTGAATTTGTATCTATGGGGACATTTTCGACGAAGGTGATTTTTGCACAACCAGTTCTAAGTGCGTATTTGCATAAACTGGTGGAGGTATTTACACAGGAAGTGGGGCAGATAGAAGAGACAATTTGTAGTCCATATTATCAGCCATTTCATTGGATGCCTCATTGTACGATTGGAAAGCAATTGTCGAAGGAACAGATGCAACATGCATTTGAAGTGACGCAGAAACAGTTCGCACCAATAAGCGGTAAGGTGGTTCGAATCGGTGTTGCAAAAACAAATCCGCATCGGGATATCAAGGTGTGGGAGTTGAAAAAGTGAGAGTAGAAATAATATGAATGAAAAAATATATAAAACATTATTAGGCGATATTCACTATTGGATAAATATTATAGATAAAGATACTGTTACGCTGGTTTTTCTGCCAGGATTGACAGCAGACCATAGATTATTTGATAAGCAGATTGCGTATTTTGAGAACAAGTACAATGTATTTGTATGGGATGCTCCGGCACATGCTTCTTCATGGCCATTTAAATTTGATTTTGATTTAATGGATAAGACAAAATGGCTAAATGATATTTTGGAGAGTGAAGGAATAAAGAATCCAGTTATTATCGGACAATCCATGGGAGGATATGTCGGACAAACATATGCAGAACTGTATCCTGATAAATTAAAAGGATTTGTGTCCATTGACTCTGCACCATTACAGAGAAAATATGTAACAGGAATGGAAATTTGGCTACTAAAAAGGATGGAGCCAGTGTATTATTATTATCCATGGAAATCGTTATTGAAAACAGGAACAAATGGTGTGGCAGTATCTACGTATGGAAGAAAACTCATGCACGAAATTATGATGACCTATGATGGGGACAAAAAACGTTATGCTCAAATATCAGGTCACGGGATGAAGATGTTGGCAGAAGCGATGGAAAAAGATTTGCCGTATAAAATTAATTGTCCTGCTTTACTCATATGTGGTGAAAAAGATATGGCTGGTTCGTGTATTAGATACAATAAGGCTTGGCATAAAAATACAAATATTCCGATTGCATGGATTAAGGATGCGGGGCATAATTCTAATACCGACAAACCAGAAATTGTAAATAATTTGATTGAGAAAATGGTAAGTCAATTATAGTTTGAAAACATTAAAACTATAATTATTGCATTCTAGAAAGAAATCTCAATTTAAGGGTGTAATGAAGATGAAAAGGAATATTGCAACAAGAAATATATTTATCATTTATTGTTTGATATTGATTTGGATTGTATTATTTAAAACTGCATTCTCATTTGAGGAGATCCATTGGTTTGAAAGAACACGAAGCGTGAATCTTATTCCGTTTTATTATGGTACAGATATGGAAAGATTTCAAATGAGAGAAGTATTACTGAATGTGCTTGTTTTTGTACCATGGGGTGTATATTTAAAAATGCTTGATGTATCTAGTAGAAAAACGCTCATATACGGATGTGGTTGTAGTATAGTGTTGGAACTGTGCCAATTTGTGTTGGCTATAGGGGCAAGTGATATTACAGATATAATAACAAATACATTTGGAACAATTGTTGGGATTTATGTGTATCTTATCGCAAGAAAAATTATTTCAAATAAAGAAACGTTAGATAGAATAATTAATGGAATGGCAACAATAGCATTATCACTTTTTGGGATGCTGGCTGTTCTGCTATTTATTGCTAACTAACCATGGATTTAATTATAAAGAAAATATATGGTGTAGTATTATGAAAAAAAGTATAAAAAATGCATTTATAAAATCCTTACCAGTTATGGCAGGATACATTGTGCTTGGAATTGGTTTTGGAATTCTTCTTAAGGAGGCAGGATATGGATTGTTTTGGTCTTTCTTAATGAGTTTAACTATTTATGCTGGTTCGATGCAATATGTTGCAGTGTCTCTTTTGACATCAGGAGCATCGTTAATTTCTGTGGCCTTGACTACGTTGATGGTTAATGCACGACATTTGTTTTATGGCATTTCCATGATTGATAAATATGAAGGTGCAGGCAACAAAAAAGCATACTTGATTTTTTCACTTACGGATGAAACGTACTCGATTTTATGTGGCGATGATATTCCAGAGGAATTGGACAAGCATTGGTATAGCTTTTTTGTGTCTTTATTTAATCAATGTTATTGGATATTAGGTTGTGTACTTGGAAGTTTGGTAGGAACTATTTTTACATTTGATACAGCAGGAATTGATTTTTCAATGACTGCATTATTTGTTACGGTATTTGTAGAACAATGGCTGACTACAAAGAATCATTGGCCTTCTATTATAGGATTGTGTTGTTCTGTTTTGTGCCTTGTAATCTTTGGTGCGAATAATTTTTTAATTCCAACTATGATTTCGATTACCATAGTATTGTTATGTGTTAGAAGTTCAGTGGGAGATAGGAGATTAGAATCATGAGTAATACGTTGTATGCATTTTTAGTGGTTATAGTAATTGCATCTGTAACGGCACTACTTAGGTTTTTACCTTTTTTAGTTTTTAATGGTACTCGTTCTATACCGAAATTTATTCATTATTTGGGAGCAGTATTGCCGTATTCTATTATGGCAATGCTAGTTGTATATTGTTTGAAAAATATTTCTTTTGTAAATCATATTGACTGGTTACCAGAGTTTATTTCTGTACTTGTTGTAGTGATTTTGCATGTGTGGAAAAGAAACACGTTATTGAGTATTGTTGCGGGGACGATGAGTTATATGTTGTTAATCCGATTTGTATTCTAAATTTAATTAGTATGCTAAAAAAATGAATTACGAGGAAATAGTATAATGAAGAAAAAGATGTTAATTACTGGCGCTTCTGGATTTCTTGGTAGTAGAGTGGCGAAGTATTATAGCGATAGATATGAAGTTTTAACACCAAGTCATAGTGAAATGGATATTGCGGATGCATGTAGCGTAAAGAAATATTTTGATAAATACAGACCGGATATAGTGATTCATTGTGCTGCAATCTCGGATGTAGGCAGATGTGAAAGAGAGCCAGAACTTTCTTGGCAGATGAATGTAGTAGGAACGGAAAATGTTGTAAGAGCAGCAAAAGAACTTTCTGCAAAATGCATTTGTTGCAGTTCCGATCAAGTGTATTGTGGAAGTACAGAGGATACACCAAATCGAGAAGCTGATGAATTGCATTTTACGAATGTGTATGGAAAAGAGAAAGCATATGCGGAAGAGTCATGTTTAGCAATTTATGGTGAAAGTGTTCATCTACGTTTGTCATGGATGTATGATGCAAAAGATGATAAGAGAATGGATTTTATCAAACAGTTACGTGCTTGTTTGTTTGAGCAAAAAGAAGTAGTCTTTTCTGCAAAGGATAAGAGAGGGATTACGGATGTGTGGGAAGTTGTGCGAAACATAGAGCCTATGTTGGAATTACCAGGGGGTGTCTATAATTTTGGTGCACCGAATGATAAGAGTACATATGAAATGGTGATACATATTTGTGGTGTTATGGGATATGATAGTTGTTTTATACGCGAGATGGAAAATGTGAACTTCCGCAATTTAACAATGGCACAGGAAAAGATAAATGGGTTTGGAATTTTCTTTTCTACGACAGAAGATGGAGTATTGCGTTGTTTGAAGGAGTAGATATGATTAACAGAGAAGACATGCTGGAACTTACGAGACGTATGACTCCAGAACGTACTTGTTTTGATCGAATTGCAGGTGCGTATGTAAATGATATGGGTGAATGGGACGATAGTTTCAATATACATTTTGGAAAATTATCACCAGCAGAAAAGAGAAGAAATCTTGAAATTGCCAAAGCAATTCCATTTTCAAAAACGAATGTGCAGTTAAAGGAATATGAGTTTCCAATCACAGCTAAAGGCAGGGACAGTATGTTTCAACTGATTCAGGCCTTGCAGCAATGTGGCTTGAAAAATGATGCGCTGATGGATGTTTTTTATGAACAGATGGCAGATGGATATGTGGTAGATCATGAATTTGCAATCTATGTATTTCATGGTGTGTATGATATTCCTTTAAAGGGAAAGGACAAGGAGAGCCAGTGGGAGTCAGAAGAAGTGTATGATTTTATTGTGTGTACCATTAGTCCGCTGAAAGCGGAGTATGAGCCAGACGCACCAGTGTTTGGATTCTTATATCCTGCGTTTTCTGACAGGAGTGCGGATAGGGAGAAAATAGATATTTTTCATGCAATTCCAGAACAGAAAGAAGAGGGACTTTTGTATAAGCTTTTAGGAGGCATATATTAGAATGTTTTATAATGTTAAAGAGGGAAAGTTGAAGATAAAAAATGCCAGCTTTGATTATATTCGATTTGGAACTGGCAAAAAGACATTGCTTATGATACAGGGATTAAATACCAATGGAATTAAAGGAGCATCTTTGTCATTGGCTTATATGTATCGTATGTTTGCAAAAGAGTATACGGTATATTTGTTTGATCGTAGGGATGAGGTCTATGATGGCATCACCGTAAAGGAGTTTGCTTTGGATATTGCAGAGGCAATGGATGTCTTAGGGTTAAAAAATGCAGATGTGTTTGGTGTATCGCAGGGAGGAATGATAGCACAGTATTTAGCGATAGAACGACCAGAATTGGTGAACAAACTTGTGCTTGCAGTAACTTTGTCTAGAAATAATGATATGGGAATGAACACTGTTCAAAAATGGATTGAGATGACCATTCAGAGTGATTTTAAGGCACTTGTGTCGGATATGGCAGAGAAGATGTATTCAGAGGAATATGTGAAAAAATATCAACTTGCAATGCCGTTATTAACCGCATTGCAAAAACCAAAGGATATAGGACGGTTTCTAATTCTGGCAAAGTCCTGTCTTACTTGTAATACATATGATGAATTAGAAAAGATAACATGTCCGGTCTTAATAATTGGTGGAAGGCAGGATAAGGTAGTCGGTGGTGTTGCATCAGAAGAAATGGTAGAGAAGCTTGGCTGTGAGATTTATATGTATGAAGAATTAGGACATGCTGCGTATGAAGAAGCGTCGGATTTCAATGAAAGAGTTTATGATTTCTTGAAAGGATAGAATGTAATGATTACAATTAGAAAATTTACATTAGGCGATACGGAAAGTACCTTTACCTATTCGTCTGATTTTGAAAATACGCACTACATGCTGATGGTGCCACATAAATCAATAGAGGAAACAAAAGATTTCCTTGCAAAAACGATCAAAGAATACGAAAAAGAAAATCCTGAGTATTTGTCGTTTGCAGTAGTTTTGGATGGCCGACATATTGGTGAGGTATTTGCGTATCTATCGGAAAAAGAGGCAGATATTGGATGGCTGATAGACAAGCGATATTGGGGAAATGGCTATGCTTCTCAGGCGGCAAAGTTATTGGTAGAATATATAAAAAATAATTTGCATAGAACAGATATCGTGGCATACTGTGATGCAAGAAATATTCCTTCTAAGAAGGTGATGCAAAAGATTGGCATGGAGTTTGCTGGTAGTAATGGTATTCGCACTTATGGAAAAGAAGTCGAAGATTGGGAAGAGATAAAATACAGTTTCATGTAAAAGGGGAGTACAGTATGGGAATTACGATACGAACAATGACAAGAAAAGATAAATATAAGGTTATGGACATGATGCGTGTATTCTATGCATCACCAGCTGTTTTCACCAATGGTTCCGAAGAAATTTTTGAAGCGGATGTGGAAAATTGTGTAAACGATAGTCCATATCTAGAAGGATTTGTATTCGAGGGTGGTGAAGAGATTCAGGGATATGGTATGATAGCAAAGAGCTTTTCTACGGAATTTGGAAAGCCATGTATTTGGATTGAAGACCTTTATTTAAAACCTGAGTATAGAGGTTTGGGTATAGGAAGTATGTTTTTTTCATACTTAGAAAAGAACTATACAGACTGTATTTTCCGATTAGAAGTAGAAGAGGAAAATGAAAGAGCGATTCATGTATATGAGAAAAATGGATTTGCAATATTACCATATATGGAGATGAAGAAATAACGAGGGAAAAGATATGACAATTAATGAATATCAAAAATTAGCAATGACAACCTTAAATCCAGACTTGGATAAAAAGGATGTATTAATCAATGGGGTTATGGGACTTTGTGGAGAATCAGGTGAAGTCATTGACATTGTGAAAAAACATTTGGCACAGGGGCATGAATTAGATAAAGAAAAAATTATCAAGGAACTGGGAGATGTGGCTTGGTACATGGCAGAGATTGCTACCGTGCTTGATGTAGAATTAGAAGATGTACTTACACAGAATATTGAGAAGTTAAGAAAACGATATCCAGAAGGTTTTTCTACAAAAAAATCGATACATAGAGATGAAAAATAATAGGCATGGAGGATAAACGTGAAGGCAAAAAGAATTGCAATTACCTATGCAATTTTAGCGGCAGTTTTATATGCAATTAATGTACCAGTTTCTAAAATGTTCATGGAGTTTGTAGAACCAACGATGATGGCTGCATTATTATATTTGGGTGCAGGGTTAGGATTGTTTTTCTATGGTATGGTGGAAAAAGTAAGTGGCAAGGGAAAGAAAAGGGATTCTCTAACGCAAAAAGAATTACCGTATACCATAGCGATGATTTTATTGGATATTGCTGCGCCGATTCTATTGATGCTTGGAATTACGATGACAAATGCGGCGAATGTTTCACTGTTAAATAATTTTGAAATTGTGGCAACATCAATAATTGCGTTGGTTATTTTTAAAGAAATAATTTCAAGAAAGCTGTGGATTGCGATTGCATTGGTAACGATAGCAAGTGTGATTTTAAGTTTTGAAGGAGCAGGAGCCTTTGTATTTAATATGGGTTCACTCCTTGTATTAGGTGCGTGTATATGCTGGGGATTTGAAAATAACTGTACGAGAATGATGAGCAGTAAAAGTTCTATTGAAATTGTAGTGTTAAAGGGGACTTTTTCTGGATTTGGAAGTCTTATCATTGCATTGTTTGTCGGTGAAAAGATACCAGAATTTGGATATTTGCTCGGAGTGTTGATTTTGGGATTTGTATCCTATGGGTTAAGTATCCATTTTTATGTGATGGCACAGAAGGATTTGGGAGCAGCAAAAACGAGTGCTTATTATGCTATTGCACCATTTTTAGGTGTTACCTTTAGTATGATTATGCTAGGAGAATTACCTGGATTACAATTTTATGTAGCACTTTTCATTATGGGTATCAGCACCTATTTTATGATAAAGGATACATTAGAAGCAGAGTAGAGATAGATTGGAGTACATATGAATGATAGATAAGAAACTTTTTTATAGTCAATTAAAAAATTTAGCGGTGCCAATTGCGCTGCAGACCTTTATGACCGCGGCCATCAGTGCAGGGGATTCTGCGATGCTTGGTTTTGTAAATCAAGATTCATTGGCAGCAGTTTCATTAGCAACTAGAATTAGTTTTGTGTTGCATTTGTTTACGGGTGCTTTTGCAGGTGGTGCAGGTGTAATCTGTGCGCAGTATTGGGGTAAAAAGGATGAAAAAACCATACAGAAAGTATTTGGTTTAATCGTCCGCTATATGGTAGGTATATCTGCAATATTTACTTGTGCGTCATTATTTTGTCCAGAATTTTTGATGAAGATATTTACTTCGGATGTAGAAATGATTCGTATTGGTGCGTCATATCTTAGAATTGCAGCACCATCCTTCGTGTTTGCAGGATTATCCCAATGTTATTTGGTATTGATGCAGAGTATGGGACGTGCAAAGAAGAGTGCGACGATTTCTTCATCGATTGTAATTTTAGACTTGATTCTAAATGCGATTTTTATTTTTGGTTTGCTTGGAATGCCAAGAATGGGTGCTGATGGTGCAGCGCTTACTACTGTGATTTCAAAGGGATTAGAGCTTATCATTGTTGTGGTAGATTCGTATCAGAAAGGTAATTTAAGACCATCCTTTAAACATATTTTAGTGGTGAATCCAGAAATCGAAAAAGAGTTTTGGAAATATAGTTTTCATATTTTATTAGATGGCATGATTTGGGGTATCGGTATTACGATGTATTCCGTTATCATTGGACACTTAGGTAGTGATGCAACTGCTGCAAACTCTGTAGCAAGTATTGTAAAAGATCTACTTACCTGTCTTTGCCGTGGCATGAGTACTGGTGGTGGAATTCTCATTGGAAATGTATTAGGTTCTGGTGATTTGAAGCTTGCAAAAGCTTATGGTGATAAGCTGGCTCGGTTATCGATTGTTTGTGGTTTGATTTCGGGTGCGTTGGTGCTCTTTGTTGCTCCACCAATTTTTGCATTTATGCAGCTTACGGAAACTGCACGAGGATATCTAAGCAATATGCTTTTGATTTTGGCTGTGTATATGTTTGGAAAATCCATTTGTGTCATCGTGGTTACAGGCATTTTCAATGCAGGCGGAGATACCAAGTTTGATGCGTATAGTGTGGGTGTCACCATGTGGGGAATTATTATTCCGCTGGCGGCTTTGTCTGCTTTTGTGTGGAAACTTCCAGTACTGGTGGTTTACTTTATCATCAGTATGGATGAGGTGATTAAGCTGCCTTGGGTATATCACCATTACAAGCGATATATTTGGGTAAAGGATATTACAAGAAATGATTTGTAGGAGATTTCAAATTTTATGTACGAGTTAATACAGGTAGCTGAGCATACATATTATATATAAAGTCCAGCAAAAATTGGGCTGGTAAAAACAGATGAGAAAGAGGTTTGTCTTAACGACAGTGGTAATGATAAAGATGCAGGCAAAACTCTGTATTCCTGCGCATGCGGATGCGACAGAGGATATTGTATCCCTTGCACAGATGAATATCGACAAGGTGTATCAGATTGCAGAAAAAATCATTTGTATCTGTCAGGAAGCAACTAATTTTGAACAGTATGCATTGGTGGGAAGCACGCTTCGTTCGTATTTGTCATGGGTGAAAGAACAGGGCAAACTTCAGGTTGTGATAGAGGATAATATGCTTTTTTGGAAGGCGTAAGATGAAGATTAAAAGAGGATAATCATGATAAAAGCAGTAATTTTTGATATGTTTGAAACATTAATTTCATATCATACATGTCCAGTGTATTTTGGTACACAGATGGCTATGGATGCAGGAATTCCAGTGCAGGAGTTTTTATCAAGATGGCGTGCGACAGATTACGATAGAAGCACAGGAAATCTTACAGTGGAAGCAGTCTTGGAACAGATTTTGAAAGGATTTGGCTGTTATTCAGAATCTCTTTTGCAAGAACTTATAGGAAAACGTTGTGCGACTATAGAAGAATGTTTGAAACATAAGGATATGGAGATTATTCCAATGTTGCAAGGATTAAAAGTGCAAGGTGTCTCTATTGGTCTGATTAGTAACTGTTATTTAGAGGAAGCGGCTAGAATTCGAGAGAGCGAGATGTTCCCATATTTTGATGCTGTGTTTTTATCGAATGAGCAGGGGATTTGTAAACCAGATAAAGAAATTTATTATAGATGTATGAAGGCACTTTCCGTACAGCCACAGGAGTGTCTGTATGTGGGCGATGGCGGTAGCCGAGAACTAGAGACTGCACAGGAACTGGGCATGAAAGCTGTGCAAGCGACTTGGTATTTAAAAGAAGGGACTTCACAGCCAGTAGGCAGAAAGCCGGAGTTTGAAGCTGCCAAGTGTCCAATGGATGTAGTAGAGATTGTGAATGGAAGGTTATTTTGAAATGATGGGATTATTTGATAAAATTAAGAATTATATACCAACAAATGAACAGGAACAGCGTGACAAAGAACAGATGTTAGAGTTTATGCAGACAAACGATAATTGTTTATATCGTGAAAACACAGTGGCTCATTTTACCACATCTATTTGGACAGTAAATAAGGAATGTACTAAGACACTGATGGTATACCATAATATCTATGATTCATGGTCTTGGATTGGTGGACATGCAGATGGTGAAGAGAATTTGAGCGAAGTAGCATTAAGAGAATTATGGGAAGAAACTGGAGTAAAAAATGCGAGATTAGTAAGTGATGAGATTTTTAGTATTGAGACACTTACAGTAGATGGACATATCAAAAAAGGTGTTTATGTTCCAAGTCATCTTCATTTTAATGTTACATATCTAGCAGAAGCAGATGAAAACGAAATGTTAGTTGTAAACGAAGATGAAAATCAAGCGGTAAAGTGGTTTACTTTTGATGAAGCATTAGAGGCTTCTACAGAACCATGGATGGTGGAACATGTGTATAAGAAGTTAATTGAGAAGAGTAGATTCGTGAAATACGAGGAGGTATAATATGAATCAGACAATAAAAGAATTATTTGAGAGAAAGTCAGTACGAGTTTTTGAAGACAGGGAAATTAGTACAGAAGATAAATTATTAATTTTGGAAGCTGCTACTATGGCGCCTACAGCAGGAAATCAACAGCTGTATACGATTCTTGATATTACAGATCGAAAATTGAAAGAGGAATTGGTAAAGACTTGTGATGGTCAGAGCTTTATTGCAGAGGCAAAGATGGTTTTGGTGTTTTGCGCAGATTGTAAAAAATGGTATGATGGGTTTAAAGAAGCGGGAGCAGAGCCAAGAAAACCAGGTGTAGGAGATTTATTGTTGGGGGTTAGTGATGCCAACATCGCAGCCCAAAATGCAGTGACAGCGGCAGAAAGTCTTGGTATTGGCTCTTGTTATATAGGTGATGTTATGGAAAACTATGAAGAGCAAAAAGCATTACTTAACCTTCCAAAATATGTTTTTCCAGCAGCAATGCTCGTGTTTGGATATCCAACACAGCAACAAATTGAGCGTAAAAAACCTGAAAGAGTGGATTTGAAGCATATTGTACATGAAAATACTTATCGTACGATGGATGCTCAAGAATTGAGAGAGATGTTTGGACAGAAAGCAGGAGAAAGAACATATGAAGAATATATGAAAGCTTTTTGTGAACGCAAATATAACTCAGATTTTTCTAAGGAAATGACCCGATCTGTTGGAGAATATGTAAAAGATTTTAGATAGAAATAAGAGGGAGAAGATGAATATGAAATGGTTTATTGCATCCGACATTCATGGGTCGTCATATTATTGTGAAAAGTTATTAGAAGCATATAAAAGAGAAGAGGCAGACAAAATCCTTTTGTTAGGCGATGTATTATATCATGGACCACGCAATGATTTGCCAGAAGGCTATGCACCAAAGCAAGTGATTGCCATGTTAAATGAATTGGAAAAGGAAATCCTTTGTGTGCGTGGAAACTGTGAAGCAGAAGTGGATCAGATGGTATTAAATTTTCCAGTATTAGCAGACTATGCGATTTTGACTGTGGGAAAGAAAATGATTTTTGTGACACATGGACATGTGTTTAACAATAAGAATTTACCACCTTTGCATCAAGGTGATATTTTGTTACATGGTCATACTCATGTGCCAGTTTGCGAAGAATATGAGACTCATATTTACATGAATCCAGGTTCGGTATCGATTCCAAAAGAAAATTCCCCTCATAGTTATATGACATTTGATGGGGAACGTTTCGAATGGAAAACTTTGGATGGAGATATTTATAAGGAGTATACAATTCATGAATAATGTGAATAAAACACTTTACATTCCATTATATGGCAAGGCTTATGTGAGTCGCAAAGGTATAATTTTAAATGATAAAAAAGCAGAAGAGATTTGGGAGGCAGAAGGCTTTTCTTTGAAGGGAAAATCAAAGTCAAAATGGCTAGCGTATTATATGGGAATGCGTTCGGCTGTATTTGATAGATGGGTAGCAGAGCAAATCAAAAAAGATGACCAAGCAGTGGTGTTACATATTGGTTGTGGCATGGATAGCCGTGTACTTCGAGTGGAGACGGATAGACATGCTTGGTATGATATTGATTTTCCAAATGTGATTTCTGAGCGTAAAAAATACTACGAAGAAAACAACACATATCATATGGTGGAAGCAGATGTTCGTCAAAAGGATTGGTTATCTGCTGTTCCAAATACAAACCATGCCATTGTGGTGATGGAAGGTGTGAGTATGTATTTTCAGCCAGAAGAATTAAAGATTGTGTTAGAACAGATATCAAATCATTTTGAGAAAGTAAATTTGTTGATGGATTGCTATACTGTTTTTGCAGCAAAAGCATCAAAATATAAAAATCCAATCAATGATGTCGGGGTGACACAGGTGTATGGAATAGATAATCCAACTTCTTTAGAGAATAGCAGACTTCTATTCCAAAAAGAATGTGAAATGACACCAGAAGTCTTGATAAATGAATTAGAGGGATTAGAAAGAGCAATCTTTAAAAAGTTATATAGTGGTGGTATTGCAAAGAAAATGTATCGCATGTATGAATATGCACAGGGTTAATTTAATCATCATAGGAGGAATCTTATGCAGACAATACTTATTCTTGATGAAAAAAATTACACAGAGGACATGCCAGTATTTGAGCGATTTGTAGTGCGGGCATTGATTGAAAGAGATGGTCTTTTTGCTATGCAGCAGGGGAAGCGTGGCGAGTATAAAATTCCTGGCGGTGGTATGGATAAAGGGGAATCCATTGCAGAGGCGTTGGCACGTGAAGTTGTGGAAGAAACAGGTCTTGTGATTATTCCAGAATCGATGGAAACACTAGGAGAAATTCTAGAAATACGTCGTGATATATTTGATGGAAATATGAAATATATTGCGCACTCTATGCATTTTGCATGCGAGGTAACGGAGGAGGTTTTGGAAACAGCCATGACAGAAAGTGAAAAGGAGAAAGGATTTCATTTGGCATGGGCAGATATTGACACTATTATAGAAACGAATGAAAGGCTTATGACGGAGAAGTGGCAGTTCCGTGATGTAGAATTTTTGAAGTGGTATAAAGAATATCGTAAAGGGGAGAAATAGACCAGTTACCTTTGAAATTATATGAATAAGGAAGTAGATAAAATGCAGATTCGAAGAGCAAAAGCAACGGATATGGAGGGTTTAAATAAATTGCTGATGCAGGTACTTATGGTGCACCACAATGGTAGACCAGATATATTTAAGCCTAATGCAAAGAAATATACCGATGAAGAATTGACAGAAATTATTGGGGATGATATGTCGCCTATTTTTGTAGCTGTGGACGAAGATGAGGAAGTGTTAGGTTATGTGTTCTGTAAATTCATCCAGCATATGGATAACAATATTTTGACGGATATTAAAACCTTGTACATAGATGATTTGTGTGTGGACGAAGATAAACGCGGTATGCACATTGGAAAAGAATTATATGAATATGTATTGAGGTTTGCAAAAGAAAGTGGATGCTATAATTTGACATTAAACGTGTGGTCTTGCAATAAAAGTGCCATGAAGTTTTATGAAAGATGTGGACTTGTACCACAGAAGATTGGGATGGAGAAGATTTTAGAATGATAAAAGCAATCTTTTTTGATATGGATGGTACATTGTTATCCCATAAACAAAAGAAAATACCGGACAGTACTATGGATGCCTTGTGGATGTTAAAGAAGCTAGGGATAAAAGTGGTCGTTACGACAGGACGTCATATGTCGGAACTAGAAGAATTATCTTTGTTGGAATTTCCGTATGATGCGTATATTACAGTAAATGGTTCTATTTGTTTGGATGAAAGTAGAGAATTGTTTTACATACAGCCAATCGAAGGCGTAGACAAAGAAGCAGTTCTTAAGATGTTTGAATACAAAGAAGTACCAGTTATATTAGTGGAACAAAATGATATGTATATCAGTTTTGTAAATGATAATGTTCGTAAGACGCAGGCTGATATTTCGACAGCTGTTCCTCCAATAAAAAGATATGAAGGTAATGATATTGTAATGGCCTGCGTATATTTGAGAGAAGAATCTGAAGAGGTTTTAAAGGTATTTGAAAATTTAAGTATCACACGTTGGAACAAACGAGCAGTGGATGTGATACCGTTTGATAGCGGTAAAACAAAAGGGATAGAAAAGTTCTTAGAAAAGTACCAGATTGCACAAGAAGAGACGATGGCATTTGGTGATGCCGCCAATGATATAGATATGTTGCAGTTTTGTCATATTGGTGTTGCGATGGGAAATGGTAGTGATAGCGTAAAGGCAGCGGCAGATTATGTTACGGATGATGTGGATTGTGATGGAATTTGTAGCGCATTGAAGCATTTTCAGCTTATCTAAGCAATTTTGTCAAGAAAATGGCTTATCTTTTAGAAAAAATACTAGTATTTTAGCAAACTCTATGCTATAATGCTTGGTAATTGCGATGGTCGAAGTATGCCTATTTATAAAACCATTGCTCGAAAAGAAATTACTTGTATTCATATATATTAAGGAGGAAACAGTTAGTAATGAGTGTACAGGTTGAAAATTTAGAAAAGAATATGGTGAAACTTACAATTGAAGTTCCAGCAGAAGAAGTTGAAAAAGCATTAGAAGTAGCATTTCAGAAACAGAAAAAACACTTCAATATTCCAGGATTCCGTAAAGGTAAAGTTACACGTGCGGTAGTAGAAAAAATGTATGGCGTAGAAGTATTTTACGAAGAAGCAGCAAACACATTAATGCAGGAAAGCTATCCAGCAGCAGTAGAAGAAAGCGGTGTTGATGTAGTATCTCGTCCAACAGTTGATGTAGTACAGATCGAAAAAGGCAAAGCATTCATCTATACAGCAGAAGTTGCTGTGAAACCAGAAGTTAAGCTTGGTGAATACAAAGGTGTTACTGTAACAAAAGCAAATACAAAAGTTACAGCAGCAGAAGTTAAAGAAGCTTTAGAAACTGAAAGAAACAAAAACGCTAGAACAGTATCTGTAACAAGAGCTGCTAAACTTGGCGATACAGTTATGATTGATTACGAAGGTTCTATCGATGGCGTACCATTCGATGGTGGCAAAGCTGAAAACTCTCCACTTGAACTTGGTTCTCACTCATTCATCGACACATTTGAAGATCAGTTAGTAGGTCACAAAGCTGGTGATGAAGTAGACGTAAATGTTACATTCCCAGAACAGTATCTGTAACAAGAGCTGCTAAACTTGGTGATACAGTTATGATTGATTACGAAGGTTCTATCGATGGCGTACCATTCGATGGTGGCAAAGCAGAAAACTCTCCACTTGAACTTGGTTCTCACTCATTCATCGACACATTTGAAGATCAGTTAGTAGGTCACAAAGCTGGTGAAGAAGTAGACGTAAACGTTACATTCCCAGAACAGTACCATGCAGCAGACCTTGCTGGAAAACCAGCTCTCTTCAAAGTTAAAATCAATGACATTACAACAAAAGAACTTCCAAAATTAGATGATGAATTCGCTTCAGAAGTATCTGAATTCGAAACATTAGCTGAATACAAAGAAGAATTAAAGAAACGTCTTGAAGAACAGAAAGCTGTTGAAGGAAAACGTGCTCAGGAAGACGAAGCTATCGCAGCTATCGTTGAAGCTTCAGAAATGGAAATTCCAGAAGCTATGATTCGTACACAGTGTGAAGACATGGTAAATGAATTTGCACAGAGAATCGCTCAGAGCGGTCTTTCAATGGAACAGTACATGCAGTTCTCAGG
>JAZQZJ010000009.1:0-3657 GCA_045633955.1 Agathobacter sp. | reverse complement strand
ACTTTCAAAAGAAAAGATGGAAGAAATTCAGGACGAAATCGCTGCTATCAAAGCAAAAGCTATGGCAGAATAGAATTATTTATTCGTTACATAATAATATGATTCACAGCAGGCGTTGGAATATCCAGCGCCTGTTTTTTTTGTTCAAAAGTAAAGAAGTTTCTTTTTCAAAAATTATGTGTATAATAAAGCTAGCGAAACGAAACGATGAGGGAACGAGTATGTATAAAATTTGTAAAACACCAAAATCGGAAGCACGACAAGTAGAGTTTCAAGAGACTCTTCTAAAGATGTTAAAGAAACAGAAAATGAAGGATGTTACCATTGTGTCGTTATGTCAGGAAATGGGAATTTCAAGAAAAACATTTTATCAGTATTTTGATACGATAGAAGATGTATTATATATGATTGTAGATAAAGAACTTCGCAATGGATTTTTAATATTAGAAGTACGACCTCAAATTGATGGATTTTTCGATTTTTGGAGAAAAAGAAAAACACTTTTGGATATGTTGGAAAAGAATGAGATGAGTCAGATTTTAGTAGATAGGGCATACAGTATTTCTTTTTTTAATGAGAAAGAAGAAATGTACAGCATGCACCATATGAAATATGCAGGTTGGATTTCGGCCATTATGACAGTGTTGATTTTGTGGCATCATGGTGGGATGCAGCAGACATCTGAGGAAATGGAAGATATGCTTTGGGATATGTTTCATTTGGATAGAAAAACTATACAAAATCTACTATGAAAATTTTGATAAAAAGGTTACACTTGTTACCATTTGTCCACTAAACGAAATTTGTGTTTTTTGATATAATAGAATTAACTTAAAATTAGGCAAAATAGGGGGGCAAACCAATGGGAAAATTTGTGACACTTTCAACAGAATTAAATGAACTTCGTCAGATTGATCCACGTCTTGTATCATATAACGTGGAAATGACAGAAGTAACAGGCGGTACTTTCTGGAAAGCTTATACAGAAGCACAGGTAGATGGTACAGAAGAATTTCCAGTGATTCAGGACTGGTCAAATATGGGCAACTTACAGCAGTGGTATGACCCAATCGATACTACAAATCCTAGACTTATCAAACTTGCAAAAGAGCTTGGTACAGCTTGGGTGCGTGTATCTGGTACATGGGCAAACAAAACATACTACGATTTTGACGGCCATACAAATGGACAGGTTCCAGAAGGATATCAGAACCTTCTTACAAAAGAACAGTGGACAAACTTGCTTGATTTTGTAAAAGCAATTGATGGTAAATTACTTGTTTCTTTTGCAAACTGCCCAGGTAACCACAGTAAGGATGAACCATGGGATACTACACAAGCAAAAATGCTTATGGACTACAGTATCGAATATGGTGTTCCAGTTTCTGCAGCAGAATTTACAAACGAACCAAACCTTATCGCTCTTTCTGGTTTACCAGTAGGCTATACAGCAGAAGACCACGCTCGTGACCATGATGCATTTGGTGCTTGGTTAAAAGAAAACTATCCAGATTGTTTATTCGTTGGACCATGTACAGTAGGTGATATTGATATGATGGGACTTGGTAATGATAGTGCTGGCGGCGGAATGGCTGCAGGATTTGATATCGTAACTACTGAACAGTTATTAGGCGAATACAAATGTCCAATGGATGTATTTAGCTATCATTACTACAATGGTGTTTCAGAACGTGGTGCTGCTATGGGCGGACATTGGCCATATGAAGCAATCCTTACAGAACAGTATTTAGCAGTAGCTGCAAACTGTGCAAGACAGTATGTAGCAAGACGTGACAAATATGTTCCAGGCGGACAGATGTGGGTAACAGAATCTGGTGACGCAGGATGTGGTGGAAATACATGGGCTTCTACATACGCAGATGTTCCACGTACATTAAATGAATTGGGTGAATTCACAACTGTTACAGATGGTGTAATTTTCCACAACACATTAGCTTCATCTGACTATGGTTTCTTAAAACATGGCACATTCGTTCCAAGACCAAACTACTTTGCAGTATTGCTTTGGAACAGAATCATGGGTTCTACAGTATATGATGCTGGTGAAGTATCAGAAGGTGCTCATGTATATGCACATTCACGTAAAGATGGCAAAGAAGGTGTTGCATATCTTATCGTAAATAACTCAAACGAAACTACTACAGTAGAACTTCCAAAAGAAGCAGAAGTTTACATGCTTGCAGGCGAAACAGGACTTCGTTCACGTAAGATGACATTAAACGGAAATGTATTAGAGCTTGGCGAAGGAGATGCTCTTCCAGCATTAGATCCAGTAAAAGCAACAGGAACATTAGAAATTCCAGCTACAAACTGCGCATTCGTAGTATTATAAGATGTGAACAGATAAGGCTGGGCACTTCGCCCAGTCTTATTTCAAAAATTTAAGAAAATAGGGGGAACAAACCAATGGGACAGAACATTAAAATTAACGATGCACCACTTCAGGTAATTCGTACTGTAAATGACAAATTAATGTCATACAACGTAGAAATGACAGAAGTAACAGGTGGTACATTCTGGAAAGCTTATACACCAGAACAGATTGCAGGTACAGAAAAATTTAGTGTAGGCGATGCTACAGATATTGCATCAGCAATGGCAAACCTTATGCAGATGTACGAGCCAATCGATTTAACAAATGAAAAACTTCGTAAATTAGCAAAAGAATTCGGACCAGTTTGGGTACGTGTTTCTGGTACATGGGCTACAAAAACATACTATGCTTTTGATGGCGAAGAAGCACCAGAAGGATACCAGAACGTATTAAGCAAAGAACAGTGGCTTGGCGTACTTGATTTCGTAAAAGCAATCGATGCAAAATTACTTATTTCTGTAGCAAACTGTGAAGGTCTTCATGCACATGATGAACCATTCAATACATCACAGGCAGAAAAAATCTTTGCTTTAACAAAAGAATATGGTGCAACTATTGATGCAACAGAATTTGTTAATGAACCAAACATGCTCGATATCACAGGTTTCCCACCAGGATATACAGCAGAAGACTATGCTCGTGATCAGGATATTTACTTCAAATGGGTACATGAAAATTATCCAGAAACACTTTGTGTTGGTCCATGTAACACAGGTGGTGTTATGGGCGATAGCGACCAGCAGACAGGTGGTGGAATTGAAGTTCTTACAGGAAACAATGCTACATGTGATGAATTAATGAATGGCACAACAGAGCCAATGGAAGTATACAGCTACCACTATTACAATGGTATTTCAGAACGTCTTGAACTTGTTATGCCAAGTATGCATTGGGCTTCTGATAAAGTTTTAACAGAAGAATACTTAAACGTAGCTCCTGTGAATGCAAAGCTTAATGCACCATATCGTGATAAATATGTTCCAGGCGGCGAAATGTGGGTAACAGAATCTGGTGACGCTGGCGGCGGTGGAAACACATGGGCTTCTACATATGTAGATGTATTCCGTACATTAAATGAACTTGGTACATTTGCTACTATCACAGATGGTGTAATTTTCCATAATACACTTGCTTCATCTGACTATGGTTTCTTAAAACATGGTACATTTGATCCAAGACCAAACTACTTTGCAGTATTACTTTGGAACCGTATCATGGGTACAACTGTTTATGATACAAAAGAAGAAATCCGTGAAGGTGCT
>JAZQZJ010000008.1:0-46749 GCA_045633955.1 Agathobacter sp. | reverse complement strand
GTCAACTGATTTACCAATATCATGTAATAAACCAGCACGTTTCGCAATACGTACATCTTCACCAATTTCAGCAGCAAGTAATCCTGTAAGCTGTGAAACTTCGATAGAATGTTTTAACGCATTCTGTCCATAGCTTGTTCTAAATTTCATCTTACCAAGTAAGCGGATAAGTTCAGGATGTAATCCATGAATGCCTACTTCAAGTGCGGCAGCTTCACCTTCTTCACGAATCATGACTTCAACTTCACGCTGAGCTTTTTCTACCATTTCTTCGATACGAGCTGGATGAATACGGCCATCTACAACTAATTTTTCCAAAGCAATACGAGCAACTTCTCTACGAATTGGATCGAAACTTGAAAGGATAACTGCTTCTGGAGTATCATCGATAATCAAATCAACACCAGTCATAGTTTCAAGAGTACGGATATTACGTCCTTCCCTACCAATAATACGTCCTTTCATTTCATCATTTGGAAGCTGTACTACAGAGATTGTAGTTTCAGCAACATGATCCGCTGCACATTTCTGAATAGCTGTAACAACACAATCTTTTGCTTTTTTTGCTGCTTCCTCTTTTGCTTTGTTTTCTAATTCTTTAATCAATTTTGCAGTATCAAGTTTAACATCTTCTTCAATGGTCTTTAAGAGATATTCTTTTGCTTGTTCGGAGGTTAATCCAGAGATTCTTTCGAGTTCCTGTATACGCTGTTCATTTAACGTAGCAATTTCTGCTTTCTGTCTGTTCAGCTCTTCTTCTTTCGCCGCAAAGTTAGCTTCACGTTTTTCAATCGCTTCAAGCTTTTTGTCCAAATTTTCTTCCTTCTGAACAATACGACTCTCATTGCGCTGAATTTCTTTTCTACGCTCTTTGATTTCTTTATCGAGTTCATTCTTCGCACGAATAGACTCTTCTTTAATCTCAAGCATAGATTCACGCTTCTTTGTTTCTGCTATCTTTACTGCATCGTCAATAATCTCTCTCGCACGTTCTTCCGCATTGCCGATTTTGGATTTAGCTGAATTCTTATGGAAAATACCAGCATATGCCCAAACACCAGCAGCTGTAATCCCAGCAACTACGAGACAAATCACTACACAAAGAATAGGATTCATACAGGAGCACCTCCTTATTTAATTTTCATTGTACATATAAATAGAGATTGCACTTTATACATCTTGTGTACTTACTGCAATTTACATGTTCATAATTTACAATATATAGATTTTATACTTTTTCACTAAATATGTCAAGCAATATATAGTAACAGTTCAGCCATGATATACATCATAGCGAGATCATGCTTGCATAAATGGAACTATAAAGCGGACTGGCTAAACTACCAATCCGCTTCCTTACAATTATTCATTTCTCTTATAACATCACAACTACGAAATCCACGCCTTAACAAGTAATTGTATACTCGGCGATACTCACCTTCATCCGCTTTTTCACTAGAAAAATGCTTTTTTTCTAATAACCTACGAATGTGTACCGATTCATCCACATCATATTCTTCCTCAATGACATTTGATATGATATCCTTAGATACACCTCTCATCATAAGTTTCTGTTTGATTTGCTGACGACTCATCTTCTCTTTTTTATATCGTGTAAACGTTTCCGCATATCGTTCATCATCTAAATAATGAAAACTCTTAACATATGCAATCGCTTCATCCACACACACTATCGGATATCCAGATGATATCAATTTCTCTCGAAGCTGCTGTTCCGTTCTATCCATCTGTTCAAGAAGATAAAGAGCTCTTTTCTTAGCACGCTTTCCTACAACATCTTTTAAAAGATGTTCATATATTTCATATGAAATATATGAACCTTCTTCTATCTCACAACTACGCGTTTCTGAATAATATAAAATCAAACTATCACAATTTTCAAAATAAAATTTTATTTTTCCATTTCCTAGTTTCTCTATTTGTGTTACACGCATAGTACTGCTGAAACTATTATTCATCATCTTCTACAGTAGCTGGATCCACTTCTGCTACATCTTCTGGATGAGCAAAATAATGCTCACGCACTCTTCCTTCAATCATATCACAGAATACTGGATTTTCTCTCAGATATGTCTTCGCATTTTCACGTCCCTGACCAATCTTATTACCTTCAAATGCATACCAGGCACCTGATTTATTAATAATGCCTACGTTGGCTGCTAAATCAAGAATATCACCTTCTTTAGAGATACCCTGGCCAAACATAATATCAAATTCTGCTTCCTTAAATGGAGGTGCAACTTTGTTCTTTACAACTTTTACTCTAGTATGATTCCCAATTACTTCGCCAGCCTGTTTCAATGCTTCTACTCTACGAACATCCAAACGTACAGATGAGTAGAATTTTAACGCACGGCCACCAGTAGTAGTTTCTGGATTACCGAACATAATACCTACTTTTTCTCGTAACTGGTTAATAAAAATAACAATACAATTTGATTTGCTGATAACACCTGTTAATTTACGGAGTGCCTGACTCATCAATCTCGCCTGAAGACCTACATGAGAATCCCCCATATCTCCATCAATTTCTGCCTTTGGTACCAATGCTGCTACAGAGTCTACGATAACGATATCTACTGCACCAGAACGAACCATTGTCTCTGTAATCTCTAACGCCTGTTCACCACAATCTGGCTGTGAAATGTAAAGATTATCAATATCAACACCAATATTCTTCGCATAGGCTGGATCCAAAGCATGTTCTGCATCAATAAATCCCGCAATACCACCAGCCTTCTGTACTTCTGCTACACAATGAAGGGCTACTGTAGTTTTACCAGATGATTCAGGTCCATAAATCTCGATAATACGACCTTTTGGAAGACCACCTAAGCCTAATGCAATATCCAAACTTAAAGAACCTGTAGGAACTGTTTCAACGTTCATATTTGCAGCATTTTCCCCTAACTTCATAACAGAACCTTTACCATACTGCTTTTCAATCTGTGCGATTGCTGCATCCAATGCTTTCAATTTATCTTCTCTTGCCATAATTTAATAATCTCCTTTTGCTTTACAATCTGTTTTTCTTATTTTCTCTAACAATGCTCTTTTCTACCCCAAAGAACATCTATTTCTCATCTGCAAACAAAACATTTGTTCACGAACATTTGTTTGTTTTCTTGTTCTAATAATAGTATAAATGGTCCTCCTTGTCAACAACTAAATTAAAACATTTTATCTGGGTAATAATTCGGACACCGAATAATGAAATAAACAAAAGAAAAAAGACAGTCACCGAAATGACTGTCTCAATTATACTAATTTTTACTAAATTCTGTCAACACAAGTCCTTCGTTTCGATCCAAGGTCATACCAACACTCCATGCATTGATAAATAAAAGAAGCGGATTGCCTTTCATATCGATAACTTTCTTCATATCTGATGTTCCAATTAAGCTGTCTACATCAACTTCGTTCTTGTTTTCAATCCAACGAATATGTTCATATGGAAGATTTTCCAAACGAATTTCTACATTGTATTCACTTTCCAAACGGAATTTTAATACATCAAACTGAAGTACACCTACTACACCTACGATGATTTCTTCCATACCGCCTTTATATTCCTGGAAAATCTGAATAGCACCTTCCTGTGCAATCTGTGTCACACCTTTTACGAACTGTTTACGTTTCATAGAGTCTACAAGACGTACACGCGCAAAATGTTCTGGTGCGAAAGTTGAAATACCCTCAAACTGGAATTTTTCTTTTGCTGTTGTAAGTGTATCACCAATAGAGAAAATACCTGGATCGAAAATACCAATAATATCTCCTGCATAGGCCTCTTCTACCATTTTACGTTCATCTGCCATCATCTGCTGTGGCTGAGAAAGTTTGATTTTTTTATTTCCTTGAATATGGAACACTTCCATACCTGCATCGAATTTACCAGAACAAATACGCATAAATGCGATACGGTCTCTATGGTTTTTGTTCATATTTGCCTGAATCTTAAATACAAATGCTGAGAAATCTTCCTTAAATGGATCAACCAATCCAATATCCGCTTTACGAGCTAATGGAGCATATGTCATCTGAAGGAAATGCTGCAAAAATGTTTCAACACCAAAGTTTGTAAGGGCAGAACCAAAGAATACTGGTGATAATTCCCCTTTGGATACAAGATCAATATCAAATTCAGCACTTGCACCATCTAATAATTCGATTTCATCCACTAACTGATCGTATTTATCCTGACCAATTTTCTCAATTAAAGCTGGATCATCAATATCTACAAGTTCTTCCTTTCCTTCTTTTGTCCCTTTGAAGGTTTCTGAGAATAAGCGAACCTGTTTTGTATTTCTATCATATACACCCTTAAATTCTTTACCGGAACCGATTGGCCAGTTTACTGGACAAGTTTCAATACCAAGTTCTTTTTCGATTTCACCTAATAAATCAAACGTATCGTTTGCATCACGGTCCATTTTGTTAATAAATGTAAAGATAGGAATATGACGCATAACACATACTTTGAAAAGCTTACGTGTCTGTGCTTCTACACCCTTACTTCCATCGATAACCATTACTGCAGAATCCGCAGCCATAAGGGTACGATAAGTATCTTCCGAGAAGTCTTGATGTCCAGGTGTATCCAAAATATTGATGAAATATCCATCATAGTTAAACTGCAATACAGAAGATGTAACAGAAATACCTCTCTGTTTTTCGATTTCCATCCAGTCAGAAACCGCATGACGTGCAGTTGCTTTTCCTTTTACACTACCTGCTAAATTAATAGCACCACCGTATAATAAGAACTTTTCTGTTAAAGTTGTCTTACCAGCATCCGGATGAGAAATAATGGCAAATGTACGTCTTTTTTCTATTTCTTTTCTTAAGTTGCTCACCGCAAATTCCTCCAAAATATATAACTATTGTTTTTGAGCTAGGCTCTGAATAGTTACCAAAATATTTAAATAAAAACACCGTTTCATAGTATACCTTACATTTATTCTCATTTCAACGAATTTTTATCCCCTTTTTGTATTTTTCTAGATGCCTACTCTGCACTAGATGAATTCAATGGGGTTATTACAATTTTCTCTGCCGTTACACCGGTTTTTCTCTTTACAATATCTTCAACCTGTGCACGCTTTGCGTCGGTAATCTCTCCCATATCCAACACTACATCACAACTACTCTCATTGATACTTACCACTACATTTGTAAATCCTTTTGCCTCCAACAACATCTCTGCATTAGCTTCCATTTCTGCTATTTCTGTTAATTCCACCATTTTGTTAATTGCATCTTGTTTTGCTTCTTCTGAAAGCTGCTCATTATTAATAATTTCCATTAATGCTGCTCTATTTTCGGAACGAATTTGCTCTCTGTTCAATTTCATTGCAGCCGAATAATCCGTCACATTGATGATATTTCCTGTCAACACAGATTCACCAGGATTTAATTCTGCTTCTGTGTTAGAAACAATCTCTGTAGTTTCTTCATTCCATACTAATTTATCCCAAAGATTTTCATCTGTAGTTTCTTCCTTTGTATTTCCGTCTGCATTCGCCTCTTTCGTAGATGGATTCAAATGAATCCCTGACTTATCATAGCTTATGTACCCAGCAATTGCGATAAGTACTGCTAATGTCGCAATTACTACCTGATTTTTACGAATTTTCTTTTTCACTACTTGCCCTCCTGTGACCTCATTTTTACTATACTTATCTTATGCGCCTCTATTGAAAATAATGCCTTGACTGCATCTGAAATCCGAGCCTCTACGGATGCATTACCAGCCCCTTGGGCAACAACCACTACCCCTTGCACTTTCCCCCCCACCTTTTGTGTTTCAAACAGTGAACTGTTCGTATCTTCTGTGGTAATCATAACTTCTACTTCTCCAACCCCCTCCATCGCAGATAATACAATCTTTAATTTCCGTTCTAATTCTCCCCCTTCTACACTGGAAACATCTTGATATGATACATCTTTTGCAGAATCTGTAGGCATACAAAGCACCAATACCAATATACCTAACAGAACAAAGATTAAATATTTATTCCCCTTCTCTTTCAAAAGTGAAATATTCAAAAATGCTCTCCTCCTCTGCCATATCCACTTCATACTGTTCTAACTGTGCATTAAACTCTTCAAAAATCTGATATACAAAAGCAGGTTCACCTTTTGTAAACAACTCTAAAATAGGTTTTAAAAACAATACAATCACAAAAATACTAAGAAAAAATTGTATGTACGCCTTGTACTCTTCTTTCGGCAGTAAAAAAGTGACTACCATAAGAATCAGCATAAATACATAATAATGTTTTAAAAATTCCAACATAACCTTTTCCTAAAAAATAAAACTAGTAGCAACACTCACCATAGAAAACAAAACAAAAAACAAAAGCATAGAGTATACAATTATTTTCAAATATAAATCACATCCTCTTGACACTGCAGAAACACACTCTGTCATTCTTTTATCAGCAATTGGCTGTAATATAATTCCCAATATTTGATACATTCCCCAAAAACATCCAATTTTTAAAACTGGAATCACAGCTATTATAAATAGAATAAGTAATCCCATCACACCAACACTATTTTTTATCAGCATACCGCAACTAAAAATAATCTCCCCCGCCGGTCCAAGAATGCTTCCTGCACCTGGAATTGTTGACAATCCTGACAACACCACATTACTAGAAAGTCGATCCTTTACCGGTGTCAGCATAGATTGCACTACCCCCAATCCAATCACTGCTCCAAAAGCTGTTTTTAATAGAATCCCTACAATCTTTTCCATAAATTCAGCTAACTTTGATAAGTTATCCTCATCAAATAAATGATTTAAAAATAGCACCAAAACAAAAAGTTGAATCATTGGACTTAAAAAATTCTTTAATATTAATTCGACAAAATACACTAATAAAAAAGTAAGCTCATACAATACCGCCCCCGACACCGCATTGCCTGCAAAAACAAGTGTTACAGCATAGGTAGGAATCAATGCATTTAGAAACATTATTAAATCTGCTATCCCTTCTAGTGCTATATCACGTACGAGAAAAAAGGATTGCATCAAAAGAATCATAACAGTGACATAGATTACAAAAAAACTAATATCGGATATGTATCTATTTTTCGTGGCTAACAACTTTTGTACCACCGAAAACAGAACTGTAAACAATAACATTTTTACAAAAATTGGTTTAGCTATTGATAATTCATAGAAGAACGCATCAAAAATGAACTTCGTAAGACTTTCTTTATTGAGTGCATCTAAACCATTTATCGCAATCTGTGACACCAATTCGCTAAAACTCATTTCTTCACGCATATGCTGATGTAGAAAGTTATCCAAAGCAGAAAAATCCAGTGCCTCCAAAATTTCCTCCAAATAGTTCTCCACCTGTGTTAGAATTGTCCCAATCATACAAATTGCTCCAAGGTTTCTACCAAAAATACAAGACCAGGAATACTAAGTGCTACAATTGACAATTTAGCAAATAATTCAATCATTCCAGCAATGGATTGCTGTCCAGCATCCTTACAAATCGTCGCAGCAAACTCTGAAGCATACGCAACACCTAACATCTTTAAAAGCTGGGTAAAATAGGTTTCTTCAATAGCAACCATATCTAATAGTTCTAGTAGAAAACCAATCACAAGTGAAATCTGAGATATAACAAAATAAAAAATAATTACACCTGTACCTATCCCAATCATCATAGCAAGCTCTGCTCGTTCCTTTTTAATAAATGTAGCCAAAATGGCGGCTACAACCCCAATAATTCCAATTTTTAAAATTTTTCTCGCCCCCTATTCCAGTAAGAATAATGTCTCCATGGTTTGAAATAACTCACTGATATAGGGAACCACCCAAAACATAACGATAATTAATCCTACCAAGGTCAACAAAAATGCCTGCTCGTCCCTGCCACTTTGTTTTAACACTTGTCCCAAGATTGTCACGATAATCCCTACTGCCGCGATTTTAAAAATAATTGCTATATCCATGTCCGTCCTCTATCCTAAATTTCTATGTTTTTTTCTTATGTCTTTTTTACAAAAAGAATATGACTATCATTACCCCACTTAGCATTCCAACTGGTACCCACACCTTTCGTTCCTTCTCATCCTTCTCTTTGATTTTTCGTTGCTGTTTTTCCAATTCGGCTAATTGCTTTTTTAAGAAAGAAATATTTTCTTCTCGATTTCGCCCGAAAAAACCATTGCCTGATTTGAGTATTATAGAATATGTATCCTTATCTAAATTCCAATCCTCTTCTTTTAAAACTTCTTCCCATACCGATTGACCATTTGGATAGATATTCTTACTTAATCGATTGGAAATCTCCTGTAATGTTTTTGTAATTTCTGAATCTCGACTACTGTATTTCGCAAAGTAATCAATCACCTTTATCTTTTCTGATTCCATCAGAAAAATAGATTTATGTAGAAATATACAAAACTCCTCAATTCTATGTTGCTTCTCTTTCTGTAATTCCATCCATTGAAACAAACCGCTTACAATTCCACCCAACACAAATGCAATTCCAATTATTTTCCCCATAATAATTTTCCTTGTGCATCAAAAACACGAAACTCACGATTTCCATTATCAAGTCGAGTAAGTTCTACAAAACGTTCAATGATATGATTATTCCCTTCATGAATATCAAACGATTTACGAATCAATGGATTTCGCAACACCTGCTCCATATCTCCCGCATGTATGGTTCCTAAAATTTTCACGCCTGAACACCGCATCTGTTCTAGTAACATAAATTCCTCATCTTTGCCTAATTCATCTACTGCAATGATTTCAGGTGACATAGTCCGAAGCATCATTTGCATTCCCACACTTTTCGGACACGCATCTAGTACATCGGTACGTTTTCCCAAATCATTTTGTGGCTTTCCATCTACACAGGCCGCAATTTCCGAACGCTCATCCACCACACAAACTTTTAGCCCTTGATGTTCCTGATCTCCATTGGATAAAATTCGAATTGCATCTCGTAGATATGTGGTTTTTCCCACTCCTGGTGCAGCAAAAAAGACCGTATTATAAATACTATTTCCATTTCTTAAAAAAGGAATAATCTGATCTGCACAACCTTTTCGTTCATGTGCAATACGAATATTCAGTCCTCCAATCTCAATGATATTAGTTATCTGTAAATCATTGATACTGCTTGTGCTCTCATAGGTTGCATGTCCCGTAATTCCGATTCGATGTCCGCCCGAAAAAGTGATATATCCTTGCTTTAATTCCTCATCTAGTGCATACAAGGAATATCCCGAAATATAATTCAGCATCTCATCCAGGCACTGCCTGTCTATCATGCTGTCATAATTTCCTAGCCATTCATTGTGATTTCCATAAATAAGTTCCACTGGCCAGCCGATGCGTACGCGAATTTCCTCTAATCCATCCCAATTTATCTTTCGCATCCGCGGTCTTATGCTTGTTGGAAATACCGTTATCAATCCTTTGACCATGCTTGTTCTCCTTTCAGTTTGCAATAAAAAATAAGACATAGGCTTTCTTTCACCTATGTCTTATATATATGACTTGTCTTCTCATTTATGACTAGAATTTTATTTAATGTAATGTACTCTCTCTTTATCGTATTGGTCTCTCGCCTCTGGTTCCTCTGCTGGATGACCGATAATAATGAGTCCTAAAGGAACCTGTGTCTTTGGAATATCCAAAATCTTTCTCACACGTTCTTCTGCCCCTTTTTGTGGATGTAGTCCACACCATACAGCACCAAGTCCTAAATCTGTAACGCGAAGCAAGATGTTTTCTATGGCAGCACTACAATCCTGAATCCAATAGCTTGCCATCTGCATTGGCAGTGCTCGCATCAAATTTCCACATACCACAATTGCGAGCGGTGAACTCATCTTTGTAAATTTAGATGCACCTTTCAACTCCTCTAATTTCTCTGTATTTGTCACTACATAAAATTCCCAAGGCTTACGATTACATGCACTTGGACCACTCATAGCCGCATGAAGTAATTCCTCTATCATTTCATCTGATACTTGCTCATCTGTAAATTTACGAACACTTCTACGTTTTAATAGTACTTCTTTTAATTCCATCTTTTTTCTCCTTTATTCCATATTATGTTCTAATCTCTTATATACCGTCATTCGCATTGTAATATAACTTGCTAATCCACCAACCACGTTAGAAATCGGTTCTGCCATAAATACACCTGCCACACCAAATCCCATCATTGGCAAAAGAATGGTTAATGGCACAACAATAATTGCTTTTCGTAGCAATGAAAAGAATATTGCATGCTTGGCATCACCCAACGCTTGGAACGTAGACTGTCCTGCAAACTGAAAAGACATAAATACAAAGCCAAAGAAATATAACTTTAACATCTCTACACCGACATCCATCATCTGCAAGTCATCAGAAAACATGCCAAACCAAAATTTTGGAAACAGGACGACTAAAAGCCATGCAAACATCGTATAAGCAGCACCTACAAACGTATTAAATCGAATGCCAGATTTTACTCTATCCATTGCCTTTGCTCCAAAATTAAAACTAATGACAGGCTGTGAGCCGCTAATAATGCCACCAATCGGCAAATTAAAAATTTCACGTACAGAGTTAGCAACTGTCATAATCCCTACATAAATATCTCCACCATAACTTTGCAATGTGGAATTACATACAATCTGTACCAGACAGTTTGTCCCTGCCATAATAAAATTTGACGTTCCCAATCGAAAAATATCTTTGGTAATGTCTTTTTGAATTCGAATGTGTTTCATCTGAATCGGAATTAATACTTTCTTTCCAAACAAAAATCGCAATACCCATGCCGCAGAAATCGTCTGACTAATAATCGTCGCCAGTGCAGCACCACATACTCCCATATCAAATCCAAATATGAAAATTGGGTCAAGCATAATATTCGTAACCGCCCCAATAATAATCGAAAACATTCCAATTTTTGGAAACCCTTGTGCATTGATATATCCATTCATACCTGTGGTAATCATAGAACATACCGTACCTAGTAAATAAATATTCAAATACTGACTGGCATAAACAAAGGAATCTTCACTTGCCCCAAAGGCAAATAAAATCGGTCTGTTAAATACATATCCAACTACAGTCAGAATCACAGAACTAAGAAGTAGTAATGCAAAAGAGTTTCCAATAATCTTTCCTGCTTTTTCTTCGTCTCCTGCACCTCGTTCCATGGAAAATAGTGGCACACCACCCATACCAAACAATCCAGAAAACGCCATAATAAGTGTGACAATCGGAAATGTCAGACCAACACCTGTCAAAGCGAGGCTATTTCCATCTCCTAAATGCCCTATATAAATTCGGTCTACAACATTGTACAAAAGCTGTACTAACTGTGCAATTGTAAGAGGAACTGCCTGTGTGATGATACACTTCCAAACGGGTCCTTTTGAAAAGTCATTTATCCTTTTTACCATCGTTATTTCCCTACTCCCAATTTTTCATCCACCACTCAAAATGTGTGTGTGGTTCATCCCTTTCTCCATTATGACCGTTTCTTATATTTCGTTCGCAAAAGCCATCCTTGATCAATAATCTTTAATTCTTCTTTGAAACGGATGTGCAGACGAACAGAATCTTGATTCTGCTGAATGTGTTCTATTTTTCCTTTACCATATTTGGGATGATCTACGGACTCCCCAATCTGGTATTGGACAATACTATTTTTACTCTTTTTATATTCCTGTTCTCTTCTATAGACATCTCGAATTGGAATTGTTTTGTCATGGATTGGATTTTTTAGCACTTTATCATAGTCATGTTTCATCAAAGCTTCACCAGCTTTGTAGTAAGGTGTTGGTGCTGCTCCAATCAAAGAACAACAATATTTCCATGCGCTACCATGCTGCCCTGGCTGCCATGTATATTCTTTTGGAATCTCCATATTTTGTGCCATATAATGTGCGTATTCGTGTTTATATAAATCCAATCTATCTTCTTTACTAAGCGGATTTTTAACAGCATAACCTATAAATAACAAAGAAAAATGAAAATGTTCCTCTTCTCCTACTCCCGCTCTTGTATAGGAACCTAATACATCCTTATCAAATCCAAATGTGATTGGAATTTGAGCCCCTGAGAGATGATATTTTTTATCTAACTCTTGGTATAATGCTTGGATTTGTGCTGTTAATATTGGGATTTCCTTCTGTAAAATCTGTCTTAAATCTGTATCATTATAACTCATTTTTATACCTATTTTCTTATCACTAAAATTCAAATCTATGTTTTAGTATACCAAAGCAAAGAGGACATATCAACCGATATGTCCTCTTGATAATTTAGACACTCCCATACACAAAAAACAAGGAGCGAATTTCGCTCCTTGTCAATTATTACATTCTCTCTGGTGCTTCAAATCCAAGCATATCAATACATGTTTCAAGCACATTTTTTGTTAAGCAGAGTAAGCCAATATATGCTTTCTGTGCTGCCTCATTTTCTTCGGAAAGAATCTTTGTCCCATGATAAAATCCATTGAATGCATTTGCTAATTCATAGATATATGCGCAAAGTTTGTGTGGTGCACTTTCTTCGTATGCATTCTCTACTACTGCGTTGAAACGAGAAAGTACTAACATAAGTGCTTTTTCGTGTTCATTGTGAGCTGCCTCCATAACACCAAGGCAATCTGCTACCGATTTACCTGTTGCTTCGTATTTTCCAAGGATGGATTTGATACGAACGATTGTGTAAAGGATATATGGACCTGTATTCCCTTCGAAAGACGTGAATCTTTCGATATCAAAGATATAATCCTTGCTAGCCTGGTTAGAAAGATCACCATATTTGATAGCTGCTAAAGCAATCTTACGAGCAGTATCCTGTGCTTCCTCCATAGAAATGTCAAGATTTTCTTTTGTCTTCTGATTTTCTAAAATCTTCTTTAACATTTCTTCGTAGATTTCTTCTAATAAGTATTCAAGACGCATAACACCGCCATCACGTGTTTTGAATGGCTTGCCATCTTTACCATTCATTGTACCAAAACCGATATGAGTCAGTTCTGTTTCAGGTTTTACAATACCTGTTTTCTTTGCACAACGGAATACCTGTTTGAAGTGAAGTTCCTGACGTTTATCTGTGATGTAAATAATGGATTCTGGATTATAATCTTCCATACGCATAACGAGTGTCGCAAGGTCTGTGGTACTATAAAGAGATGCTCCGTCAGATTTCAAAATGATACATGGTGGAATTTCCTTTGTATCTGTTTCTTCTGCTACATCTACTACCAATGCACCTTCACTTTCGTAAGCAAATCCACCATCTTTTAATTTTGCAACCATATCTGGAATGTATGGCTGTGCATCAGATTCACCTTTCCAAAGTTCAAAGTCTACGTTTAATTTTTCATAGTTTTTCTTAAGGTCTGTTACAGACACATTGAGCATGTGTGCAAGTAATGCACGATATCCTGCTCTGCCCTGCTGTAATTCGTTTGTAGCAGCAAGTGCTTCTTCTTTATATGCCTCGTCTTCTTTTGATTTTGCACTAGCAGTTGGATAGATTTCTTCTAATTCTGCAATGGTAAATGGTGCTTCTGCTGGATATTCTCCTGTATAGTTTTCATCAAAATAAACAAGTTCTGGTTTTCTTAATTTGAGCTCTGTAATAATAAGTCCCATCTGAAGACCCCAGTCACCAAGATGTACGTCACCGATCATTTCATGTCCAACGAATTTACCAATACGTTTTACACTTTCACCAATGATAGCTGAACGAAGGTGTCCTACATGAAGTGGCTTTGCTACATTTGGTCCGCCATAGTCAATCATGATTGTCTGTGGATTTTCTACTTTTGAACAACCAAAACGACCTTCATCTTTTTGCATATCGTTCATATAATTTGCGAGATATACTTCGTCAATTTTTAAATTTAAAAATCCTGGTTTTACAGATTCCACCATTGAGAACATTTCATTTCCTGATAACATTTCTGCAATCTTATCAGAAATCATAAATGGTGCACATTTGTATTCTTTGGCAGCTGCCATGGCACCATTACACTGATATTCACAAAGGTCTGGTCTGTTTGATAATGTAACCTTGCCATATTTTTCATCATAGCCGCATTCCACAAATGCTTTGGTTACTTCTTCTGAAATTAATTCGAGTAATTTTTTCATAACAGCCTCCTAATTATTTTTAAATATTACATTTTTATATGGGAGAAGTGCATTTAAAAGCACACCACCCAAACCACATACGGAAATGATTTCCCCAATTCCAACTGTCACTGCAAAATATGGAATACTCCATTCTACATCATGAAACATCCATGTAATGCCATATCCATATCGAAGTACAAAAGGTACAATCAACATATTTGCAAGTACTGGTGGAAGCAACATTAAAACCTTATGTTTTCGCAAACAATATGTTCCAATAGCACCTATCAAAGTTGCCAAACTTCCAAACAGTACATCCCAAACCATAGCACCTGTCAACATATTCGAAATTAAACAGCCTACCGTAAGTCCTGGAATTGCCGCCATTGTAAAAAACGGCAGTACACATAATGCTTCGGAAAAACGCACTTGAATCGCATGGTTTGCTAATCCCATACTATTTGCAAGCATGGTCAATACCACATAAAGTGCTGCAATGATGGCCCCTTGGGTTATCATTAATACTTTTTTGTTTCTCATATTTATTTGTCTCCTTAGTTTTGATTTAGAGCACTCGGCTCAAGTGAGGATGGTTTCGAACTCACTTTTTAACTTGAAAATTTTAACACAAGCACTGTCAAAATGCAACACTCTTAAAAGTAACTTACTTTCACACGTTTTCCCATTTTCTTAAGGAAGAATGTCAACTCTTCTACTAAAAGCATTTTCAAATTGAAATGTACTGGTAAATCTGGATTCTGATGTGCTGGATTAATCGCTTTCCCAATATATAAATTGATATCAGTCGCCTCCTCAAATAGCAACTGACTAACCAATGCAGCACCATTCTTTTTGAAATACCATTTTTCAAATAATTCATTTTCATTTACATAATCTTTCGCATGTTCCACTACACGATTAATCGTAACAACACCTTCTGTAACCAAATCCACACCCTCGATTTGAGACATCGGTGGAATATCTGTTTTTTCCGTATTCTGTAATGGAACTATTTCTTTTCCAAGATATTTTGCAGCAATTCCCGCAGTTGTTCCGCCACTGATAATGTGCTTTCCTTCTTTTGAAAAGAATAGTGCCATCATACGATTTACATCATCTGGATTCGATGGTGGACCAAAGAGCAAATTTATTGGTGTACGTTTACGCACTTTTATCACACATGCTGTAGTATCATCTCCTGGTTTTTCTCCATAAAGTTTATTGCATTCATCTACCAGCAATGTTGCCAAATTTTTTGCAGTCAAACCATTCATTGCCATAACTTCCATAAATGCAATGATATCTTCTCGTTTCCAATTATAATTTAATGACTCTTCTGTCCCGGCATAAGGGCAACCATCACTCATAGCTATAAAAATATCCCCTTCTTCTAAACGTATAGAACTTTTAAAAATCTTCTTTCCATCCAGAATCATTTCTGTCATGGTATACACATAATTTTGTCCATCACGCAACATGATAACCTGTGGATTATCATACTGAATCATTTCCATTGTTTCATTCTCTTTGATATGCATAATCGTAAATGTCGAATATGCTACACCACGTTCAGAACAAACTGGAAGTGTCGCAGCAATCGTAGAAACACATTCATCAATCGGAAGTCCTGCCGCCATCATGGTTGAAATAATCTTTGATGTCAACGTAGATAAAATACTAGCCTTTACACCACTTCCCAGGCCATCGGCTAACACAATCACCGACGAATTTTCATCCTGTTCTACCACTTCTATATGGTCACCACAAAGTTCTTCTCCGTAATGATTTACACTTTTATAGCCCAAATCGATACACAAATTATTCATTTTCAATGGACTCCTTTAACTTTGTAAGCGCAATTTTTGTTTCCGCTGCTGTTTCCCCTAAGAGCGATGCAATTTCCTGAACGATACGCATCTGTTTTTCTACGACTTTGTCCGCTACCTCAATGGTATCTCGACTAATACGATCTCTCTTTTCCTTACTCTTTTCTTCTTCTGTTACATCACGCATAATACAGATTAACAAATGAGAACCACTATCGTAAATAATCGATTCTTCCACGAAACGCTGATATTCTGCTAAATACACACGTTTATTTTCAATCGGTTCTGCATTATATAGTACTTCAACAAAATCTACTGGATCTAGAATACGTACAACAGGCTCACCTAAAATATCCGAACTAAAACGAATATTCATCATCTTTCTAGCAGCTTCGTTAATCTGCTGTACTTCTAAGTTTTCATTCAAAACGACAACACCATTGGATGTGTTTCTAACAATTGCATCCGAAAAACTTTCTGCTTTTTGTTTTAAGAATGGTAAACACATAGTAATCTGTGCCTTGCCCTGACATACTGCAATGGCTTTTTCACGACAAGTATTATAACCACAAGTTCCACAATTTAATTCATCTGATTCCTTATACTTACCCATTCTACGAAGTGCAGCATTAATCTCTGTTTCTGTAGGTATCTGTGCTTCTGGCGGAGTATATTCAAATTGTTTTTTTAAATCTACTGCCTTTGGCTGTAATACATCAAAGTCCTTTTCACCAGCATAATTTGCAACTGTAATATAGTCCTTAATGATATTTGTCTGTTGATATTTTTCCATAACTGGTCCACCAATACAACTACCAACACAAGATGACATCTCTATAAAACATTTATGTACATTGCCCGCTTCAATATCTCGCAGGGCACTCATACATTTTTCTATACCATTAATTTCTATATAAGAATAATCCGAAGATTTATTTTTCATAGTTCGTAAAATTCCACCCGCTACTGGGAAAAATCTTGCATTCGTATCGGTATCTTCGTCCATTTTCTGCTCCAACTGAATCTGTTCTTCTTTAAACCAATTGGATAATTCTTCAAAGGTCAATACCGCATCTACAATGCCACCACTAGATTCTGCTTCATATTTTTTTGATACACATGGTCCAACAAATACAGTCTTTGCATTTGGATATCTCTTTTTAATATCCTGACAATGTGCAATCATTGGAGATACCACATCTGCCAAATATTCCACTGCTTTTGGAAAATATCGCTGAATCAATAAATTTACAGATGGACAACATGATGCAATCAACACATCCCTCTGTTCTTCATTTAACATTCTCTCATATTCATTTTTTACAATAGTGGCACCAATTGCAGTTTCTTCTACATCGTAAAATCCTAATTTTTTGATTGCTTCACGCATTGCACCTATACCAACGCCCTCGTAGTTTGCAATAAAAGAAGGTGCAAGACTTACGATAACTGGATTCTCACCTTGCAATAAAACGCTTACTTTCTCTATTTCACTCACAATTTCCTTTGCATTCTGTGGACAAACAACAAAACACTGACCGCATAAAATGCATGCATCCTTCATAATATGTGCCTGATTTCCAGAAAAGCGTATTGCTTTTACAGGACAATGACGAATACATTTATAACAATTTTTACAATTCGATTTCTTTAAATTTAAACAAGCCATTTTATTTTGACCCCTTTATCATTTATCGTTGTGAACAGTTTAACATGGATTTCTCCACTTGTGAATACTTATAAGATATTGATTTTTCGCATTTTTTAGTTATAATAAAAATAGTTAAAAAATTAACGAAAGGCTTGGTGTTTAGTTATGTATGCAGACGAAAATGTGATTAAAGTCAAACATGATGTCTTATATCATGTTGCCAAATTAGCTTTTGAAGACGAATTAGATACAAAGAAAGATTCCATTGCGTTTGAATTAGTTCCTGGACCTACCCCTATCTTCCGTTGCTGTGTCTACAAAGAACGAGAAATCATCCGCCAGCGAGTACGCTTGGCAGAGGGAAAAGCTCCAGGTCCTATCGACGATGGCAATGTCATTCAAGTCGTTAGTTCCGCTTGTGAGGACTGCCCAATTTCTTCTTACACCGTTACGGAAAACTGTCAGAACTGTGCTGGTAAAGCATGTATTCATGCTTGTAATTTTGGTGCCATCACTCCAGGCAGATACCGCTCTCATATCGATGCTTCCAAATGTAAAGAATGTGGCAAATGTGCAGCAGCTTGTCCTTACAATGCCATTGCACATTTGAAACGTCCATGCAAATTTGCATGTCCTGTAGATGCAATTACAACTGATGAATATGGTCTTTCCGTTATTGACCGTTCCAAATGTATTAGTTGCGGTAAATGTATCCACAGTTGTCCATTCGGTGCTATCGGCTCAAAAACATTTATCGTAGATGTTATCAATGCATTAAAAGCAGGCAAAAAAGTATACGCTATGGCAGCTCCTGCTACAGAAGGACAGTTTGGTCCACTCATCACAATGGCAAGCTGGAAAAAAGCCATGTTAGATTTAGGATTTGAAGATTTCTATGATGTCAGCCTTGGTGCCGACATGACTGCAAAATATGAGGCGGAAGAATGGGCAGAAAGTTATAAAGACGGAAAGAAAAAAGTTACATCCTGCTGTCCAGCTTTTGTAAATATGGTTCGTTTGCATTATCCTGAATTAGCAGACTGTATCTCTACTACAATCTCACCAATGTGTGCTGTTTCTCGTTTGATTAAAGCTAGAGATCCAGAAGCAGTTACCGTATTTATCGGACCATGTGTAGCAAAGAAATCCGAAATCGTTGACCAGAAAATTGAAGGAAATGCAGATTATGTTCTTACATATTCTGAAATCCGTGCAATTATGCGAGCAAAAGGCATTGCACTCCAGCCTGTAGAAGATAAAGAGCAAATTGGCTCAGTACATGGAAAACGTTTTGCATCCTCTGGTGGTGTAACCGCTGCTGTTCTTCAGAGTTTAAAAGAAGCAGATGATGAAATTGATGCAAAAGTATGTGTTGCCAATGGTGCTGCTGAATGTAAAAAAGCACTCTTACTTCTTAAAGTTGCAAAACTCCCAGAAGACTTTATCGAAGGTATGATTTGTGAAGGTGGATGTGTTGGCGGACCTAGCCGATTTGATGATCCTGTCAAATCAAAGAAAACAAGAGATGCAATGCTGCTTAAGGCTGATGACAGAGGTATCCATGAAAATCTTGAAAACTACGATATGGATTCCTTCTCAATGCATCGCAAATAAATTACGGTTTAGTTAACTAATAGAAAAGTGTTCCTATCATAGGTTATGTAAGAATTCAAGTCTTAGATACTATCGATTTTAGCACGAACTAATTTCTAGTTTTACTAAGAGTGACCAATTAACAAAATCCTCATATGGCGTCAAACTTACGTTGTTTAAACAATGACACCATATGAGGATTTTTTAAATTGCTCCCTCTAACTAAAACACGAAATCAGTTCATGTGCTTTCAATCGATAAGTATTTAAGACTTGAATTTCATATAAGTATACGAATAGGAACACTTTTCTATTAGTTAACTAAACCGTAATTTAGAAGTCAAAGAGCGACAACTGATTGGAATCTGGTAAATCTCCAAATAGTCCCAAATCACTCATAAGCTCGATAACAGTTTTCGAAACCTTAGTTCTTTCTCTAAAGTCATCCTTTGATAAGAATGGACCATTCTTTGCGGCTTCTGCAATAGCAATTGCAGCATTATCTCCAAGTCCTTCGATGGAGTTAAACGATGGCATAAGTTTTCCATCAATAATTTGGAAACGATGTGGCTCAGCACGATACAAATCGATTGGCATAAAATCAAAACCACGGGCATACATTTCCTGTACAATACGACCATCTCGTACCATATCCTGTTCCTTGTTAGAAAGAGAATCTTTGTTTGCCTTCCATTCTTTTAAATAGTAATCCAAACGTTCTTTTCCCTGACACATCAGTTCATAGTTAAAACCTGTTGCACGTACAGAGAAGTATGCTGCATAATATGCTAATGGATAGAACACTTTACAATATGCAATTCGCCATCCCATCATAACATAGGCTGCAGCATGTGCTTTTGGGAACATGTACTTAATTTTTTCACAAGACCAGATATACCAGTCTGGCACACCGTGATCTATCATATCCTGTTTCCATTCTGGCCAAAGTTTAGCCTTTCCTTTGGCAACCATACCTTTACGAACAGCTTCCATAATTTTAAATGCTGTATCCGCTTCCAAACCTTTATTAATCAAATATGTCATAATATCATCTCGTGTACAGATACAAGTAGAAATAGTTGCAGTTCCCTCTTTAATTAAGGTCTGTGCATTTCCCAACCATACGTCTGTACCATGAGAAAGTCCCGCAATATTAACAAGATCAATAAACTGTGTTGGTTTTGCTTCTTCTACCAGACCAATCGCAAAGTCTGTACCAAATTCTGGAATTCCCAATGCTCCTAGTGGTGTACCACCAATATCATCTGGCGTAATTCCCAAGGCTTCTGTATTGGCAAATAAAGACATAACTGCCTTATCATCCAAAGGAATACTTGTTGGATCCAGCCCCGTTAAATCCTGTAACATACGAATCATAGTAGGGTCTACATGGCCTAAAATGTCTAATTTTAAAAGGTTATGATCAATGGAATGGTAATCGAAATGCGTTGTAGTAATATCCACTGTCATATCATTAGCTGGGTGTTGCACTGGTGTAAAGGTATTGATGTTCTCACCTACCGGAAGAACGATAATGCCACCTGGATGCTGTCCAGTAGTACGATGGATTCCCGTACACCCTACTGCCAATCGCTCAATCTCACATTTTCGTTTTGTGATACCACGTTCTTCGTAGTATTTTTTCACATAACCATAAGCCGTTTTATCCGCAAGTGTACCTACAGTACCAGCTTTAAATGTCTGTCCTTCCCCAAAAATAACTTCTGTATATTTGTGAGCTTTACTCTGATATTCATTTGAGAAGTTTAAGTCAATATCTGGCTCCTTATCACCCTTAAATCCTAAGAAAGTTTCAAATGGAATATCAAAACCTTCTTTTTTAAGTGGTTTTCCACAATTCGGACAAATGGCATCTGGCATATCACAACCACATCGTCCCGCATAGGATTTTACGATTTCAGAATCAAAATCCACATACTTACAGTTTTCACATAAGTAATGGGCCTGTAAAGGATTTACCTCTGTAATACCTGACATAGTAGCTACGAAAGAACTACCTACAGAACCTCGGGAACCTACAAGATAACCATCTTCATTTGATTTCCATACCAGTTTCTGTGCAATGATATACATAACGGCATATCCATTGGAAATAATAGAGTTCAGTTCACGTTCTAATCGGGCATGTACCACTTCTGGAAGTGGGTTACCATACATTTTATAGGCTTTGTTATAACAAATATCACGTAACATCTGATCAGAATTTTCGATAACAGGTGGACATTTATCAGGACGCACTGGCGAAATCCATTCACACATATCAGCAATTTTGTTGGTATTTGTAATAACCACTTCTTCTGCTTTTGCACTGCCCAAATACTCAAATTCCTGTAACATCTCTTCTGTAGTACGCAAGTACAATGGAGCCTGATCATCCGCATCTTTAAAACCTTTTCCCGCCATAATAATACGGCGATAGATTTCATCTTCTGGATCTAAAAAATGTACGTCACAGGTCGCAACTACTAATTTTCCAAAATCCTGTCCCAGTTTTACAATTCGTTTGTTTATTTCTTTGATATCTTCTTCCGTTTCAATCGGAGAATCCTCATCACGAAGCATAAATGCATTGTTTCCAACAGGTTGAATTTCTAAATAATCATAAAACTCTACAATTCGTGCAATCTCTTCTTCTGGTCTTCCGCCTAAAATCGCACGATACAATTCTCCTGCCTCACAGGCCGAGCCCAAAAGGAGTCCATTACGGTATTTGATAAACTCTGATTTTGGAATACGTGGACGTCGATTATAGTACGTAAGGTGTGACAATGAAATCAAATTATAGAGATTCGTTCTACCCTGATCACAGGTTGCCAGAATAATCGCATGATAGGTAGGCATCTTCATAATATTGGATACCGAAGTACTACCTTCTGCATTTAATTGTTCCAAGTCATTGATGCCCATCTGTTCTAACATCTCTATAAATTTCACAAAAATTTCTGCTGTACAAGCAGCATCATCTACAGCACGGTGATGATTATCCAATACTACACCTACTGCTTTAGCTACCGTATCCAATTTAAAACGATTCAACTGTGGCAACAAGAATCGTGCCATCGCTACTGTATCCACATAAGTAGGCTGGAATGTAAGACCTAGTAACTCTGCTTTTTTCATAATAAAACTTACATCAAAATCAGCATTATGAGCTACCATAACAGAATCTTCACAAAACGCTAAAAATTCAGGAAGAACCTTCTCTATTTTTGGTGCTCCCACAACCATACTATCATTAATATGAGTTAATTCCTCAATTCGAAATGGAATTGGTACTTCTGGATTTACAAAGCTAGAAAAACGATCTACGATTTTTCCACCTACTACTTTTACTGCTCCGATTTCAATAATTTTATTAATTTCAGGACTAAACCCAGTAGTTTCAATATCAAAAACCACATAAGAATCCTGTAAAGACTGGCTGTGTGCTTCTGTAACAATTCCTTTTAAGTCATCTACAATGTAAGCTTCTACACCGTAAATTACTTTAATCTTATCAATACCATCTGTATGATTTGCTTCAGTAAATCCTTGCACATCACCATGATCCGTAATTGCAATAGCTGGATGTCCCCACTGTAATGCACGAGTAATAATTGCAGATGCATCGGATACACCATCCATATCACTCATCTTGGTATGACAATGGAGTTCTACTCGTTTTTCTACACTATTATCTACACGTGTTGTTGTAAAATCTTTATACTTCTTAATACCAACCACACGTCCAATGCTTAATTCTTTATCAAATGGATCGACGTCTGCAATCCCTTTTAATTTGATAAATTTCCCAGGACTAATACCTGCAGATATTTCTGGAACATCTGCATTATTTGCAAAAGCTTTTACCGTTATCGTATCTGTAAAGTCTGTTACAGAAAACATAAGAATCGTCTTCTCATTACGAATTTCACGTTTATCAAATGCAATAACTTTACCTCGAATAACTACCTCTCCAATTGGACCATCAATCTTGTTAATATCCATTGGTTCTTCTTCAAAATCACGCCCATAAATCACATCTGGATTATCTGACTTTTTACTGCCTGGCTCATATTTCTTGCGAAACTCGCCTTTTTTTTCAAACGGCTTCTTTTCAAATGGTTTCTTTTCACCACGTGTCTTTGGTGCATGTTCTTCTTTTGGTTTCTTATCCTTCTTTTCTGCAGAAACCTTATCACCAATCATCATAACATCATCCTGTGGTACATCCTCTTCTTTTGCCATTCCAAAACGAGTTCTTTCTACAATCGCCTGCACTTCCTGTCGAAGCTGTTCGTTGGCATTTTTTCTATATTTACTTTCTTTTGGTTCTCTGTATTCCACCTGAATGATAAAGTCCAGACCACAGCGCTCACATACGATTTTTTCCAAAAACTGCAAAAGTTCTTCCCCTTTTGTTTTTGCAATAATCGTATCATCAATGGTAAGTGTTGCTTTATTTGGTGCTTCAAATGTAAACTCTGCCGTACGGTAAAGATTTCCCAAAAGCACGCTGTACTCACTTAATTCTTCTATTATACTTTCCTGATATTCAGAAATTAATGTCTTCGCACTAAATTGCTCGGAAAGCTGAAATGATTCTATGATTTTTATTGCAATCGCTTTATTTGCAAACAATTGCTGTTTGATTTCTTTTTCCAAATACCAAATAATTTTCTTTGGAATTAATCTGCTCGCATGTAAATAAATGCGAATATGACTTTTGTCATGATTCGCACTTACTTTTGTCACTTCCACTTTTTCCAGCAAATTTTTAAGTCCGCTATCTACCTGCAAGGTAGGAAATACTTCTAAAAATGTTTTTGACATTTATTCATTTGCTCCAATAATACTTATTTCCAATTTTCTAATTCGTATCTTAATGCATCAAGAAGTTCATTTTCAGGAACTTTCTTGTAAATCTCACCTTTTTTAATAATAAGACCTTCTCCAATACCACCAGCAACACCAAGATCAGCTTCTTTTGCCTCACCAGGACCATTTACTACACAGCCCATTACAGCCACTTTAATATCAAGTGGGAATTCTGCTACCATGGTCTCTACCTGATTTGCAAGTCCAATTAAATCAATCTGTGTACGTCCACAAGTTGGACATGAAACTACCTCAATACCACCCTGACGAAGTCCTAATGTTCTCAAAATAAGTTTTGCAGATTTGATTTCTTCTACTGGGTCACCTGTTAAAGATACACGAATGGTATCACCAATACCCTGATTTAAAATCAAGCCTAACCCAATGGAAGATTTAATATTTCCACTAATAATTGTACCAGCTTCTGTAATACCTACATGAAGTGGATGCACTGTCTTATCCGCAATTAGTTCATGTGCTTTTACACACATCATAACATCCGAAGACTTAATGCTGACAACTAAATTGTCATATTCCATATCCTCGATTATCTTTACTTTATCAAGCGCACTTTCCACAATACCTTCCGCAGTAACACCATGGTACTTCTCTACCAGTTCTTTTTCCAAAGATCCACTGTTTACCCCTACACGAATTGGAATATTACGCTCTTTTGCCACATCTACGACTGCTTTTACACGCTCAACACTACCGATATTACCTGGATTGATACGGATTTTATCAGCACCATTTTCCATAGCAGCAATGGCTAATTTATAATCAAAATGGATATCTGCAACTACTGGAATTTCAATCTGTTTTTTAATTTCACCAAGTGCTTTCGCCGCTTCCATAGTAGGAACAGCACAACGGATAATGTCACAGCCAGCCTTAGTCAGTTTCTGAATTTGTGCTACAGTAGCCGCTACGTCTTCCGTCTTTGTATTGGTCATAGATTGAATCAAGATTGGATTCGCACCACCGATCACGCGATTTCCAATATGAACTTCTTTAGTCATTCTCTTTTCCATTTTGTAACCTCCCAATTATATAAATATCTTTCGAATATCATTAAACATAACTACAAACATAAGAAGGAATAACAGAATAATACCTACCATGTGTACCATACCTTCTTTTTCTGGTGGTAACGCTTTTCCACGAATTGCTTCAATCACAAGAAACACTAATCTTCCACCATCTAGTGCTGGAATAGGTAATAAATTCATAACGCCTAAGTTTGCAGACAACATAATTGCCCAACTCAACATATTGAGCATTGCATAGAAGTAACCATCATTTTCAACGGATTCTTCATATACCTCTCCCATATTCTGAACAATACCTACTGGTCCACTCAAATCATTTACAGTAACACCACCTGAAAACATAAGTTTTAAGCTTTGAATTGTTGTGTCAATATAGTAGCCAACTTCACAGAATGCATAGCCTATCGTATCTATGAATCCTACTTTTTCTCTTCCTCCAGAAGCAATAAAACCATAGAGATAACGCCCCAATTCTTCATCATATTTTGGAACCAATGTAGTGGTGTATTCCTGTCCACCTCTTTCATAAACAATCTCCACTGGTTCTCCAACGTGAAAAGTTGCATATAGACTCACTTCTCGATAAAAATGAATTCTTTTTCCACCAATTGCAACTAAAGTATCGCCACCTGCAAGTCCTGCTTCTTCTGCCGCATATCCTTCAATCACATCCGTTAATACTGGCTTATCGATACCTGCAGCACCCAATACCACTACAGAAAAAATAAATGCTAATATGAAATTAAAGATTGGACCAGCAGCAACAACACTGATGCGTGCCCATACACTCTTTTTATTGAATGCGCGGTCATCCTCAGAATTCTCATCTTCACCTTCCATCATACAAGCTCCGCCAAATGGTAACAGCTTTAAAGAATACTTTGTCTCACCTTTGGTAAATCCAATAAGTGTTGGTCCAAGTCCAAGTGAAAATTCATTTACACGAATTCCATTTAATTTTGCTAGTGTAAAATGTCCTAATTCATGGAATAGAATCAATATGCTAAAAACTAAAATTGCTACTATAATATTCAAATTACTACCATCTGCTACCTATAAATTCATAGGTTTCCTGTTCTGTCTCTAAAATGTGTTCTAATGTTGGATTTTCAATAAATCCTGTCTGCTTCATGCATTCTTCAATAATATCCGTAATTTCCAAATAGCGAATTTGACGATTTAAGAAAAGTGCTACAGCCTTTTCATTCGCAGCATTATATGCTACTGGAATATTACCCCCACGAGTCATAGCTTCATACGCTAATTTTAATCCTTTGAATGTTTCAACATCTGGCTCTTCAAAGGTAAGATTTGATAATGCAAATAAATCCAAACGTTTTCCAGAAAGCGGACGACGTTCTGGATAGTATAATGCGTACTGAATAGGAAGACGCATATCAGGTGTACCTAACTGTGCAATTACTGCACCATCTTCGTATTCTACTGCAGAATGAATTACACTCTGTGGATGTACTACGACCTGAATACGATCCAAATCCACATCAAATAACCATTTTGCTTCCATCACCTCTAATCCTTTGTTTACCAGAGTAGAAGAATCGATGGTAATTTTTCTACCCATTGCCCAGTTTGGATGCTTTAATGCATCTTCTACCTGAATACTGGTAAGCTCTTCTCTTTTTCTGCCGCGGAATGGTCCGCCAGATGCAGTTAAAAGAATCTTACTAATTTTATTCCCTGTTTCACCCTGCAATGACTGGAAAATCGCACTATGCTCACTATCTACTGGCAAAATCGATACATTGTGTTTCTTTGCTAATGGCATAATAATATGTCCTGCTGTTACTAATGTCTCCTTATTTGCCAACGCAATATTTTTACCAGCCTCAATTGCTGCTATAGTAGGACGAATACCTAACATACCAACAATTGCAGTTACCAAAATCTCAGAATCTGGATGAGTTGCTACTTCAAGTAAACCATCCATTCCTGCTACAATCGGAATATTTAAATCCTTTGTATTCTCACGAAGCGTTTTTGCGTCTTCCTCCGACCAAACACTTACCAGTTTTGGTTTAAATTCACGCATCTGTGCTTCCATTAATTTTGTATTACCACCACAAGAAAGCGCTACTATTTCAATATCCCCCTGCTCTCTTGCTACATCTAATGTCTGTGTTCCAATAGAACCAGTAGAACCAAGTACTGCTACTTTTCTCATATATCTTCTCCTTTTGCATCCCCGTTTACCTCTCCGATATATACCACTTAGGTATAGTTCTATAAGAAGTATACCGCTAAGTAGTATATAATCGGAGCGGTAATCATCATTGAATCAAAACGATCCATAATACCACCATGACCAGGAATTAAATTACCATAGTCTTTGATATCATAATTACGCTTAATCGCAGATGCTGTTAAGTCACCTACCATAGAAATGAGACCAGCAATTGCAGAAATAATTGCCAATACCACAATACCTCTTGTATCTAATCCCATCTGTACTTTAAATACAGAACAATAAATCACGGTAAGTAATGCTGTACCAACGACACCACCAACTGCACCCTCAATGGACTTTTTTGGACTAAGTACTGGAGCCATTTTATGTTTTCCAAAGAGAACACCTACGCAATATGCACAAGTATCACATCCCCATGAACAAATAAAAATTAAAAATGCAAGGAAAACACCATTCTCTAATACACGAATCTGGTATACATAAGATAACATAACTGCTACATAAAACATACCAAAGAAAATCGCCATTACATCTTTTGCTTCATATTTGGGATATGTAAATACATAAACAAACATAAGCATAATAAGGAAAAACATCACCAACATCATTGGGTCTAACGCAACAGGAAGCAACTGTCCTACATAGAACAATACTGCCATCGTATAAGAAACCATCGCCAATGGTGTTTTTTCCATCTGAAATACACGATACAATTCATACATTCCCACCAAAGAAATACCTAATAATGAGAATAATGTAACATATCCGCCACTAATAATCACAATCAATGCAAGAATCACTAATATGATTCCACTTAATAATCTTGTCTTAAACATTGCTATCCTCCAACTATTACGCTTCTGTTAATCCACCAAATCTACGGTCACGTTTATTATATGCTTCAACTGCCAGTTCTAATTCTTTCTTGTCGAAATCTGGCCATGGAACCTGTGCAAAATAGAATTCACTATAAGCAAGCTGCCATAAAAGATAATTTGATAAACGTTGTTCTCCACTGGTACGAATCATAAGATCTGGATCTGGTAAATCCTTTGTATCCAAATATCCTGAAAAACATTCTGGTGTAATATCTTCGATTGCCAGCTTGCCAGCATCATGATCTTCTATCATATGTTTCATAGCGCGTATCATTTCATCACGACTTCCATAGTTAATCGCAATGGTAAGGTTTAATCCTGTATTTACACTAGAAACCTCTTCTAATTCGCGAATTTTATCCTGAAATTTTTCAGAAAGTCTTCCGATTTCTCCAATCACACGAACACGAATATTATTTTTATCTGCCGTTTTTAAACAGTTTTTCAAATAGTTTTCTAAAAGTTTCATAAGTGCTTCTACTTCTGAATCTGGACGACTCCAATTCTCTGTAGAAAACGCATACAAGGTAAGATATTTAATTCCCATCTTATATGCTTCTTCACAAATGGTTTCTACATTCTTTGCACCAGCAGTATGTCCTGCATTACGTGGTAACCCTTTGCTTTTTGCCCATCTTCCATTGCCATCTAAAATAATGGCTACATGCTGTGGTATTTTCATATCATCAACCCCTCCATTGGCTATATATGAAAAGGGGTTGTAAAAACAACCCCTGTCACTCTTAAACAGTAAGAATTTCTTTTGTTTTTGCTTCTACAGCTTTATCTACGTTTGCAACGTATTTATCTGTAAGTTTCTGGATGCTGTCTTCTAAATCTTTTACTTCATCTTCTGAAATATCATCTGTCTTGCCCATTTTCTTAACATGGTCAATTGCATCACGTCTGATGTTACGAATAGCAACTTTTGCATTTTCACCTTTTTTCTTAACATCTTTTGCTAATTCTTTACGTCTTTCTTCTGTTAATTCTGGGAATACAAGACGAATAATTTTACCATCGTTTGATGGATTAATACCAATATCAGATGTAAGAATTGCTTTTTCAATCGCTTTTACAAGTGATGGTTCCCAAGGCTGAATCTGAATCATTCTTGGTTCTGGAACACTTACGTTTGCAACACTCTGAATTGGTGATGGTGTACCATAGTAATCTACACGTAATTTATCCAATACGTGTGGGTTTGCACGTCCTGCACGGATAGAACCGAATTCTTCATCAAGGTTGTGCATTGTTTTTGTCATTTTTTCTTCATAGCTTACTAATCTAGCATCCATGTCTTTCCCCTCCTGGTTATACGGTTACAACTGTACCGTTAAATTTTCCGCTCATTGCCTTCACAATTGAGTCTTCTTCGCCTAATCCAAATACATACATAGGCATTTTATTTTCCATACACATAATGGAAGCTGTTAAATCCACAACAGCAAGCTTCTTATCGATAACTTCCTGAATTGAAACTTCATCGTATCTCTTTGCATCTGGATTTACTTTTGGATCACTGTCATATACGCCATCAATCGCTTTTGCAAGAAGAATACCCTCCGCTTCAATTTCGATAGCACGAAGAACAGTGGCTGTATCTGTTGAAAAATAAGGATGACCTGTTCCACCTGCAAAGAAACATACCATACCTTTTCCAAAGTATTTATTTGCTCTGTCCTTTGAGAAAAGTTTTGTCATTGAACCACATTCAAATGGCGTCATAACAGCTGTTTTCATACCAACAGAACGGAAAATTTCTGATACATAAATACAGTTCATAACGGTAGCTAACATAGCAATCTGATCTGCCTTTGTTCTGTCAATCGTATTACTGGTACGTCCACGCCAGAAGTTTCCACCTCCGATAACGATACCTACTTCTACTCCATTATCAACCAATTTCTTCACCTGATTTGCAACCACAGTAACGGTTGGTTCATCAAATCCCTGATGTTTGTCTCCTGCTAATGCTTCACCACTCAATTTTAATAAAACACGTTTCATAAGACGATCATCCTTTCATTTTTCTATATTTCGTATTTTTATTTCGTACCAAATAATCCCTGAACATCAATATCAGCATAACACTGTGAACAGAAACCTTCGATAATCGCACCATTGTTGATCTGTACAGAACGAGATTTGATGTTACCCATGATAACTGCTGATGCATCCACTACAACTGGTCCCTGAACATCGATATCACCTTTTACAGCACCTGCAATAACTGCTGATGCAGCTGTGATATTACCAACGATTACAGAACCAGCACCAATCTTAACTGTTCCTGTACTATTTACTTCACCTTCGATTTTTGCAACATCTGCAAAGAACTCAGAAGCTGAACTATTACCATTAATCACACCTGTAACTACTAATTTACCATTACATGATACGTTACCATTTACAGTACCCTGAATATCAAAAGAGCCTGCTGTTGCAATGCTACCAGTTAATACTGTACTAGCTGTAATTGTAGATGTTTCATCTAAAACTACTGGTGTTTCTACTTCTCTAATAGGTGTTTCCATTACTTTTTTCTCCTCTTTCACTGGCGCAGCTGGTTTCTTAACCACTGGTGCTTCTACAACTGGTTTTACAGGTTCCACTTTTGCAGGTTCTGCTTTTACTGGTTCATCTTTCACCTGTTCTAAAAGTCCATCTAACTTAGAAAGTTCAGACTTCACATCAACGTCTTCACTTAAAGTGTCTACTTCAATATTATCTTTTTCTAATTCCTCTCCACCAGGTACAAGTTCGTTTACCGCCTGTGAAAAATCTTCCTTAAAATCTTTAAAAAGTCCCATGTTATCCTCCATGTTTTTTCTACTCAATATAATTACTGCACACTGTCTGCTTTAATATATTGAATTACATTTGTATTTTCATCAATCGGTAATATCACTGCACCCTGACTCTGCAAACTCTGAATCAATGTACCCAATGCATCTACCGTTGTTGACTTGTTCATTCCGTCGTGTAATAACACTACGGATGTCTTGTATTTGGAAACGCCTTCCAAAACATTGTTTTGAACATCTTCTACTGTATAACTGCCTGCCGCATCACCTGCTGAAACATTCCAGTCAAAGTAACGAATCTGTTCCTGATTAAGTATATGTACAAACTCAGCCATATTTACATTACTAATCTCATTACCACTGCCACCAGGGAATCTATAATATCCGCATCTTGTGCCAGTCAACTGATAAATATAATCTGAAAGTTTTACATAATCATTCTTAAACGCATCTGTCGACGAATAAATCAAACTATACTGGTTGGAATAAGAATGCATTCCTATCGTATGCCCTTCATTTACAATTCTCTGATATACAGCATCTGCACCCTCTTCTTCACTTCCTGAAACAAAGAATGTTGCCTTTACTCCATACTGTGCTAATACATCTAAAATCGCATTCGTGTTCTCACCTGGTACACTATTAAAAGTAAGATATACATAATGTGTATCTCCCTCTACAGCAAAGTTATCCTCTGTATCTATACCAGTTACTATATTAGCATAACGATTTTCATCCAACTGTGTATCTTCAGAAGACTCTGTCTCGGAATTTGTCTCTTGTACCTGTACACCATGTTCCATCAAATTAGAAACTTGTCTGTTTAACTTCACAACCTGTACTGACAAAATGATAATTGCTAATAACGAAACAACCATCCAAATGGCAATCGTCATAATAATTCCTGTCTTCATTCGATTTATGCGTTTTCGTCGCCTGCGCTGCTCTTCTAACAATTCTGCATCATTGCTTGCCATGCATACTCCTCCAACGTATAATATCATAACTATTTTAACACATTTTTTCTTCTTGTAAATAAAAAAGTAGGAGAATCCTCCTACTTTTTGTACATCTAAAATATATTTCTACCATTTCTTGGGGTTTTACACTTTTTTATCGTCTTTTCTCAATGTTCGCATAGAATTTAAGATTGCAATCACTGCAACACCCACATCTGCAAAAACAGCTGCCCACATGGATGCAAGACCGAAGGCACTGAGAATCAGTACCAAACCTTTTACACCTAACGCAAATACAATATTTTCTTTTACAATGCACATGGTCTTACGAGAAATCTGCATCACCTTCGCAATCTTACGAATATCATCATCCATAATAACGATATCCGCTGCTTCAATAGCTGCATCAGAACCTAAACTTCCCATCGCAATACCAATATCTGCTCTAGCTAAAACAGGTGCATCATTGATACCATCCCCGACAAATGCAACTCTTTTTTTATTAGAAGCAACTGTTAAAAGTTGTTCCACATTATCCACTTTATCTGCTGGTAAAAGTTCATAATGAACTTCATCTATACCAACCATTTTTCCAATGGCAATTGCTGCTTCTTTTCTATCTCCAGTAAGCATCACAGTCTTCGCAACGCCAGATTTCTTTAAATCCTGCATTGCTTCTTTTACACCAATTTTAATTGTATCTGAAATCACAATACATCCTGCAAACACCTGATCAATTGCAACATAAACCACTGAGCCATTTCCATCGTATTTCTCGTATGTAATCTGGAATCTATCCATAAGTTTATGGTTGCCAGCTACAACCTTTTTAGCTTCTACCACACCAGAAATACCATGTCCTGATATTTCTTCCACATCTACAGTCTTTAATACTTCTCGTTTATTCGCTCGACAAATAGATTCTGCAATTGGGTGTGTAGAATAAGCTTCTAAAGATGCTGCAATCTGTAACAAATCTTCTTTTGTTTCATTTTCGCAACCAATTTCTGTTACTTCAAATACCCCATTGGTAAGTGTTCCTGTCTTGTCAAACACAATGGTATCCAACTCCGATAAAAGTTCTAAATAATTGCTTCCTTTAACCAGTACACCTTCTTTCGACGCCGCACCAATACCTCCAAAGAAGCCCATTGGAACAGAAATCACCAACGCACATGGACAGGATACCACTAAAAACGTACAAGCTCTTTCCAGCCAAATCAACCAGTTATCCTGTAAAATAATCGGTGGAATCACCGCTAATATCAAAGCTGAAATCGTAACAAATGGTGTATAGTATTTTGCAAAACGAGTAATAAACTTCTCTACTTTTGCTTTTTTATTTGTCGCATTTTCTACCAGCTCTAAAATCTTTGCAACGGTAGAATCATCAAATTCCTTTGTCACACGCACTCGCAAAGTTCCATTTCCATTGATGCAGCCACTAATAATTTCTTCACCAACCGTGATTTTTCTAGGAACTGACTCACCTGTCAACGCAGATGTATCTAAGAAAGATTCTCCATCAACAACCACACCATCTAATGGTACTTTTTCACCTGGTTTTATCACGATAATGCTGTCAACCTCCACATCATCTGGATCCACCTCTTCCAACTCACCATCCACTTCAAGGTTCGCATATTCTGGACATATCTCCATAAGTGCTGTAATAGATTCACGAGATTTGCCAACTGCATAGCTTTGAAACAACTCTCCCACTTGATAAAACAACATAACAGCTACTGCTTCTATATATTCTGATACTACAAAGGCTCCGAACGTAGCTATCATCATCAAAAAGTTTTCGTCAAAGACCTGACCATTTTTAATATTCTGCCATGCCTTCTTGATAACATCATAGCCTACGATAAGGTAAGGTACCAAACAAATAAGAAATGGCATCCACGCAAAAGGAAGCTGTTCCATAATACCTATATGCTCTAAAACAAATAGTGGTATAAACAGAATCATCGCCATTAGAATACGATATAAGTCTCTTTTCTGTCTTTTATTCAATTTCTTTTACCTCTTATCACATCTTTTCAAACACTATCGTACAATTTCACACACAATGCTTACCTTTGAAATTGCCTCTTGTGCCTTATCTAAAATTTCATCCATATTCGCATCATCTGCAATTTCAAGTGTCAATTTCTGCATCATAAAATTCATCGCGGCATCTTCTACACCAGGAATTTTCTTAATTGCTTCTTCCATTTTTGCTGCACAATGTGCACAATCTAAATTCTCTACTTTAAATTTCTTTTTCATAATAATCATCCTCCATATTATTTACTGTTCTTCAATATGCTCCAGTCCCATGGCAAGTATCGTACTCACATGATCATCTGCCAAAGCATAATATACTTGTTTTCCTTCTCTTCGATTTTTAATCAATTTCGCATTTTTCAAAATCTTTAACTGATGAGAAACTGCCGATTGGTTCATCTGAAGTGCTTCTGCAATATCACAAACACACATCTCTTCACCAAATAATACTGTCAAAATACGGATTCTCGTGGAATCTCCAAATACTTTAAACAACTCTGCTAAATCATAAAGCTCATCTTCGTCTGGCATACAGCTCATTACCTGTGTTACCAAATCTTTATGGACTTCATGACAATCACAGTGTTCTATGTCATGTATTGCCATAGTGACCTCCCTATATTTATTATGAACATATGAATAACTGTTCATATGTTCATAATATCATCTTCCACCTATAAAGTCAATATGAAATATAAAAAGGACCTCCACAATTTGGAAGTCCTTTCAAATCTTTTCTTATTCTATTTCGCAGTCTCTTCTTTTGCTTTTTCTAAAGCAGCTTTTTCCTCTGCAGCCTTCTTCACTGCTAAGATATGCATCTCTTCCGTTGCAAAAGATATCTTTGTGATAGCATCACGCTTAGATAAATAACACCAGAAACTATCGTTTGGAATCGAAATGTCTACACAGTCACCACGACCAAGATAATCGTATTCAATGTGCATACTCTCTAAATCCATAGCACTACGTGTAACTACATAAGGTTCTCCATGGTAATTACATTCTATGCGAGTTTCTGTAGGAGTCTGAATAAGTTTACCTTCACCCTGAAGATAAAACTTCAAAGAACCAGGCAATGTTTCTACACGTACCGCATCTTCAAAATAATATGTGCCTTCTTCAATTTCTTTACGCACACATTCTCGTTCCCAATTACTCCAATCAGGAATATGGTGAAATTCTGTATCTCCTACTAAGGCATGCATACGACCATATTCATCCATTTCCCATTCCTTTTTACAATGCTCGCACCAAAGTTTGATTCCTTTAGAATCCATTTTTCCTTCTGTCTGGCAAGCTGGGCATTTGTATAAAAGTGCATGTAAACCTTCGGCACGTTTTGGATGATCAATCTTAATCTTGTTCTCATACTGCCACTTGAAATCATCATACTGAAATGCTTCTTTTACACGTGCGTCGATCTCTGCAACCGATAATTTTCTACATTCTTTTGCAGTAATAATCTGTGTCATCTCTGCTTCAATATGATTTCCTTTATCAATCTTATTCCACTGAGGCTGTGTAATAAAGTTACCATGGATACGCAATACCACAACTGGAACACGAAGTAAACGAATTAATTTCGCTGTAGATTCTGGAATATAAGAAGTACATCCATCTAACGAATAACGCGCTTCTGGAAACAGCACAAATGGATTTTCTAACTTTTCAATACAATAACGGATATTTTTAATTAAATTTAAGTCACTGATATATTTACGAGTACCAAGTACTCCTAATGAACGCATCAGTGGTTCTGTATAGGTATTAAATCCTTCCAATGTCATAACATTGTTTGCTCGATATGGCTGAACAGCTACTGTCATAACCATGAAGTCAATCATGGACGAGTGTGTGACAAGCATCAGATATGGTCCGTTTACAGACTCCATATTTGTTTTTTTGAGTTTAAAATTACGTCCTTTTAACACAGGTTTTGAAATAACTTCTCTAGCTACAGGAAACAAAAAGCCTGGTTTATGTGGTTTTTTCGCAAAATCAAAACTTTTTACCTTATCTCTACTAACTGTTGTAACTTTTTTCATACGTCTCCTCATTCGAATTATATTAAAACTTTATAAACTTCTCAAAATATCTTAACATGAAATGAACTTGTATGCAAGATAACAAAATATGAACAAACTGTAACTTTTTACCATAAAAAAGAGTGTGATTACAATGAATCACACTCTCTATAGCTACTATTTTACTTGATACCATACAAAAAGCAGAACTGCACTAATCACAAGGAAAATTACACCAAGTATCAACGTAAAGTTTTCAAAGAAACCTTTTCTCTTTAACTCTTTTTCTGTTTTGTATTCATAGTATCTTCCCACATCATCACTCACCATTCCTGGAAGTAATGCATGTGCAGCTTTTTTTACAGCATAACTAAATATATCAAAGAATCCTATAGAAGCTACCCATATCATAGCCCCAAATCCGAGATACATAACAGCTGCTACTGTAAAACCATCTCCCACAGCCATAACCTTATCGGCCAATGCTGGTTTCGAAAACAAACCTCTCGAAACCATCACTATGAAAGCAAGTACAAGACCAGTGCCTGCTTGTACATAATATTTTAAATTCTTCATTATTCACTCACCTGTGCACGATATTTTTCAAATTCAGCATCGTTACAATATACAAAATGTCCTGGAGTAACTTCACGTAATGAAGGTAAATCAACACTGTAATCATGTTCTTTCAATGGAACATAAGTAATACGTTTTCTTCTCTTTTCGAATTCTGGGTCTGGTACTGGAATTGCTGATAAAAGTGAACGAGTATATGGATGCATTGGATGTTCGAATAATTCATCTGCATCTGCTAACTCTACTAATTTACCAAAGTACATAACACCAATTCTATCTGAGAAGTATTTAACTACAGATAAGTCATGTGCGATGAACATAACTGTTAAGCCCATTTTGTGACGAAGATCATCTAAAAGGTTGATAACCTGAGCCTGAATTGAAACGTCAAGAGCAGATACAGGTTCATCGGCAATGATAATTTCTGGATTCATAACAACAGCACGAGCTACACCGATACGCTGACGCTGACCGCCAGAGAATTCGTGAGGATAACGACCTGCATGTTCACGAACCAAACCTACCATTTCAAGAGCTTGATATACTTTTTCATCAATGACTTTTTTATCTTTTTCGCCATTAATTACTAAACCTTCTGCAATAATCTGACCTACTGTCATACGTGGATCTAAAGAAGCAATTGGATCCTGGAAAATCATCTGAATATCTGTAACAGTTCTGTGCTTTTTATGATCTGCTTTTGCAGCCTTCATATCAGCTTTTGCTCTAGCAATACGAGCATCGGTATCTGCTTTAATCTCTGCTAAATTAGCACTTCCTGCTTTCTTTGCAGCTTTGTACTCTTCTTTAGCAGCTTTAATTTCATCTTTGTATGATTTTGTACCAGCAGCGATTCTTTCACCTTTATAGAAAATATCACCCGATGTAATATCATATAATTTGATGATAGAACGGCCAGTTGTGGTTTTACCACAACCTGACTCGCCTACTAAACCAAATACTTCACCTTTTTTTACTTCAAAACTCACATCATCTACCGCTTTGTTTGCTCCAAAGTACTGACAGAGATGCTCAACGCGTAATAAAGTTTCACCATTATTCATTTGATGCACCTCCCTTAGCTTTCATTCTAGCAATACGATTCTGAATAATCTGTGGAATCTCTACCTTTGGTGCATCTGGATGGAGTAACCATGTAGATGCAGAATGTGTATCACTAATCTTAAATTCAGGTGGCTGCATTTCGAAATCAATCTGCATTGCATATTTATTTCTATCCGCAAACGCATCACCAACTGGTGGATAAATCATATTTGGAGGAGTACCTGGAATTGCTTCCAAACGATCTTCTGTTTCCAAATCTGGCATCGCAGAAAGAAGTGCCCATGTATATGGGTGAGCTGGTGAATAGAATACGTCTTCACTTGTACCAGTTTCAACAATTTTACCAGCATACATAACTGCAATACGGTCTGCCATGTTTGCAACTACACCTAAGTCATGTGTAATGAAAATGATAGATAAGTTTCTATCTTTCTTTAACTTATTGATAAGCTCCAAAATCTGAGCCTGGATTGTAACGTCAAGAGCTGTTGTAGGTTCGTCACAGATAAGAATATCTGGGTCAGCAGCTAATGCAATCGCAATTACGATACGCTGTCTCATACCACCTGAGAATTCAAATGGATACTGTTTGTAACGAGTTCTAGCATCTGAGATACCTACTTCTTCCATAAGCTTGATTGCTCTATGTTTTGCCATTTCTTTTGTTACTTTATGAACACTGCCTGATGCATTCTCTTTAAAGAATGTGATGAGTTCATCTGCCTCTGCAATAAAATCTCTTGTTTCACCACCAGAAAGCAACTCATTGTAGTGTTCTACCAAACGATCAAGCGCTGCTGTGATTGTTGTCTTTGCAACATCTAAGTCAACAGCCGTAGAAGGAGTAACTTTCCATGTAGGAGTTTTTCCTTTTGCAACTAATTTGTCAAATTTTTTCTGCTGTTTTTCATGAAGCTTTGCAGCCTTTTCATTCTTTGGAATACCTTCAAAATATGTTTTAACAGCAGCTTTGATAGTAGAACCGAATGTATACGCTACACCATCTTTTCTAATTTCAAGTTTATCAATAGAAGCTTCTACCGCTTTAATCATAGCATCCATTGCTGCATCACATGCTTTTTTATCCATGTTTTCTGCTTCAAGAACACCACGATTTGCTTCTACTACTTTTACTGCTTCACTCTTAAGCTCCATGTGTTTTTTTGCACTGTTTTCCAACGCTTTAACAACATGGCTCTTGAAATCATTCATGAAGTTTTCATTCATGTAATTCACTAAATATTCATTTAATTCTGCTACTGGCATCTCTGGAAGTGTTTTTCCAGAGAATGTAAGGAAGTAACCCATACTAAAGAAGTCTGGTGTTTCCTTTTCGAGTGCTGGTTTTACAATGTTCTGAATCTCTGTAATGATACGTGCAGAATTTGCGTAATCTTTCTTACGTACAGCATCAGCAGCACCTTTCTTTAATTCCTCAGAAAGTGCTTTTACTTTATCTGCATCTGCTCCACTTACTACATATTCATTTACTGTAGCCGCTGCTAAACGAGCGATTTCTTCTAAAGTATATTTTGGATCTTTGAATGCGTCTTTTTCAATATAGAATAGAACATCTTCGATTTCATCAACTACTTCTACTGCCGATTCTTTTGCAATATTATAAGCAGAATCTAATTCAATATGTTTGAATTCAAATTTGTCGAATTTTGTACATAATTCTTTTAAAGATGCATTATTTTCAGCAGCAACCATCTCTTCTCCAAGTAATGTAAGAGTACTATTAAAAGCTTCTTTACAAGACTTCTGGCGTGCTTCACCCTTTAATAACATCGCTTCTGTAAGCTGATTACCAATACGCATAATTGGATTTAAGCTTGATAATGGATCCTGGAAAATCATAGCTATCTTATCACCACGAATACGATAGAAATCGTCTTCTGTGATTTTAAGTAAGTCCATACCATCATAAATGATAGAACCACCCTCGATGATGGAGTTACCTGCTAAAATACCAAGAATCGCTTTTGAAGTAACAGATTTACCAGAACCAGATTCACCTACTACTGCAAGTGTTTCTCCTTCGTGTAAATCAAAACTAATATTTCTAACCGCTTGTACTTTACCTGCCGGTGTACGGAAGGAAACTACAAGATTTTTTACAGATAATTTCTTTTTCATCTTCTATTAATCCTCCGTTCCTCTAAGTGATGGGTTGAATGCATCTCTTAAACCATTACCGAACAAGTTGAATGAAATCATCAACAATGAAATAAAAATCGCTGGGAACATAATAATATGTGGATGTGTTGTAAGGAATGGCTGTCCCTTTGACAACATACTACCAACGGATGTCATTGTTGAAGAGTCTAAGTTAACGATACCCAAGTATGTTAAGTTACCTTCAGAGAAGATAACAGATGGAATAACAAGTACGGAACCTGTAATCAAAGTACCAATCGCATTAGGGAAAATATGCTTAAACATAATTCTAAAATCGTTAGCACCTAATGTACGAGCTGCCAATACATATTCCTGATTTTTATAACGATAGAACTGCATACGAGTCTTACTAGCTGTACCAATCCATCCTGTTAATACGAACGCAAACAAGAGGGAAGGAATTGCTCCTACCTTACTAGCTAAATGTAACTGGAATAAGGTTGTAACTACTACGAATGGAATACCACTTAAGATATCTGAAATACGTTCCATTGTTAAGTCGATAACACCACCATAATAACCTTCAATAGCACCATAAATAGCACCAATTAATAAGTTAATTATAGAAATACAAATAGCGAAGATAAAACTAAATCTTGCACCACCACCTAAACGAGTGAAAATATCCTGTCCAAGTGAGTTTGTACCAAAGATGAATTCTGGTTCATATCCATAACGATACTGGAAATAAGTATTTTTCATAACACGTACTTTATAAGAAAGCGCACTAGAATCACCAGATACTTTTGCATATTTAAATGAACCATCGTCGCCTTCTACACGAAGACTGTCATAATCTCCATCATTTCCTTTTGTAGCGTAAATATTTACATATTCACCATTCTTTGTCACAGGAGCACCCTTCTGGTTACATTCATACCAAATATTTGCATCCGATTTCAAAGAACCTGTAGCAATCTTAGAATCATCTACTGCTGGATAAATAACCTGAATACCTGTTTCATCCTGCCACTTCTGAATATCTTCATACTGAGCTCCAGTAAGATTCAAGAACATCATACCATTTGCAACATAAGAGTCGATACGGATATCATAGTAAGTACCAACAGCACTCTTATTATCACTTACATAATCTTCTCTATATACTTCCACGATTGGGTCCATACCCGTTTCTGCTTCAATGGCCTTATATGTTAAATATACATTCTTACTAACAGTTTCATCCTTACAGCCATCCCAGCCAGCCCATTCAAAGATATCCCACTTTGGAAGAAGCTTACCATACTGTAAATACATAGTATCTGTTGGATTTTCTGTATATTTTGTACTACCAAGAATAGGCGCAAAGATTGCAAAAAGTACTAATAAGAAAATAATAACTGCAGCGGTTACCGAACTCTTGTTACGAGCAAAACGCATCATCGCATCCTGAAAATAACCTACTGGTTTTGTTTCTAATTTTTTATCATGTAATTCTTTGTTGTCATTACAAAAGACAAATTTCTCTTTTGGAATGTTTGTATAATCCATATTATTATTTGTCATCTTATCGTTCCCCCATTCTAATTCTTGGGTCAATAATACCATAACTGATGTCTACTACGATGCCGGCTGTAAGACCTACTAATGTGTAGAATGCAGACAATAACATGAAGAAGTTATAGTCTAATGCTGTAATTGAGTTAATATACAACTGACCTACACCAGGTACACCGAAAATCTTTTCAATAATAAGTGAACCAGAAAGGATTGCTACGAATTCACCTAAAATCATAGGGAATACTGGCACCATTGAGTTACGAAGTGCGTGACGAATTGTTGCCTGTGAACGTGTTAATCCTTTTGTACGAGCCAAAAGCATGAAATCACTAGTAAGTACTTCAGAAAGCTCTGCACGTACATAACGAGCAAGACCAGCAATACTACCAAATGCAAGTGAGATTACTGGTGGCACTACAGATAAAAACATTGACATTGTAAAATACTCATTACCACTGTTCATCTGTAATGGGAATAAATTCAACTTAAAGCAAAGTAAATACTGTACCAATAATGCATATACATAACTAGGTACCGAAATAAATACGATAACCATGGTAGAAATCAAATGATCCTGCCATTTATTTTTCTTTAATGCCGCATAGATACCAAGTAAAAGACCAGTTGGTACACTAAATAACATCGAATAAATATTTACCATGATAGTTGCAGGAAGTTTTGAAGTAAATACTGCCCAAACATCCTGTCCACGATAAAGTGCCTCACTTACACCCCAATCTCCGCCAAATACGCTTCGTTGGAAGAAAATGAAAAGCTGTTCTAAAAGTGGTTTGTTGTAACCTAATGCTTCACGTCTCTGTAAGATTAAGTTCATATCTTTACCAAACTGAGCCGCATCCTGTACTGGCAAAAGCTTAACCAGAATAAAACACATGGTCAAAATTACGAAGAGCACGAAAAACATAAGCGCAATTCGTTTTAATGCATATTTGATCATATTCATAATAGTATGCCTCCATTTTTATAGTTCTATATTTGTACAGCTTTTGTAATTTTTCAAAAGCAGATGTACTGTATTACAGAAGCTGTATAAATACAAAACCATAACCCTAAGAGGAAAACCTCTCAGGGTTCGGTCTGTATCAAGTGTTTTTAGTTATATACTAAGCTTCCGCCCTGTTCTGCAACATAGTCAGCCCATTCAGCGTCTGTATAGTTGTAGTCCATATATTTAAGACCACCACGACCTACACCGTAAACATAGTTTTCTGTGTAGTATTTAATCTGCATACCTTTAAGTGAAGCAGATGCATCTCCTGTTAATGGGAGTAATTCGTAAGTGCTAAGTACAGCACCTTCAAGTCCTGTAAGGATTGCAAAACGATCTTCTGGAAGTTTATCAGCTGTACCACATGAGTATTCTTTTGTAGTACCATCAGCTGCTGTAATAGTGATTGTTTCACCGCCCATACACATTGTCCAATCAAGAACAGATGCTGTGTATGTTACACCATCAGAAAGTGTGATATCCCACATTTCTGCTGAAGTATCCCAACATGGATTGTACTGATAATCTTCTGTTGTATAAGCTTCCATTAAGCCATATGGATCAAGTGCAGATCCTGACCAACCAACGTAGAATAACATATCTACCTGATTTGCTCTTAATGCATCAGAGAAACCATTACCGATAGTATCATCTTTAGAGAATGTTAATTTGCCTTCAAGTTTTGTACCTTTAACAGCTTCTGTATAACCATTTACAAAGAATTCATAACCATTTGTATATGTTGAAGATGTTGAAGGAAGACCAATCTTGATTTCGATAACATCGTCTTCATCCATTAAGCCTTCAGCAATAGCGTTGTCATAAGCTACATCGAAAAGCTGTTTTGCTTTTTCTAAGTTGTAACCTGTGATGCTGTTTACAGCTTCATCAAGGTCAGCGTACATTTTGCCTTCACCGATTTCTTCTGCAACGCCCCAGAAATCAGCTAATACTTTTTTCGCTGCTTCTGTACTTCTGTAACCTACACCATTTTCTGGATCAGAAATGATTAAGTTAGAGTAAATACCAAAAGCTGGTGATAATGTAGGCATTGTTGCTAATGCAAATTCTTCACGGTTTAATGCGAAAGATAATGCCTGACGGAATTCTTTTACTGTAAGAATTGTTTTGTTAATGTTTTCGCCTGTTGCTTCCTGAGCACCTTTTAAACCAGCCATATCTGGGTTAAATGCTACGAAGAATGTTGATTCACCATCTGTGAAATATGTGTAATCAGACTGCTGATATGTAGCCATATCTTCTGCCTGTAATCCGTAAGAGTCTAAGTCACCTTTTAAGAAGTATTCTAATCTAGTAGAAGCTTCTGCTACACAGTCAACCTGCATAGTTGTTGTTTTGTAGAAACCAGCTTTTACATCGTAGTGATTTTCATTTCTCTGAAGAACATACTGTTTGTCAGCCTGGTAAGATTCCAATGTGTATGGTCCGTAAGAAATTGTTGTTTCAGCAGATGTACCATATGTGTTGTTGTATACACCGTCTGTAACTGTTTCACATGATTTGTAAAGTTCTTCATTGATTAACCATGAAGATGTTAAAGAGTAAAGAAGGTAGAAACCTTCAAGTGGTTTTTCAAGTACTAATACTAATGTGTGATCATCTTTTGCGATAACACCAACTTCAGAGAAGTCCATTTCTGGGAACTGTTCACCGATGAAACATAATTCAAACCATTCGTTTTCATATCCACCACCGATTGTTTTACATAAAGTATCAAGAACAGTTAAAACTTCATCATTAACTTTTACAACACCAGCTGCATCAGCTGCACCTTCAAGTACTGCATAATCTTCACCAAAGTAATCAGCATAGTCAGCGATTGGAGCTCCGAAGAATGCACAAGCATCGTTAAGTTTTACTACTACTTCGTTGCCTTCTTCTGTTGTATAGAAGCCATCTTCACCTTTTACAACACCAGCTGTACCACATTCAGCTAAACCTGTCTGGTATACAAACTGTCCATTGTAAAGGAAGTTTTTCGCATTAACTACTGTCATGTTACCAGAGTAGAGAGAGTCTGCTCTGTGGTTAGCAGCGATTGGGTTAAGTAAAAGTTCAGCACTTGTTACGAAATCCTGAGCTGTGATTGGTGTACCATCTTCCCAGCAAAGATCTTCTCTTAAAGAGATAGACCAAGCTTTTGCTGTGTCACCTTCTTCAACGCCAAACTGACCAACATAGTCAGCTGTTACGTCAACAGGTTCAGCTGTAGCCATCTGTGGAACGATTTTGTAACCATCTTTTGTTTCGTTGTAATCGAAGGAATAAAAACCTTCTGAAATGTAATCAAGAATCTCTGCATCAGTCGCTGTCTGATATACATGAGGATTCCAGTTTGTTGGGAATACTGACATCGCAACGTTATATGTATAAGTTGCATCTGCAGCTTCGCCACCGTTGTCCTTGTTTCCACCACATGCCGCAAGTGAAAGTGTCATAGCTGCAGCAAGAGCAAGAACAAGAACTCTTTTGAGTGTCTTTTTCATAATATTTTCCTCCTTAATATTATCTATTTTAACCACACCATGTGGCAAAAATACTCTGTAATGTTTTTATTAAAACACAAAAAGACATATGTGCGTGCCAGACACACACATGTACATAATTATACACAAAACGGCGAAAAAGTCAATCTTTTTCGGCGTTTTAAGTCACAAATTATCCATGGTATTTTCATACATTTTGCACAAAAACTTCCATTTGAATACTATATATTGGGTTTTCTAACTATACGTTAGCCATCTGAGCTGCTACTTCTGCAGCAAAGTCTTCGTTTTTCTTTTCCATACCTTCGCCTACTTCGAAACGAACTACGTTTTTGATAACGAGAGAACCATTTACTGACTTAAGATATGCAGCAACAGTCTGTTTTCCATCTTCTGCTTTTACATAAGTCTGATCTAATAAACAAATATCTTTTAACTGTTTAGAAACACGGCCTTCTACTGCACCATTGAAGATCTTATTAGCTACGATGTTTGCTTTATCTTCCATAGCTAAAGCTACAAGAGCAGCTTTTGCTTCTTTTGAAAGGAAGTTGAATAAGTAGTTCATGTTGCTCTTCTTTTCTTCGTAAATTGCAACATCTTCAGCTGTCCAAACACCAGCACAAGCCTTAGCGATCAAGTCGTTTAAGATTGGCTTTGGAAGAGATGCTGGATCGTTTAACGAAGAATCAACAATGATTTCTCTCATTTTTGCGATTTCTTCTGCAGCGATATCATCTCTGCTGATATACTGTGGGTTCATAGCTGCAATCTGCATAGCTACGTTAGTAAGTGCTTCTTTAACATCAGCTGCACCATCAGCTGCTACAAGTACACCAATCTTACCACCTGCATGAATGTAGCTTGCTACACATTCACCAGTAACTTTTTCGAATCTACGAATAGATAATTTTTCTCCGATTGTAGCAGTTTTTTCGATTAATACTTCTTTAAGACCATTCATTTCAAGAAGTGCTTCGATATCTTCACCATTCTTGCCACCATTTAAACCAGAAGCAAGTGCATTGTCAGCTACTAACTGTACAAATTCCTGGAATGTTTCATTCTTTGCTACGAAGTCTGTTTCAGAGTTAACTTCAACAACAACTGCTTCATTGCCATTAATAGCAACACGAGCGATACCTTCAGCTGCGATTCTAGAAGCTTTCTTTTCCATCTTAGCTGCACCGCTTTTCTTTAATACATCAACAGCTGCATCCATATCTCCGTTTGTTTCTGCTAATGCTTTTTTACAGTCCATCATACCTGCGCCTGTTAATTCACGCAATTCTTTTACCATAGCTGCTGTAATAGCCATTTCATTGTCCTCCAACATTTTATTTTTTAATTAAAATAGAAGGGTAAACCATCCAGCTTACCCTTCTGAATGTTCAATTATTTAGAATTAAGCTTCTACTGCTTCTTCTACTTCTTCTACTGCAACTTCTTCTACTGCTACAGCTTCTTCACCCTGTTTTGCTTCGATAACAGCATCTGCCATCTTGCCAACGATAAGTTTAACTGCACGGATAGCATCATCGTTACCTGGGATAACGAAATCTAATTCTTCTGGATCACAGTTTGTATCAGCGATACCGATAAGTGTAATACCAAGTGTCTGAGCTTCCTGGATACAGATTCTTTCTTTCTTAGGATCTACTACGAAAATAGCATCTGGGATACGTTTCATTTCTTTGATACCGCCAAGGTTCTTTTCAAGTTTTTCCCATTCTTTTTTAATAGCAATAACTTCTTTCTTTGGAAGAACATCAAATGTTCCATCTTCTGCCATAGCTTCGATTGCTTTTAATCTAGCAATACGGCTC
>JAZQZJ010000007.1:0-7339 GCA_045633955.1 Agathobacter sp. | reverse complement strand
ACTACAGAAGCTTCTACAGTTGCTCCAGCTACTGTTGGAGTTCCAACTTTAAGTTCTTCTCCACCTACAGCTAAAACCTGATCAAAAGTCACGTTTTCACCAGCTTCAACACCAAGCTTTTCAATGGTAATGATATCGCCTTCAGCTACTTTGTACTGTTTACCACCTGTTGCTATAATTGCGTACATATGGCACCTCCTATTTTATCATTACTCGCCAGTTACGGTGATGTCTCATAGACACACTTCTACCTCACTGTGCGGCATACCATTGAATATTAGCACGCGTATCCCATAAAGTCAAGCATTTTTATACATTTTTTCACAAAAATTTTATGATAAATAAATGTCCATCTCATGGGAAACTTCTAAGATATTATCAAGGATATCTTTTGCTTCCTTTGCACTCTTATAATTGTCTTCTGTCAATTGTGTAGATTGCTGCGCAGAAGCTGTTACCTCTTCTGTAGCTGCCGATAAAGTTGTAATATCACTTACAATTTCATTATTTGCCTTGGATAAGTTACTTAAGCCATCTTCAATATCAATTACATCAGCGCTTAATCGATTTATGTTCTCATTCATTCTTTCGAACTGAGTAGCAATTACTTGTACCATTTCTTCCTGAACTTTACCAATTTCCAAAGACTTATCAATAGCCCCTGCTGTTTCGGCTGTATTTTTTGCTAAAGCACTCAAAATTTGAGTAATATTTTCTGTTTCCTGACGAGTTCTCTCAGAAAGTGTACGAATTTCATCTGCAACTACCGCAAAACCTCTACCAGCTTCCCCTGCACGAGCACTTTCAATAGATGCATTTAATGCTAAAAGGTTTGTCTGAGAAGAAATGTCAAAAATCGTATTTGTAATTTCTTTTACATTATCCACGTTATGCTGTAAATGTTTCATTGCTTCAGCAACCGCATCATTGGTTTCAATTAATACTAACGCCTCTTGACGAAGTCTTTGAATTTTTTCTAAACTATCCTTATTTAATTCATTGGATTCGTTCGCAGTTTCTACCATACTTTCGGCTCTTTCTACAACTTGATCCAAATGCCCCTGAATATCCCGAGTCATCAGACTCTGATTTTGAATGCTATTTGCTGTAGCAATGCTTCCGTTGCTGATATTATCAACTGCTTGATTTACAACTTTTGAAGATTCCTGTAATTCATTCATAATATCCATAGCACTATTTGTTCCCGTACGAACACGTTCAGCAATACGAATAATATTATCTGTCATCTTCTTTTGTTGTTCCGATTCATATTGAATCTTTGCCATGGAATCTCCATTAAACTGTCTACCAACACCCGTTACATAAGAAATCAATCCCATCATAACTGTAACTGCAAGAGCTGCCACAATATTCTGTGTAAATTCATCTCCTGCGTATCCATGCCACCAAAACTCTTTTAATAAGGTAATTAAAATATTTTCTGCAGATACAATGACCGTTGTCACCTTACTAAATTTAGAATCATAGCACAGTACTGTAGCCATCAATGGCATAGCAGCTAAAAATCGCATATAATAATCCTTATATGCATAAATAATCATAGCCATTACAATGCAAAGACCTACCATAACATACCAACGCAATTTTTCATTACCACTATCTCTTTTCAAGGTTACAAAACCTACGATAATAGTCGCAAGCATAACCACAAGCATACCACCTGCATATAATGCTGTACGATTTCCTTGTAGAAACGAAACAATTACTACGATATAAGTAAGCAAATATACAACTGCTACACTAATACATAAAAAGGTATTTACTTTTTTTATCTGCATTGCACGTTCTGCATATTTAAATCTGTTTTCTTCCATGATGTCATAACCCCTTATTTTCCTTCACATATCTTATTTTGTGATCATCTTCGCTTTTAAAACACCTTTGCATGCATTTGCAAAATCTTCAACTGTCTTTTCTCTCCACTTCTTTTCTGTAGGATAGAGTAACTCCTGATAGCGTTCTTTTACAATCTCATTTGGTGTTTGATTATTGGTTGGGTACCAATGATTGTGATTTTCTTCAATGGTATATTTCATAGAAATAATACTATCTAAGAAGGAATCACCAATCGTACCGAATTCAAAACAAGTCGAGAATAATGTTGTCTCTACACCCATTTGTTCATGTAAACGATAATAGTAATCCGTAGTATCGCCTGTTGTTGGATAAAAACTATCTGAATCATATGCAATAATATTATCATAACCAAATAATTCTACGGATTCTGCCTCGCTCATAGTTTCAAATACAGAATTGAAAATTACCATGTTATAACGAGGTCCATATCCAGAATGAACATCAATGTGAATAATATTATCGTATTCACTTTCCAATGTCTGTTTAAAGACATCTTTTAAATATGTAGTAGATGCTTGATCACTATTTCCACCATAATAAACACCTTCTGGATATTCATACTGGCCACCTAACAATGCATTCGAAATAACATCCGCACCATCCTGAACCACTTCTACAACCAATGAGCCATAAAAACCTGCTTCATGCCAAAAAGCATTGCCAAGTTCTTTCTGTGGCCCAAGGAATGAATCCACCTTTGGATAATCCTTATTTACTGTCATATCAAAGGAGTTCCAATCCAAAATAAAGTTTCTGTTTAAATCCACATTATTTTCATTATATCTACGATGATACTTCATACCATATGGATTTACATTAGCAACTACTAATACGCCTGTATTCGCCTTATCAACTTCAGTTGTATATATTTCTTCCCAAAATACATCCAACATAACAGAGCCAATATATCCTTCGATACCATGTACACCTGTAGTAAGAACAATCAGATTTGTCTGTTCTTCCGTCGCTGGAATATAAATTGTATCAATATATAACCCCTCTGATGCATCAATCGCATGACTATTTAACTGTACATCATTGCCCTTTTCTTTTAATGCATCTACTGTATCTAGCAAATGTGCTCTTACATCCTCATATTCATCATAAAACACTTCACTATAAGCGTAAGAATCTGCTACTGCTTCCTGTCTGTCCATTATCAAAATAAGATGTGGCATAACCACTGTACATAGTAACAAAACAAGTAAAATCACTCCACAAATTCTTAATAATTTTTTCTTCATAACAATTCCCTCATTTGTATTTGTATTTGCATAATAATACATCTATATTTTACTCCAAAATTCAATTGCTTTCAATATAAAAATAACCCTAAACAATATGAAGTTTAAGGTTATTTCTATTATTTCTATTCAATTATTTCTTTTAGGGATTTATATGTTTTCTTTCGAGTTAATTCAACAAGTCCTAGCTTTGTCACATCCATAAATGTACATGTTACAAAATCTTTTTTTATTTGTTCTTTTAATACATTAATTAACGTATCCATATGTTCCTTTGATTTCATATTAATAAAATCAATAATTATCATACCTGAAATATTACGAAGTCGAAGTTGTCTAGCAATCTCAAGAGCCGCTTCTTTATTAATCTCAAGTATTGCTGTTTCATTTTTAGAAATGTTTTTTCCAGAATTAATATCAATCACCGTCATTGTTTCGAGCTGCTCTATGATAATATTGGCACCAGATTTGAGCCATACTCGTTTTTCAATAAGTTTATCTACAGAGCCACGGAAATTATAAAGTGTGCTTAGCGATACTTTGTCATCCTCATAAAACTTTAATAAACCTTTTTCTTTTAAATATGGCAACTTTTGTTCAATCTCTGCATTAATATCTTCTTCATCCGTCAATATTCCATCCAAAGCTATCAGATCTACTGTCTTTAACTTTTGAATATAAGGTGCATCTGATTTATCCAACACCGCAAAAGCACGCTGATGTACCGATTTTGATTTCAATTCAAGAAACCTTTCCACAATTTCTGACAAATCTTTTTTTAATTCTTCATCCGTTGCTTCTAACGCATTAGTACGAATAATCATGCCAAATCCATATGTTTGAGCCTGCTCACCAATATGGGTACTGAGGAGTTCGTTCATATGGAGATGATTCTCTCCTGTAATCTTTTTCGATACACCTAGCGATGTATTATCCGTAGTCAAAACACAATATTTTCCAGCTAATGACAACTTGGTAGAAACCACCGGTTCTTTGGTTTTTACTGCATCTTTGACTACCTGCACTACGATTTCATCACCAATAGATAGTGATTTTCGTTCTGATTGTTTCTTTACATATAATGGCGATTTCACATCTTCTAACGGCAAATAACATACCTGTTTTTGCGAGATACGAACAAATGCCCCTTTTATGTTAGGCACGATATTGTCCACTCGTGCTACATAAATATTATTCAATAACGAATTTTCTTCTTGAAATACTTGGAAATCTACGAAATCACGTTTCTCATCTAGCATAATATAGGCAAGATGCTTTTTATTCGACTTTTCTTTTAACATAACTCGCGTAATAGCTAAACGATGCATGCGACCTCCTGTTTATAATTTCATCTTACTTTATTGCCTCACCTAAATCTAACAACGACACTTTCTCACCTGTCTTTTCATCCACTGCATACACATCTTTACGGTGAATTGCAATCGCAGATTCATTGTATTCCAAACCAAGTTTTTCATAAATAGAGGAAAGAAGAAGCTCAGGTTTAATATTATCTACACTTCCAGTTGATACATTAATATAAAATGCTGGTTTTCCTTCAACTTCAACCACTTCAAATGCATATACTAATGGCTTAAGATCAACTTCACGTTCGCTCTTCTTTGTCTTTTTAATAATGGTAAATGTCTTTTGAGAAACAAATAATTCCTCTACTTTTTCTTTCCATTCTTCTACAGAAAATGGAACTTCATAACCATCTTTATAAGAAAGTATATAATCTGCAGCAGCTACGATAGACATGGCTGGTTTTGCATTGTCTGGCAAGGCTACATAACCAACGATATCTACACCATCTACCATAGTTGCATTCATATCAGCAATCATTTCTGCAGAAGATTTTGTACTGTGTACTTCGATGTCTAAATATTCACCATCACTGGTAATTCCTACACCAAGTGGTGCAGCAAAAGACATAATCTGATGTGGTGAAAATCCTTCGGAATAACGGATATCTACATCCGCACGACGCATGACTTTCTGGAAATAACGCATCATATCCAAATGGCCAATAAATTTCATACTACCCCATTTACGGAATTTAATTCTAATTTTCATAGCAGACACCTCCTCCAAATGCTTTTGCACCACAACCAGAACAACGCTGACGGCAGTTTGGTGTGACTGTTTCACCGAGAGCTGTTTTCCATTCACGAAGCATAAATTCTTTGGTTACACCGATGTCGATGAAATCCCAAGGGAAGACTTCTGTTTCATAACGTTCACGTTTATTATAGAAATCCATGTCGATATCGCATGCTTTGAACGCCTCTATCCATCTATGATATTTAAAGAATTCACTCCAAGCATCATAAATGCCACCATGCTCATATACATGAAGAATGGCATTGGAAAGTTTTCTGTCACCACGCGCAAGGATACCTTCTAATACAGTGACATCTGCTTCATGCCAGTTATAACGAAGACTCTTGTGATTGAGCTGTGCTTTCATTGTGTCATTTACAATGTGAGCGCGACGTAAGTATTCGTCTGGATCTTGCATCGTAGCCCACTGGAATGGTGTAAATGGCTTTGGAACAAAGAAAGAGGTACTCATTGTAATCTGACATTTTCCAGTACGTTCTTCCTTTGGAATTGTTTCATAATACAATGCCGCAATCTGATTTGCTAATTCTGGAATCGCACGCATATCTTCTTCTGTTTCTGTTGGAAGACCGAGCATAAAGTAAAGTTTTACCTTATTCCATCCACCTAAGAAAGCTTCTTTCGAACCACCTAAAATATCTTCTACAGTCAAACCTTTGTTAATTACATTACGCATACGCTGAGAACCTGCTTCTGGCGCAAAAGTAATGCTGCTCTTTTTCACATCCTGTACCTTGCTCATGATGTCAAGAGAGAATGCATCAATACGGAGGGATGGTAAAGAAATATTGATATGCTGTTTTTTACATTCTTCTAATAAGAAGTCCAAAAGTTCTTCTAACTGTTTATAATCCGATGAGCTAAGAGAACTAAGAGATATTTCCTCATGCCCTGTTGCTTTTAACATCTTACGTGCATATTCTTTTAATACTTCTACATCCTTTTCACGATTTGGACGATAAATCATACCCGCCTGACAGAAGCGGCATCCACGAATACAACCGCGCTGAATTTCCAATACAACACGATCCTGTGTCGCTTTGATAAATGGTACAACTGGCTTTTCTGGATAAATCGCTTCATCCAAATTCACCTGCACCTGTCTTTTGATAGTTGCTGGAATGTCATCGTATTTTGGAATAAACTGGTCAATCGTACCATCTTCTTTGTAAGTCACATCATAAAGAGCTGGTACATACATACCTTCAATTTTTGCGATAGCATGAAGAATGTCTGCACGAGATGCACCATTCTTTTTCATTTCTTTATACATGTCCAAAATAGCATCGTATTGTGTCTCTCCTTCACCAATGTAGAAGAAATCAAAGAAATCTGCGATTGGTTCTGGATTATAAGTACATGGTCCACCACCCATAACGATTGGATGTTCTTCTGTTCTATCTTTTGCCAGTAATGGAATCTGTGCCAAATCTAACACCTGTAAAATATTGGTGTAGCACATTTCATACTGAATGGTGATACCCAAGAAATCTACATCTTTAATAGGATCCTGAGATTCTAATCCAAAAAGTGGAATATTTTCTTCTTTCATAATCTGATGTAAATCAGCCCATGGGGAATAAACACGTTCACACCAGGTATCTTCACGACGATTAAACATATCATAAAGAATCTGAATTCCAAGATGTGACATACCAATTTCGTACACATCAGGGAAACACATAGCTACACGAATATCTACACTATCTTTGTCTTTGACAATGCTATTTAATTCATTACCGATGTATCTTGCAGGTTTTTCTACCTTCATCAAGATTTCATCACTTAATGCTAATTTTCTCAATGCTAAAATCTCCTGTTTCTTTTTATTTTTTAATCAATAAAACATACATAGTCCATTATAAAGGAAACTCAAGAAAAAAACCACAGTAAATCTGTGGTTTCTTATAATTTTATAAAAGCTCCTCGTCATATATAGCTCTAACTCCACCGATAAATTTAGGTCGTGTTCGAGCCGCTACAACAGTTGCTTCACCGATTTTATTATTTACTAATCTAAGTGGAACTGCAACTTTCTTTAAATGCATTCCAATTAGTGTAAGTCCAATATCAAGCCCAGCATCAGCCTTTAT
>JAZQZJ010000006.1:0-31662 GCA_045633955.1 Agathobacter sp. | reverse complement strand
AGGCTTTTTGTTCGTATACATTCTTCCTTCTGGTGCATTCTTTAAACGTTTCCTTGTCTCATTTAATATTTTCTCTAACATCTCTTTTTCTTTCATCAATTCTGTCACGATTAATCTCATTTTTCACCTTTCCTTTTCTCTAATTTTACATATGTAATACTTATCTATTCACCCATATAAGCCATTTATCTTACTTTTTCCTAGTCATTTATATTTTATTTTTTTACTAGGGCTCTTATTTAATGTTCATTCCTAGTTTCTAACATTTTCACTCTATACTAGGACTTTCATACAACACTCTTTCCTAGTATTTAATATAATTTGTTCTATACTAGGTACTATACGCATCCATGATTCCTAGCTATTGAAACACTTTACTCTAACCTAGGAATTACATTAACACCAAACTCCTAGCATTTGATATTATTTGTATTTTACTAGGAGTTTGATGTATTCCACTCTCCTAGTTTTTATAATTCTTATTCCTTTACTAGGAATGTTTTTATACACATCACCCTAGTTACTCACAATTAATTCTGCTCACTAGGAATCATAATTCTAACCTGCCCACGCTCCATGGTATAGACAAGTTCTATTCCCAAATCTTCCAATCGCTCTATCACCTCTTCATGTGGATGCCCATAGGAATTATCTTTCCCACATGATATAACACAGATTTCTGGTTGAATAACATCTAAAAATGCCTTTGAATTGGAGTATTTTGAACCATGATGTGCCGCCTTATATAAATCCACATCCTCTAAAATACCTTTTCGTATCAGTTCTATTTCAGCCTCGCTAGAAATATCACCAGAAAAAAATGCCTTATAGATACTGGTAGTATTTTCATCAAAAAATTCCACTAAAAGCACCATCGATTGCTCATTTCTATCCATAGCGTCAGACCATGGATAAAAACATGTAATTTGTATTCCCCCTGCAAGAACTCTTGATTGTATACATTCTCCTGCTTTCATCTGAATAATCGAAATCTCCTGTCGCTCTGCCAAGAATATCAACTTCTCTCGATTCTCATCTTCTGGCATCTTATCCGATATGACAAGATGATGAATTTTATAACCCATTTCCATCACTTCAAGTAAACCTGACATGTGATCTGTGTCTGCATGACTAACGAACCAATAATCAATCGCCTTTACACCATGTGCTTTTAAAAATGGTAATATGCGATAATCGCCAACTTCATTCACATCACTGCTACCCCCATCAATAAAACAGGTCGTACCATCTTGGGATGCAACAAAAATACCATCTCCCTGTCCCACATCCAAAAAAATGATTTCTGACTCTGGCTTTCGCGGATATAAAATGAGGAAAAAACATGTGAAGACTAACAATAACTTTATAATCATTTTTCTTATTGAAAATAGTTTAATTTGATTATTCTCAATTTTTTGCCTTTCCATCATTCTTAAAATAACAATACCCGCACACAGTACCACATAATACAGCACAGCAACCTTCATCTGTGGTTTTCCTGTAATCATATTTCCATATGGCAAATTCTCTACAAATTCGCAAACAAATACATAAAACCTATACAACCAGTTACAAGGAAGTAAAATGACATATCCAATTGTCGGAAAAACGCAAGCAAGCAGTCCACCAAACAGTGCCAAGGCAAAAATCGGCGAAAGCATTGGTAATATAAGACTGTTTATGAAGGGAGAATATAGAGGTATTTCAAAATAACAAGAAGCTACAACAGGTAAAGTTGTCAAAGTAATTCCCATACTCATCCACAAGCCTGCACTCTTTTGAAAATCACTAGTCAACCTCTGTCCCACAAATCCAACCCCCACTAGTGCTGCAACCGAAAACTGAAATCCAGAATATTCAATTAAAAATGGATTCTTCCATAATAGATAAATTATCGCTATCCCTAAAGAATTGAGCATATCATAGCTTCGCCCCAAATACTGTCCAATAAAAAACAATAGCATCATTGCCACTGCACGTATAGCGGATGTACCATTCCCTACCATATAGCAATATGTAAACAAAAGCAGACTAGCCAACACTCCTGCTATCAAAAATCCAATATGGCATTTGCGAAGAATCTTATAGAATCCTCTGCCTATAATAGACATATGTAATCCAGAAATAGCTAATATGTGGGAAATCCCACCCATCGCAAACAACTCTTTGGTTCGATCTGAAAGAAAGGACTTATCACCTAACATCATTCCAATATAAAAACCTGCAGCATCCTCTTCCATGCTCTTTTTATATCCCTGAGTCAACCGCTCTTTCAGAGTAAAAATAGCATCTCGCAAAATATTTTCTTCATAACCTAGCAAACTACATTCTGAGGCATAAACAGAAAAATCAATTTTCTGACTTTGATAAAAAACTGCAGAATTGAAATTGCCTTCATTTCGTGCATGCTCAAACAGATGAACTTTTCCTTTTATTTGATAAACTTGACCTATTCGATATTGGTCGGATGAAACATACACCATCACCTGATTACAGGGAATCGTTGTTTCTTTTAGACTGACATAACAATCAGTAAGAAAAAGACGGCTACCATACTCCGTCTCCTGTGTAGTAAGAATCTCTCCAAAAATAACGGCTTCACTGCCGTCTTCCAATTTTGACATGTAGGTATTGCGAAATTCCACTTCCGACTTCATATGACCGATACCTAGAAAAAATGCAGAAAGGAGTAATAGACTCCTTCCTGCCATTCGAATTCGATCTTTGTGTCCAAAATAGATTTCTAATACTAGAAAAATCAATGGCACAAGCCATAAAATTTTCCATTGGTATTTTTGAAATACAATACCTGTCAAAAAGATGCACGCGAACAACAAACCTGGTCGTTTTCGCATCCAATCTCTCCTTTTAACTTTTAACGATTATTCAGCCACTAAAGCTGTATTCATCTCGTACATCTTTGCTAATTCGTAATTATATCTCACATAGCCTTCTGTACTACCATTAATTGCAAGCTGTACCCTTGTAACTCCTGGCAATTCCGATAAAGAGTTAACAATCGAATACAATGTAATTTCCTCTGGAACAGTAGCAGCCTGTGTACGGAAGGATTCACTTAGGTTTACATAACAAACCCCATCCACCTGAGAAACTGAGATAAGTGTTGTACCAGATGGAATCGTCCCCATTCTAAAAGAAGACTTTGGCCCTTCTATTAGTTGCTCCATGATTAATTTTTCCATAGAAATGTTACTACTATAGTGTACATTTCTTGTTTCTTTCACCAATGCTGTACCTTCTGCATTCGCAAAATACAAAGTCAAGGTTGTTTCGATACTACTATTAATCTGCTTTCCAGGATTTTCCACAAAACTATCTGCCGACATTGTTCCTACAAGAGTTCCATCATGAGATAATAACGGTTCGTTATTAATGGTAAATGCCACAACAGAGCAAACATTTGCCTGCATTAATGTACGAACAATTCCCGCACGTACCAACACTTCTTCCGTTGGAGACATCTCATTATATTGTCCACTAAAATCAACAAATAAATAATCTCCATTGATGCTGATTCCGTTAATCTCAACATTAGATGGAATCGTCTGACGAAGTTTTGAATTGCTTGGTGCTGTTTTCAATTGTTCTAACAACTCCATAAGTAATGCTTCACCTTCAGCACCCGTACTATCATAGGCGTCTGAAACTAGTTTCGTCTTATCCATATTTAAATAATATATTTGATACTCACCATCTTTTCGTTTTTCCTGATTACATCCAACCAATGTAAACAACAACACAAAGATTAGGAGCAAACTTAGGATTCTTGTTTTCATAATTTCCCTCATTACGCCTGTGAAATATAAGTTAATGGAATACGTACATCAAATGTCGTTCCTTCACCTAATTCACTATGTGCTTTAATTGCACCTCTGTGCATCAAAATAGAATTACGTGTAATCGCAAGACCTAAACCAGTTCCGCCAATTTCTCTAGAATGCGATTTGTCTACACGATAGAATCGTTCAAAAATATGATCCAAATCTTCTTCTGGAATACCACATCCATTATCCTCTACTTTTAAGTAGAAATATTGATGGTCTGCATTTAAAGATACATGCACCCAGCCCTCACCATCAATTTGATTGTACTTAATACCATTTTCAATCAAGTTAGTAATAGCAAGTGTTAACTTCACCTCATCAATATCTGCCGACACTGGTCGAAATGTTTCTAATACCAAAGAAACCTTCTGCTTATCTGCAATTGGCTGTAAACGTTTCATAATCTGTTCTAATAAATCATTGATGTTTACATTGGTAATATTTAAGGTAACACCTGACTTATCCATTTTTACCAAAGATAATAAATCATTGATAATCTGTGTTTCACGCTCGATTTCGCTAGTAATATCTCCCATGAATTCCTGATACAACTCAATTGGAGCATCTGGCATACTATTAATGGTATCTGCCAATACCTTCATTGAAGTAAGCGGTGTCTTAAGCTCGTGTGATACGTTCGAAACAAATTCCTGACGCGATTCATCCATCGCATGTATTTTTTTCATCATCTCATTGAATTTTTCACACACAATGATGGTTTCTGTATAATCGTTTACTTCCAAATCCTTATCACTGATTCCACCTTGCACCTGTGCAATACCATCGGAAAGTTTTCGAAGTGGTGCTACCAATCGCATGGATAGTAACACACCAAAAACACCAATGACTGAAATCGCAATAAATTCCACAAAAGTACAAATCTGTAATAAATAACTAAGATTGAGCGCAATATTATCCGTAGATACACTAACTACCAATACACCGATTACCGTCTGCATTTCATCATTTGGATTGATAATTGGAAGCGCAATCTCCAAATAACGGTTTACAGAGTCATATACTGTAGTCGCATCTCCTTTAAAACTCTTTAGAACTTCCTCCGAAATAATCGTACGATTATCATCCAGATTGTACGTATCATAAAGAATACGGAAGTTATCATCCACAATAAGGATTCGACCATCATATAAAGTGGTCAACATCCCAATCTGCGCACGAAGAATCTCTACCGTTTCACGATTTCCATCCATATATCCACTAGTCGCAATCTGATTGGATACGATACGTGCCTGATTTAACACCTCAGTTTCTCGAATCTGTAACGCTCTGCTTTCATAAGAAGATAAAATAGCATTACCTACCAGCCAGCAAGGTACAATCGCAACGATTAAAATACAAAGAATAATGCGAAATCTTAAACTTTTCAAAAAATCCTTTAATTTTGAAGTCTTTTGCATCTATGCATCCTCTTACTTCTGAATATAGTAATATCCTACACCCCATTTGGTATGAACATACTTTGGTTCACTTGGGTTTACTTCTACTTTTTCTCTTAAACGACGTACATGAACATCTACTGTACGCACATCTCCTGGATAATCCTTACCCCAGACAGTTTCCAAAAGCTGCTCTCTACTGTATACTTTGTTTTCATTCTTTACAAGAAGCTCTAATAATTCAAATTCTCTTCCTGTAAGATTGATTTCTTTTCCTAATACAAAGAGACGACGACTGTCACAGTCTAATCTCAAATCACCCTTTTCAATTACGGATTCTACAACTTCTTTTTTTCCACCACCAGAAGTACGACGCATAATCGCCTTGATTCTAGCCTTTACTTCTAAGATATTGAATGGTTTTGTAATATAATCATCTGCACCATAGTCAAGACCTAAAATCTTATCCATGTCTTCGCCTTTTGCGGTAAGCATAATGATTGGCATATCGGAAAATTCACGAATTGCCTGACACACCTCAAATCCATCCATTTTTGGAAGCATTACATCCAAAAGAATCATGTCATATTCTTTTTCCTTTGCCATGTTATATGCTTCTTCTCCATCATAGGCACAATCTACTTCCATGCCTTCCTGTTCCAAACTAAAACGAATACCTTTTACAATTAATTTTTCATCATCTACTACGAGAACCTTTTTTGCCATCGAAACACCTCAGTTAACTACAATATACTCTTTCATTTTTGAAAACACGCCTTCCTTAATTCCTTCGATATTCATCACTTCTTCTATCGAAGAATATCCACCATTTGTCTCTCGATAGTCTATGATTGCCCTTGCCTTAGACTCTCCAATCCCTGGAATCTCCATAAGTTGTTCTAAGGATGCCGTGTTTAGATTTATTTTTCCATCTTTGTTATTTGTATTTTCCAAATTAGATGAATGCGTAGAATTATCGCCGCTACTCATCTGTCTCTCTTGTGCCTCTTCCATGGTAGGGACATAAAGCATCTCCCCATCCACTAAAAGCCTTGCCTGATTCCAATAATCTGTCGCAGCCTCATCGGTCAACCCATTTGCGGCCGAAAATAAATCACAGACACGGCTTCCCTCTGGAAGTGTATACACACCCGGCGTATTCACCGCTCCACAAATATATACATAGAGCAAGACTTCCTGTGTGTCTGCTTCTATCTGTAACATTTCAGAAGAACCTTCTTGTGTATCCGATTCTGCTACTTCCGAACTACCCTTTTTCTCGGAACTGATATACTCCGCAGTATCCTTGCCACAAGCACAAATACAAACAACAATAAGTGTGCAAAATAGCACACTTTTTAATAGCTTTATGAAATTTTTCATAAATTACTCCTTCCTTTCGGAAGGAGTCTCAATGCTGATATATATTTTAACGAAATTTTACATAGATTACAAGATTTTATTACGAAAATATTATAAAATCTACGAAATTGAGGTGGCCGGAATACTTATTTAGACTCATGCTTCAATTATGTGATTTGCTAACTGTTTTGTATAAACATATTGAATGCCATGACGTAAACGTCATCAATTCGCCGTCCTGGCTCAATGATGACTTTCGCTGACATCGTGATCTACCAGAAAACCTGCCACCGGCAGCTTTTCGGTATGCTTGGCAAGCGAATTACTATTTTTACAACAAAACACTAAGCAAATCATCATATTTTCGCAATGGGTCTAAATAAGTATTCCGGCCACCTCAATTTCTTACGATTTCTATAATCTTTTAATAATTATAAACGTTACATAAAAGTAGTGAACACATCTTCTAATTTTTCTACCATTACATCTATATCTGCTTCTGTGATTGTAAGTGGTGGTACGATACGAAGCACGTCGGAGCCAGCGGAAATGATGATAAGCCCATTTTCTAATGCTTTTTTGCAAACATCGGCTGGTTTTAGTGTGGTAACAATCCCCTGCATAAGTCCCATACCACGTCTTGCTGTAAGGAAATCATATTTCTTTACAAGGCTATCCAATGCGCCTGTTAAATATGCACTAACTTCTTTTACATGAGATACAATATCTCTTTCTTCATAGATGTCTAAAACAGTTGATACTGCTGCACCTACAAAGGGGTTTCCACCATACGTAGTGCCATGATCACCTGGTGCTAAGGATTTTTCTGCAACTTTTTCTGTCATAAGAAATGCTCCTACTGGCACACCACAACCCAATGCCTTTGCAGAAGTAAGGATATCCGGCATTACACCGTAGCCCTGATATGCAAACATATAGCCCGTACGTCCCATACCACACTGAATTTCATCTAGAATAAGAAGGATGTCTTTTTCATCACATAGCGCTCTTATGCCTTCTAAAAATGCTGGTTCTACTGGATAAATACCACCTTCGCCCTGTACTGTTTCTAAAATAATAGCACAAGTTTTTTCAGAAACAGCTGACTTTACTGATTCCAAATCATTATATTCTGCAAACTTTACACCACCAATAAGAGGTTCAAATGGTGTTCTATATTTCTCTGTTCCAGTAACAGAAACTGCTCCCATGCTTCTTCCATGGAAGGAATGATTCATGGCAATGATTTCATAACGTTCTGTTCCATACTTTTCAAAGGAATACTTACGTGCAGCCTTTAATGCACCTTCAATCGCTTCTGTTCCACTATTGGTAAAGAAAACACGATCCATTCCTGATACTTTTTTCAATTTTTCTGCTGCATCTGTAGTTGGCTGACTGTAATAAAGGTTCGAAACATGTAATAATTTCTCTACCTGCGTTTTCAACGCATTGGTATATGTTTCATCTCCATACCCCAATGAATTAACTGCAATTCCTGCAGCAAAATCCAAATATGCTTTTCCATCTGTATCATAAAGATACACACCTTTTCCATAATCAAATACCACTGGAAAACGATTGTATGTATGAAGTAAAGCGTTTTCTGCTTTATCCATCTGCTGATTCATGTTTGACATAATTAATTCTCCTGTTCATCGGAAATAAATGCTGTACCAATACCTTTCTTGGTGAAGATTTCCAAAAGAATACAATGTGCAATTCTACCATCTAAAATATGAACTCTAGATACTCCGTTTTCTATTGCATCAATACAGTTATTTAATTTTGGAAGCATGCCGCCACCTACAAAACCAGAACCACATAAATCCTTGGCTTCTTCTACTGTTAAAGAAGAAATAAGGGTAGATGGGTCACTAGGATCTTTATAAACACCTGCAATATCAGTCAAGAATGCTAATTTTTCTGCTCCAAGTGCTTTTGCAATCGCACAAGCTGCATCATCTGCATTGATGTTATAGCTCTGGAAATTATCATCCATACCAATTGGACAAATAATAGGAAGAAGATCATTATCCAGCATATCCTGAACAATTTTTACATTCACTTCTTTGATTTCTCCTACAAAACCAATATCCTGTCCATCGGAATACTTTTTGTCTACTTTTAAAAGGCTTCCATCTTTTCCACTAATACCAATGGCACGTACACCAAGTTCTTCTACTAACTGTACCAAAGACTTATTTACCTTATTTAAAACCATTTCTGCAATTTCCATGGTCTCAGCATCTGTTTTACGAAGACCATTGATAAACTCTGGCTCTTTTCCAGAAAGCTGTACCCATTTGCTGATTTCTTTTCCGCCGCCATGTACAATAACAGGTTTAAAACCTACCAATTTTAATAAGGTTACATCCTGAATCACCTGTTTTTTTAACTGTTCATCCACCATTGCAGAACCACCATATTTTACTACGATAATCTTTTTATTAAATTTTTGAATATATGGCAAAGCCTCAATTAAAACTTCTGCCTTGTCCTGTAATGCATGAATTCTCTGTTCTGTCATAACTACTTCCTTCTTTCTCTCACAGATTTTCCAATGAATTTTCACTTAAGAAAAATGATTGAATCGAGTGATATTTTCCTCATTTAATGTAAAATCATAATAATTCAAATCTTCGCGGAATGTCCAACCTGCACCTTTCCAAAACTGGTTTCCAACAGAATTTGATTTGAACGCAATCAACGATACTTTATTAATTTCTTCTGCCTGCAATGCTTTCATACAAAAAACTACCATTGCTTTTCCAATGCCATGTTTTCGATATGCTTCGTGTACACATACATGGTACATACAGCCTCTTCGACCATCATGTCCACAAAGAATTGCTCCAACTAATTTTCCATCTACCTCTGCAACTACACTTGTGCTTGGATTTCTCTTTAAAAAACGAGCTACTCCTTCATAAGAATCATCAATGGTACGGATTCCAAAACCATCAATGGTCATCCACAAATCATATACCTTTTGGTAATCTTCTATCTGCATGATGCGTAGCTGAAATTCTTTTTTATTTTCCATTTAAATTCACTTTCTAATTCTTTTATTAAACTGCTTATGGGAACATAGGTACCATCATAAGACCTTCATTTTCTGGAAGTCCAAAGATTAAGTTCATATTCTGAACCGCCTGACCTGCTGCGCCCTTTACCAAGTTATCAAGAGTCCCCATCATAATAATACGTCCTGTTCTTTCATCAATCACAAAGTTTACATCCACAAAGTTTGAACCTTCTACCCATTTTGTCTCTGGACATTCGCCCTTTGGAAGCACTCTGATAAATGTTTCTTCTTTATAATATCTATCATATACAGCTTTTACTTCTTCATAAGATGGATAACTGCCATCTGCTTTCTTATTTAACTTTGCATATTCTGTAACCAAAATACCACGATTCATAGGAACCAAATGTGGAGTAAAGTTAATTAAGATTTCTTCACCAGCTGCATATCCCAACTGTTCTTCGATTTCTGGTGTATGTCTGTGACTAGCCACACCATAAGCTTTCATGTTTTCATTTACTTCACAGAAAAGATTTGGAAGCTTTGCCCCACGTCCTGCACCAGATGTACCAGATTTTGCATCTATCACAAGTGTATTGGCATCTATCATACCTTCCTTTACCATTGGATATGCTGTCAAAATCGAACATGTGGTATAGCAGCCAGGATTTGCTACCAAACGTTTACCTTTAATGTCTTCACGATTAATTTCACAAAGTCCATATACTGCTTCTTCGATAAACTGTGGACTCTTGTGCTCAATACCATACCATTTTTCATAAGTAGCAACATCTTTGATACGATAATCTGCACTAAGATCAACCACTTTTACCTTATTTAATATTTCCTCTGTCAACACACCAGCCAAATATCCCTGAGGTGTTGCAGTAAAAATCACATCTACTTTGGATGCCAATTCTGCAATATTATCATCCAAACATTTATCTTCTACCAGTTCAAACATGTTACGATAAACGGAAGCATACGCCTGATCCACATAACTTCTAGAACCATACCAAAGAATTTCTGTTTCTTTGTGATTCATTAAAATACGAACTAATTCTGCTCCTGCATATCCTGTAGAACCGATAATACCTACTTTAATCATAACAAATTCCTCTTTTCCAACATAACTAATCATTTTCTTACACGCAAAACAACAAGTGTTTTAAGCTGTACTAATCAATTAGATAATTTCTTACTACTATAGTACAACTCTCTTAATTCGTAAAGTCTTTTTTTCTCCTGATATGTATCTTTATACATCTTTTTTGTATTTTATACATAATTAATGCATAAAAAATCGTTATTTTGTATATTTTTGCACTTGCAAAGGGAGAAAGATAGGTGTATAGTTAGTTTATTCTTTTTGTTTGATAAATTTATATCAAACATGCAACGGTAAAATAAACTATAAATATGAAAGGAATTATATATTATGTCGAAAGAAAAAGTTGTATTAGCGTATTCAGGTGGTCTTGATACCACAGCCATTATTCCATGGTTAAAGGAAAATTATGATTACGAAGTTATCTGCTGCTGTATCGACTGCGGTCAGGGTGAAGAATTAGATGGACTTGAAGAAAGAGCAAAACTTTCAGGTGCTACAAAACTCTACATTGAAGATATCACAGATGAATTCTGTGACGAATACATCGTTCCATGTGTACAGGCAGGTGCTGTTTACGAAAACAAATACTTATTAGGTACATCTATGGCTCGTCCAGGTATCGCAAAGAGACTTGTAGAAGTAGCTAGAAAAGAAGGTGCTACTGCTATCTGTCATGGTGCTACAGGTAAAGGTAATGATCAGATTCGTTTTGAACTTGGTATCAAAGCCCTTGCTCCAGATTTAAAAATCATTGCTCCATGGCGTATGGATAACTGGGGTATGCAGTCTCGTGAAGAAGAAATCGAATACTGTAAAGCACATGGTATTGACTTACCATTCTCTGCAAGCTCAAGCTACAGCCGTGATAGAAACCTTTGGCACATCAGCCATGAAGGTCTTGAACTCGAAGACCCATCACAGGAACCAAACTACGATCACTTACTCGTACTCGGTGTTTCTCCTGAAAAGGCTCCAGATGAAGGCGAATATGTAACCATGACATTTGAAAAAGGTGTTCCAAAGACAGTAAACGGAAAAGAAATGAAAGTTTCTGATATCATTCGTGAATTAAACGCACTCGGCGGAAAACATGGTATTGGTATCGTAGATATCGTTGAAAACCGTGTAGTAGGTATGAAATCCCGTGGTGTATATGAAACACCAGGCGGAACAATTCTTATGGAAGCACATCAGCAGTTAGAAGAACTCGTTCTCGACCGTGCTACTATGGAAACTAAAAAAGATATGGGCAACAAAATGGCTCAGATCGTTTACGAAGGAAAATGGTTCACACCACTTCGTGAAGCAGTACAGGCATTTGTAACTTCTACTCAGGAATATGTAACAGGTGAAGTTAAATTCAAACTTTACAAAGGTAATATCATCAAAGCTGGTACTACTTCTCCATATTCACTTTACAATGAATCTCTTGCAAGCTTTACAACTGGTGATTTATATGACCACCATGATGCAGAAGGATTCATAACATTATTCGGCTTACCACTCAAAGTAAGAGCGATGAAACTTGCAGAAAGTAAAAACAAATAATTATTCTAAAATATACGAAACAGGGACTATCTATATTGTATTCGCGCATGCTTACGCTCCTTTAAGGCGCATAATACAATATAGATAGTCCCTGTTTCGTATATTATCTAGAAAGTATATTTGTTTATATTCTATGATAAGTTTCAACTCTCTCTAACTGTGAAGCCTCATGTTGTAGTTGAATGTGTTCATCTATTAATGAATTGTCTAATAAAATCATCTTTAAATCAGAGATCATTTGGTCCACATCTGCAATTGCATACACATGCTCAGGCGCAAGAAATCTTGTATTATGCATGGTTTCCTGAAATGCCATAATCAAATGATTATGAAGGAACGCTTTTTGTACTGCTGAAACGATTTCTCCTTCGTAATTTATATCTAGATAAAAATCACATTTTTCAAATAATTCATCTAAGATTGACATCTTAATACCTGGATACAGACTAACATTCTCATATTTGTCCATATCCATTAGTTTGGATGACATTTCGGTAATTGCTGTGATATAAAAATGCATCTCTGGTAATGCTTGTACGATTTTTTCACATTCTGCAATACGATCTGAATTCGTACAAATAAGCACTTCTGGCGTATGAGTATTTTCTTTTTTGAATGGATAAATATAACCTAATGATTGTAATTTATCTGGTGCAGCACCCAATGCCAACAATTTGTCATATGCCTTTTTATTCTGTACCATAATCTTTGTGGTACGGGATGCTGTTTCATTTAAAATGAGCATCATATTGCCAGGAATATCATCTCTTTCTGGTTCCTGCCAGAACAATACATCACCTTTTTCTCCTCCTAGTGCTTCTGATACGAAGAAGGAAGTAGATAAGGTGTTGAAGAAAATTCTTTTGTGTTCAAAACCCGTATGTTTCATAAAAAACACTACAAAATCTCTTTTATTCTGGAATATTTTTACCTTTCCTTCATAATTCAAAATGATATCTCTAGTTACAAAGTTTTCAACAATAATCTCAGCACCATTTGCATCAAAATAAGACTTATTTACACGCTGTCCTTTTGCATTAAAAGTGGTTTTGGCATACAATGCACCATACTTATTATAATGATCACTGACACGCACAACACCACGGTCATCATACCAATCCACTACCTTTACTAAACGTTTGTGCTTCGGTTCTGCGTAAAAAATACGGCCTCTTTCTTTATTCAGATTATGTATTTTCCCACTTGAATTTGTACCACTGATTTCCCAATATTCCGGCACGGTTATCTGATTAAAGTATCTAGGCTTTCCTAATACCTTTTCATTCGATGTAAAATCACCTAAAAAGTATTCATATACCGAAATCACAGCATCTGGTAAAAAACCATCATCCTCAATAACCACTACTGGATATTCTTTTCCCGCTAGCTTAAAAGAAACATGTAAATTTTCACTATCTTTGGAATATGTATCAAAAAGTAATACTACATCTTCTGATTTAATGTCATTGCCCATCGTTTTTCCACCTCTGATGTTAGATAGTTTTTCGCTTTTTCATAAGAATGTGCATGGAAAGCATCCAAATCTGCATCTGTAAATAATTTAATAATTGCATCTGCCAAAGCCTCAATTCTTTCACTACTCTCCATACGGTCATTGACCGGTATCTTGTATCCATTTTCTCCATCATCAATAAAATTTTGATTTCCATATCGAACATCAAAACCTATAATTGGAAGACCAGAACCAACAGCTTCCATCAGTGTTAACCCAAAACCTTCGCTCGTCGAACCTGCAACATAAGCTTCATACTTCTTATATATTTCATCCAGGTTCTGCTGACCACAAAGCTTGATATACTCCTGTGCACCATGGTTTTCAATGATTCCCTTGAGTTTCTTACACTCTGGACCTTCACCATAAATATCTAATGTTAATTCTGGAACGATTCGTCTGGCTTTTACAACCGCCTCTGCAATCCAATCCACATGCTTTTCTGTCGCAAGTCGGGATGCGGTAATCAGCGAACATTTCTTTCTGTTTTCTTCCGGATACTTTAATTCAGGCAAACTTCCCACAGGGATTGTCACCACTTTCGGTGTATAGCCATAATACTTTTCAAATTGTGCTCTCAACAGCTTATTCTGGTCCTCTGTTGCAGAAACATAAAAAGAAATCTTATCACGTTGTGAAAATGCATATTCATAGTAATTGTTCCAAAGCACATGTTCTTCATCCGTACCACCCTCACTAAAGTGATCTGCATGAATAATACTACCGATGCGTGCAGGCTTTGCGTTTTGCATAATAGCCTGACCAATACCTGTTGTTCTATCTATAATCACAGTATCCTCTTCTGTCAAATGAAGCTTAGAGACCATATAACCTACTAATTCTTCTTTGGAACACAAGAGTCTATCTGGAAACTGATACATCACTACATCATCATCGTTGATTTCCTCATAGGCAATGGAACCATCCTCATTGAAAAAACGACGCTGATACATATGCGCTTTTTTGTCTAGTGGTGCATAGTATTCGGAATAAATGCGGCAATACGTATAATAATCCTTACGTATCAAAGCACCACCTGATACTAATTCTACTCGATGCACCAAATCACTCTTTTCATCCACCATGTATGCCGTATAGAAATTATTACTACCTTCAAACACATATTTTGCTACTTTTCCATTTCTAGAAAACATAAATTTCTCTCGATCAAAGGTTGCTTCTAATTGTTTTAAAGTAAAGGAAACTGGTGCAATCTTTGTATCCGAAAAAAAAGTATATAACCACAAAATTTCTGAATCTAAAAATCCAATATTTGCCGTCATATGCTCGATATTTTCTCTTGGAAACATATCGGTAAACACAAACTTTGCATCAACACCAATATTTCGCAGTATTTTTGCACGATAGGCTTGTGCATATTCTACACCACTGCTTGCCCATCCAATTCCCAAATTAAAATTATAAACCATGGGTATTCTCCTATGGGAGCGTAATTTTTAATTCCTGCTCCTCATCATAATATACGTTACTTAATAAGATGTTACGAATCATGTTTCTTAAAATTGCAATCTGCATTTTCTTAAATGATTCCAGAGCCTCTTTCTGATATTCAAAAATAGGATTTCGCTGTGCAGAAGAACGACCAGAAACAGCTGCCTGTAACTGCTGCAGGTAGTCTACCTGTTCGACCCATGCATCATCAATCGCCTGCAATGTCGCTATACGAACAAATGCATTCATTTCCTCTTTTCCACCTAGCTTTTCTCTTTGCTCACGTAATGCACTTTTTACCGTTCGAATCAAATATCTCATAACAACTTTTTTCTGTGAAAAATCCAATCCATACAAATCGCTTTCTAAACAGTAAGAAATATTATCTAAAATATATCTACTCACATTGCTAATATCCAACTGCGATTCAACAAAAAGCGTTTTTTCAATATTCTTCTTTGCGATTTCAACCAATCTCTTTTCATCTATATCCTCGCCATCCAACAAGCTATTTCTCGTGTGATAAATCAATTCTCTTTGTCTCTGTAACACCTGGTCATACTCTACAGCTTGTTTTCTAGACAATACTGCAATCTCTTCTCCTGTTTTTTGTGCAGTATTAATGATTTTTTCTAATTTACGCTGACTTATCCTGCGACTTCCATCCGAATATTTTTCCATACTCTTTGGACCATTTAAGCAAACAACCTCATCCTGAAGAGAAACAAAGAATCGACTCCAGCCAGGATCTCCCTGTCTACCAGAACGCCCTCTTGCCTGACGTTCCTGTCGCACATTTTCCATTCGACCAACACCGATAACTGCCAATCCTCCAAGTTCTCTAACCTCTGGTCCTAATTTGATATCTGTACCACGACCTGCCATAGATGTAGCAACCGTAACAGCATTTAACTGGCCTGCCTCTTTGATGATTTCAGCCTCCCAGAATACGTTATTGGCATTTAATACATTGTGTGGTATTTTTTCTCTTAATAAAAGTTCTGATAAAAGCTCTGTTTCTGCAATAGATGTAGTCACCATAAGTACAGGCTGTCCTGTCTTGTGTGTTTGCACAGCTAAATCAATTGCCTTATCGAACTGCTCACTTACACAACTAAAATACAAATCTGGCAAATCCTGTCTTTGTACCGGACGATGTGGGGGAATTACAACCACTTTTGTACCATAAACATCATAGATTTCTTCTGCTGCATCGGAAATCGTTCCACTCATCCCCGACATTTTAGGGAAAAGACGGAACAGATTCTGATAGGTAATTGAAGCCACGGAACGGTTTTCCATGGATGCTTCGATTTTTTCTTTTACTTCTAATGCCTGATGCTGACCACCACGCAATTTTACCCCTGGCATCATACGACCAGAAGCACCATCCAAAAGATGCAATTCCCCATCTTTGGAAATCATATATTCCTTTTCTATTTCAAATAAGACATGTGCACGAAGTGCCAAAATCACATGGCGATTAATTTCAAAATGTTCTCTACCATAAAAATTATCAATCTGAAAGAAACTTTCTGCATAAGCCACCCCTGCATCCGTCAACCATACTTTCTTTTCTTCCCTTTCATAATCTCTGCCTTCTTCTAACGTTGTAACAAAGAAATCCGCCATCTCATAAAGATTTGACTGTACTCGTGGCGCACCCGAAATAACCAGTGGCGTCTGTGCGCTATCTAATAATACAGAATCCGCCTCATCAATAATAATATAATATAGCTCTCTTAAAAAACGATCCTCTGCACTTGTTACCAGATTATTCAACAAATAATCAAATCCCAATACACCATGTGTTGTATACACGATATCTGCAGCATAAATCACCTGCTTTTCTTCATTGGTAAAACGATTTTCTGCATCGCGCTGTACACCTGCTGCCACAGTAAGTCCCATGAAACGATACATTTGTCCCATTTCTTCTGCATCACGCAATGCTAAATATTCGTTTGTAGTAACTAGCATGGTACTCTTTCCCGTGAGCGCATTCAAATAGAGCGGCATCGTCGCTACTAGCGTTTTTCCCTCACCAGTATTTAACTCCGCCAAATATCCCTGATGTAATGCAATGGCACCCATAATCTGTGCATCATGAGGAAACATGCCCAACACACGAAAGTCTGCTTCACAGGCTGCTGCAAAAGCCTCCGGAAGAAGTTCATCCAAGGTTTCTCCTTGCGCCAATCGTTCTTTGAAAACAACAGTCAAATGAGAAAGCTCTTCATTTGATAATGCTTTCATCTGGTCACGATATTTCTTTACCTGATTCAATACCCTACTTAGTTTTTTCAAATCTGCCTTCTGACTCATCTACGATTTCCTCGATTACTACGGAATGAAAATGAAACTTTGTAACACCACCATTAATTAACTGCATACGGTAGCTATACGTTTTTAAAGGACACTTAAATTCCGTTGTTTTGTCTCTTAATGTAATACTTCCTGCTTCTACTTCATAGCGGTCATAAAAAACCAAGCGAACCAAACAGTTCTCTCTTTCCAAACAGTCCATATTTACCGTGATTCTATACTTGCTCTCCCCATCAATCATAGGAAGTGCAGGTTCGATTTTCTGCATCTGATAGTTCGTTTTCGAATACCACTGTCTGATAACCGTTCCTGGCGGCATCAGCAAATTTTCAAATTCTACATCATCTTTGCTATGGTATGTTACTTCCGAACCATATAGATATGTATCTGCAGAATATTCATTCCAATATATTGTCCACTTTGTTCCAGCCATTACTCTTCTATACCCCTATTGAAATCTTCTCGCAAGATTTTTTTAAACTGGCTCACAAACCAGCTTACAATACCTGATGTTGCATCATTATGTCGGCCATGTAACCCTTTTCCATAAAGCTGCACCCCTTCTGATTTTAAATGCGCAATCAAATCATTATATGCGGTTCCATCATAGTCATCTTCTATCATATATGCTACAACAAACTTTGACTTACTCCAATTTGCCGCATCAAATTTATCCCAAAAACGATGATTCAGTCGCAATACTGCTTCTTTATCCATACCTCCTGATAAGTATTTCAACATATCTAAAGACGTTGGAAAACCACCTGGACGATGCAGTGTTTCATTCGCTGCAACAGAACCAATACTAGCCAATGGTTTACCCAAAATCATCGCATGTGGCTGTATATCACAACCATAATATAAAGCACCATAGGTGCCCATGGAAATACCCGCCAAAATAATATCTTCATTGGAAAATCCCAATTCTTTTTGATACTTTTCGATAATTCCTTTGATTATGGACTCATATTCCTCCGTGCCCATATAAAAACAACCACCTTCTAAACGAGGTTCTGCAATTAAGATAAATGGACTTCCCATATCTCGCATTAAATTATAACCTTCAAACCCCTGTCTGGTCTTGTATCCAGAAAAATATACATTGAGTGGAGGCTTTCTATCCCCTGGATCAAAATAACAAAATACCTCTTCTCTGTTGGATGCCACATAACGTTCTCCACCTGGTATAAAACAACCATGTCCTCGTCTACAATATCTGTCATTTAATGCAATAATATCTAAAGCACCCTCACCAGAAGCCAACAAGGATACAAAAATTACACCATAGTCTTTTGCATTATCCAACACAACCAAATCTTCTAAGTCTTCTTCTGTAAAAAACCATCTCTGCTGTACATCAGAAATTGTTCCTTGCACAAACTGTGTTACAGATAGAGCAATCTGAACAGATGGCTCCTTTTTATATTCCAACCACAATTCGATGGCCTGCCCCTTATCAATCGGAACATTGTTACACCAAAATGCAATCTGTTTTAATTCTTTTCCATAATTACCATGAAGACTTACACTATAATTTCCATTCCATTTCACTTTTCCTTTAAAGCCTTGTGCAATGGATAATTCTCGCATACTATATTTCTCACCATAAGAACTTGGAAAATAATTACGAGCCTCTTCCATAAGGAACGTCTGAACCTCATGAATAGAGAGATTTTTCCCTCTCTTTTCCTCATAAAAATTCTTTTGTTCGCCCTGTAAAGAGACCTGCTCTGTCGCATAACAAGTGTATGCTTTTACCGACTTACGCAAAGCATCAATTTCATCTTCATATAAATCCCTGTCCCAAAAGAACAGATCATATGGTTTTTTCGGTATATGTTCAAAATGTTCTACAAAGGTAAGTGACACATACTCTGGAAGTCTATATACATTATTCCAGTCCTGTGTCCCCAGTTGTAAAATTCGAATCTTTTCTGACACGTTCAATAACCTCTTTCCACTTTTCTATCAGCATGCGGGTCGTATATTTCTGTCCTAATTCATAAGAATATACCATCGCTTCATTCCAATTTTTAAGGCTGCCCAAATAGAAATCTAGTGTTTCTACCAAATGGCTCATATCCTGTAAGACAATACCATTCTTTCCATGTTCTACAAACTGCGTCTTTGTGTATACAATCTGTGGTATCCCCACACTGATTCCAGTAATTCGAAGATATAATTCCACGACATCTGGTCTCATATCTACAATGATTCTCTGTTCTCGCATACACTTACTAACCGACAATTCGTCTACGCATTTTTCAACATAAAAACGAAATGGGACTCCATCTTCTAAACGATTCTCTGCTTTATTTGCATTCTGAATCTCCGCTGCCCAATCCGGCTCTAATCCAGCTTTTTCCAATGATTCTCTCGTCATTCTAAGGAGCTGTCTCTTTCTGCCATATTGTGCCTGACGGGTAAATAAATGAATCTGTGCATTCTCATTTTCTAACAAATACAATCCTAAATATTTAATTAGTTCTTCGAAAACCTCATCTGGCATTCCATCCACCGGTACCAATATCTTTTGCACATTTATCTGCTGACTGATACCAAAATCTACTCTCGAATCAAATGGTGTAATATCTGCAATATTATCCAGTTTTTTCAAAAGTCGATTCTGTATTTTTTTTACATTTTCCTGTGAATCTGCAATCAGATAATTTGCACCTTCTACCAACGCTTTTGCTTCTTTTCTATGGGCAATATCATATCGATCTTCGAAAAAAGAAAGAATCAATTTCTTATCCCTTAACACTCTTTGCAGCATCAAGGTATGACGCTCATGCATTGCCACACAGAAGAGATCATCCCCTGCTGTCTTTTCTACATAGGCAGAAACAACCTCGCTGATTACCTGCTCCAAACTATCATAATATTTTTTCTGGAAATTTCTCTGCTCTGCTTTTCCATCGTATACCAAAGAATAATATGGTGTTTTCTGATTTACCTCCACATGACCGTCTTCTTCGAATCTACGGAGCTTCCAAACACCCTTTTCTGTTAGATAATCCTGATATGAACAGCGTTCATCCTCGTATAATACCGTACTGGATACAAATCCCCTGTCATCATAGTAGTTTCTTCTTTGGATTTTTCCCTTTGTATAAAGATCAATTAATATCGGATTGCCATCTTCCCCAAATTCAATCTGGGCATACTTTTCTCCATGTAAATATGCCACAACCACGAATGGGGTATATTCGAATTCAATATCTGTCGGCCAGTTCAAATTGTGAAAAGATAGGGGGGTTGCCTGCTTTCTTGTAACCTCCTGAATCGCATCAAAACAAGACCAGTAGGGTGCATGATACACGCCCTGGCGATGTAAGAAATGTCGAAAATTCGGTGCATAACTTAAAAGTATCATCTGGTACGGATACGCCTTGCTTCGATGAAACAACTGTATCTGCTTTACCGTATCATCGAACTCCGTATGCATTCTTCTCATATACCAGTTCTGCTCATTCTCATTCCATTCATTTTTTTGATACCAAGCTGGAATAAAATATAACATCGTTCCCCCTAAATAAATGGTTTATACTCGTCTAACTCTTTTATGGCAACTATTTCTCTATATAAGTTGCACCAAACACCAGTCATCATCATAACAGAAGATGGTAATGCCACCAACGCATTTTCCATTTTTCCATGCATCTGTAATATTAAAGGTATACCTAGACAAATACTCATAACGCCTGCACTAACCAAACTCACGCGTGTAATTGCCTTTGACAAATAACGTTTGGTATCTTTGCCTGCACGAATATTTTCTAAACTGTCCCCACTCTTTAAGAATTGCTGGGTTAACTCTTCTGGATTAATAAACACGCGCGAAAAACCAATCGTCAAACTATACAAAACTCCAATGTATATAGCTACGCCCAATGGTTCTGTCAGTACCATATGTTCTTTAAACCAAAAAATCGTCTGATTCGTTGGAAACATCCAATTTAATAGAGAAGCCAATAACTGTGGCACCATAAAAAACGCCGTAGAAAACATCGCTGGCATAACCCCGATTGGATTTAGCTTAATCGCCAAGTAATTCTTGTCTGCATAAATATTATGTATTGAAATACGCTGTAATGGAATTCGAAGTTCGGCATTTTCCATAATCAACATGATGATCATAACCACTACTGACAGCATAAGTGGTATCTTTATCGTATCCCAGGTAGCCTGTGATATGGTAGCTCGAATACCATCTAAAATATTTGTAAAAATAATAGCTGTCTGACCACCAATTCCATATTGCTTATTGCGGGAAGACAACCAAATAATAATCATTACCCCCGCTATCATCTCTGTTGATGCAATCGTACGTGCTATAAACAGCTCTTCTGGAGCTACTGCAAACTGTAATTTTCTCACCTCTAACACAGACTGGATAATGGCAAAAAACAATGTCATCCCCAACACCTGCTGGTTAGTCTTCTTTGGTGATTTTTTTGCTCTGGATTCGGATCCCTGTATCGCATGTATCACCTGTATTAACATAGAAGAAATCATATAAGGTGAAATACCAAGGGCAAAAATAGAACAACGATAAATATCACCACTGATGGTCTGTAATAACAAGCCTTCTGCATTCATTGTCTTGTTTAAATATGCATCCAGATTGATCCCATATAATGGCAAACTCTTACCTATTAAATAGACCAACAAAATAATAACCGTGTACAATATTTTATATGTAATTATGGATTCTTTTTTCTCTTTCTTTCGCAAAATAAAACTCCCATATACGAAATTAGTGACCACTTCGGCCAGCGAAGTGGTCACTAATATTAGTTTACCATTCTATCTAGTATTCTGTCTACCAGAGATTATTTGTTATCTTTGTCTACTACGACTTTCTTTTTGTTCTTATCGTAAACAGTTTTACCTGTTACAGCAGCTACTACTGTTGCAATAAGTGCTAACCACCAAGGACGGTTTGAAGGTTCTTCTTTTGCACCTGATGCAAGTGGTGTTTCTTCATCTTCAATTTCTACCATTCCTGTTGTATCATCTTCTTCGTCTAATACACCTAATGGAACATCTTCGTCTTCGATCTCTACTTCACCTTCATCTGCACCATCTGCAAGTGGAGTTGCTCCATCTTCGATTTCTACAACTGGATTTACTGGAGTTGTTGGTGCAGTTGGAGCTGTTGGCGCTACTGGAGCTGTTTCAGCTTCTGTTTCAACATCTTCCTCATCTTCAACATCTGCAGATTCGCTTGCGCTTGTTGATTCGCTTGCACTTACTGACTCGCTTGCACTTACTGATTCGCTTGCACTTACTGACTCGCTTGCACTTACTGATTCGCTTGCACTTACTGATTCGCTTGCACTTACTGACTCGCTTGCACTTACTGATTCAGATGCACTTGCTGACTCGCTTGCACTTACTGATTCGCTTGCACTTACTGATTCGCTTGCACTTGCTGATTCGCTTGCACTTACTGATTCGCTTGTAGATGCTGAGAAGCTTGTGCTTGCAACTACGCTTTCGCTCATCACTTCACTCATAGAAGCATTTGCACTAGTTTCTGCTGATGTACGTAATGATTCTACTACAGATGTACTGTTTTCTACTGATGTACTAGCAGATTCGCTATTGTATGCTGCATCGCTAGATACAGATGCAATCTTTTCATTGTAAGCGTTGGTTGTATTTTCAGCAATTTCTGCTCTTTCTGCAGCAGATTTTGCATCTTTGATACTCTCATCTGCAGCCTTACGAAGCTCTTCTGTTTCTGATGCGATATAGTTCAATTCGCGTTCTGATGCTGCAGCATCTTCTCTAGCTGCTTCCGCCAATAATTTAAGCTCATCTGCTTTTGCTGCTTTTTCGCTTGCTGTTTTATCAGCAGCTTCTGCTTCTTTATTTGCAGTTCTAGCTTTATCTTCTGCCAAGCTTGCAAATCTTTCTGCCTGTTCTACTGCTAATTTCTTACTTGCAACAATTTCCATTTTATCTTCATATGCAGCATTTAATGCACTAGCTTCGTTTGCAGCAGTTTTTGCATCTGCATCTGTAGCTAAATAAGCAGTTTTTGCATCATTTAATTTTCTTGTTTCCTGTGCATGTTTTGCAATAAGGTCATTCTTTGTATTTGTTGCATTTTCAAGAGCAAGTTTTCTTTCTGCTGTCACACCTTTTGCTTCATTTAATGCAGCTAAAAGATTTGCCACTTCCTCTTCTTTATCTGTGATTGCAGTATTTTTTGTTACGATTGCATCATTTGTAAATGAAATCTTTACATTGATTCCAGCTACCACTTCGTTCTTTGCTGTTAGCTGAGCATTTAATCCCGCTAATACTTCTTCAGCAGCCTGAATATCTGCATTTTCTTTTTCAAATGCAACTGGTTTTGCTGCTTCTAATTTTGCTAAATCCGCTACCGCACTAGCAATCTGAGCTTCTAATTCAGGGAATGTTGTAGCTTCTAATCCAGCTAATGTAACATTTGCTGCTGGAATCTGATTTTCTTTGATATCTTTTACTACACCATCTAATCTAGTTGCTTCTGTATTATTCGCATTTATATTGCTTGTTAATGTAGCAATTGTTCCGTTTTCGCCAACTACTGCAGCTAAATTATTCTTTGCAGTTGTAAGTAAGCCACCTTTTTCTGCAACAGCTGCATTAGCAGTTTCAAGTTTTGCGTATGCTGCATTGTAAGCTGCAAGGTCAGCCTCATATTTTCTCGCTGCATTTTCAAATGCCTGGAAATTACCTTTGTTACTAAGACTATGATTTTCACCAACCTGTACAGGATATCCGGTATTGTATTCTACAATATTGCCTGCTGCATCATAATAATAACCTCTTAAATCAAGTGTTTTTCCTTTCTTTAAGCAATCTTCATCTAAGCGAATGCATTTTACCTCGTTATTATTATTTACATACCAATATGTATAAACATCAGATTTAAAAATGTTGGTCATGTTGTAACTTAATACATTTCCTGTTACAGCGTCAACATATACAAGATCGTGTTCACCTTTACCAGCATTATCTTCCTTTGCACTATTTTCAAATGCCTGTGATGTTAAAATCGTATACGCTGTCATACCATACTTTTTGTTGATATGTGACTCGTTCAGTGCCTCTTCTGCCTTTGTATAATCACCATTTTTTCCTGTTAATCCTAAAACCACAGCATATGCATCATCATAATTTTTCTGTGCAGTAGCTACAGCCGATTTTAAACCTGGCACTTTCGCCTGCTCTTCTGCAAGTGTAACACTCAATGTTTCTACTTCTGCTCTTAACTCAGCTGCTTTTGCTGCATTCTCTACTGCATCATCTTCAAGACCAGTGATTACATCTTTCTGTTCTTGGATTTTAATAGCTAAGTCTGCTTTTGCCGCTTCTAACTGTGTATTTAAAGTTGCAATTTCCGCCTCTTTTTCAGCAATATCTTCTAACAATGCTAATTTCTTTGCAGTTAAGTCATCCTTTAAGCCATCTACTACAGCTGTCTGTTCTGCGATTGCTCCATTTAACGCATCAATTTCACCATTTACAACTGTCAAATCACCATTTAATGCTGCTAAATCGTTATTTAATCCTGCAAGATCAGCATTTAACTGATTTAACTGAGCCACACCAGTTGCATACCAACCTGCTTTTACACCTTCTTTTTCAGCGGCATATTCTAATGCTGCAAGAGCTTCTGCTTCTAATCTTGTTGCTTTTGCAACGTCTTGTTCTAAGTCTCTTACATTGTTTCTTAACTGATCAACTGTTTTTGAAAGCGCATCTGCTTCTTTCTGTAATTTTTCTGCTTTTGCAACTTTAGCTTCATAATCTGCTTTAATTGCTTCTGCTTCTGCAAATAACTTTTCTGCTTCTGCAGTTAATTTATTTACTTCGCTTCTTGCTGCTACAGCCGCATTGTTTACTTCAAGTGCTACCTGTGCAAACGACTGTCTGTTTGAAGCAGCAATTTCCGCTTCACGACCAGCTGCTTTTGCCTGTGCTTCTAATTCATTTAATGTATTTAAAGCTTTTTCTAAATTAAGTTTCGCTTCAGCTGCTTTTCCTTCGGATAATTCCACTAATACTTTTGCATCATAAGCTGCTTTATCCGCTACTGCTGCTTCAGATTTTGCTACTTCTTCAGCTGCTTTTGCACTTTCTAATCCAGCATTTAATTCACTTAATGCTGCAGCTACAGATTCGCTAGCTACTCTGCCAGCTTCTGAATTTGCTACTGCTTCACTAGCTGCTGCTGAAAGGCTTTCAGATACTTCTGTATAGTTTACTGTTGAGTTTTCAATAGCAACTGACATAGACTGTGATGCAGAACCTTCCTGTGTAAGCTCAAGATCCTGTTCTTCTAAGAGTTCTTCGTTCTTGAGTTCTACAGCATATACCACATTACTTTCAGCGAGTACGTTTGCACCACCGATTGCTGCGCCTACACCTGCAACACCTTTTAAGATATCATTTACTTTTTTGCTCATAATCATGACCTCGTTTTCTTTAAAAATATATTGATAAATTCTTGTATACAACGTTCAAAGAACAGTTATTTCTAATGTAATTTTACTCCTTTTATATAGAAAAAGCAACGTTGGCAAAATTTAGTATTGTACTTTTTTCCATACATTATTTTTTTCTATTGACATATAACCCAAACAATTGTATACAAGCAAAATTATACATTACAAATTGTCAGAATATATAGAAAACCATCTCGTTTTTCCTGTCTTCTTAACATTTTTTTGAACATTAAACAAAATACTTCCGTTCCATCATTTTATCCAATTTTTTAAGGTTCTCATCGGAATGTTCTACCTCTCTGGAGAAGCGATACAGAAGCTCTGTCATTCTCTGTTTCTCTAACACTTTTCCTTTCGAAAGCCACTCTGCCATCCAAAGCAATTCCACCATTCTAGTACAATAGATTGCCATCTGCGCCTTCGCAAACACCATACCATCATAAACAGCTCCAGGAAAATAAGTGAACAGGAAATATACCAAAATCTGTTCTAAATGAATATCTATTTCGGTGTGCTCACATTTGTATTTCTCAAATTCTTTGCGTAGCTGTGCATAAGATTCCTGCATGGTAAAAAACAAGGTATTCTGAGCCTTATGCAGAATGTCATCCCAATCGTCTCGTAACACCTCTAACTTATATAGTTTTTCAAACATTTCTTTGGCCAGTATTTCCTCTTGCGCAGTAGTTTTCTGTGCAATATGTCGTTTTACAAATTCTCTCGCTTTTTCTGTGGTATATTTTGCAATCACATCTGAGCAGGCAAACATATCGGAACGATTAATTCTGCCTTGCATATCATGTGCCATTCCAAGCACGAGCATCTCACGTTCTCTCATAGACAACGTTCTATCCTGCAAAATAGCAATCATTTCTTTGCGTGCATCCTCTAAAATGGAGAATAAGAATGGGTCAAACTCTGAAAAATCTTCGCTTTCTTCGATTTCTTCTTTTTCCTCTGTAAGAAACTTCACAGGTTCCATCTGTTCCATGAGAATACGTGCTACCTCTGGGCAGGAAATCGACAAAGTAATCTCTCGTACACCATCGAATTCTTCTGTATGTCTAGGATATTCCCTGCAGGTTTTACAAAGACTTTCTTCTCCTGCATTGGTATAAAGATCACATAAATTTTCTTCGTTTAAAAAGGCACAGCGTTTTGCTTTATCCTGACGAAACGTTTCGGTTTCCCAATCCACACAAGCCATGACTTTCCATACATAATCGCCTTTGAATTTTTGGTATTTTTTCAACGAATCTTCATCTATCACAATCTGCCATCCTGCACAACAGGTATCCGCACATTTATCTGCGATACACTTGAATTTTTCATAATAATCGGGTGTGGTAAAAATCATTTTAACTACTCCTATGTACTAATTTCACTTGTTAACTATTATATTACATTGACTTTCATTTTTCTACCGTGATATGATTTCTCTTAGAAAATAAAAATTACAAGAGAGGGACTTGTAGTATGAACATTTTGGTATTAAACGGTAGCCCAAAGGGCGATTATAGTATCACCTTACATACAGCGTTATTCTTGAAAGAACTCTATCCACAGGATCATTTTGAAATTTTACATGTAGGAAAAAAAATCCGACAATTGGAAAAGGATTTTTCTCCTGCACTTTCAGCAATTGAACAGGCAGATGTGCTTTTATTTTCTTATCCTGTTTATACTTTTATTGCACCATATCAGATGCATCGTTTCATTGAACTGATGAAAGAACATAACGTGTCTGTGGAGGGTAAAATCGCAACACAGATTACTACATCAAAGCATTTTTATGATGTCACTGCACATCGCTATATTCAGGATAATGTACAGGAAATGGGCATGAATTTTATCCGCGGACTTTCTGCAGATATGGAAGATCTTCCTACGAAAAAAGGACAGGAAGAGGCAAAGAAATTCTGGGAATATTTTCACTTTTGTGCAGAACAGAACATCTATGAGCCATTTTATTTAGAAAATACAGCACCTGTACACAAAGAAGTAGATGTGCCTGCTGATTGCAAGCACACAGAATGTCAGAAAAAAGGGGACGTCGTTATTGTAGCAGACCTAAAACCAAACGATAAACAATTGGCAGATATGATTGCAAGATTTCAGTCCAAGCTTTCTGTAAACAGCCGTATCGTAAACATTCAGGACTATCCTTTTAAAGGTGGTTGCATCGGCTGTTTTAACTGTGCGACGGATGGTATTTGCATTTACAAAGACGGCTTTGATACATTTTTACGTGAAGATATTCAGAAAGCAGATGCCATTATTTATGCATTTTCCATCCAAGATCATTCCATGGGAACGCGCTTTAAAATGTATGATGACCGTCAATTTTGTAACGGACATCGTACCGTTATCATGGGCATGCCAATTGGCTATTTGATTAGTGGAAATTATTCAAAAGAACAGAATTTACAGATGATTATCGAAGGTCGCGCACAGGTCGGCGGCAATATTCTAAGTGGCATTGCTACCGATGAGTTTGCTCCAAATGAAACCATTGACCAATTGGTCATTTCTTTGGAATACGCTTTAACACACAAAAACACGCAGCCACAAAACTTCTATGGTGTAGGTGGCATGAAGATTTTCCGTGATTTGATTTACCAGATGCAGGGCATGATGAAAGCAGACTATAAATTTTTCAAATCTCATGGACAATTTGACTTCCCTCAAAAGAAAAAAGGGACTATAATTGGAATGTACTTCGTGGGTGCAATGCTTTCTAACAAGAAACTAAAAGCGAAAATCGGCAACAACATGAACGAAGGCATGATTATGTCACATCGTAAAGTAGTTGAAGATGCAAAAAACAAGACAACATAAAGATTCATTTTTGAATCTTGGAAAGGTTTTATTATGAAATATACAACACTTGGAAAAACAGGACTAAACATCTCCCTTCTTGGATTCGGTGGCATCCCAATCCAGAAGGTAGATGCAGAAATTACCAAAACATTGGTACATGCGATGGCTGAAAAGGGTATCAACTACATTGATACAGCCAGAGGTTATACCGTTAGTGAAGAGTTTTTAGGCTACGCTTTAGAGGGACTTCGTGATAAATTTGTACTTGCTACAAAGAGTATGTCCCGTACTAAAGATGCTATGGCTACTGATATTGACATCAGTTTAAACAATTTAAAAACAGACTACATCGATTTGTATCAGGTACATAATCCAACTGTCGAACAGCTTGATCAAGTCGTTGCTCCTGGTGGAGCATTAGAAGCTCTCATGGAAGCAAAAGTTACTGGTAAAATTGGACACATCGGTGTAACAGCTCACACAACTGCGGTTTTCGAAAAAGCAATTCAGTATGATTGGGTAGAAACGATTATGTTCCCTTACAATATCATCGAAAACCAAGGCGAAGAACTTATGCGTCAGTGTACTGAAAAAAACATTGGTTTTATCGTAATGAAACCTCTCGCTGGTGGTGCCATTGATGACCCTGAACTTGCACTTCGCTACATCTGTGCAAATCCAGATGTCAGTGTAGTCATTCCTGGTATGTATGATGTAAAAGAAATCGAACAAAACCTTGCAGCAGTGGAAAATGATGCACCATTTTCCGAAGCAGAATTACAGAAAATGGATGATATTCGCAAAACCCTTGGCACAAACTTCTGCCGCCGCTGTAACTACTGTCAGCCATGTTCTGCAGGTATCGGCATCTCTGCTCTCTTTATCTTAGAAGGCTACTATGACCGTTACGGTTTACAGGACTGGGCACAAACACGCTATGATGCAATACCTATTAAGGCTAGTGCATGTATCGACTGTGGTGCATGTGAACCTAGATGTCCTTATAATCTGCCAATCCGCTCTATGTTGAAAGGTATCGTAGAAAAGTTCGAGAAATAAAATTATATAGAAAAGGAGAGCTACATCAAAATGATGTGCTCTCCATTTTTTATTTCTTATTCGCTTCCCCTTCAGGGAAAATAATCTTAAATACAAAGAAAAATACCACCATGGAAATCGTTCCCATAATCATTGTTGAGCCTATGTTATACAACCAGGTTGGAACAAAATGTCCTGCCACAGCTACCCATACGCAATTGATAGAGTTTACTACGAAAGTAATCACTACCCATGCAATAAAGTACCACATAGCCTGATAGAATGGATTCCCCTTGCTACGGAAAGTAATATTTCTCTGTAATGGGAAATTAATTACCTGGGCAAGGAAAGAACCTACTAGCATAGCAATCAAGTATCCTACCCCTCCGCCGATAGCTACATTTCCTGCCGTATCATAAACTACATCATATCCAATGGCATTCCATGTAAAATCGATTCCAAACAAACTTACCGGAATCGCAGGCCAACTCCATGCGGTGCCAGCCAATTCCAATCCCAGGAGATTTGGAAGAAATGCATATATTATGTATTGAACTACAGTTACTAAATTGCTAAATATGAAAAACAATCCACCTTCACGCACCCACTTAGATGCCTTTGGATGCGACTCAGAAAAATGATTCCACCAATTCTTAAATGCTTCCATATTAGTCTCCTAAATCACGAATTTATTACTTCAAAATTATTCAAGGTTCCCTGCTTTTGCAGCTTTCTTTGCTTCTTTTAACGCTTTCTTTTCAGCCTTTGCTTCTAATCTCTGTGCCTTGTTCATACCAGTCCAAAGTCTGCGTACTACCTTGAATGCAAATACATCAAGCACAAGAATAACTACAGCGATTACATAAAGCGCAATTTGCCATCCAGCCAATACGTTCTTAACAACAGTATCTCTGTCTACCCCATTCATAGCATTTGAATTTGCTACAATATAAAGATATCTATGCATAGCCTGACGTGCTGCTGTCATAACAGTAGCTGTCATTTCTTCATCAGATAACTGCCACATATCCTGCCCTGTACATAACCAGATATCGTTACCAGCTGCAAGACCTTCACGGATATCACAATAATTGAATGATGCAAATGAAGTCTGGTCTGTAATTACAAATCCTTTATAACCCCATTCTCCGCGGCGCATATTTGTCATAATACCTTCATGTCCACCAATCCAACGTCCGCCAACACGGTTCATACTACTCATAATACCTGTTGCATTACCATCTTCTACACACATCTGGAATGGTAATAAGTAAACTTCACGAGCTGACTGTTCATTACAGAACATAGAACCACCGATACGGTTGCTTTCCTGATCATTGATTGCAAAGTGTTTGATTGTAACAATACCGCCCTTTGACTGGAACGCAGCTGTTTCTGCTGCACCCATAACACCTGAGAGGAATCCATCTTCTGAATAGTATTCGAAGTTGCGTCCACTCATAGCGGTTCTATGAATATTCATCGCTGGAGCATACCAAACAGTTACTTTACTTGAAAGTGAATCTTCACCTACTAATTTACCTCTTGCTTCCGCTAAATCTACATTCCATGTAGATGCTAAAACTACTGCTGGTGGATAACCCATGCAGTTAATATTTCCACCTGCTAAGGTGCTGGAAATACCAGCTGGGCCGTCCTTGTGAACAACACCTGGAACTCCTGCATTTTCAATCGCAGTTGTACCATAACCTGCAT
>JAZQZJ010000005.1:0-45190 GCA_045633955.1 Agathobacter sp. | reverse complement strand
CACGGAAAATATCCAGAAAACTGGGCTGGTCTTAGCTTCGAAACACTTGATGCTATCCAGGCTAAAACAGGTACAATGCCATTAGTACTTCACGGTGGTACAGGTATCCCAGAAGATATGATCAAAAAAGCAATTGACCTTGGTGTTGCTAAGATCAACGTTAACACAGAATGTCAGTTAGCATTTGCTGCAGCTACACGTACATATGTAGAAGAAGGCAAAGATTTAGCAGGTAAAGGTTTCGACCCACGTAAATTACTTGCTCCTGGTACAGAAGCTATCAAAGCTACTGTTAAAGAAAAAATGGAACTTTTCGGATCAGTTGGTAAAGCATAAGATACGATATGGTGTATTAGAGGATTGTCCTAGCGACGATCCTCTTTTTTCGTACATGAAAAAAAACTTTACAGATTTTAACAATTAGAGTATATTTACTACATATTATAAGGTAACATATGCAGAAAACAGCAACTGATAAGAAGAGGTTATAAAAGATGAACGAAAATTTAAGAATTAATGTTTCAGAGATTTTTGGTGAAAATGTATTTAATGATTCTGTAATGCAGGCACGTTTGCCAAAGAAGGTATATAGCAAATTGCACCAGATTATCGCAGAAGGTGGAGAACTGGATATTGAGACTGCGGACGTTATTGCTCATGAGATGAAAGAGTGGGCGATTGAAAAAGGTGCAACTCATTTTACTCATTGGTTTCAACCATTAACAGGTGTAACTGCAGAAAAACATGACTCTTTTATTACTGCGCCTATGGACAATGGCAAGGTGCTTATGAGCTTTTCTGGTAAAGAATTAATCAAAGGTGAGGCAGATGCATCTTCCTTCCCTTCTGGTGGTCTTCGTGCGACATTCGAAGCCAGAGGATATACTGCATGGGATTGTACATCACCAGCCTTCGTTCGCCAGGATGCAGGTGGAGCAACGCTTTGTATTCCAACAGCATTTTGTTCGTATACAGGTGAAGCCCTCGACCAGAAAACTCCACTTCTTCGTTCGATGCAGGCAGTAGGAGAACAGTCGCTTCGACTTCTTCGTTTGTTTGGTAATACAACATCTAAGAAGGTGACGCCTTCTGTTGGACCTGAACAGGAATATTTCTTGGTAGATAGAGAAAAATACTTAAAGAGAAAAGACTTAGTATTTACAGGTCGTACACTTTTTGGTGCGATGCCTCCAAAGGGACAGGAAATGGATGACCATTATTTTGGCTCTATTCGTGAACGTATTGCGGCATATATGAAGGATGTGGACGTAGAACTTTGGAAACTGGGTGTAACATCCAAAACAGAGCATAATGAAGCAGCACCAGCACAGCACGAGATGGCGCCAATTTATGCTGAATGTAACGTTGCAGTAGACCACAACCAATTGGTTATGGAGACATTGAAAAAAGTAGCTGGGCGTCATGGATTACAGTGTTTACTTCATGAAAAACCATTTGCGGGTGTAAATGGTTCTGGTAAACATAATAACTGGTCCCTTACAACTGATGATGGTATAAATTTATTAGATCCAGGTAAGAGACCTCATGAAAATGTACAGTTTATGTTGGTATTGGCTTGTGTATTAAAAGCAGTGGACAAGCATGCAGGCTTACTTCGTGCATCTGCAGCAGATGTGGGCAATGATCATCGTTTAGGAGCTCATGAAGCGCCACCAGCGATTATTTCTGTATATTTAGGAGAGCAGTTAGAGGACGTTTTAGAGCAGTATATGTCCACAGGAACAGCAACACATAGTATCAAAGGAAAAGGCCTTGCCACAGGTGTTAAAACACTTCCAGACTTCCGTAAGGATGCTGCGGACAGAAACCGTACTTCTCCGTTTGCATTTACTGGAAATAAATTTGAGTTCCGTATGGTTGGTTCACAGGACTCTGTAGCACAGTCAAATGTAATCTTAAATACTATTGTGGCAGAAGCATTTGCAGAAGCTTGTGATGTATTAGAAAAAGCAGAAGATTTTGACGCAGAAGTTCGAAATCTGATTCGTGAATATGCAACAGAACATGAACGTATTATCTTTAACGGTGATGGTTATTCTGATGAATGGGTAGAAGAAGCTGCTCGCCGTGGTCTTCCAAACCTTGCGTGTATGGTGGATGCAATTCCAGAATACCTTGCGCCAGCATCTGTAGAAGTATTTGAACGTTTCCATGTATTTAGCAGAAGTGAGTTACAGTCACGTATGGAAATCGAATATGAAATCTATGCAAAAACACTTAATATTGAGGCAAGAGCAATGGTTGATATTGCAACAAAACAGATTGTACCAGCAGTTATTCGATATACAACTGTTCTTGCAGACAGTATTAACGCAGTAAAAGCGGCTTGCCCAGAAGCACCAGTAAATGTACAGATTTCACTTTTAAAAGATACTTCAAAATGCTTAGAAGAAACAAAGATTGCTATGCACAAGTTAGAAGAAGTCATTCAGATTGCATATGCAATGGATAGGGGTGAAGCGCAGGCTCGTTATTATAGAGATGAAGTACATGCTGCTATGGTAGCGTTGCGTGAACCTGTAGACAAATTAGAAATGATTGTAGACAAATCTATGTGGCCAATGCCATCTTATGGAGATTTGATTTTTGAAGTGTAATTTTATATGAAACATAAAAACCCGCACAATGTGCGGGTTTTTGTTTTTATTGAACGGATTGTGATTTTAAAGCATCTAAAGTGTTTTTTGCATCTAATAATGTTTGATAATTGGTTACCAGATGTTTTGCACTTTCTGGTAAAGCATTATACATTGCAAGGGCTGTATTGATGAGCTGTTCATCTGGATTAGAAGGATTAATGCTATTAATCATATGAACAAGCTGTGCTGCATCTGATGCAGACGAATCCGTGTTATTCTGGTTATTGTCACCAATATTTGGTGTACCGGTATTTTGGTTACCTGTATCAGGTGTGCCAGTATTTGTTGTTGGTGGTTTTGCTTCTGGTTGATGTGGACAAACCGTTGCTAAGAATTCTGGTGTAGCAGTAAATTGTCCGTCTGACGATAATAAATCACAACCTACAAGATAAGTTACTGGGATAACTCCTCCTGATGGACAGTTTGTATTTGCAATTAATCCTGAAACTGTACAGATGTTTAAAGTTACATGATGATCACATGTTACAATAGGAACAGTTCCTGTTGCAAAATATTCGGTATAAACAGCATTTCCTTTTATAGCAGAATCACAGGTTCCTGTAATAGGAAGATAACCAGATTCATTACAAACTGCAGAGGCGGTTATTCCTGTTGGCATTTCAAAGGTTTTGTAAGGTAATTCTTCATGAAGTCGTTTCATCGCTTCACGCCAAATATTTTTCGAATAGGTACAAAGTGAACCAGACTGTATTGAGTTATCGTCATTTCCACCCCAAACAACGCATGTGTAATAAGGTGTATATCCAGCAAACAGCGTATCGCGGTTTGCGGTAGTTGTACCACTCTTGCCGGCCTGATCCATAGTAGCTCCAAAGTAAGCACGTGTTCCAGTACCTGCAGTCATAACGCCACGCATTGCATCCGTTAATAACCAAGCGGTTTCTGGTGTTACAACAGCGTGTGTTTCTTGTGTGGTATTGTCTAAAATAAGATTTCCTTCATGATCATATACAGCTGTATAGAACGCTGGCTCGATATATACGCCATTGTTTGCAAGGGCTGCATAAGCTGCAGTAAGTTCTAAGTTTGTTACACCATTGGTAAGTCCGCCAAGGGAAAGTGCTAAGTTACGATCGAAATCATTTAATGTTGTAAAACCGAATTTTAAAGCATATTCATAACCAAGGCTGGCTCCAATTGTATTTAATGTTTTAACTGTTGTAATATTGTAAGAACCAATGATTGCCTCACGGATTGTTGTCCAGCCATGATATACTTTGTCATAGTTGTTAAATGTTTTGTCGCCAACAGTAAATGGAGCATCATCCATTACAGAAGCAAGTGTTAAACCGCCTGCATCCAAAGCTGCAGCATAACAGCCAATGATTTTAAAGGTAGAACCAGGCTGACGTGTAGTGTCGGTCGCTCTGTTCCATGTACGGTTACCAACCTTATCGCCTCGTCCACCAACCAAAGCTTTTACTTCGCCTGTGGTGTGGTCGATAACAGTAAATGCAACCTGTGGCTGTAAGGTAATGACAATTGATTCGGAGCCTTCTACTAATGTATCCCCTTCTCCGAGCATTTCCTGCTGATAAGCAGCGATTGCATCATAACAATCCTGCTCACTATTGTAAGTAATGTCATACTCTGGATTGCCTGTTTTCTTTTTGTAATAAGAAAGCATTTTCTGATGAGAGAAATTTTCTGTTGTACCATCTGCTCTCTTTATAGAGAAGTAGAGGTCAAAAGAATAATCTGGCTCTGTTGGATAGTTGTTCGGATTATTTGCTTCTTCATCACAAATTGCCTGCATGTCCATGTTCTGGGTAGAAACAATAGTTAAACCACCCTGATAAATCATCTTGTATGCATCGGATTCGGAATATCCTTTTTTCTCCATTAAATCTTTTAATACATCTTCAATTAAGGCATCTACAAAGTAAGTATTGTAGCTGTCTGGATTTTCTACATTATAAGAAGCAATACGGTCATATACAGGATCTGCCATGATTTCATCGTATTCTGCTTGTGTGATGTATTCCAAACGAAGCATTGCATCTAATACACGTTCGCGTCGTTCTGCATTTTTCTCAGGGAAACGAATTGGATCGTAACCATATGGATTCTGTGTAACACCTGCGATAACAGCACTTTCGGAAAGTGTTAATTCGGAAACGTCTTTTCCAAAGTATTTGTTGGCAGCTGCCTGTACACCTAAGGTGTTAGAACCTAGGTTAATTGTATTTAAATAGTTTTCCAAAATCCAATCTTTGTTCTGAACCTGTTTTTCTAATTTTAAAGAAAGGTACTGTTCCTGAATTTTACGCTGTACTTTTTCGATGAATGTAGTTTCGCCAACCCAGTCAGTTAAAACGTTATTCTTTACAAGCTGCTGTGTAATGGTACTACCACCCTGCATGCTGCCTTCGCCAGTAATAAGCTTCTTAACAGTAGCAACACCAGCACGGGCAATACTTTGTAAGTCAATACCATTGTGCTCGTAGAAACGTTCATCTTCGATAGCAACAAAGGCTTGCTGCATGTGTTTTGGAATCTGATCCAAGGTTACATATTCACGATTCGCGCCGGAACCAACCAGAGTATCAATCTCTGTAATGCCATCATCTGCAAAGACGGTGGTAGAGTATCCTGTAGGAACTACGTCCAGATAGGAGATATCTGGTGCAGAATCAATAATACCTTTTCCGATACCTAGTACAGCAGAAACTGAAATAATACCAACTGCAATAACAAATACAAGTGCTACTTTGATTGCAGTAAGAACTACTTTGTTCTTTACTTTTGTACCTTTGGCATCTACACGCTTTATGCGACGTTTTGTTGAATTTTTATCATAATTCATATAAATTGCCTCCCAATAAGGATTATAATCTACTATAGTTATAGTTATTCATATTATAGCAAAAAACAGATGTTATAGGAAGAAAAAAATTGAAATAACCTATCCTCTTATGGTAGGATTAAGAAAGATTTAATAAATAATTCACAAAAAGGAGATGCTTATGGCATATCGTGTAATATATAAAGGTGGTGAAGGGGAAATCATAGAAAAGAAATCCAGATTCATTGCCACAGTCAGACCTATAGAAAGTGAAGAAGAGGCAGTTGCATTCATCGCTGAAATGAAAAAGAAATATTGGGATGCAAGACATAATTGCAGTGCATTTGTCATTGGTGCAAACCAGGAACTTACACGTTGCTCCGATGATGGAGAACCAGCACAGACAGCAGGCAGACCGATGCTAGATGTTCTTTTAAAAGAGGGCATTACCAATGTGGCAGTTGTAGTTACCCGCTATTTTGGAGGAGTGCTTCTTGGTACTGGGGGATTAGTTCGTGCTTACCAAAAAGCTGTGCAGGAAGGATTGGCTGTGTCTCAGATTATAGAAAAAAGAGAAGGTTTTCTTCTATATATAAATACAGACTATAATGGTCTTGGCAAATTACAGTATCTTTTCGCACAGAAAGAAATCTCGATTTTAGAAAGTGAATATGCGGCGGATGTGCGAATGACAGTGCTTGTGCCATTGGAACGTAAAGAGGAGATTGAAAAAGCTGTCGTTGAGCATACAAATGGAACTGCACGATTGGAATGGGGTGAAGAGACCATTTATGGTGTAGTAGACAAAGAAGTTATGCTATTTTAAGAGCTTTTTTGATTAGAAAAAAATTTTTAAAAAATTTTTTAAAAAAGTGTTGACACATACCTATGGATTATGTATAATACCATTTGTTGAGACAACATTGGCCCATCGCCAAGCGGTAAGGCAACGGACTCTGACTCCGTCATCCAAGGTTCGAATCCTTGTGGGCCAGCTATAAAACCTCGAAGAAGAGATTCTTCGAGGTTTTTTCTTTGTTTGAAAATTTCTTTTGAAGATGTTACACTAATAGCGTATATTAGGAATAAAACATAAGAGGAAGTATTATGTATCAATTAAAATCAAAAGTTCGTTATAGCGAAGCAAATGCAAAAAGTCAGTTAACCTATCATGCATTATTAAATTATTTGCAGGATTCCAGTACCCTTCACTCGGAAGAATTGGGTGAGACAGGGGCTCAGTTATTGGAACAGAATATGGCATGGATTTTATCATTTTGGCAGATTTGCATTGAAGAAATACCAAAGAGCAGTGAAGATATTTGTGTAAAAACTTGGCCATACAGCACCAAAGGACTTTTTGGTCTTCGAAATTTTTGCGTAGAAAACGCAGAAGGAGAGCAGATTGTAAAAGCAAATTCGATATGGGTATTGATTGATCCAAGAACAGGGCGTCCAATTCGTATTACAGATGAGGTATCTTCTCATTATCCAGATGAACCAAAATTGGAAATGGATTATTGTGATAGAAAGATTGCGATTCCAGAAGAATATGAAGAGATGCTAGCAATTACTGTACCAAAGTATTTTATTGATACCAATAATCACATGAACAATGCAAAATATGTGATGGTTGCAGAGGAATACTTACCAGAAGATTTTTCTGTAAGAGAAATTCGTGTGGAATATAAAAATGCTGCTGTGTTTGGAGATACAATAATACCTCGTGTAACAATAGAGGATAAAACGGCTACGGTTGTGTTGGTGGATACAGAAGGAAAGACCTATGCTACGGTTCTTTTTCTGGGAAGATAAAAATATGAAATAGTAGAAATAGATATTTTTGTACATATTAAGAAACAGGTTGACAAGCATATATTTGCCATGTAAACTTTTTTCGAAACGGATAGACATTTATATATAGAAAGAGGAAAATATGAGATTAGGTGAATATCAGGAACTGATATATATAAAGAAGGTAGACTTTGGTGTTTACCTTGGTGAAACAGAAAATGCAGAAGAACGCGTGCTCCTGCCAGCAAAGCAGGTGCCAGCGGATGCAAAACGAGGAGATAAAATCAAAGTCTTCTTATATAAAGATTCCAAAGACCGTATGATTGCTACCACAAATGAACCAAAGTTAACTTTGGGACAGTTTGGCGTATTGACAGTAAAAGAAATAGGTAAAATAGGTGCGTTCTTAGATTGGGGATTGGAAAAAGATTTATTCCTTCCATTTAAAGAAATGACACAGAAAGTACAGCCTGAAGATGAAGTTCTCGTAACTGTATATACAGATAAGAGTAATCGTCTCTGTGCCAGCATGAAAGGACTTTATAATTTGTTATCTACTGATTCTCCTTATAATAAGGATGATATGGTAACAGGACGTGTTTATGAATTCAGTGATAACTTTGGAACATTTATAGCTGTAGATGATAAGTATTCTGCACGTATTCCAAGCCATGAAGATCATAGCTATCTTCGTATTGGTGATATTATTGATGCAAAAGTTGTAGCAGTAAAGCCAGATGGAAAATTGGATTTGACATTAAGAGAAAAGGCATATATCCAGATGGATACAGATGCAGAAAAAATCTTAGAGCTTATTGAATCCTATGCGGGTGTACTTCCATTTACAGAAAAAGCGAGTCCAGAGGTTATCAAGCGAGAAACAGGATTGAGTAAAAACGCATTTAAGCGTGCGGTAGGACATTTGTACAAACAGAGAGTTGTTGATATTACAGATGGTAAAATTCGACTTGTTCGATAAATAAAAAGTATTTACAATAAACTAAGATATAAAGGAGACTTCAATTATGAAAAACATTATCAGCACAGATAAGGCTCCAGCTGCAATCGGACCTTATTCACAGGCAATCGAAGTAAACGGAATGGTTTACACATCTGGTGTGATTCCTGTAAATCCAGCAACAGGTGAAATTCCAGAAGGAACTGTAGCTCAGGCAAATCAGGCACTTACAAACTTAAAGAATCTTTTAGAAGCAGCTGGCACAAGCATGGAAAATGTTATCAAAACAACTGTATTCATCAAAGAAATGAACGAATTCGGAACAATTAACGAAGTTTACAAAGAATACTTTACATCAGAATTTCCAGCAAGAAGCTGTGTAGAAGTTGCAAGACTTCCAAAAGATGTATTGCTTGAAATTGAAGCTATCGCTGTAAAATAAGAAAAAACTAATAGGAATTATGGATAAAGAGCATCTTTTATAAGATGCTCTTTTGTATTTATAAAAGAACGTAAATAGGCAAAATAAAATATTAAGAAATTTGGTCGAAAAAAAACGAAAAAACCACAAGGGCTAGTATACTTTTACTAATATTGGTAGGAAAAAGACTGGGAAAGGGCATATTTAGGGGGTTGACACTTGTATACATGGCTGTTATAATGGCATCGTAAGGTTGTAACAAATTCGTAATAATTAATAACAAATTGATTCGATTTTGGAGGAAAACAAAAATGAAAGGTATTAAACTTACAGCAGGACTCTTAGCAGTAGCAATGATGATTACTTCATTACCAGTTGATGCATTGGCAAGCCAGTCAGCTGAAAGTGAAAAATATATAACAGGTACATCCGTTAGCTTTTCAGCTGGTGCTACCGCAGCAATCAACGATACAGTTGTTTTAAATGATACAAATACAGAATATTTTGCAGATGTAACCGTAAACGATGCTCCAGTAGTTGCAGACGGAGTTGAAAACTACGCAAACATGGCTGTTGCAGCGAATATTGATGAATTCTTAAACATTAGAGAAGCAGCAGATGTTGAATCACCAGTAGTTGGTAAGCTTTATGTAAATGGTGTAGCAACTGTACTTGAAACATTAGATGGATGGTATAAGATTCAGTCTGGCAATGTAGTAGGTTATGCAAGAGCAGATTACTTAATCGTAGGTGATGCAGAAGTTTGTAAAGCAGCATCTGAAAGAATTGGTACAGTTGTAACAGATACATTAAGACTTCGTAAAGAAGCATCTACAGAAGCTGGCGTATATACATTACTTTCTGTAGGCCAGAAGGTAACAGTTTTAGATGAAAGCGTAGAAGGATGGTTAAAAGTTAAATTCAATACTTATGAAGGTTATGTATCATCTGAATTCGTAGCTGTTGAAACAGTATATGAATATGCAGAATCAAGAGAAGAAGAAAGAGCTAGACTTGAAGCAGAAGCAGCAGAACGCAGAAGACGTGAAGAAGCAGCGGCTGCACAGCAGGCAAAATCTTCTCAGCAGGCAGCAGTTTCAAACAGAACATATAATGCACCAGTAGGTGCCGGCGGTCAGGCAGTTGCAAACTACGCTGTACAGTTCATTGGTAACCCATATGTATATGGCGGAACAAGCTTAACAAACGGTGCTGACTGTTCTGGTTTCGTAATGGCAGTATATGCAGCATTTGGTGTAGCTCTTCCACATAGCTCATCAGCATTAAGAAGTGTAGGTTATGCAGTAGACCCATCACAGGTACAGCCTGGTGACATCATCTGCTACAGCGGACACGCAGCAATCTACATTGGAAATGGTGCAATCGTACACGCTTCAAACAGAAGAGAAGGTATCAAAATCACATATAACTGGCAGTACAAAACAGTACGTGCAGTTAGACGTATCTTCTAATTTAACTCTTTAACTGAGTAAATGAAAATGATTTGGATGGATATTCTTTATAGAATGTCCATCCTTTTTTCTTGTCATCCTAGTTTATTAAGATGGACATTCTCGAAAGAATATTCATTTAAATCAGCATAAATTTACACAGTTTTTATAAAAGATGTACGCCTAATTATCTATAGACAAAAATATACTTTTAAGATGCCGTTTTGCTATAAAATCTTCCATCCGACTACACATTTCTTTCATATAGATGATTTTGTAAGTTTATTTTATAGTAAATCATGATATTTTGTCAGAAAAAACATCTGAGAAGCAAATTTATGTACATAGATGGAACTAGTTAGAACATCTTGAGAGAGAGTTTTTCTGCATATATAATTCACACATATAACGGGCTTTTAAAGGAACGATTTCAGCTTGGTAAAAAGTTTTTTAAAAGCGTAAGAAAACGGAGCACCTAGGATTGCTTTGGGACTCATTACAAGAAAATGTTATGTTCGAAGTATGAGTCTAAAAGCAATCCTAGGTGCTCCGTTTTTATAGGTTTTCCAAAACCTTTTTACTCAGTTAAATCGTAATATTAAAGGTTGAAGTATCTGTCAAATTCCGCTGGATGTGGAATCTTTGACATTTCTGCACATTCTTTACGTTTCATAGCAATGAAGTTCTTGATGAGCTGTTCTGGGAATACGCCGCCAGCTGTCAAGTAGTCATGGTCTGCTTCTAAAGCATCGAGTGCATCTTCCAAACGTGTTGGTAATGAAGAAAGTTTTGCTTTTTCTTCTTCTGGTAAATGGTAGAGGTTCATATCGTATGGTCCCCAGCCATTTGCATGTGGATCAATTTTGTTTTTTATGCCGTCAAGACCTGCCATAAGAAGTGCTGCATAGCAAAGGTATGGGTTACAGGTTGCATCTGGGTTACGAATTTCGAAACGACGAAGTTCTGGTGTTTTTGCGTAAGCAGGGATACGGATAACAGCACTACGGTTTGATGTAGCATATCCTACTGTTACAGGTGCTTCAAAGCCAGGAACAAGTCTCTTGAAAGAGTTTGTACTTGGGTTTGTAATTGCACAAAGAGACGCGATGTGTTTCAAAAGTCCGCCCATGAAATAGTGAGCTGTTTCACTTAAGTGTGAGTAGCCTTCGTCATCTGAGAATACTGGCTGTCCATCTTTTAATAAGAGCATGTGTACGTGCATACCGTTTCCAGCTTCGCCATAAACAGGTTTTGGCATAAAGGTTGCTACCTGACCGTACTGAGCTGCTGTATTGTGAACAACGTATTTAATCATCATAGAAGCATCTGCCATTTTTGACATCTGTCCAAGCATTGGTTCGATTTCGAACTGACCAGCAGCGCCTACTTCTGGATGATGGTATTTGATAGCGATACCCATTTTTTCTAATTCTAAGCACATTTCAGAACGAGCTTCATAAGTGCGGTCGAATGGTTTTGCAATGTGGTAGTTTTTCTGATGAGGAACTACACAGCCAAGGCCTTCGGTATCACTGTTCCAATATGCCTGTTCTGCGTCGATTTCTACACCAATGGAATCAGCACGTACTGCCCAGCCTACCTGATCAAACATATGGAATTCGAATTCTGGTAAAATTAGCATGGTATCAGCGATTCCACTATCTTTCATATACTGTTCAGCAGCAAGAACGATGTTTCTTGGGTACTGGTCTAATGGACGGTTTGCTGGATAGTCGATAACCATCGCATTACCTGTAATAGAAAGTGTTGGGATATCACAGTATGGATCTACGATTGCAGTATCCAAATCTGGGATAAATACCATGTCACTCTTTTCTACAACCGCATAGCCGTAGTTAGAAGCGTCAAAACCAATACCATCACGCATGGTGTCTTCTGTAAACTGAGATGCAGGAATGGTTACATGGCGGAACTGACCGTTTATATCAACGATTTTAAAATCCACCATCTGGATACCTTCTTCCTGAATAAAATTGATAATGTCCTGTGTTGTTTTTGCCATTATTTTATTCTCCTTATGAGGTAAAATTTTTATAGTGGCTATTATAGCACAATCATTTTTTGTTTCCTACTAGTTTTTTAGATGTTATAATGAAAAACAAAATGCAAAATTGAGAGGTTCAAATGATATATTTAATATTAGCAATTGCCAGTAGTGCACTTATTTCTATCATGATGCGTGCTAGTGAAAAATATGTAAAAAACGAAATGGCTATGTTTATGGCAAACTATGGAATTTGTATGATGTTATCACTGGCATTTGTGAAAGATATGTCTCAGGTATCAGGTTTTATGGCGAAACCAGATGTTTTAACACTGATTTTGGGAGTTTCAAGTGGTGTAATGTATTTAGTAAACTTTTTGTATTATAAATATAACATGAAACAAAATGGTATCGTTATGTCGGCTACGTTTATGAAATTAGGTGTATTAGTACCAACCATTATGGCGGTTGTCGTGTTTCGGGAAGTTCCAAAGTGGACACAGGTAATAGGAATTTTTGTGGCAATAGCTGCTATTGTCCTTATTAATTTTGAAAAGAATTCATTTTCAAAAAGTAAGCATATGATAGGGTTGTTATTCCTGTTATTGCTTAGTGGTTTTACAGATTCCATGTCGAATATATTTGAAGAAATGGGTGATGCAGGAATGAAAGACGTCTATTTATTCGTAACTTTTGGAACTGCATTTATGATAACCATAGGAATGATTTGCTTTGGAAAAATGAAAATAGGAATAAAGGAGCTGATATTTGGAGCTTGTATTGGTGTACCAAATTATTTATCCTCTAGATTCTTGTTGTTGGCGCTAGAGGATGTGGAAGCAGTCTTGGTATATCCAACCTACAGTGTATCGACTATGATTGTAATTATGATAGCAGGAATTGTTATATTCCGAGAAAGACTTAGTAAAAAGAATATTTGTGCACTGGGGATGATTTTAGCATCAATTACATTATTAAATATATAGGAAAGCGTATATTTCTTTATCAAATTACAGATACTTCCAATGTAATTTTTAAATTGTAAAAAATGAGTAGGAGGTATCGATTATGGCACAGTTATCCGAAAAAGAGCTTGCTTCAATTCAGGAGCTTCTCGCAGATGAAGACCTTTTAGTGAAAAAATTTAAGATGCTTGCAGAGCATGCAGAAAATGAACAGGTAAAATCAAAAATGCTTGAGATTTCTGACAAGCACCAGAAACATGTAAACGAGCTTTACTCACACTTATCATAGGAGGTCTAGGAAATATGTCAGTTTATACAGAAAAAGAAGTTTTAAGTGATGCTTTATCTGCACAGAAAGCTTGTACAGAACTTTTTAACAAAGCATCGAATGAATGTGTACACGAAGATGTTCGTGAAACATTTCTTGATATTCTTGAAGAGGAACATGAAATTCAGCAAGATGTGTTCTGCATGATGCATGAAAAAGGAATGTATCCTACACCGGAAGCGGATGAAAAAAAGGTACAGCAGCTCAAACAACAGTATCAGCAGTGTATAAAGTAATTAGAAAAGGTTATCGTCTTTGACGATAGCCTTTTTTATGTTATAATTATTTTACGAATTTTCACATAAGGAGAAAATATAATGAGTGAGAAAAAGGGATTTGTAACAAGTAAAAAAGAACGTTTTGCATATTGTTTGTTCTTTTTAGGGCAAAATATTCTTTGGGGATATGCAGGATATGTGGAAACATTTTTGACAGACGTGGGGATTGCAGCTGCGACAGCGGCAATAATTCTTTTGGTACCAAAGCTTTGGGATGCGATTAACGATATGATTTTTGGTTATCTCATTGATAGAACCAGATTTAAAAATGGACAGAAATTCATACCATGGGTTCGCATTGGTGTGACTGCGGTTGGCCTTACAACCATTGCATTATTTGCTATTCCAGAGTCTGCATCACAGAGTGTAAAAGTGGTTTGGTTTTTAGTTGCATATATTTTATTTGATATTAGTTATACCATTTTGGATGCGCCAGCTTATGCGGTGACGACAGTAATGACTTCGGATGTGCAGGAACGTACTTCGATTATTGCAGGTGGAAAACTCTGGGCTATGGTTGGTGGTGTAGTAGCCACTGTTTTGGTTCCAATGCTTCGTCCTAAATTGGGCTGGTTTGTAGGTTGTGTAGTTTTCGTAGTAGTATCGGTTATTATGATGTTACCTATGATGTTTTCGGTGAAAGAACGTCATAGTGAAAATTCTACTGCAGAAGAAAATCCAGGTTTCAAAGAAATTATCAACTACTTAAAACACAATAAATATTTAATGGTAACATTGGTTGCTATGCTGTTACTTGGTATTGCCAGCTTAGAACAGAAGATGGCAATTTACATGGGACGTATTTGTTTGGGACAGGAAAATACAGCGACACTCGTGGCAGCAGGTGCGGCAGTTTCTGTTATCTTTGTATCAGCAATTGTACCGAAACTCTCAAAAAAATGGGACAAGTTCTATGTGCTTTGCGGAGGACTTGCATTTACTGTAGTAATGAATATCGTGGCATATTTTGTAGGATACGACAGTTTGGTAATGGCAATTATTATGACGATGCTGAAATGTTCAGGCCTTGGATTCTGGTCTGTAGTTATTTACATGCTGATTGCAGATACCGTAGAATATGGTACATATAAAACAGGAACAAGAGCGGCAGGTATTTCCTTTAGCTTGCAGACGTTTGTAGCAAAGTTGAAAAACGGTCTTATTGGAACGGTAGTACTATTCTCACTTTCTGCAGTCGGTTTTGTAGAAGGAGAACATGCGGTACAGCCAGCGGGGGTTGCAGATGGTGTATGGGCACTATTCTGTTTGCTTCCAGCAGCAGGCTTTGCTATTGCACTTGTGATTTTGTTGGCATTTTATAAACTTCGCTCGGATGAAGTTCAGGTAATGTCTTTGTATAATAATGGTGAAATCAGCAAAGAAGAAGCAGAAAGTAAACTTGCAGATAAGTATGGCGCAGCAGGAGAGAAATAATGAAATCAGAAGTAAAAGTTTTTCCTCGTGAAAATGATGAAATACAAAGAGTACAGGCAGTGCATTTAGACGATTGGTCACAGTTGGACTTTTTATGCTTGAAACAAGAATCGTTGGAACAGCAAAAACGGGCATTACAGTGTTTTGGAGATATTTATGAGATTTATCTGGTACCATCCTGCCCATGGATCTTTCCAAAGATGGTAATGTTTTGTTTTCCAGAAGATTTTGATATATGGAAATATATGGATGATTCCAAAAGTGAGATGAAGCCAATTTATGATACTGGAAAATATGGAAAAGTCACAGATGAACTTACCATTGCTACGATTTTGTTACAGGAAGGTGTAAAACTAAAAGGGAAAACACCGGTGTTCAAAAATGAAACAGCAAAGAGAATTTATGAAGATTTGAAGGCACGTGATTGTGTACGTATCATATGTGGAAAATTACCAAAGACACAGATGATACCAATAGGCCGCTTGGCAGGATATCTGTCGGAGACTTGTCCAGAGGCAAAACTAAAAGTGAATGCCAATTTCTTTATCATGGATCCAATTGATTGTGCCACTGTTTATGATCAGGTAGGTACACCATTTGGACTTTGTATAAAGGATGGAATTGTGGAGTTTCCACCGCTCTTTAACAGAGAAGCATTATTAGTAGAAAAAGATGGAGCGACTTATATTTCCAAAAAAGATGTCAAAGAATTGATGATAGAGATTAACGATAGAACCTATTTGTCAGGGAAAAATGCAACCATTTATACACGACCAGAAAAAGCAAAAACACCAGAGGAAAAAGGTCGTCTGGTAGTGATTGTTGGTCGTCGTGTTGTGGCAGTAAAGGATGGTGGAAGTATTGCTATACCAGCATCGGGTTTTGTTATGAAGGTTGGTAAAGGTGCGAATATTTCTCCTGGTGATACAGTTTCTTATCATGGTTTAAAAGATGTACAGTTTGGTATTCAGGTAGGAAATAGCATCATCAAAAAAGGCGTAAAAACAGATCGTTTTATTTCGCGTTTCTATGATATTCATAAATTACAAAGAGTACCATTTCCACCAAGCTTATATCCAATGGACTTTGAAAATGCCCGTGCCGCACGTATTGGGCTTGGTGCAGATAAAGAAGGAAAGCCAGTGATTTTCTGGGTAGAAGGAAAAGGAAAACTTCAGTACAAACCAGGTGAAGATAGTACTGGTGCGAGTTTGTCGGAAATGGCAGAGATTGCAGTAGAACTAGGACTTCGAAATGCTATCAATTTGGATGGAGGCGGTTCTGCACAGATTTTAATGGACGGTGCACGTGCACTTCACATATCAGATCGTAACAAAGTCGATAATTCCGATGCAGAGAGACTAGTTCCATTAGGATTAGTAATAGAATAAAAGAAGTGTAATAACCAACAGTTATAAATAGCATGAAAGATTGGAATAAGTGAAAGCATTGACTTTTCTAAAGTTTTCGAGTAGTATCATATGCAATTACTAAAACTTTAGGGAGGCAGAATAAAGTGAAAAAATTTATTAGTATCGGACTTTCAATTTTACTTGCACTTAGTTGTTTAACAGGCTGTGGCGGCGGAAGCAACGGTGCAGCAGATGGAGACGCTGGAAATTCAGGCGCAGCAGTATTTAAAATCGGTGGCATCGGACCTTTAACAGGTGGTGCAGCAGCATATGGTGATGCTGTAAACAAAGGTGCACAGGTTGCAGTTGATGAAATTAACGCAGCAGGTGGTATCAATGGTTACCAGATTGAATTTAGAATGGAAGATGATGAGCATGATGCAGAAAAAGCTGTAAATGCTTACAACATCTTAAAAGACTGGGGTATGCAGTTATTAGTAGGTACAGTAACATCAGCTCCATGTATCGCAGTTGAAGCAGAAGCAGAAGCAGACAATATGTTCCTTATTACACCTTCAGGTACAGCAGTAGATTGTATCAGCGGTGCAAACGCATTCCGTTTATGTTTCTCAGATCCTACACAGGGTACAAAATCAGCTGAATTTATCGGCACAAACAAACTTGCATCAAAAGTAGCAGTTATCTATGATAGCTCTGATCCATATTCAACAGGTATTTATGAAGCATTCAAAGCAGAAGCAGCAAACCAGGGAATCGAAATCGTAGCTGCAGAAGCATTTACAGATTCTAGCAAAACAGACTTCTCTGTACAGTTACAGTCTGCAAAAGATAGCGGTGCAGAATTATTATTCCTACCAATCTACTATTCAGAAGCTTCATTGATTTTACAGCAGGCAAAAGATATGGGATTTGCTCCAAAAGTATTTGGATGTGATGGTTTAGATGGACTTCTTGGTATCAAAAACTTTGATACTTCTCTTGCAGAAGGTGTAATGTTCCTTACACCATTTGCTCCAGATGCACAGGATGAATTAACACAGAACTTTGTAAAAGCTTATGCAGAAAAATTTAACAACGAAGTTCCTATCCAGTTTGCGGCAGATGCATATGATGCAGTATATGCAATCAAAGCAGCAGCAGAAGCAGCAGGCGCAACACCAGATATGTCAGCATCTGATCTTTGCGATGCACTTGCAGGTGCTATGACAAGTGTTACATTGAATGGTCTTACAGGTGAAATCACATGGGATGCATCTGGTGAACCAAACAAAGAGCCAAAGGCAGTTGTTATCAAAGATGGTGCATATACAGCTATGCAGTAATTAAGAAATGAGAGGATATTCTTCGTATCAGAAAAGATATGGAGAATATCCTTTGTTTTTTTAGAGAAAAGTGTTATAATACTCAAATATATTAAAAATTGAAGGGTGAAATCTTATGAGTTTTGTATCGTATTTAATTAATGGCATAAGTTTAGGAAGTGTATATGCGATTATTGCTTTGGGATATACCATGGTATATGGTATCGCAAAGATGCTTAATTTTGCTCATGGTGATGTTATCATGGTTGGCGCATATACTATCTTAACAATGTTAACAGCAGTAGGTGTAAATCCTTGGATTGCTGTATTAGTTGGTATGGGCGTATGTACGGTTTTAGGAATTACAATTGAAAAGATTGCGTACAAACCACTTCGTGGCGCATCTTCTTCCTTGGCGGTACTTATTACAGCCATTGGTGTAAGTTATTTTTTACAGAATAGTGCCTTGTTAATCTTTGGTGCGGACACACAGTCTTTTGTAAATATTATTACAGTTCCAGCTTTGACTTTGGCCGATGGTCAGTTGACTATTTCAGGAACTACAATAGTAACCATTATTGTATGTCTCGTGATTATGTGTGGTTTGATGTTCTTTGTAAACAAGACAAAACCAGGTAGAGCGATGAAAGCGGTTTCGGAAGACCGTGGTGCTGCACAGCTTATGGGTGTAAACGTAAATGCAACCATTTCTTTGACCTTTGCCATCGGTTCTGGTCTTGCAGCTATTGCAGGTTTGCTTTTATGCTCTGCATATCCAAGCTTAACACCTTATACAGGTGCGATGCCTGGTATCAAAGCATTCGTTGCTGCCGTATTTGGTGGAATTGGTTCCATTCCAGGTGCAATGATTGGTGGAATTTTATTAGGTGTTATCGAAATTTTTGGTAAAGCTTATATTTCTTCTCAGGTAGCAGATGCAATTGTATTTGCAGTATTGATTGTTGTTTTATTGGTTAAGCCTACAGGCTTGTTCGGAAAGAATATTCAGGAGAAAGTGTAGGTGGATGCAGTGAAAAACATATTGAAAAAAGACGTATTTAAAAATATGAATAAAACAGCTAAAACAAATACTATTACATATGCAATCGTTGTAATTTCGTATTTGGTAATCCAGTTATTGGTTGCAACAGGAAATGTTTCTAGTTTGATGCAGGGACTTTTGGTTCCAATCTGTGTGTATGCTATTGCTGCGATTTCCTTAAATCTTGTAGTAGGTATTTCGGGAGAACTTAGTTTGGGACATGCAGGATTTATGTGTGTAGGTGCGTATGCAAGTTCCTTTTTCTCAGTAATGACAAGAGGTACTCTTCCAGATGGTATACGTTTTGTATTGGCAATTATAATTGGAGCAGTTGTAGCTGCTTTCTTTGGAATCATCATTGGTATTCCTGTTTTGAAATTAAAAGGTGACTATTTAGCTATCGTAACTTTGGCATTTGGTGAAATCATTAAGAACTTGGTGAATATCATCTATGTAGGCCGTGATAGCAATGGATTACATTTTTCAGTAACAGATTCTGCAGCATTAAACATGGAAGCAGATGGTAAAGTAATTGTAAAAGGTGCACTTGGTATTACAGGTACTCCAAAGGATTCAACATTTACGATTGGTGTGATTCTTATCTTAGTTACATTATTTATCGTTTTAAATTTGATTAATTCCAGAAGTGGTCGTGCGATTATGGCAATCCGTGATAACCGAATCGCAGCGGAATCCGTTGGTATTAATATCACAAAATATAAGTTGTTGGCATTCTCCATTTCTGCAGCTCTTGCAGGTGTGGCAGGTGTATTATATGCACACAACTTATCGACTCTTACTGTAAAGAAATTTGATTACAATACATCTATTTTAGTATTAGTATTCGTAGTACTTGGTGGAATCGGTAATATCAGAGGCTCTATGATTGCAGCAGTGATTTTAACACTTCTTCCAGAAATGTTACGTGGTCTTTCTGATTATCGTATGCTGATTTATGCAGTTGTACTTATTAGCATGATGCTCTTTAACTGGGCTCCAGCTGCTATCAATTGGAAAGAAAAAATGAAAGCAAAAATCAAAAATAAAGGCGTGAAGGAGGCAGAATAGTTATGGCAATGTTAGATGCAAGAAATTTGTCTATCTCATTCGGCGGTCTTCGTGCGGTAGACAGTTTTGACTTAAAAATTGAAAAAGGTATGTTATATGGTTTGATCGGACCAAATGGTGCTGGTAAAACCACAGTATTTAACCTTTTAACAGGTGTATATAAACCAAATGAAGGTGTTGTTCGTTTGGATGGAACAGATATTACAGGTAAATCTATCACCGATATCAACAAAGCTGGTGTGGCAAGAACGTTCCAGAATATCCGTCTTTTCAAAGAATTAACCGTTTTGGAAAATGTAAAAGCAGGATTACACAATCAGATGAGATACTCTGTCATCGAAGGAATTTTCCGTTTGCCAAACTACTACAAAGTAGAAAAAGCAATGGATGAACGTGCAATGGAAATCTTAAAGGTATTCGACTTAGATGGTGAAGCAGAGATTTTGGCAAGCAATCTTCCATATGGTAAACAGCGTAAGTTAGAAATCGCCAGAGCGATTGCTACAGAACCAAAGCTGTTGTTATTAGATGAGCCAGCAGCTGGTATGAACCCAAATGAGACAGCAGAACTCATGGATACCATCCGTTTTGTAAGAGATAAATTTGACACTACTATTCTTTTGATTGAGCATGATATGAAGCTCGTAGGTGGTATTTGTGAAGAATTAACTGTACTGAACTTTGGACGAGTACTTGCACAGGGAAAAACTGAAGAAGTACTCAATGATCCTGCAGTAATTACTGCATACTTAGGCGAATAGGAGGAACGTAAAATGGCAATGTTGGAAGTAAAAGGATTACAAGTGTATTATGGTGTAATTCAGGCATTAAAGGACGTTTCTTTTGAAGTAAATCAGGGTGAAGTTATTGCTTTAATTGGTGCAAATGGAGCTGGTAAAACAACAACACTTCATACCGTAACTGGTTTACTTCCTGCAAAACAAGGTTCTATTTATTTTGAAGGAGAAGACATCACAAAGATGCCAGCTCACAAAATCGTAGAAAAAGGAATTGCACATGTTCCAGAAGGACGTCGTGTATTTGCAGAACTTACCGTATATGAAAATCTGATTATGGGAGCATATACAAGAAAAGACAAAAAAGAAATCGCCGAAAATTTGGAAAATGTATATAAACGTTTCCCTCGTTTGAGAGAACGCAAAAATCAGAAGGCAGGTACGATGTCTGGTGGTGAACAGCAGATGTTAGCTATGGGTCGTGCACTTATGTCAAATCCAAAGATGATCGTAATGGACGAACCATCCATGGGATTATCTCCTATTTTTGTAAACGAGATTTTTGATATTATCCAAAGTGTAAGTGCCAGTGGCACAACCGTTTTATTGGTAGAGCAGAATGCGAAAAAAGCATTATCAATTGCAGATAGAGCATATGTTTTGGAAACAGGTAAAATTGTACTTTCTGGGGATGCAAATGACTTGATGAACGATGATTCCATCAAGAAAGCATACTTAGGAGAATAGGGGGAAGCAATGGAAAATATCGTAATTACAATCGCAAGACAGTATGGTAGCGGTGGTAAAACCGTAGGCCAGATGGTAGCAAAGGAACTTGGTATTCCATTTTATAGCAGAGACATTCTTCGTCTCGCATCGGAAGATAGTGGAATCAGCGAAGGATTATTCGGTGAAGCAGACGAAAAATTGAAGAATAATCCATTCCTTCGTTTTTCAAAAAATGTATATGATGGAGATTTGATTCCTCCAGGATCTGGAGAGTTCGTATCTGACAAAAACTTGTTCAACTATCAGGCAAAAATTATCAAAAAGCTTGCAGAAACACAGTCCTGTGTTATCGTAGGACGTTGTGCAGACTTTGTATTAAAAGACTATCCAAATGTTATGAGTGTATTCGTACATGCTGACGAACAGTTCTGTTTCGACAGAGCGATGGAACGTAACAGTATGAGTGATCGTGAAATGAAAAAGTTCATTGCAAAGATTGACAAATATCGTGGAGATTACTACAGATATTATACAGGCCGTGACTGGACAGATGCTAGAAACTATGACCTCTGTCTGGACTGTGGCAAACTTGGATTTGAAAAATGTAAAGATGAAATTATTGCATATAGCAAAGTAAGATTTGGATCAAATTAAAAAGATTCGAAGAGAACGAAGAATAAGATGAAAAAGGATCAACGCGGAAGCGTTGGTCCTTTTTTGCATTTTTGCAAAGGGTACTGTGATAGAATTTCAGTATAAACAAGAATACAAGAAAAAAAGAGATTTAGGAGGAAAGAAATTATGGTAATTAATCCAATTGTTTATGATGAAAAAGGGAAAGGGAATGACATATTTTCTAGTAATTTAGAAAGTCGAATTATCCACTTGGTAGGAGAAATAAATGATGCTATGGCTGCATCGATTGTTGCACAACTTTTACATTTGTCGGCAATGGCAGAGGAAGATATCTATCTTTACATCAATAGTCCAGGTGGTTCCGTAAGTGCAGGATTAGCAATCTATGACACAATGAGACATATCAAACCGGATGTACATACCATATGTGTAGGTGTGGCAGCAAGTATGGGAGCAGTCATTTTATCTGGTGGTACAAAAGGAAAAAGAGGGATCCTGCCTCATAGTGAGGTTATGATTCATCAGCCATCGAGTGGTGTGGCAGGACAGGCAAGTGACATCATGCTGGTAGCAGATCATATTAGAAAAACCAGAGAGAATCTTAATAAATTGTTGGCAGAAAACTGTGGTAAGGAATTGGAAGAAGTGACATGGGACACAGAGCGTGATTACTGGATGGAAGCCGGTGAAGCCGTAGATTATGGCATTGTAGACTATGTCCTATAGATTGTGAATGGAGGGAATAAAAGATGGATGTTGGATATTTAGATGGAATTGAAATCGAAATACTTGATGATATGTTTTCAGAGGAAGATGATGATGAACTTCAAGACATATGTGTCATGGATCAGTTGTTATATGGATATTATTACGAAAAAGATTGTGATAATGAAAATTGGGTAAAAGTTTCCTATACAGTAGGCGAATGGCTTGATTTGTGGCATGCATATGTTGAGGATGAAAAAGATTATAAGAACAATGTATGGAAATTGCGAGAGTCTATGAATAGCTGGGAAGATGTCGAATATGCAATGGGAGCATTAGAATGTATTAAGAAAGAAGATCCAGAATTGTTTTATGAACTATTTACAAGTCACTTCGTAAGCTGCTTCTTATATGAAATCGTGGATAGAAGTATGGATATACCGCTGGATAAAAGGAGAGTGAAGAAACTTGCAAAGTGGGTGCAAAAAAATAAAGGAAAAGAATTTTCCACAGATGATTTTTGGAGAGTAATAGGGAAAAATATACATTCGATAGAAGATTCTAGTTCTCTATTATATGAAACGCCTATACGATATAGCAAATTGTGGAGAATTTGTTGTCAAAAGCCAATTTATTTATCCTGTAAGAATCAAAAGCAAAGAAGACTTTATGATTCTGTGAGAAATAATTATTCTCTGCAATTCGGCGAGGTGTTGGAAAATTTTTTGGTTTTTTGTGATGGTGTTGTAGATAATGAGAACTTAAATGATCCTAGTTTGTTATATAGAGTTTTAAATGAGGATAATACAGAACTTTTTTATAAAGTTTTAAAAAAGAATGTTATTACGAAAAAAACGGTACAGAATGAAATTGAGAAAGTAATGGAACAGCAGAAAACACATCTTATTCCAATGCTTATGTTGAAAGTGAGTGGAGAATGGGAATGGTAGAAGAAAAGAAACATATAAAGTTAGCAGAAGCATTTATACAATTGGCTGTTTCAAGAATAAAAGAAAAACTCTATGCGTTTATACCTGTTTTAAATATGTTGGAATTTGTTCCAGTGGAGGAACATGTCTTTATATGCACAAATGGAGAGAAGATTTGTTATAACCCAGATGATGTGATAGAGAAGGCAAAAATGAGGGATATGGTATTTATAGAAAAGACCATCTTACACATTTTGTTTCATGGATTGTTAGGTCATTTTGAAAATGCCAACTGGAAGAATAAAAAGCTTTCCTGGGCAGTGCAGGATATTCAGGTAGATCGTTGTGTGCGAAAGATGTATCAAAAAATTTTCGATGATGATTTGGAAGAACAGGAATGGGATAGCTATATTTGTGATGAATTGTATTATCGAGGGTTAAAAGAAAAAAATATAAGAGAAGGCATCTATAGGAGAGCTAAGCAAGTAAAATACGATGATCATATATTCTGGAGCAAATATAAAGTAAAAGTAGATATATGGGTGATGGCAAAGAAGCTTTTTTTTGGAGGAAGAGAAGTTGATTCACAAAATATAGAAAAGGAAATATTGATACAACTAGAATCAGAAAAAGGTGGAAAACGGTATGGTCACGGAAGCCTAGAAGTGGAGAATACAGTTACTTATACAAAAGAAAGCAGCATGAGTTATAGGGCGTTGTTAGATAGAATCTCCAAATTAAGTGAGGTGGTAAAGGAAGAACAGGAATTAGACAAAGTACTGTATCAATATGGTTTGGAATTGTATGGTGATGTGCCTTTGGTAGAGCCGGAGGAAATATCGGAAAAATATTGCTTGCATACGATTGTGGTAGCTGTAGATACAAGTGGTTCCTGTACGGGGCTTGCTTCAGAATTCTTAAGAGAAATTGTAGCTGTATTTGAAGAAATAAAGAGAATTGGCAGGGTAGAACATATTTGCTACCTTGAGTGTGATACAGAGATAACTACACAGAAAGACTATTATGAGGTGCAGGATTTCATACAGTTTGGACGCTCGCATACGTTTCTAGGTGGTGGCGGCACTTCATTTGCTCCAGTGTTTGATTATGCTGATAAGCTGATACAAGATGGAGAGCAGGTTGATGCACTCATTTATATTACGGATGCGGCTGGAACATTTCCAGAATATGATGATAAGCCAGAATATGAAGTATATTTGCTTTTGGATGTGGATGAAGAAGATTGGTTTGTTGCGGATAATAAAGAATACTGGATGTCTATGATTCCAGAATGGGCAGAATGTATTCCATTATATCCTGCGTAGAAAGGAGTTCGTAGTGAAGTATACAATAAAGGACGTAAAAGAAGAAATAAAAAAAGGCATGCAGGCCTATATGCAAAAGAACGAAGATGGCAGCTATTGTCTACGAAGCGTGAATAGGATTCCATTTTATTTGGAGGGAAAGCCAGGGATTGGAAAGACAGAGATTGTACGACAGGTGGCAGACGAATTAGGTATTGGTTTTGTAAGTTTTAGTATTACCCATCATACACGAAACAGTTTATTGGGACTTCCGGTAATTTCAAATTTGGAATGTGGAAAATATACAGAATATACCATGTCAGAGATTATAGCTGCAGTAGTAGAAAAAGAAGAACAGGGACAAAAAGAAGGGATCCTCTTATTAGATGAATTTAATTGTGCATCGGAAACCATTATGCCTACGATGTTAGCTTTTTTGCAGACGAGAAATATTGGAAAATATAGAATTCCAGAAGGGTGGAGTGTCGTACTTTGTGGTAATCCAAGTGCCTATAATAAAAATGCCAGACGGTTTGACGCTGCGATTATCGATCGTGTCAGAAAACTGGAGGTAGAGTATGATAGTATGGATTTCCTAAAATATGCCAAGGAGAAAAAATTTCATGAGAGTGTAATCAAATATTTGGAAATACATAAAAAAGATATCTATCGTTGTTTCTTACAAAACGATAGTGAAGAAGTAGTAACCTGTCGAGGCTGGGAAAACCTAAGCCATATGATGACAATGTATGAGAGATTAGGTTTAGAAATAAATGAAAAGCTTGTCCATCAATATATAAAATCAATCGAAATTGCCCATTCCTTTTATGGTTTTTACGTGATATTTGCTGGAAAGATGAATATAAAAGATTTGGCTGAAATATTAAAGAATAGAAATGTAGAAAAGTACGTAGAGATGGCAAATGATGAAAATTTTGAGTTTCGTTGGAAATTAGTAGAACAACTAATGGAAGTGTTAAAGGTTGAAGATGGTAAAGGGAAAAGAGCCTGTTCAAAGAAGATATCCAATGTAATCATGTTTCTAGAAAAACTTAAAGATGCTTCTTCGTTGACAGAACACTTCATGAAATTAGTCAATGAAAGCAAATATTTAGTCTCTGTTCTATTAGAAGTGAGAAATGAGGAATATCTAAAGCTGTGCAGAAAGGCATACGGAGAGTTAGATATTATGGATGACTTATATCTTTCTTTTACTGTATAGTTTCTTGTCACTCTTATTTACAAATGATATACTAAAACCAATATTTATTATATAAACACGGAGAATGTTATGAAGTACATAGTAGTAGATAGTGTAAAGGATGGGAACCGTTATCTTCGAAAAGAAAATAAAAAGAATCATGTGGTAATATCAAATACAAAATGTGTATCTTTAATGGAATTTGCAAAGGAAGTTGTGGTGAGACAGCAGGCAAAAAAAGGAATATTAAACGCATTAGACATACTGGATGGTACGTCTAGTGCTGTTTTGCTATTGGAGATGTTAAAAGAGAAAGCAGATGATAGCTATTTTGTGCCTAAGGAAAGCATCTCACAAGAAACTGCTCAGGAAGTATGTAGTATCTTAACGCAGTTGCGTATGGGTGCGGTTACAGACATGTTTGAAAGTAGTGATGCTACACATGTCATTCAGTTAAAGGAATTACTGCATCAGTATGAAGCTTTCTTAGTAGAAAAGGACCAGTATGATAAGGCTCGTATTTATAAAGATGCCATCTCGATATTAAGAAGTAATGCGACCATTAGAAAGCAGGAACAAGATACCATCGTAATAACGGATGTATATAAAAATCATCTTTCTGCAGTAGAACTTGTTTTTCTGGATTTATACACAAATGGAAATTATGAAGTGTTCTCACTGAAAGATGAGCTTTCATTAAACGACGCATTAGCAGGCATGGAATTTTTTGAAAGCTATGGAATGGCCAATGAGGTGCAGTATGTAATTTCTAAGATGATGGAGAAGGAATATCCATTCGGAGATGTAGAGATTTTTTATACCTCAGCAGAATATGAACCATATATAGAGGCTGCATTTGATAGCAGAGGAATACCATATGCCATGATTCATCGACAGATGCCAGCGGATAATGCGTATCTACATATGATGAAATATATTTTGAAATGGGCATCTGATAATTATTCATATGAATCATTAAAGCCAATTATGATGTTGGCAGGAAAATATAGAAATACCTTTTATCGTGAAATTCGTGCGGGGATTGGTTGGGGTATGGAGCGATATGAATCCTATATCAAAGCCGAACGTCAAAAAAAACCAGTGGATGAAGCTGCACAGAATAGACAGGAAAAGACCCTTGCGTTCTGTGATTGTTTAGAGCAGTTATTACATGTGTTTAAATGGAAAGATACGAAGGAAGTATCTTATTTAGAAGTATATTGGAAATTGGTAGATGTAACCCGTATGCTTTTAGAAAATCGCGAAGATTATAAATATGTGAGTGAGAAATTAAAGAGTTTTTCTAGAACTGTAAAATGTTTAGGTCGTGGAAAAAACATTGAGGATGTTATTTATGTGCTTTCGAGAGAAATCAAAGCACTTACTTATGATGACATGGAAATGACAAATGCTGTATGCATAAGAAAATTAGATAGTGACTTACATATTTTAGAGCGCAAACATATTTTTGTATTGGGAATGTCCTCCAAACATTTTGGTAGTGTGGTGATAGAGTCACCCGTATTATCAGATCAGGAACTAGAGACATTTTTGGATAGTACAAAAGGCTATGTAAGATTGGCAAAAAGGGAAGAAGAGAAGAAGGTAGAAAGTTTGTATCAGACGATCTCTACGAGAGATCAGAATGGAACATTGACGATTGGCTATAGTTCTTATGACACCGTAAATTTACGCAATATGTCTCCTTCGATTCCATATATTCGTATGTTGCAGCAGTCTGGATTAGACCGTACATCCATTCAAAAATGTGGATATGAGAACTTGATTCTAGGTAATATCTTTTATGAAGAGGATGCGCTTTGGGATACCGTGGAAATAGAAGAAAAAGAAGTAATCGGCATGCCAATTGCATCATGGAGTACGACTTCATTGCAGGAATTATTAAGTTGTCCTCTCCAGTTCTATTATCACAGAGTGCTAAGACTTCCAGATGAAAGTTACAAGCAAGCACAGTCAGACAGATGGTTACCAGCCAATGATAAAGGAACTCTTGCACATGGAATTATGGAGGATTATTGTAATCAGGAATTTTTAAACAAGAAATCGCAAGAAGTATCTTCGAATCTACAGGAAGCATTTTTTGACCAAGTAGTGGATCACTGGGTGAAAAAAATGTTAGAGGTATGTCCATATGTATCAAAAGCTGCATATGAGGCAGAGGTAGAGCAGGTAAAAACAAACTGTAAAAATTATCTTGAAAAAATGCATGCAGAATTCTCAGATCCATCGAACAAATGGATGGTGGTTGCCTGTGAAAAAGATTTTGCAGATATCGAAATTGCATTTGCATCAGAAGAAGGTACTATAAATTTGCCTTTCCGTGGACAAATGGACCGTCTGGACCGATATGTGGACGAAGAGGGTATTGCTCATTATCGTATTATGGATTACAAGAGCGGACGTAGAAAAAAACATGAAGATGAGATTTCAGACAATCGAAGTGTTCAGCATGTAGTCTATAAGTTAGCATTGGAGGCTATGCACGAAAATGAGAGCATCCTGGTGGATCAAGTAACATTTATACATTTCTTTGAAGATAAGATGGAGGATCAGGAACTGACTCTTTTAGGGGCGAGTATTCAGGATTTTCCACAAGAAGTTCATGAAGTGGTTGTGCATGTGATTCAAAATGCAGAGTATCAAAAGCGTATCACAGGAGAGGGACAAAAAGATAAACGAAACAAAGCCTGTGATTACTGTACATACAAAGATATTTGTAAAGAATACATTGGAGAAAAATTATGATTATAAATAAATCAGAAAAGGAAAAGAGAGAGGATATTGTAGCCCATGTAGACCGCAATATCTTTGTCGAAGCTGGGGCGGGTGCTGGTAAAACAACCCTAATCGTACAGCGTATTGCGAACCAGATTCGTCAGGGCGTTTTAAAGCCAGAAGAGCTTGTGGTAATCACGTTTACGAACAAGGCTGCGGGAGAACTTTTTGAGAGAATTCAGACAGCCTTTGAAGCAGAAGAAAAAAATTCTGGGAATACCATGGAACAAAGAGAAAGGTTTACCTATGCAATTGAGCACTTAGAACAGATGCATATCTCTACAATACACAGCTTTTGTTTTGCGTTGTTAAAGGAGAGATGTTTTGAGGCGAGATTACCACTTGATGTTTCTCTTTTAGAAAATGCAGATGTTGTCACCAGACAGAAAAAGTTTTTCTCCAAATGGTTTGCAAAGCTAAGCAAAATGCAAATTGATGAGATAAAGAATGCATTGATCTATCAGAAGGGATACGCATATTCTTATGGGCAGCAGGTGGAAGAGCTGTTTCTTCATATCTGTGAAAAACCACAGGATGTGAATTTTGTAAGACTATCCAATACAGAATTACAGCAGTTAGAAAGGGACATCATATCCATAACAGCTACAGTAGAGCAGTTGTTAAAACAACTGAACGATGAAATAAACTTAATTGCACAAAATGGGATTACAATTTATAAAAATGTATCAGGGCGTAATTTTTATCCAGATAGAACAGGTGCTAGTCCAAAATGTAAAACCTTTTATGATAGCTATCCGGATGGATATCCAGGTAAGAAGAGCTTTAACGATAAAATTGTAGAATTGTATGGAAACGATGAAATTTCATTCTGTAACAAAGGCTCAAAAAAAGCGGAGAAAGAAATTTATGCAGCCATTAATCATCAGTTTAATGGCTGGTTAAATACCTTTATTCGGCCAAATAAAACCTATCAAAAATGGTTAGAGGCGGAAGAAAAGAGAAAAGAACTCATTACTTCTTATGCATATTATGTACTCATGAAATATGCAGTGATGGCAAGAGATAGCTATTTGACACAGTTAGACAACAAAGAACTTTCAAACGATCAGCTGATACAAAAAGCCAAAGAGCTCGTATGTGATTCACAAGAGGCCAGAGCATATTTTGGAAAGAAATACAAGTGTATTTATGTAGATGAGTTTCAGGATACAGACCATGTGCAGGCAGATTTGATATGGAAACTGGCAACAGAAGAAACTGGTAGTTTAAAGCCAGGTGCGTTGTTTGTGGTAGGGGATCCAAAGCAGGCGATTTATCGTTTCCGTGGTGGAGAACCAGCGGTTTATATGAATATTAAAAAACGTATGTCTGCTTTACCAGAAGCAGAGGTTTATGAATTGGATAATAACTTTAGATCCAATCATGAGATTATCACTTGGGTGAATGAACAGTTTAAACCAGTTATAGATGGCTCGGGAATTAATTATCGTGATATGATTTGCGTAGCAGAAAATCATTCGGAAGAACAACCAGTAGACCCAGGAAATACATCTGTCTTAAAGGGTGTATATCATCTGGATACATTAATTGGATTTGAAGGCAGATATGACTATCAGAAAGCAAATTACGAAGCCAATAATTTGGCGGACATTATAAAAGAATTGACTTCTGGCAGATATTATATTTATGAAAATAAGAAGGAAAATGATACTTATGTGCGTAAGTTGCGTCCAATTCACTATGGGGATTTTTTGATATTGTGTTGGAACACCACACAGATGGATTACTACATTGAAGCAATGAAAAGCCGTTCCATACCATTGGAATTGGCTGGGAAAACAGATATCAATGACAGTAGTGTACTAAAGAGTTTATTGGCATTATACCGTTTCTTGCTACAGCCATATGATAGAAAAAGCATACAGGGAGCAAAGCAGATTGTATATCATGGGGAAGTAGTGGAGGCAGAGCAGATAGCAGCGAATCGATTGGAAAAGCTTCGTGAGGCGACGAAACAGCTCAATGCCTATGGAAAAGCACAGTATCTGCTAGAGCATGTGGAATATTTATTGGTTTGGAATGAAACAATTCATAAAGAAGAAATGTATGCATTGCAGGCAAGATTACACCAGATGGTAGAAAGTGTATTTGCCCTTTCGAAGGAGTCTCCAGAATATCTCCTCACTGCGTTTGAAAACTTTATAGAAAATAAGTTAGAACATGAACTCATGTTGGCAGACCAAAAGGCTGTAAGATTTATGAATCTGCATAAGGCAAAAGGTCTAGAGGGCAATATTACGATTTTAACAAATCGAAAAGGATTGAGTGAGCATATTCCAGAGTATACAGCATCTGAAGTAAACGCAAACGAACAGTATGACTATTATGGAGCATTTTCAGATGGCTTTTCGAAAACACATGGATATTTTTATGATAATGCGACACAGGGGATTATGCAGAAAGCAGTGGAAGAAGAGGATGCAGAAAAGATTCGTTTGGAATATGTAGCAGCCACAAGAGCGAAAGAAGTCTTGATTGTTACAAAAGCATTTAGTGAAAAAGCACCATATTCCAGATATCAGATACCAGAAGGAAATAACTTCAAAAAGGTCATCCTGTCTCCGAAAGAAGATACAAAGCAGACAAGTGAGACGGAACCAATGCTAGAGGGGAAAGAAACTGTGTATGCTACACCAACAGAGGAGATGAAGACAGCGGTATATGTGGTCCTGTCTCCAAGTAGTCTAGAAGGTATTGTTAGAGATGTGGATTCTGAGGAGAGTGATGAACCAGAATGGAAAAAACTTACCTCAGAAGAACGTGAGAAGTTTCCACGCAGGCCAAAGGGAAATATATTTGGTACAACCATGCATCGAAGTTTTGAACTGTTCATACAGCAGAGAAAAGAGCCTGACTTTGATATCAGTACTTGTGTATATCAGGCGATTATTGAACATGCAGATGAGCTTCTTTTCGAGGGAAGTCGCTTCTATCTAAAAGCGGGTGAACCACAAGAAAGTTATTTGGAAGCAGTGAGAGATTTCTTATTTCAGGCCTTGCAGAAATTTGAAAGGGATGCAAGAATGCAAAGGCTTTTAGAAGAAGCAAAAGAGATTTATACAGAATTGCCATTTTCTTATTATACTTCTAGAGAAGAATTGCCTGAATTATTTGCTGCAATCCAGAAATATTTGGACAACCACAAGATTCAGATAAGAGACAAACAGTCCGTATGGGTGAATGGAACCGCGGACCTAGTTATTGTGGGTTCGGACGGAAAAATTTATATTGTTGATTTTAAATCAGATAGTAAATATGTGGATGAAATAGAGGTCTTTGAAAAGAATCTTTCTTTGAAATATGAAGGCCAGTTACTGCTATATAAATATTCGATGAGTCGTATTTTTCATGCGGATTTATCGGATATATCCACCGAACTTTATCATTTGTATTAAGGGATAGGGAGTTTTGCAAAAATGCGAAGCTCCCTATGTTATATTGTATCCAGAAACAATTAAACATCTTTTTGGAGGATATAACAGTATGAAAAAACTAAATTTATTAAAACCTAATTTGGAAAAGAAATACTTGGAATCAGGTAGAGGGGAAAAGGTAGAATACTTAAATGTACCAGAGACATTAACCTTACAAGCATTGGAAGAAGATGTGAAAGCAGGTGCAATTGCTTATAAGGATATTTTAGAAGGTACGAAGAAAGGCTTGTCCAGAGTCATATTGATTCGAAGTACTTCAAAAGAAAATGGATTAATGGCGGTAAACTATCTTGCAGGTATTTGTAATCAGTTAAATAAAGAAAAAGAAGAATTTTATGATGATTTTGAAGTGTCTATGTGTGATTCTTATGATGTAGAGTCTCTTCTGGAAGAATATGAAATTGATTATGAAGATATGGATGAAGCAGATGAGAGCTGTGACACATGGTACGAGAGTCCATTTCGTGTACCAGTATTAAATTTGAGTGAATTAAGTCGTTATGGTGGAGATATAGAGGAATTTGGCGGACCAAGATTTGTTTCTGTGGGAATACCAAATATGATAAATAAAAAACCCTATTGGACACAGTGTACGAAGGAAGCAGTATGTATTATAGCAAACAGCAACTATATGCCAAATATATATGCACAGTTAAATCTGGTCATGGATCGATTCTCAGAAAATAAGCATGTGTTTATCTTGGTTGTAGAGTCTGAGTTTTCATTTGGATTTGGAATGGATGATCCATTTAGCATGGATTCTTATCTTGAACAGAATGGGTTACAGTTTGTGTTGGAATACACCGCAGACTTGTTTTTAGCAAATGCAAAAGAGTCTGAGATAAAGGAATATCGAGAGACACAATTCGAAAACTGGGCACAGGAATTAGGGGTTTCTTTATCAAAGAAGCTTCCGAAGAAAGACCTTACAGAAAAAATTGTTAGTTTTCATTCGAGCGATAAGTCTGCAACGATGGAAAGGATATTAAAATATATTTTAAAAGAAAATGGAAAAAAAGAAGGGGATGAGTTAGATAAAGATGATTTTCTTGTTTTAAGAAAATTTAAAGCCTTAGGCATGGAAGAAAAAAAGGAAAAATCAAATGCTTTAAAACTGGAAAAAGAATTGATTGGAATGGAAGCAGTGAAAGAGCAGGTAAGAAATATTGTATCGGTTATGAAATACAGTAAGCAAAGAGAGCGAATGGGACTAGGTAAAGCATGCTTCCATAATGCACATCTTTTGATTGGTGCACCTGGAACTGCAAAGACAACGGTTGCACAGCTAATGGGAGCTATGATGTTTGAAGAAAATCTTTTACCAGGGGATCGATTTATCTGTGTCAATGGTGCGGACTTGAAAGGTATGTATGTAGGTCACTCTGCACCAAAAACCCATCAGATATTTGAAAATTATGATGTTATCTTAATCGATGAAGCATACTCATTAGCATCTACGGATGGAAATGATAGCATGGATAGTTTTGGTCAGGAAGCTTTGGCACAGCTCATTTTAGAGATTGAAAATCATGCAATGGACAAATTAGTCATGTTTGCAGGCTATGGTGGAATCCATGTGTCGGAAGAGAATAACAAAATGAAACAGTTCATTGATGCGAACCCAGGCTTAAAGAGTCGAATCAATTCAACGATTTATTTTGATTCCTATAATCCAGACCAGATGGTAGAGATTGTACATACACAGGCAAAGAATCAGAAGTTGATTGTGGACAAGGCAGCAAATGCCAGCATTCGCGAATATTTTGCATGTCGCGTAAAAGACCAAAACTTTGGTAATGGTCGTGAAGCGAGAAGTTTATTAGAAAATGCCATGATGTATGCTGCCAGTCGTGTGATGAGTCTTCCAGAGCGAAAAAGAACCAAAAAAGTAATGAGTTTCATCAAACAGGAAGATGTGCAAAAGGCAATCCAGCGTATGACAGAAAGTGATCTGATGCAGACTGGAAAACAAAGGGGAAAAACAGGATTTTCCGTTTAGTATAGCCGTAAGCCAGATCTGAGATTATCTGCAATTTTCTCGGATAAAGAGGATGGTGAGATAACCTTACAATAGCGGCAGTACTGTGTCGCAAAAAGCTCTGTACCAGCTGTAGTAGCTTGAAAATCAGCACGCATCCAAGTACCAGCAGAACTATCTGCCAGAACATGAAGCGGAAGATTATTTTTAAGGTCTTCCGCGGTAGCAGGGCGCACCTGACTAATTTTACCAAAGGTATCCATAATCGCATTGTTCATACCATTTTGTTCCGAATCCAAGTATAACATTGCGATATGTTTTACCTTTCCGCCATGCATAACGGGATGATTCATTCGATAGGTTGAGACTTCAAGATTCATGTCAACCTGGAACTGTTGTAGCATTTCGGATGAAGGTTGAACGGGTTCGATCTCTGTGATACGGTCTATGCGGAGATTGGCTGGTGTATAGCCTGGTTTTAAGAGCGCGACTAGATAGTAGTAGCCATTGCTCCACATCATATTAAGTGGACGGATGATACGAGGATATCCTTCGCGTGGTACTAAATTGTGATTGTAATCATAATTACAATATGTAATTTTAGCAAATTGCTGTGATTTTAATATACGGCTAAATGTATCAATGTTAAGAAGAACCAGTGAATCATCATCTTTTAGCAGATGTCCATGACGTTCATGGTAACAATTTAATAATTCAGACGATGGACGAAGTCCAAGAAGTTTGGTAACCAGACCAGCAATATCATCTGTGCTAAAATAATTATAGGTTTCTACAGAATCAATGAGGGTAATCAACTCAGCATCCGAGAAAACAGACTCACAGTAGTAATATTTTTTTGGACCGCCTCTCTTAGATTTAGGAGCAACATAGGTTTCCCATTGTCCGTCTTTTCCTTCCATGACACAGTATAGATTAAAGCCGAGTCCTGCACGATTATCAAAAAACTCCATAGGTTCCTCCTGAAAGCCCAAGGTTTCATCGGCAAAGATAGAATCTAAGATACGATTCACGGTAGTACTATTAATGGTAATACCATTATCATAGCGTGTACGATAATACACTTTATTAACAAGGTCTGTAATTTCTGCGATAGAAAGAGGATGCTTTTGGCTACTATGGTTTTTCAGTGTTAATAAAATATAAAGTATATTAATTCGACTGGCCTTTTCCATGTGTCACACTCCTAAAATTTGATAGGTTTATTATACTATGATGCATGAAAAATAGCTATGCATAATGCAAATAGAAGATGATTTTGTTATAATGGAAAAATGGAGGTAGAGTTATGAAAAAGAATACATACATGAGATTATTAAGTGGATATTATGCCTTCGAGGATGATATTCGTATTGAATTGGGATATGCTGAGGGGAATGATACACTTCGTTTGGCGATTGGTCCAAGAAGAAATCGTTTGATGGAAAATATTGATGTAAATTACCTATATCTTCTTGTGTTCAAAAGAGAAGAGGGCGAATTTGGATATAGTTTACAGGAATATCGAAAATATGAGGTTGAACCTATGGAGAGAGAGTATGTGATTGATTTACAGACTCTATTAAAAGATCTTCAGTTGAACTATAGGGAACTAGACAGCAAAGAATTTTCAAGAACGAAGAAATTCGAAAAAAGAACATCAAGTGAATGTATCTATCCATATGCCTATCGACATTACAGAAAATGTTGGATGGACATAGGTGTTTATTTTATAGATGCGGATTATTGTAGAAATGCATTTTTTATAGGAGATAGAGAGGTTTGTAGTATCGGAGGGGAAACATTTAGCGACGATGCAGACGCTTTTAAATTTCTTATGGAAAGTTGTGAAAAGAAAACGAAGATGACAATAGATGATTTTTCGGAATTTCTAAAAGATGCAAGATATATGAATTTTTTGCAAATCAATTTTGATGGAGCCAAGATAAAAAAATCGAATTATAGTGATGTATGGTCCTATGAGGCTTGGGTAGAAAAGGGTGATGAAAAAGAACTCGTTACCTATAGTATCGATTCAAAAAATGAAAAAGCAGGGGTGATTTTGTATAGAATGCTGAGTTGTACAGAATATGAACAATTCAATAACTTAGTCAGTAAGATAAAGATGTTAGGTTTAGGATAAACGGACACACGAAACTTCCCGCTATTTGAATAAGTATTTTGAATATGAGAAGATAAAAGAAAGCTGTCTTATTGACAGCTTTCTTTTAATCCCATTCGGAGCCGGTAACAGTAGATAGGTCTACGCCTTTTGTTTCATTTACCTTGGTGGTAAGGATGAAGATGGCTATTAATAAGAATGGTACACATACGCATAAGCATAGGAGACCAATGGATTTTACGAATAGCATACCTACGGTCATAATGGCGATGGATAGCACATTGCCAACGCCAGACATAATACCCATGGTACCTACCACGGATACACGAAGGTTCGTAGGTGTTGATTCACCAGGAATCATAATAAATAAAATATCTGCAGTTGACCAGAGTCCGCCAATAAACAATCCGTAACTAATACCAACAAGGATAGGAGAGAGTCCTGTACTTGCAGATAATACGAAGGAAATAAGACCTATGAGAGCTATACCTGTAAGAACAGTGGCAGAACGCTTACGACCTAAATAGTCAGTGATAAATCCGCTTAATGCGGTCATGGTAGCGTTCACAGGTGGAATGAAATACATTGCTGTTGTTATTTCACTAGTGGTCATACCGCCTGTTTTCATAATGGATTCATAGTAGCTGGTACCTCCGGTAGAGGTTACAAATACGAAGGCACAAAGTGCTGCTGCACGAAGTTGTTTGTGTGCAAAGATAAATTTTAGTGCAGCAACAACACCACCTTCCGCATTTTCAGAAGATTTTTTGCTTATAGCAGTACGTTCGGATTCTGATAGTTCTAAATAGGCAATTTTACGTTTTAAATAGGCAGGTGTATCAGGCATAAGAAAGAATGCCAAGACACCGATTACGATACCTGCGATGGAAGGAATCATAAATACCTTTTGCCATTGGCTGCCATCATTTTTCATAAAGATATCTCTTAAAATTGGAATAAAGGTAACACCTAAAAGAGCAATTGCTTTCGTGATACTGGTAAGTTTTGCTCTGTGTTTTTCAGGTGCAGTTTCCATAACATAGAGAACCTGCATGTCATTGTTCATTACAAAGTAGATGATACCAATACCACAGATATAGATCACAGGGTTTGGTGCCATCATACAGACAAACATACCGATACCCATACCAATGGTGTTTAGAGCAAGGAATACTTTTCGGCCAAATTTATCTGCTAGAGATTTGTAGAAAGGTGTAATCAGCATGATTACATAAAGTGGTGCGGTCATAGCAGAATAGGTGGCAAGTCCAGTGTTAAACTCGAGTCCCATTCCATTTACAAAAAACTCTGTAATCATATCAGATTGCAATGAATTGTAAATATTGCTGGTAATTTCATCGATAATATAAACCATCGACAATACAAACAGCATGTAAATCAAATAGCCTGGAGGTGAGATGCGATCCAGTTCTTTTTTGTACTTTGTTAATAAACGTTCCTCTTTTTCGTTCATAACTAAACTCCTTTTGTATATAATTTATTTTTAATATAAGAAGGATGGATATAAATGTCAAGGCGATATAAAATTTAACTATTGGTTCAATGACAATGGAATAGAGATACGTTAACATTATCTCAGATAATGTGATTAAGGAGGTACAAGGATGTCATATGCTTTACGCTGTCCAAAATGTTTTGGACCCAAAGACAATCCAGATGCGGTTTGTGAATTTTGTGGGCTTGACCCAATGGAGTACAAAAGTATAGCAGAATTCTCTAGTGGACTTTTTGCAAAACCTAAGGAATATGAGCCACTACCAGATGGAATGTCCTTAGATGAAAAAATACGTATTTTGAATATGAGAAGATAAAAACAGGCTGTCTTATCACCAGTGTGAAAGACAGCCTATTATAATGCGTTAGAAGATTTTTTGCTTGTAATTGATGCCGGTGGATTTCTGCCAAGACTTATTGTATAATGTATGTTATTACAAAAGAAGTTATGGAGAGAACATTATGGCTGATGTATTTATAAGTTATTCACACATTAATAGGAATATAGCAGATAATATCTGTCATCACATAGAGGCAAAAGGGATTACCTGTTGGTACGCCCAAAGAGATGGACGTGCAGGACAAAAGTGGGCTGGAGATATTATGCGTGCCATAGAAGACGCAAAAGTTTTCATTTTGGTATACACAGCAGAAGCAAATCATTCCGATGATGTGCTAAAAGAAGTAACATTGGCAGGGGATGAAAAATGTAAGATTATTAAGTTCGTTATTTCACCAGAGAAGATGAACCCAGACCTTGCATATCATTTAAGTACGGTACACTGGTTAGAGGCTACTTCTGCGCCATTGGATAGAAAAATCAAAGAACTGGTAGCGGCCGTACAGGAGATTTTAAAAGAGATTGAAGAGGAAGAAGGACGAGCAGCTGTACAGGTGATGACGACAGAGACACCAGAAGAAATTCTTTCACCTAGTAAAGGCGCAAAATCAAAAGGGAAAAAATCTTTACCTAAGAATAAAACGGTGAAAAGTGCACCTACTCCTGTTAAAAAAGAGAAAAAATCTTCAAAATCAAAAATAAAAGATTATCTGCCTTTGGGAATTATGCTTCTCGTGGTTGTACTGATTCTTGGTGCAGGACTTCTCTTTGGAAATGGTGGTAAGGGAACCGAGGGAGGCAATACAACTGTAAATTCTATTTCTTCTACAGATGTCTTTGGAAATGAAGCATACAAGAGAGAAGAGATTACTTCTGTTGTTTTTAAAGATAACCTGAAAGATATGCCAAAAGATGCATGGCAGATAGATGAAAAATCTGAAAAAGAAGTTATGGCATGGGTAGAAAAAACAGATGCAGGTAATCAGTTAGTATTGGCATCTGAGGGAAAAGTTTCTTTTGAAGACTGCTATGGTATGTTTAACAACTATACAGGACTGGAAGAAATTCGTTTTAATAACGCCTTTGATACAAGCAAAGTTACAGATATGGGAGTTATGTTTCAGGGCTGTGAGTCTTTGAAAAAATTAGATTTAAGTAGTTTTGATACCAGTATGGTAACAAATATGGCGTATATGTTTAATCATTGTTATTCCTTAGAGTCGATAGATCTTAGCAGTTTTGACACAGGAAGAGTGACAAGTTTTTCTACCATGTTCCAAGATTGTGAACGTTTGGAAGAGATTGAGTTGTCGACCTTTGATACGACATATGTGTCGAATATGTCCTATATGTTCCGTGGATGTACATCATTGAGAAAACTGGATGTCAGTCATTTTAATACAAGTGCAGTAGTTGATATGAAATGTATGTTTTATGACTGCAGTCGATTACAGGAGCTCGATGTGCGTGGATTTGACACCAGTCGTGTCACAGATATGTCTACCATGTTTCGAGGATGTAAATCATTGCTGAGTCTAGATGTCAGTGGTTTTAAAACGAGTACCGTAATGAAGATGGATGCGATGTTTAATGATTGTACATTGGTACAGAATTTAGACGTAAGTGGATTTGATACAAGCCGTGTAATAGATATGTCATTTATGTTTTCAGGATGCACGTCATTACAAGAAATAAATCTCACAAATTTTGATACAAGTCTAGTAAATGATATGCATGCGATGTTCCAGGGATGTTATTCTTTGCTAAAATTAGATGTAAGCAGTTTTGATACATCAAATGTAACCGATATGTCCTATATGTTTAATGGATGCAAAAATTTGATGAGATTAAATGTCAGCGGATTTGACATGAGTAAAGTTACCGATACAAAGAATATGTTCTCAAATGCAGGAATTACAGAAGAGGAAGCAGGATTGCAAAGATAAGAGAAAGTAATATTTGGAGGAATGAACATGTTAGTCTTAGTATACAGAAAATGCAGTACATGCCTAAAGGCATTAAAGTGGTTGGAGGAGAATCATATCGAATTCGAAGAACGTCCAATGAAAGAGGAAAATCCAACCTACGAAGAGTTGAAAGCATGGCATCAAATGAGCGGATTGCCACTAAAGAAGTTTTTTAATACAAGTGGACTCGTTTATAAAGAGTTACAGTTGAAAGAGAAACTTCCACAAATGTCAGAGGAAGAACAGTTACAGCTCCTTGCCACAAACGGAATGCTGGTAAAACGTCCATTGGTGGTGGGAGATGATTTCGTGCTCACTGGATTTAAGGAAAAAGAGTGGGAAGAGAGGATGAAATAATGAAATCATATTTGATTAAAGATACCACAAAAGAAGAGCGTATCGCACTGATTCGTCAGTGGGTTCCTGCAGATGAGGCAATGGAAGATTGCGATATCGATTTGTGGGATATGTATCGTGACTATATCAATGGCACACGAGAAATCGCAGAAATTAATGCATCGTTTGTAGAGGAGTAAACGTATGAATTACAGAAAAGCCATATTAGAAGATGCAGCACAGGTTGCTGTATTATTCCGAGACCTTGCATTTCATATCAAGCATGCATCCAAGGATCCATATTGGGATTTTGAAGAAATGCCACTAGACATGACCGAACAGGTAATCAAAGGATATATTGAAAATGAGGAAAGCTGTATCGTAGTAGCAGAGGAAGCAGATGATATCGTAGGTATGATGATATTGGAAGTCATTCCTTGTCACATGGTGCTCTCCTCACATCAAAAAGTAGGTTATATCGGAGCTGGTTATGTAAAAGAAGCTTATCGTCGTCAGGGCATTATGAAAGAATTAGAAAAATTGAGTAATGAATTCTTTAGAAGTCTTGGTATTAAATACGTAGAAGTCTGCTATTTGCCTGAAAATGCTGGAGCAAAAGAAGCATGGAATGGTATGGGATATCAGTGTTTTAGAGAACAGGCGAGAAAGCGTATATAGTAATATAAAGGTCTTGCCAAGGAGAAATTTTAAATGAGTAAGATTTATGTATTTGTATATGGTACATTGATGAAAAATCACAGAAATCATGGATACCTGAAAGATGCAATCTATATTGGAGATGGCGTCATCGATGGTTATCAAATGTATGATTTAGGAGCATATCCAGGAATTGTAGAAGGAACTGGAAGCGTACAGGGCGAGGTATATCAGGTTACCACAGAAATAGAAAAAAGATTAGATTATCTAGAGGAAGAAGGTGACCTATATTTAAAGAAGCCAGAAATGGTTCGTTTGAGTAATGGTCAGGCTATTTCGGTTATGGTGTATGTTTACAATAAGAGTGTTTCTGGATGCGAAAAGATAGAAGGGAAATATGGGATAGATTCTTAGATTTGATATAGCTGAATAAAGATTATGTAAAGCGAAGTATTAGGTGATGTGAGCCGGTACTTCGCTTTTTTTGAATGAATTTAGGGAGGAAGGTGTCCGGATGGAGGGGAATGCTGTAATAGGATATTCATGTACTACCATATCTGAAACCTATGAGAGAAAAAATTATGTTAAATTATATATAGTAGGAGGTAGAAATGTCACGGCAACATTATCCGTTTTTGGTAAAAGCCTAGGAAAATCAAGGGTTTGCGAGGTTGGGCGTAAGGTTTTATGCCAGATTTATGCCAAGGGAGAAGATGTGGGTTGTGGCATGGCTTAAGATAAATATTCGATGGGAGAGTAGTTGGTAGAAATTATACAAAGGAGGACTTATGGAAAATAAGAGTTATTCAAAAGGGGCAGAATGGAGAAGATGGGATTTGCATTTGCATACTAAATCATCATATGATTATGAGTATAACGGAGAAGATGCAGACGAAATTTTGATAAAGTCATTAAGAGAAAATGAAGTATGTGCTGTTGCAATTACGGATCATTTTATAATTGATGCAGATAGAATAGCACATTTAAGAGAATTGGCTCCTGAAATTGTATTTTTCCCAGGAGTTGAATTGAGAACAGATAAAGGTGCAAATAATTTGCATGTTATTTTAATATTCTCTGAGAAAACAAATTTAAAAGAGCTAGAAAACAAATTTAATGTTATCATGCGTGGAGAAAAAGCAAAAAAGGTTTCAGATGATGAAAAGGTATATTGGGATTTTAATGATATAATAGAATTTGCACAGAAAGAGGATGGTCTTGTGTCAATTCATGCAGGAAAGAAATCATCTGGTGTTGATAGAGAGATTAGATCGGCATCATATCCATATAAAGACGCAGTAAAAGATGAAATTGCAATGGTAGTAGATTTCTTTGATATGGGGAAAAAAGAGGATTTTGCGGATTATCAAAAGTTTGTATTTCCAGAAATAGGCGAAAAGCCAATGATTATTTGTTCTGATAATCATGATGCCCGAAATTATAATCCGAAGGAATGCTTGTGGATAAAGGCAGACTGTACATTTGATGGATTGAAACAATGCGTTTTCCAGCCTTCGGACAGAGTATTTGTTGGTGTAATTCCACCATCGTTGGATAGAGTAAATAAAAATAAGAGAAATACTATATCTAATATTTTAATAAAAAGAATACCTGATCCAATACATCCTGATTTAGAGTGGTTTGATACAGAAATAGAATTAAATCCAAATCTTGTTGCAGTGATTGGTAATAAAGGGAGTGGGAAAAGTGCTTTTTCAGATATTATTGGTCAATTGTGTAAGTGCCATACAATGGATCAGGCCTCTTTTTTAAGTAATAGGCGTTTTAAGAATCCAAAGACAAATTATGCAAGTGACTATGAAGCATCAATTGTGTGGGAAGATGGGCATAAAGAGTCTAGAATGTTAAGCGATAGTGAATTTAATTCTGTTATTGAGAATGCTCAATATTTACCACAAGCGTATATTGAAAAGGTTTGTAATGATATAGGAGATGAATTTCAAAAAGAGATTAATAGAGTAATTTTCTCCTATGTTGATCCAGTAGAAAGAGGAAAGGCAAGTGACTTAAATGAGCTTGTTGAGAAAAAAACGCATGATAATAAGACACAGCAAATGTTGCTATTGGATAAATTAAGAAAGATTAATTCGGACATTATTAAATTAGAAAATAAAAGAACTACTGAATACAAGAAACGAGTAGATAGTGGTCTGATAAAACTACAAGAAAATATTGAACGACATGATGCAATAAAACCTATTGAAGTTAAAAAGCCTGATAATAAGGATAAAAATATAGAATATCAAAATAAACTAAATGAGATAAATGAAAAAATCCAAAATTTAGAACTTCAAAAAAATGATTGCTTAGGAAAAATTGGAGCACTAAATGAATTAATTGACGCAACCACTTATGTGATTACAGAAATGATGACACTAGGTAATAAGGTTGATGAAGTTAAAACTAAACTACATCAGTTTGTTGATAGGTTTAAAATTGAGGGATTGTCAGAATCAATTAGCTTTGATTCTCCAGTTGAACAATATAAGGTGTTTTTGAAATCAATTCAAGAAGCAAGAAAAGAGTTTTACGAACGTTTGCATGGTACGGATTCAGAGGATGGATTGGATGTTCAAATAGATAACTTAAAGATATTACGAGCCAAACATATTGAGAATGGTGATGCTAATGAGAAAAAATATCAGAAATATATTCTCGATTTACAGGAGTGGGAAAATCAAAGAAAGCGACTGATAGGTGATGAAACAACAACTGAAACAATGATATATTTTCAAAGTGAAAAGAAATATTTGGATGATAAATTGGAAGCGGATTATAAAGCGTTATTAAAAGAGCGTTTAACAGTGGTATCAGAGCTCTATAAACTAATACAATCTTTAATAAGCACCTATAATGATATTTATGATCCTATTCAGAATGAAATCAAGAAAATCCTTAGCGGAATTGAAGAGAAGATTGCATTTGAAGCAGAAATACAATTGACAGAGGATAATTATGCAGAGAAGGTGTTGAATTTTATAAGCCAACGATACGCAGGAGTTTTTAAAGGAAAAGTAGAATCACGAGAAAAAATGAATCAAATTATTAATAGTACTTCATTTGATTCCATTGAGAGTGTATATTGTATGTTAGAACAGGTAATGGAGGTAATTACTGAAGATATAGATTTAGCTGATAAGAAAGTGCAAGATCGTCAAGGCTTTTATAATTATCTTTTCTCATTGGAATATATTGGGGTTGATTTTAAGTTAAAGGTTGGAAGTAGGGAATTATCTGAATTGTCGCCAGGGGAAAGAGGAATTGTTTTACTGATATTCTACCTTGCATTGAGCAAAGAAAACACACCTATTTTAGTTGATCAACCTGAAGATAATTTGGATAATCAATCTGTTTTCTCAAATCTTGTACCTTGTATCAATGCAGCAAAACAAAAAAGACAGGTAATAATTGTCACTCATAATCCTAACATTGCAGTTGCGTGTGATGCTGAACAGATTATTTATTGTGAAATGGATAAAGAAAATTATCAGATAAGATATAGTTCAGGTTCGATTGAGAATCCGATCACAAGAAAGCATGTTGTTGATGTATTAGAAGGAACAATGCCGGCTTTCGAATTAAGAAGAAAAAAATATTTCGAGAAGGTAGAACATTAAATAAATATGTTTACTGTAGGGGTAGTCATGCTATGCTATCTCGCTAGCAAGGCACTGATTTGCAGATTTAGATACTGTGAGTCTGTGCCTTTTTTGCCTTCTAAGCATGACTACGGGTGCCTCCAGTCAACATATGGGAAAAAATATGGAGGTAAAAGGTGATAACAAATGAACAAAAGAAAGAATTCATAAAAACAATTTATCAAAAGATATTAGAAATTAAGGAACTTGATAAAGTCCAAGAGGAGTTAGAGAAATTATTGT
>JAZQZJ010000004.1:0-14565 GCA_045633955.1 Agathobacter sp. | reverse complement strand
AAAAATGATTAACATCTTAAAAGAAAATCCAAGAAAAATCGTTTTCCCAGAAGGTAGCGATCCACGTATCTTGGAAGCATCTGCAAAATTATTAGCAGAAGGCATTCTTACTCCAATCTTAGTTGGAAACAAAGAAGAAATTGAAGCAGCTGCAGCAGCTGGTAATTTCGATATCACAGGCGCAGAAATCATTGATCCAGCAAACTACGATGGATTTGAAGAAATGGTTGCTACTTACTGTGAACTTCGTAAGAAAAAAGGTGTTACACCAGAAGAAGCTCGTAAAGTATTATCAGCTTCTAACTACTTTGGAACAATGCTCGTAAAAATGGGTAAAGCAGAAAGCTTACTTGGTGGAGCTACATACTCTACAGCTGATACAGTACGTCCAGCACTACAGCTTATCAAAACAAAACCAGGCAATACTATCGTATCTTCTTGCTTCATTTTGGCTCGTCCAGATGGCAACGGCGGAAATGAATTATTAGCAATGGGTGACTGTGCTATCAACTTATTCCCAACAGATGATGAATTAGTAGAAATCGCTGGTGAAACAGCTAAATGTGCTGAAATCTTTGGTATCGATCCAAAGGTTGCATTCCTTAGCTACTCAACACTTGGCTCAGGAAAAGGCGAAGCAGTTGACAAAGTTCGTTCAGCAGCTAATAAAGCAAAAGAAAGATATCCAGAACTCGCTATCGATGGCGAATTACAGTTCGACGCAGCAGTTTCTCCAACAGTTGCTAAGACAAAATGTCCAGATAGCAAAGTTGCAGGACAGGCTAATACTTTTGTATTCCCTGACATCAACGCTGGTAACATCGGTTACAAGATTGCACAGAGACTTGGTGGATTCGATGCATATGGCCCAATCCTTTTAGGTTTAAATGCACCAATCAACGACTTATCTCGTGGATGTAACGCAGAAGAAGTTTACGCAATGGCTATCATTACAGCAGCACTTGCTTAGGTAAAGACTTATCCAAGTAAGTACAAAAAATAAAAAGGAGGTTGCATACGAGTATGCACCTCCTTTATTTTTGTACTTATTTAGATAAATCGTTATTAATCATTTAATCCGAGTGTAGCGATAATATCATTCTTTGGCATAAATCCAACAGATGTTTTTGCTAATTCACCATTTTTGAAAAGTAAGAGTGTAGGAATGCTGGCTACACGATATTGCATAGCAAGTTCGTTCTGTTCATCTACGTTTACCTTTCCTACTTTTACTTTGCCTTCAAATTCTTCTGCAAGTTCTGCAATTACTGGTGAAAGCATCATGCATGGTCCACACCACGTAGCCCAGAAATCTACGAGTACTGGGATATCACTTTTTAATACTTCTGTTTCAAAATTTTCTTTTGTTAAAATTACTTCTGCCATAGTTTTATTCTCCTTTTCTTTTTGCCTTATTCTGCAATAAGTAAATTTTCTATATAGTTTCTGAGTGTGTCTTCTGACATAGCACCCAAATGTGAAGCAACAATGTTGCCGTCAGCATCAATAAACAAGGTGGCTGGAATGCTGTAAACGGAGTAGGTCATAGCAGCTTCCATATCTGTGTCAAAGTATACTGGAAAGTGATAGCCATTGTCCATAACAAATTCGCTGACACTTCCTACAGTTTCCTGTGCACCATCGGTGAGGTTTACCATCATAAAAGAGATCGCTTCACCATATTCGTTATATAACTGTTCAAAAGCAGGTAGCTCAGATTTACATGGTCCGCACCAAGTTGCCCAGAAATTTACTATGATTGGTTTTCTATAAAAATCGGATAGCTTTACAGCTTCTTCTGCTTGATTGTAAACAGTAAAATCCATAGCTGGAATGGCATTTGATTCTTCTGTACCATTTATATTAGATGAATCATTTTGTTGTTCCTGTATCTCAGCATAGTGTCCTGAAGGTCCGAGCTGAGATGGATCATTTTTCTGGTAGTTATTATAAAACACAGATGCTAGTGCAATGATGGCGATTAGAGCACCTGCAAGTAATATTGTTTTTTTCATAGAGTCTCCTTATTGTTATGATTATTATGAGAAAAAAGCCAATACATAATTCATAAGTCCCAATGTCATCATCACACCTATGACAATCAAAAATATGCCGCAGGTGGTATTGATAATTTTATAATGTTTTTTGATAAAAGTAAATGCGCTTTGGAGTTGTTCAATCAGTAGTGCTGATATAAGGAATGGTATGCCAAGTCCAAGAGAGTAGGTTAGAAGTAATAAAGCACCTTTGACTGCACCACCTGTAGAGGAAGCCAGCATAAGAGCTGAACCTAAAAAGGCACCTACACAAGGAGTAAGACTTACGGAGTAAATCATACCAAAGAGAAATGCACTAAATAGTCCTTTTACTTCTATTCTACTGTTTATCCCTTTAAAAAACGATATATGAACGATGTTCAAGTAGCTTAATCCAAAGTAAATTATGATTAGACCACAGACAATATTCACGATAGATTGGTATTTCATAAAAAATGTACCAATACTTCCTGCAAAAACTCCAAGCAGAGTAAATACAAGAGTGAAACCAATCACGAATGCAAATGCATGAGAGAGTGTGGTAGATTTCTGTTTGCTCTCGGCACTATCACCTGCAAAATAGGAAATGTAAAGGGGCAACATAGGAAGCATACAAGGAGAGATAAAAGAGATGATTCCCTCCATAAAAGTAATTATATATTCCATAGGATACTCCTTTCTAATAAATCTTGTATTTCATCATATCATAACTTGTTTTCAAAATATAGTATATAGATTTTTCTAAAAAAGAATGTGACAAAGTTACATTTGGGATGATAAAGCAAGAAAGATGAGCAAAAGAGCTATTAAAAATTTCTTTTTTTGATATAATAAAATTCTATATAATATCAATCTATATAATAACAGAAGGAAATAAAAGTGGAAGTAATTAAGGAAAAGAAAAATCGTCTGCACTTCATCGATGAATATCGTGGTCTTGTAGTCATCAATATGATTGCCTACCATGCGATTTGGGATTTGGTGTATATGTTTGGCGTGAATTGGCAGTGGTATAAATCAGATATTGGACATGTCTGGCAGCAGTGGATTTGCTGGAGCTTTATTTTAGTGTCTGGATTCTGTTGGCAGATGGGTAAGAATCCTTTTAAAAGAGGTCTATTGGTATATGGTGGCGGAGTTGTTATTTCTGCAGTAACATTCTTATTCATGCCACAGTCAAAGGTTATGTTTGGAATATTAACTCTATTGGGATCTTCTATGATTTTGATGATCCCACTGGATTTAATTTGTAAAAAGGTACAGCCAGTGGTAGGAGCTATTGTTAGCTTTTTGATTTTCTTGTTTACATATCCTGTGAATCGTGGATATTTTGGATTTGGTGAGCAGAGAATAGTTAAACTTCCAGAGGAGTGGTATGCGAACGGTTTTACCACCTATTTAGGTTTTGATGAATGGGGATTTTTCTCTACGGATTATTTTTCTATTTTGCCTTGGTTTTTCTTATTTGTAACAGGGTATTTTTGTTATGGAGTTGTGTTCCATAGAAAGCCAAAGTGTGGAATTGAGAACTGTCCATTGGTTGTATTTTTACAAAGGTCTATTTGTCCGTTACTAGGATGGATTGGAAAGCGAGCACTCATTATTTATATGCTACATCAGCCAGTAATTTATGGTGTGCTTAGTATCTGGAATTTGTTGAGATAGATTTTAAAACTTTTGGAAAAATTGGAGCGTAAATACATATGACATTAAAAAAACAATTTGCCCGTTATGTTTCCCAGAATGTTTTGGGAATGATGGGGGTTTCTTTATATATTTTAGCAGATACTTTTTTTATATCCATGGCAGAAGGTGTAGCTGGAATTACTGCACTGAATCTAGTATTGCCACTATATTCGGTGATTTATGCGATTGGAGCCATGGTAGGTGTAGGTTCGGCAATTCGCTATAGTATTAGCAAAGCACAGGGCGATGAAAATGCAAAGAAATACTTTGCAAGTGCGATTCTTTGGGTGTTGATATTAAGTGTGCCTTTTATGTTAGCAGGCGGATTATTTTCAGCTAAAATTGTCGCTCTGTTAGGTGGTGATGCGAGTATTGTAGCAGTAGGAGCTCCATATACACGTATATTTATGGTGTTTACACCATTTTTTATGTTAAACACTGTTTTTAACGCATTTGTAAGGAATGACGATGATCCGACTCTTGCTATGACAGCTACTTTAAGTAGTAGTTTATTTAATATTGTGTTTGACTATATATTGATGTTCCCTTTGGGGCTTGGTATGACAGGTGCGGCTCTGGCTACAGGGTTTTCACCAGTATTAGGTGTGGCAATATGTAGTCTGCATTTCTTCCAGAAAAAGAATACTTTGAGATTTGTTGGACATATACCATCGATTAAGCGGTTGTTGGAATCTTGTCAGCTAGGAATTTCTGCTTTTGTAGGGGAGATTTCTTCAGGTGTGACGACTGCAGTTTATAATTGGTTGATATTAGGGCTTACAGGGAATATCGGAGTAGCAGCCTATGGAGTGGTTGCAAATACAGCACTGGTTGCAATATCTATGTTCAATGGTGTAGCGCAGGGCTCACAGCCACTGATTAGTGAAGCATATGGAAAAGGTGACATGAAATCTGCCAATAAGGTGTTGAAACTGAGTCTAGGAACAGCAATAGTGATAGCATTAGTGATATTAGCTGGCATTGTGGTTTTTGCTGAACCTATCGTGGCTGTATTTAATAGTGAGCAGTCAATGGAATTGGCAGCATATGCAACAGTTGGAATTAAGTTGTATTTTATCGGCTTTATTTTTGCAGGAATTAATATAGCTGGATGTGGTTATTTGAGTGCCACAGGACAAGCAAAAGGTGCCTTCATTACGTCTATTTCAAGAGGATTCGTTGCGATTATTATATGTGCCATCATTATGGCAATGCTCTTTGAAATGAATGGTGTGTGGTTGTCTTTTACAGTGGCAGAAGTTGTGACAATGTTGATATTGATTTATATTATATATTTGAAAAGAGGGAAAGGTGTAAAAGACAAATAAATAGATTTATACAAAGATCTTATACGATTGCATGCCGTAAATTAGAATACAAGAAATAAGGAGTACATAATGGAACAAAAGGTAATTTTAAAAGCAGAGGGGCTGCGTAAAACATTCAAGCTTTCTAAGAAACAACAGAATATTCAGAATACAAAAGAAAAGGTAAAAGTAGCAGTGGACTGCTTAGATTTCGAAGCTTATGAGGGCGAGATTTTTGGTCTATTAGGACCGAATGGGGCTGGTAAAACTACCACTCTGCGTATGCTTTCGACACTCATTAAACCAGATAGTGGTGATGCATGGATTGATGGAGCAAGCGTAGTAAGTCATCCAGAAGAAGTGCGCGGAAAGATTGGATTTTTAACCAGCGAACTCAAGTTGGAAGAGTTCTTTACACCAAATTATTTGTTTGATTTCTTCGCTGAACTTCATGGGGTACCAGTAGAGGTAAGAGATAATAGAAAGCAAGCAATGTTTGCACGTTTTGGTATTGATGAGTTTGCAGAAGTAAAAGTGGCAAATATGTCTACTGGTATGAAACAAAAGACCTCTCTTGTGATTTCTTTGGTACATAATCCAGATATCATTATTTTTGATGAGCCTACCAATGGTCTGGATGTTTTAACAGCCAGAGTAGTAACGGATTTCTTACAGGAGTTAAAGGCACAGGGCAAAACCATACTTTTATCTACTCACATTTTTAGTTTAGTAGAAAAGCTTTGTGATAGAGTTGGAATTGTTATGGATGGTAAAATGGTAGTTTGTGACAGTTTGGAGAATTTGACAAAAGATGGAGATTTGGAAGATAAGTTCTTTGAAATCTGTGAAGAAATGGAGGCAAAATAATGAAAAGTGATTTATTTACAATAATTAAAAAAGAGCTTGCCCGTTTCTTCGGTGACAAGCGTATGGTAACAGCGGTAATTATGCCAGGTATACTGATTTATGTTTTGTACACATTTATGGGAAGCAGCATGACAGAAATGTATACGACGGATGAAGATTATGTGTGTGATGTAAGTGTGGTAAATATGCCAGAAAGTATGGCATTTTTAGAAGGTGTTGAAGGTTTGGAGATATCTGTGATTGAATCAAAGGAGGTTGATTCTGTAAAAGATGCCATTAAAGAAGACGAATCCGATTTGCTTGTGGTATTTCCAGAAAATTTTGACATGGCGATGATGACTTATAATGTTATGACTTCTATTGAGTCTGCTCCAAACGTGGAGATATATTATAATTCAGCTAGTGTAGAGTCCAGTCATGCATACAGCGCTGTAGCAGGTCTGTTAGATCTGTTTGAGGAATCTATGGCAAATAAGTTTGATATCTGTCGTGGAGAAACAGACTATGATTTGGCAACAGACGAAGATATGTCGGCCATGATTATTTCGATGTTGATGCCAATGCTGATTTTGATGATGCTTTTTAGTGGATGTATGTCTGTTTCTGCAGAATCCATCGCAGGGGAAAAAGAGCGTGGAACCATTGCAACACTTCTTGTTACACCAATGAAACGTAGAGATTTGGCACTAGGTAAGATGATTAGTTTAAGCATCATCGGACTTCTTAGTGGTATCTCAAGTTTTGTTGGCATTATGTTATCTTTGCCAAATTTAATGGGTGGTTCAGGTTTAGATAATATGAAATTTGGTTACACAGTGACAGATTATGTAGTACTTTTGATAATTATTATTTCTACTACGTTGATTATCGTAGGAGCTATTTCCATTGTTTCTGCCTTTGCAAAATCTGTAAAAGAAGCAGGTAGTATGTGTACACCACTTATGCTGGTAGTTACACTTACTGGTGTCACAAACATGATGAGTAATGGTATGCCAGAAGAAGCTTTTTGGTATCTCATTCCAATTTATAACACGGTACAGTGTATGAATGGTGTATTCTCTATGGATTACCAAATGCTTCCAGTAATGATTACAGTAGTTGCAAACTTGGTTTATGCAGGAATCTTTGTGGTAGTGCTTACAAAGATGTTTAATAGTGAAAGAATTATGTATACATAGATTCAGGTTGTGAAAAAGATGTCTATTAACTTAGACATCTTTTTTTATAGAAAACTATTGAAATGTATTTTTAATTCACTTATGCTTATTTTTGGACGTCCAAAGCATAAGAGAATTTGAAAGAGAGATGTGGTTTTATGAATAAAGAAGAATTGCATAATTTTATAGAAAAACAACAACCAAATATATGTCAAATAGTGGCAATTAAGGATAATGAAATTGTTTATAGTGATAATTGGAATGATTATAATAAAGATGATTGTACACATATAATGTCTGCTACAAAAAGCATAATGTCTTTACTCATTGGAATTGCCATAGATAAAGGGCAAATAAGAAGTGTTGATGATAAAGTTTTGGATTATTTCCCTGATTATAAAGTGAAAAGAGGAGAAAAAACAATTTATGAAATTACGATAAAACATTTATTAACCATGAGAGCACCATATAAGTGTAAGGGTGACCCTTGGTCTAAGGTGTGTTCTAGTGATAATTGGACATATGCATCACTTGATTTTTTAGGAGGAAGAAAAGGCTTAACTGACGAATTTAATTATCAAACAGTGTGTCTTCATATACTCTCGGGAATTTTATATAAGGCAACAAATATGAAAACTGTGGATTATGCTAACGCATACCTATTTGAACCATTAGGCATTAAATTGCATATAAACTATTTAGCAGAAACCGCAGAAGAACATAAACAATTTACAATTGGGAAGTTGCCTAAAGGAAATATCTGGTTTTGCGATACTGATGGATTAGGAACTCCAGGATATGGACTTTGTATGTCGGCAGAAGATATGGCTAAAATAGGATTATTATGCCTAAATAAAGGCAGTTATGATAATAAACAAATAATATCTTCAAAATGGATAGAAGAAATGACAAGACCTAGAACCGTTGAAAGTAACAACTTTAGAGGGATGGAATATGGTTATTTGTGGTGGATTATTGACCATAAAAAGAATATATATGCTGCTATTGGAAATAGTGGTAATGTTATTTATATTAATCCAGAAAAGAATATTGTAATAGCTGTATCATCCTATTTTAAACCTACTATATTCGATAGAGTTGATTTCATTCAGGAATATATTGAACCTTTTATTAGTGAGATATAAATTCCAATTTCGTAAATATATATTAGGTTTACAGAGTTATCTTAGGATAACTCTGTTTTAGTATCTAAAATTTGTATATTCTATAAAATTAGTTTATAATCTATTGTATGAAAATGAAATAGAGGTATAAAAATGAGTGAATGGAAAGAAATTAGTTTACATGATATCAAAGGCGTAAAGATTGGCCATGCACAGAATGCAGAGCATGCTACAGGATGTACGGTTATTTTACCAGAGAAAAAAGCCATTTGTGGTGTAGATGTTCGCGGTGGCGGACCTGCCTCTAGAGAAAATCAGCTTTTGAATCCACTGATGAGTAATGATGGCGTAAATGCAGTACTTTTAAGTGGCGGGAGTGCGTTTGGTTTAGATGCAGCTGGCGGTGTTATGAAATATTTGGAGAAAAAAGGCCGTGGTGTAAAAGTAGGAGATGCAATTGTGCCTATCGTGGTAGGCTCTTGTATTTTTGACTTAGGCTGTGTGGATGGAAAAGTACGACCAGACGCACATATGGGGTATGCAGCATGTTTGGATAGTGAAGACAATGTAGAGCGTAATGGAAATGTAGGCGCTGGTATGGGAGCAACTGTTGGTAAATTACGTGGGGCTGATTTTTCTATGAAGTCTGGATTGGGGTGTTATGCAGTGCAGGCGGGCATGCTTCAGGTAGGTGCTATTGTATCAGTAAATGCTATTGGTGATGTATTTGAAATGGATTCGCAGAAACAGTTGGCGGGATTGATGAACAAAGAAAAGACTGGAATGATTTCCAGCGAAGAAGAAGCTGTAAAATTATTGCAGTTGGCAAGTCTGTTTTCTCTTAATACAACGATTGCTTGTATAGTTACAAATGCAAAATTAGATAAAGCAGAAATGAACAAGGTTGCAGCTATGGCGAGCAATGGAATTGCCCGCACGATTCGTCCGGTAAATACTTCTATGGATGGAGATTCTGTGTATGCGCTTGCAACTGGAAAGGTAAAATCTAGTGCAGATGTGGTAGGTACATTGGCGGCACATGTTCTTGGAAAAGCGGTAAATAGAGCAGTGCTTGAAACCGATGAAATCTATGGTATGAAGTCGGCAAAATCATTTTTATAGAAACGAAGGCAAAAGAAAATGGCACAACAAATGACACAATACGATAAGATGACGAAAACACCTTTAGTGAAACTTATTGTTTCGCTAGGTATACCAACTACCATTTCCATGTTGGTAACAAGTATTTATAATATGGCAGATACCTATTTTGTTGGAACACTGGGGGAAAGTCCACAGGCGGCTACAGGTATTTTGTTTACTTTACAAGCGATTATTCAGGCAATTGCATTTATGCTGGGACAGGGATCTGGAACGATGGTTTCGAAGGCGTTAGCAGATCGTAATAAAGAAGAGGCATCAGAATATGTATCTACTGGTTTTTTCACGGCATTAGCAATGGGATCGCTCTTATTGATAGTAGGTTTAACATTTTTAAGCCCGCTTTTGCGGTTTTTAGGTAGTACGGAAACTATTTTGCCATATGCGAGACAATATGGGGCTTGTGTTCTTTTTAGTTGTCCTGTGGTAATGGGATCTTTTGTTTTAAATAATAACTTGCGTTATGAAGGAAAATCCTTTTATTCCATGATTGGTTTGGTAACGGGTGGTTTTATTAATATCTTTTTGGATTATTTATTGGTTATCGTTATTCCATGTGGCGTATTAGGCGCAGGGATTGCGACGGCAACTTCACAAACTATCAGTTTTTTCATTTTATTACACTTTTTCCGTAAGATGGGTGAAAGCAAGATTCAGATTTCATCATTGAGTAAAAGTACAAAGGTATATATGACGATTTGCAAGGTTGGATTTCCAGCATTGGTTCGACAGGGATTATCTTCTTTCTCTGGTGGTTTATTAAACAACATTACAAGACCATTTGGCGATGCAGCGATTGCCGCTATGAGTGTTGCAAATCGTTTCAGCATGTTTGTGATGTGCGTAGGTCTGGGTATTGGTCAGGGATATCAGCCGGTTGCAGCCTTTAATTATCAGGCAAAAAAATACAGCCGCGTAAAAAGAGGCTTATTAGCAACCATGGCAATTGCATTTTGTTTGGTAGCATGTCTTGCAGTGCCTAGTATCTTTTTTGCAGAGCAGATTGTATATGCGTTTCAAAAGAGTCCAGCTGTTATGGAAGTTGGTGTGTTAGCGCTTCGTGCTGCTTGTATTGGAACTATGTTTTTACCTTTATCGATTCCGGTAAATATGCTTTACCAGAGTACGAGACAGGTCAAAATTTCCACGTTTTTGTCTATGATGCGAAATGGGGTTACATTTATTCCAACATTACTAATTACAAGTCATTTGTGGGGACTTCGAGGTGTGCAGATTTCACAGCCTTTAGCAGATGTGATGACTGGGCTTATTGCAATCCCGTTTGTGATATCTTTCTTAAAAAAGAAGTTTCCAGATGAGGAAATGTAATTGAAGAATTTGTGAAGCATGCTTATGAGTGAAACGAAAAAGTATGTAACGTTGAAATGTACGAGGGGCGAATAACCCCTCGGATTTCAATTTTAAGATAATTTTAGTCACCACCAGGACCATCTTTTCGTGGTCTTGATGACTCTGGCAATGGCTCTACTTCTCAGCGGCAGTCTTTTGAGCTGTCTTTGTAGTTATCGTTGTAGTTATCTTTGGAACTATCTCTGTAGTTGTCTTTTGAGCTGTTTCTTAAAGAATTATCTTTAGAAGCGTTTTTGCTCTGGTTGTTCTGATTGTTGTTTTTGTTGTTCTGGTTGTTCTGATTGTTTTTGTTTGCCATAATATACACCTTCCTTTCGAGATTAGAATGTGCAAAAGAAAAAGTTTTATGTTAGGAGATAAATGTAAATTTGTGCGTAAGTAATTCGGCTCATATAATACTTTTAAAATAAATAACAATTGATTTATAAGATAATATTATATACAATATTATATAGTTTTAAATGTGCATAAAAATAAATATTAATGGAGAATACATATGTCAAGAAGAGATAAAACAAACTATTATTTAGATTTAGCAGATGTGGTTTCAAAACGAGGAACCTGTCTTCGTAGAAATTATGGTGCAGTAATTGTAAAAAATGATGAGGTAATTTCTACTGGTTATGTAGGTGCACCTCGTGGCAGACAGAATTGCAGCGATATCGGAAGCTGTATTCGTCAGAAAATGAATATTCCTAGAGGGGAACGCTATGAACTATGCCGTAGCGTACATGCAGAAGCAAATGCTATTATCAGTGCAGAACGTGAAAAAATGATTGGTAGTACACTTTACCTTTCAGGAAGAGAAGTCGCAACAGGAGAATTGATTGCAAATTCTTGTTGTTGTTCTATGTGTAAGCGTATGGTAATCAATGCCGGTATCGATAAAGTAGTTGTTCGTGATACGTTGAATGATTTTCGTGTAATTGATGTTCAGGAATGGATCGAAAACGACGAATCGTTAGATGGAAGTATGGGGTATTAATTATTGTAAGTAAACAGAGGATGTTGTCTAATGGATAACGTCCTTTTTAAATTGTATAGAAAGTATTTGGATATAAAATTCATATTTTTATAGAAAATGGTAATCATAGTGTATATAAAAAATCGCATATTATGCGAGGAGGAAATACTATGTCAAAACCATTTGGATTAAAAGATAAGATTGGATATTTAATGGGAGACATCGGAAATGATTTTACATTTGTGTTGTCTTCTACTTTTTTACTGAAATTTTATACGGATGTGATGGGAGTACCAGCTGCCATTGTGGGAGCAATTATTATGATTGCGCGTTTTGTGGATGCATTTACGGATGTGACGATGGGGCGTATTTGTGATAAGAGTCCTACTGGCAAAGATGGAAAGTTTAAGCCGTGGATACGTCGTATGTGTGTGCCAGTTGCCATTGCTTCTTTTGCTTTATATCAGAGTAGTTTGGCGGATATGTCTTTGGGATTTAAAGTAGGGTATTTGTTTGTAGTGTATATTCTGTGGGGTTCCTTTTTATATACTTCGATAAATATTCCTTATGGATCTATGGCATCAGCAATTTCACCAGAACCAGGAGATAGACAGTCGTTGTCTACTTATCGAAGTATCGGTGCTACCTTTGCCAGCGTATTGGTTGGTGCGATTATTCCGTTAATTGCATATGAAGAAGTAAATGGAGTGATGTTATTAAATGGAGAAATATTTACGAAGATTGCAGGTGTGTTTTCTATCTGTGCCATTATTTCTTATTTGATTTGTTATGTATTGGTGACAGAACGTGTAAGAATACCATCTAGTAAAGAAGTAAAACAAGACAATAGTGTACTTACCATGCTTCGTAATGCGGTAACAAATAAGGCATTGATTTCGATTATTGTAGCATCCATATTAATGCTTTTGGCACAGATGACTTTACAGTCTATGGCAAACTATGTGTTTCCAATTTACTATGGAAATACGACTGCTCAATCTATTTCGATGGTAGTGATGTTAGTAGGTTCCCTTGTCATAGCAGCAGTTGCAAAACCAATCTCTACGAAATTTGGAAAAGCAGAGGTAGCAGTAGTTTCCAGTTTTCTGGCATCGGGGGTATGCGTTTTATTATTTGTAATTCGACCACAAAATGTATGGGTGTATGTGGCGCTACAGGGACTTTGCTGGTTAGCGCTTGGTGTATTCAGTATGATTTCTTGGGCGCTGGTTACAGATGTGATTGATTATTCAGAAATCAAAAATGGAATTCGTGAGGATGGTTCAGTATATGCCCTGTATTCTTTTGCAAGAAAGCTTGGACAGGCTGGGGCAGCAGGTTTGGTAGGTTCTATGCTTACTGTCATTGGATATACAGAAGGTGCAGTTTCCGATGCAGGGGTAAGAGAGGGGATATTTAATATCTCTACATTGATTCCAGCTGTGGGATTTGCACTGCTAGGAATTGTATTGTGGTTCTGGTATCCGCTGCATAAGAAACAGGTAGAGGAGAATGTGAAGACATTGAGAAGGAAACAACAGTAGCCAAGTAGACTCGCGTGACGGTGCTTCGCACCTTATCCGTCGCTAAAAGCGACTAATTCGTTCGTGATTTGGCTAAATGCCAAATCTACAGAACATAAAAATAAAACGCGGTTGCATGCAAGCATGCCCCGCGTTTATTTTTATGTTCTTCTACTTGGCTAGATAGTTACATTTCTATTCAGCTAATTTAACAGCATTGAGTTTTTCGTTAATAGCTAATAACTGTTCTTTTGTTACACCGCCAGCACCTTCCTGTTTTGGAAGCATACCGATGAGACGAAGAATAGTAAAGCTGCCTAACATCTGAAGCATTTCAGGAGATGCCATAGTTGCAGCATTTTCTGCTTTTTCAGCTCCGCCACCCATGAGTGAGCCCATGAATTCGCCAAAGATAGCCATACCAGCTGGTACTTTCATGATTTCATCTAATCTAGTGTTGAGTGACATGTAGCCGTCTACTTCTGTGATGTCGAACCAGTTAAGGATAGCACCCTGTTCTTTTAATCTGTAGTCGTTGTTGAATTCAGCAACTTTGCGGATGAAGGTTTCATCTTTCTGGTCGCCAGCTACAGCAACAAGTGTTGTTTCACCATTGTTTGGAACCTGGAAGTAGAAGAAGTGATCTTCTGCTGTAAGTTTTCCAAGCGATTCGCCATTTGCGAAAAGTTCTACTTCTGGAAGGTTAGAGTAAACAGTTACTTTAGTAACGTCTTCTACACGATCTACATAACGTTTTCCACAAATGTGTACGAATGGTTCATCTGATAACCAAGCTTTGTAAGCGTAGAATGAGTCTTTTTTGTATTTTCTATCAAATGTCATAAGACCTTTGTGGTTCTGTCCGTTTTCGCCACCTTCGTTACGAGAGTCACCACCGAAGTCATACATGTTCCATACATGTGTAGCCCAGAGATATTTTCTTGTCAAGAGCTGTTTCATAAGTTCTTCCTGGTAGTATGCCTGGTATTCTTCTGTATAGTCACCCTGTTTTGGATCAGATGTATGCCAGTTAAGCGCTTCACAACCATATTCAGAACATCCAACTGGAAGGTTAGGATATTTCGCATGGAATTCATCAAACCATGGTCCGTTGTCTTTTGCTTCACGGCCATACCATCCGAAGTAGTGGTTCCATGATACTGTATCAGGAATCTGTACATATGGGTCATCCATTGGACACATAGATACGATAGCGATAGTTGTAAGACGAGTTGGGTCCATTTCATGACATAAGTCATTTAATACATTGTGGTTGTCTAATAAGTCATCGCTAGAACCCTGCATGCTGATTTCGTTTGAAAGACCCCAAACTACGATTGATGGATGGTTGTAGTTCTGGATGATAAGT
>JAZQZJ010000003.1:0-34110 GCA_045633955.1 Agathobacter sp. | reverse complement strand
TGCTATGGATACTGTTACAGAATCCAAAATGGCTATCGCAATGGCTAGACAGGGTGGTATCGGTATCATTCACAAAAACATGTCTATTGAAGAACAGGCTGACGAGGTTGATAAAGTAAAACGTTCTGAAAAGGGCGTTATTACAGATCCATTTTCACTCTCACCAGAACATACATTAAAAGATGCTGACGATTTAATGGCAAAATTTAAAATTTCAGGTGTGCCAGTTACAGAAGGCACAAAACTTGTAGGTATTATCACAAACCGTGACCTGAAATTTGAAACAGACTTCTCTAAAAAAATCAAAGAATCTATGACTTCTGAAGGCTTAATCACAGCAAAAGAAGGCATTACATTAGAAGAAGCAAAGAGCATTTTAGCAAAAGCTAGAAAAGAAAAGCTTCCAATCGTTGATGACGACTTCAACTTAAAAGGACTTATCACAATTAAAGATATTGAAAAACAGATTAAATACCCATTATCTGCAAAAGACGAAAAAGGCCGCCTCCTTTGTGGTGCTGGTGTAGGTATCACAGGAAATATGATGGAACGTATTGATGCTTTAGTAAAAGCTCATGTTGACGTTATCGTAGTTGACTCTGCACACGGTCACTCAAAGAACATCATTGATGCAGTTAAGAAAATCAAATCTACTTATCCAGATCTTCAGGTTATCGCTGGTAATATTGCTACAGGAGCTGCTACAAAAGCACTTATCGAAGCTGGTGCAGATGCAGTCAAAGTAGGTATCGGACCTGGTTCTATCTGTACAACACGTGTAGTTGCAGGTATTGGTGTTCCTCAGATTTCTGCAGTTATGGATTGTTATGCAGTTGCAAAAGAATACAACATCCCAATCATCGCTGATGGTGGTATCAAATACTCAGGTGATATGACAAAAGCTATCGCAGCTGGTGCTAACGTATGTATGCTTGGCTCTATGTTCGCAGGTTGTGACGAAGCTCCTGGTACATTTGAATTATTCCAGGGACGTAAATTCAAAGTTTACCGTGGTATGGGTTCTATTGCAGCTATGGAAAACGGCAGTAAAGACCGTTACTTCCAGACAGATGCTAAGAAACTCGTTCCAGAAGGTGTAGAAGGACGTGTAGCATATAAAGGAACATTAGAAGATACTGTATTCCAGTTAATCGGTGGTATCCGTTCTGGTATGGGTTACTGTGGTTGCCCAACAATCGAAGACTTAAAAGAAAAAGGTCAGTTCGTTAAAATTTCAGCAGCTTCTCTCAAAGAAAGTCATCCACATGACATTCAGATCACAAAAGAAGCTCCAAACTACAGCTCAGGAAATTAATTATATTTTTAAAGGGATTGCTTGTATGCAATCCCTTTTGTTTATAGTTTTTTAACTATGTTTTCATTGATTTTCCATAGTTTTCATGCTATATTATTGACTAATATCTAGGGAAAGTGCTTTGTCTTTTTTTAGATTTACATAACTTATCATTTACAAAGCAGAAAGATTTAAGAGGTAAATATTTTTGGACAGTAGTCACATAGGACAGCTTATTACAATTTTAGTAATGATATTTTTATCGGCGTTTTTCTCATCTGCTGAGACTGCCCTGGTAACCGTAAACAAGATTCGCATGAAAAACCTGGCAGAAAATGGCGATAAACGTGCCGCAAAAGTTTTAAAGGTAACTAGCGACAGTGGTAAGATGCTCTCAGCTATTTTAATTGGTAACAATATTGTAAACCTTTCCGCATCTTCCATTGCAACAATTCTAGCCGTTGATATTTTGGGCGACATCGGTTCAGGTATTGCAACTGGTGTCCTGACACTTATTATTCTTATCTTTGGTGAAGTATCTCCAAAAACCATGGCAACGATTAAAGCAGACTCTTTTGCAATTGCAATCGTGGGTATCATTGATATTCTGATGTTCATACTTACACCAGTAATTTTCATTATTAATAAGTTTGCTTCTGTTGTATTATGGCTCCTTCATATCAATCCAAACGAAGCAGATAAGGTCATGACCGAGGACGAAATCCGTACCATCGTTGATGAAAGTCAGGAAAGCGGTGCTATCGAAGACGAAGAACGCGAAATGATTCATAACGTATTTGATTTTGGAGATTCTCTTGCAAAAGAAGTTATGATTCCACGTATTGATATGACCTTTGTAGAAGCTGATGCTAGCTTTAAGGAACTCATTGATATCTATCGAGAGAACAAATATACGCGTTATCCAGTATATGAAGAATCTACTGACCACATCATCGGTATTATCAATATGAAAGATGTGATTCTTTTAGATAATGAAACCGATTTCTCTATTCGCAATATGATTCGTGAACCATATTTTACATATGAGCACAAGAACACAGCTGACTTATTCGTGGAGATGCGTAAATCATCTATTCCACTGGCCATTGTACTGGATGAATATGGTGTAACCGCTGGTATGATTACCTTAGAAGACTTGTTAGAAGAAATCGTAGGTGAAATTCGAGATGAATATGACAGCGACGAAGAAGATGCAATCGAACAACTTAGCGAATATGAATACATGGTACTTGGCTCAACCAACTTAGATGATGTAAACGACGAATTAGATGTAGATTTCGAATCTGATGACTACGACACAATTGGCGGCTACTGCCTCCAATTGCTCGATCACCTTCCTGAAGAAAATGAAACACTTTTTACGGAAGATGGCGTTGTTATCAAAATCAAAGAAGTAGACAAGAATCGAATCGAACGAATTTATATTCGTGTACCAGAGAAAACAACTGATAAAGCGGACTAAAAAAGAACTGCCAGCAATTTTGCTGGCAGTTCTTTTTTATATTAAATATCTTTTTCTAAATGCTTTTTAATGCTCTTATTTAAGTCATTTGCAATACGATCATTTTTTGCATTGCTCTCACGAATTTCATCCATTTCTTCTGAAATAACCAATACACTATTGGTAAATTCTCCAACCGCATTAGCTGATTCCATTGCAGAATTACGAATGGATTCTATGGTCTTTGTAGCCTCATCCAACGACTCTGACAAACTGCTGGCAATATATGCAAAGTCCTGCATCTTATCAAACATAATCTTAGAATCACCCTGATACTTATGTCCAACTTCAACCAACTCCGTATAACTGCCTACAGTCTTATCTTTCATAAATTCTACTACCTTGTTCGCTTCATCCGCAAGCTGTGTTACCGCATTCAAAACGGTAGAAGAAATCTCACTAATTTCCTTTGCTGTCGTACTCGTCATAATAGAAAGTTTGTTAATCTCATCTGCTACAATCGCAAAACCACGACCTGCGTCTCCTGCATGAGCAGCTTCGATAGAAGCATTCAATGCTAAGAGGTTTGTCTGATCAGCAATCTCTAAAATATCTCTCGTCAAATCTAAAATACGCTCTGCTTTTTTCGACTCTTCAATCTTTGCTCTCATAGAAGCCTCTACTTCTTCTGCCATAGCCTCTACTTCTCGACGCTGTGCTTCTGAACGCTTCATAATGTCATAAGCTGTATTATTACTATCCTGTGCGTAATCCTTACCATCCTGTGCTTCTTCGCTCATCTGAACAAAGGATTCATCCATTTCTTCCATGGAATCGGATAATTCTGTTATATTTGCAGACATTTCCTGCAACGAAGCAGAAAACTCTTCCATAACACTAGACATATTCATGGTCTCACCTGCAACCGACTGAATACGTTTTGCTACATCATCAATAGAACACGCAAGATTACCAGCATTTTCCTGTACATCACTAAAGACTTCTCTTATCTTTTCTCTTCCCTGTTCTGCTTTGTTTCCACTTGACATTCTTCTGTTAAACAAACTCATATATAAAACCCCGCTCTTATACACTATAAAAACACCTAAAGACATTATAGCAAATGCATTTTTATCCGTAAAGATTTTTCCTATGTATCTATAGAAAAATTTTGTACAAACGTGTATGATATTCTTATCTTAATTATACAAAATATTTTTATATTATATAAAGAGGAGAGTTTAACCTATGACACGAAAAGAAAAAGCAATGCAAAGTTTCTTAGATGGGTATAATTGCTGCCAATGTATGATGCTTGCATTTGAAGATTTACTAACCATTGATTTAGATACAGCACTAAAAATTGCCTCACCTTTCGGTGGTGGCATGGGACGCCTTCGCGAAGTTTGTGGCAGTGTCTCCGGTATGTTTATGGTTTTGGGTTACATTTACGGCTATAATTCCCCAGACGACCAAACTGGTAAGAAGGAACTCTACGCCCACATTCAGGAACTTGCAAAACGCTACGAAAAAGCTAATGGCTCTATTATCTGCCGTGACTTACTCGGACTTTCTGTTCAGCATGATACCGCTGTGCCAGCTGAACGTACTCCAGAATACTATGCAAGTCGTCCTTGTGCTGTTAAAATTGGTAGTGCAGCTGAAATCCTTGAGGCCTACCTTATAGAACAAAATTACGGTTTAGCTGACTAAAAAGGGTTGAAAACCTACGAAAACTAAAGTGCCTAGGATAACTTCTAGACTCGTACTTCGAACATAACATTTTCTAAATACTTTGCTCTTAAAACAATTGATATTATGACGTAACCGGATTTGATTCGCCATCCGTGGCTCAGCAAATCCTTTCGCTGACATCCTGTCATCGAATTACTGTTTACGCACAAAGTATTAAGAAAATCTAATGATCTTGTAATGAGTCTTAAAGCTATCCTAGGCATTCTTGTTTTCTTACGTTTTCAAAATCTTTTTAGCAACTGAAACCGTTCCTATAAAAGGACTAAAATCACACGCAGATTCAGAGCAACTAATTAAAATCATTATTCCGGCGCGCGTCCATTTTTATCTCCTGCTATAGAGACGGTTTAAAAATAGGAAATGACTTTTCAGCACAAAGTATATGGAATTATGTTCTAGTTCAATTACCTATTTTATGCACATGAATGGATTTCGTGTTTTTCTTAGAGGGAGCAATTTAAAAACTCCTCATACTGCGTCACTGTTTGAACAACGTGAGTTTGACGCAGTATGAGAAGTTTGTTAATTGGTCACTCTTAGTAAAACTAGAAATTCATTCGTGCAAAAATAGGTAATTGAACTAGAACATAATTCATACACACCTATAAAAAGTCATTTCCTATCTAGTGTGCTAAACCGTAATTTATAAAAGTTCTAGTTCATCCATCCAAATACGCACACATGCATCGGAAGGCATCATAAGATCACCACGAGGTGATACGGAAAGTGTACCTACTTTTGGACCATCTGGTAAGCAGGAACGCTTAAATTGCTGTGTAAAGAAACGACGATAAAATGTCGTTAACCACTTTTTAATAATCATGCTATTATAAGTTCCCTGGAAAGCAATCTTTGCAAGCATATAAATTTTCTCTGGTGAAAATCCAAAACGAAGTACATAGTACATCACAAAATCATGAAGCTCATATGGTCCTACTAAATCTTCTGTCTTCTGCGCAATCTTTCCATTTTCTGGCGGAAGAAGTTCAGGAGAAACTGGAGTGTCTAATACATCGTAGAGAACTTTTGCCAGGGTATCTTCACCACAAGTATCCGCGTAGTAACGAACAACATGACGTACCAATGTTTTTGGTACAGAGCCATTTACGCAATACATAGACATATGATCTCCATTATAGGTTGCCCAGCCCAAGGCAAGTTCTGACATGTCACCAGTTCCGATAACCATACCATTTTTCTGATTTGCAATATCCATCAGAATCTGTGTTCTTTCACGTGCCTGTGCGTTTTCATAAGTAACATCATGTTTATTTTCATCATGTCCAATATCTGCAAAATGCTGTCTTACGGAATCTTTGATGCTTACTTCCATAAATGTTGCACCAAGCTGTTTAATCATTGTAACAGCATTATCATAAGTTCTATCTGTTGTACCGAAACCTGGCATTGTGACAGCAACAATATCTCTGCGGCTCTTCTTCATAAGATCAAAAGCTTTCGCAATAACAAGTAAAGCTAATGTAGAATCGAGTCCGCCTGAAATACCAATCACTGCTGTCGCAGCACCTGTATGTTCCATACGTTTCTTTAATCCCATTGCCTGAATTGCAAATACATCTTCACAATGTTTCAAGCGAGCCTTTTCATCTGCTGGTACAAATGGGGATGGATCGATAAAACGTGTAAGCTGTGTTTCTGATTCACGTAAGTGGAATGGAATACACACATGACTATCTTCTGTATCAAATAATGGGTTCTTTCTTCGATCCCCTTCTAAACGTTCCACATCGATTTCTGAGTAAATAACGCCATTTTCTAAAAGTGTGCTTTCTTCTAGTACATGTCCGTTTTCTACTATAAGATTATGTCCACTATAAACCACATCCTGTGTTGATTCCCCTTCGCCTGCATTCGCTACGATATAACCACAGATGAGGCGAGCAGACTGACCTGCTACTAAATCTTTACGGTATACATCTCTGCCGGATACCTGAATATCTGCTGAAAGATTTACAATAACATTTGCACCACCAAGTGCATGTCCTACGCTAGGTGCCTGTGGCGCCCATAAATCTTCTCCTATTTCTACTGCAATCTTTAAATTTTCTACTTCTGGGCAGTAGAAAACTAAATTTGTAGAAATTGGTACAATCTGGCCATTTGGTAATACATCCTCTGTATCTAAAAACGCACCACTGGTAAACTGTCTCGACTCTTTCAAATAGGATTTTGGAACAATCCCTAATACCTCTCCCTTAGATACAGCGGCTGCTACATTATAGAGTTTTCCATTTACTTCATATGGTAAACCTACAAAATAAATAGCATCATAAAACTCACTTGCAGAAGCAATTTGCAAAAGTTCTTCCTTTGCAGCTTTCAAAAGTTTACTCTGGTAAAACAAATCCCCACAACTTGCACCTGTAACAGAAAGTTCTGGAAATACAACAATTTTAGCGTCAACTCTTTGCGCATCCTTCATGTAAGTACGAATTAATTGTCCATTGTATTTGGTATCTGCTACTTTAATCTTTGGTGTGATAGCTGCTACTTTTACAAACCCCTGTTTCATGCGTTTCTAATCTCCTTTAATTCTTCAATTTCAAAGTTGTATGCTTTATTACAGAACTGACATTTTACTTCAATACTTTCGCCATCATTAATAATATCATCCAAATCTTTTTTATTGATTGTGGATAACGCTCTAGAAACCTTTTCTTTTGAACAATCACAATAGAACTGTGTCTCCAAAGTATCTGTAATTTCCAAACCAAAATCCCCTAAAATTTCTTCAAGAATGCCTTCTGGTGTAAGACCTCTTTCTAACATATTTGTAACGCTATCCATTTCTCCAATGCGTTTTTCTAATTTTTCAATCACTTCATCACTGGTAAATGGCATAAGCTGTAAAATAAATCCACCCGCTTGTTTTACGGAACCGTCTCTATCCACCAAAACACCTAACCCTACTGCAGAAGGTGTCTGTTCTGATGTCGCAAAATAATAAGTTAAATCTTCAGCAATTTCACCAGTCTGAAGCTGACACTGTCCTACATAAGGTTCTTTCAGACCTAAATCTTTGATAACACTTAACACGCCTAAATCCAAGGCACCGCCTACATCTAATTTTCCCTGGGCAGTTGGAGGCAAGTCTACGTCTGGATTCGCTGGAAATCCTTTCACATTACCTTTTGCATCCGTAGTAACAGTGAGTCCTTTTGCTGGTCCAGAACACTGAATACGAAGAGTAAGTACGTCTTTTTCACCTTTCATCATACTTCCCATCATAGCACCTGCTGCCAAAAGTCTGCCAAGTGCAGCCGTCATAACAGGTGATGTATTATGGTCTACTCTCGCTGTTTCTACCATCTCTTTGGCATTGATTGAGAATGCGCGGATACTAGCATCCGCTGCAGTCGCTCTTACGATATAATCTGACATAAAATTTCCTGTCTTCCTTTCTATTCTCTACTCCCTATTCTATCACAAAAAACATTCTCATTACAGAACAACTTTTCCCTGTTCTCGTGCAATTACAAGTATTTTTTCGCTATCCTCTGCTACTGGATTCTTTGTATATGCATCATAGGCTGCCACAAACTCCATACCTGCTTCTTCTAAAAGACGCTGAATGGCTTCTAAGGAATAGGAGCGCTGATAATGCACCTCTTGAAATCTTTGAAAACGATCCTCATCTTTAATATAAAGTGTCAAATCATACTCATTGATTTCCTCTTCTTCATCATAAAAGTTTTCCCAAATAAAACTTCCCTCTTCTCGATTTTCTGCAAAAGTATTTTCTGCTAAAAGACACTCATATTTGTATGGTGTATTGATATCAAATACAAAGACTCCCCTTGGATCCAAATAATTATTCACCAAAGAAAATACTTCCTTTAATTCTTCTTCCTCTAAAATGTAATTCATACTGTCACAAGCACTATAAATCCCACGAACAGTTCCATAGAGTTCAATCTCTCGCATATCCTGTAATAAATATAAAATTGATTCCTCCGATTGTTCTTTTGCTATGGATAACATATCATAGGAATAATCTACACCTATCATATCATAGCCTTTTGCTTCCATCAAACGGGTCAGTTTTCCTGTTCCACAACCTAAATCCAACAGCAAGCCATCTTCTATCTGATATTCGCGAAACAACTCCGCTAAATATTCACTCCATGCTTCATAGGGTACATTGTCCATGAACAAATCATACACTTCCGCAAAACTTGTATATGCTTCCATTTCAAACCTCTTTTTCTTCCATTCATTTCACAGTCCACTCTTTAAAATACAAGAACTGTAACCATAGTTTAACAACAAATATAGGGAAAAGCAAGGTTGATATTTTCCCTAGAAACCTTTATACTTGTATAAAGTCTTTTTGAAAAGGAAACGGATATGATTGATAATTACGAACATTATATCACGCGAAATATTGTTGCGTTTTACAAAAGAAGATTGCTAGCACCTATTTGTTACATCCTCTTATTAGTGGTTTTATTTTTTGTATTTCCGCTAGGCGATATGTTTGCTCCTGCAAAAATGTCAAAAGAGGACGCCATCATTGATGCTTATGGCAATGGCAAAGAATACATTACTGTCACCTTTGATCAACTAAGCTTCACAGGATACACAACAGCCCGTTTTGGATCTACTAATGGATACTGGTATTATGGTTCCCATAACGGACTATGTTATATTGTACTTTTAACACCAGCTACTTGTGAAGAAGGACTTCCTTTCATTGAACAAGTAACAACCACTTACCGTGTGACAGAAGGACGAGAAAGTTATAATGAATTATTAGGATATTTAGCAGAGGAGCTGGAATGGACTTCCACAGGAATCCAAAACCAATTACCACACTACTATTTTAGTGAACCGGATTGTAATCCTCTTGCGAACACACTTATTTCCCTAATTTATAATAGTACTCTTATCTATGCTATTATCTCCTTAATACGATACTTCCTATTTACCAAGTTTCCTGTATTGGCACCTGCCGTACAAAATCTGATTGTTTTTGGAAATCCCAAGAATCAATTAGAAGAAGCTGAGGAAGAATTGGCAACCCTTCCACAGTTGGCAACAGAAGATATGTTTATCACAGAACATTACTTTATCATGACATCTCCTTATGGAAATGCCATTATACCAATCCAGGAAATTCTGTGGATTTATAAATATTCTACTTTAAACAAATTTTTGTGGTATCATTTTAGTATTTCTTACACACTACACATTAGTGCAAACAAACACATGTATATACAGTGTCCAAAAAATATCAAATCCGACATCGATGGTATCATTGATTACCTTGCAGAAGCAAATCATGACATTCTGGTAGGCTTTACAGAGGCAAACCGTATGAAAGTCCAAGAAAAACAGGGCAAACCATTCCACTTCGAAAAATGGGCTGCACTACTAAACAAACAAGTATAAACACATGGCTGTCACATTTTTATTTGTGGTAGCCTTTTTATTGCAACATCAAGAAAGGCTGCCACAAACAAAAATGTGGCAGCCATGTGCTATATCTTATTATAGTTTGAAGCGATTTACTTCGGTGTCTAAGCCGTTTGCGATGTCTAAGTTGGTGTTGGCTTCGATGCCGATGTCATCCACTCTGCTGGTAATGTTTATGGTTGCTTCAGACACATTAGTAATTCCATTGGTGTTTTCTTCTACAGCAATGTTTACAGCACTTACCGATTCTCGAATTATCTCTACGTTTTGCTTTAATGCCTCACTAGAGATTGCAAATTCCATCATAATTTGATTCATTTCGCCTACATCTGTTTGATAACTCTGACTGGTTTCCAATAATTTTTCATAACCACTCATGGCAGTCTCTTCCATAAACTGAATCATCTTTTCCGCTTCTTTTGCAAGTGCATTTACTGCATCAATTACATCTTTGCTAACAACCTGAATCTGTGCTGCAGCATCTGCAGAATTTGCAGCTAACTTACCAATCTCATCAGCTACAACTGCAAAACCTCTACCAGCTTCCCCTGCTCTGGCCGCTTCAATAGAAGCATTTAATGACAGGAGGTTTGTCTGATTTGTAATACTAATGATATTATCTGTTAATGCCTGAATTGTTTCTACCGCTTTAGATTTTTCAATCTTATCATTTACAGATGCAGACATCTCATCCGCCAAACGTTTTGCCTCTTTTTGCTCTGTAATAGCAGTTTCATAAACCTGTCCTGCTTTTTTCATGATTACGTTTGATGAATCCCTGCTGTATTCTGCTCGTTCATTAATGGTTTCGATTTCTTCTGAAATCGCCATGATGGAATCATTAATTTCTGTTAATGTAGAACTTGTTTCTTCCATGCTGGCACTCATTTCTTCCATGGTAGCAGATACATCTGTGATACTCATCTGTGTGGCAGAAATATTATTCGCAACACTCTGAGATGAACCATTTAATGAAGTAGAATTTCTCGCAATGTTAATCATAATTCCACGTATATATTCCAACAATTCATTTACATTACCTGCAATTAACTCTAATTCATCGCCAGACTTAATGTCCAGTTTCTGTGTTAAATCTCCTTCGTTATTTACCAAATCATAAACTTTTAGATTAACACTATTTAAAGATTTCATAATACTGCGTACGACAAAGAAAATAATCAGTATGCTGACAGCCAAACCTTCGAATGTAAGCATCATAGTTTTTGATTTACTATCTTCTAATTCATACACAATCGTACTTGCATCATAGTCGCAGGCTAAAACAGCAACCACATCACCATGTGCATTGGCGATAGGTACATAAGCAGTTAATAAATGCTCATCGCCATCACTGTCAATGCCATCTTCTACATGAAATTCACCATCAAATACATGCTTTATTTCTGCATAAGGAAGCTCAAATTCTTCCCCAACTGCACAGGCTGTTTCTGTGGTATCCGCATCTACACCATAATAAACGGTAGTTCCGTCCGTATATAAGGTATAAATGTACAAAACATTGCCCTTTTCCTGTGCATTGATAAGGATTGCCTGCTGGGATTTATAGCCTTCTGTACCTTCCATTCCTGGTTCTGTAATCTCAGCAATTACCTCTGCATCCAAATTACCAGCCGTAAGCGCTGCTACCGCTTGTGCCTGTATCTGTCCCATTTGAATCATTTCTTCCTGAAGTGTCATATATGCAAACATACTCAACAAAATACATATACCTAAAACTACCACTGTTACTGGAGCTAAAAGTTTTACCCATATACTTAGTTTTCTTACCTTTTGTTTCTCTTTCATCCTTATGCCTCTTTTCTCATTGCACCTTTCAATGCAAAATCCTTATATAGTAATTTTATCAAGATTTGAGCATAATACAATATTTTTTCACACAAAATTTTCTTTTACACAATCTTACACCTTAAAACTGTCGTCTTAAATGAAGTAAAATCTTCTTTTCCAATCTAGAAACTGCCACTTGGTTCATTCCCAATACATTCGCACTCTCACTCTGAGTTTTTCCTTCTAAGTAGCGAAGCTCGATCAATTTTCGTTCTCTTTCCTCTAATCCTTCTAAGATTTGCGTTACTGTGATACGGTTTATCAAATCTTGTTCTGTTTTCTTTGTATCTTCCAGTTGATCTGCAATCAAAAATCCTCCACCTTCGGAGGCATTTCCAATAGGCTGATAAATTGACTCTACCTCTGTAGATGCCTCTATGGCTGACAAAATATCTTCTGCAGATAGTCCTGTGGCTTCCATTAACTCCTGCATCGTAGGCTCATACTTATGCTCCTTTCGAAAGTTTTCTTTGACTATCGCGATTTTTCGTGCATGATCTTTGATCTGACGACTGACATGCAGCAAGCCATCATCTCGTAAAAATCTACGAATCTCGCCAATAATCATTGGAACTGCATAGGTTGAAAATGACAATTCTCTAGTAAGATCAAACTTATCGATTGCCTTTAGCAATCCAATTACACCAATTTGAAACAAATCCTCCTGCTCTGTGTTACGGTTACTGAACCTTTTTAACACCATATAAATAAGTCCTATATTTTCTGTTACTAAACGATCTCTTATTTCTTTATCCCCATCTTGTGCCTTTTGAATGGAGACTCTCCAATCCTCTTCTTTTGTAGACAGTTTACTGGCCACACGCCTCCCTGCCTATGTATTTGGTCATAGTTACACGAGTACCTTCTCCTACTTTTGAGTAAATATCTACTTCATCCATAAAACTCTCCATAAAGGAGAAACCCATTCCAGAACGTTCTTGTTCCGGTTTTGTCGTAAAAAAAGGCTGCTTTGCAACTTCCACATCTTCAATGCCTACACCATGATCCACGATAGATACTACAAGCTTTGTTCCAATACGTATACAGGATATCTCCACCTGTGGTGTATCACTATCTTGCCCATCTTCCGATTCTAGATTGTATCCATGAATAATTGCATTGGTTACTGCTTCCGATACAGCCGTTTTTACATCTTCTAACTCGTCCAATGTAGGATTCATATCTGTCATAAATGCCATTACCACCATACGCGCAAAACTTTCATTTACTGACTTTGCATCAAATGTGATATAGGCATGATTTGTCACACCTTTTTTTTCTTCCGCTTTGCAATCTATTCTATAATCCATTTTTACCCCCTCCTTCTCTATAGAATTTCTATCATACGTTCCAATCCTGCCGAGTCAAAAATCATTTTCACCCGTTTTCCCATATGTGCAGCATATACTTTTCCACCACGAAACTGCATATTTTTTCCTCTTCCGATTATCACTCCAATTCCAGAACTATCCATAAACTGTGTTTTCTCAAAATCCAAAATCAATTCTGTCACCATAAAGCTTTCTACCAGCAAGTCTACCTCCTTACACAAATACTGAGCTACATGATGATCCAACTCTTTTGGCATGTAAAAGATTAAGGTTCGTCCATGTACCTGATAATTTTCACCAGGCATTTTTTCATATTCCATAAATCCTCCTTTTTTGCAAAATATATGCATAAAAAAAGACGTAAAGAGTATCTCTCTTCACGTCTTTTGTATTTACTGTGCATTTAAGTAGTTACGGGCTGTTGTTGCCTTTTCTGTGTTTGGATAATTATCAATAATATACTGATAATATGGTCTTGCAGATTCCATTTGTCCTGCTCGATTATATGCCTGCGCTAAATAATAAATTGCATTCCCATCTCTGTAATCTTTATCTTGATTTACAACAGCAAGCAAACTTGTAATGGCTTCTTCATAATTACCTGCGGTATAACTGTTATATCCATTGTTGTAAAGCTGTGCAAAATAGGTTTCGGATACCGTTTCCCAAATAGTATCATATACTGCTTTTGCATTATCCGTAAGCAGCTCGGTATCCACGAGTTCAAGACTCGTACCAGCTGTCAAATGGTCATTTCCAATATATGCTACATAAGCAGAAAGCAATGCTTCATAGCTAGCTGTCTGTTCTGGAAGTGCTGCTCCCTGACCTTCGTAAGTTGCTACTCTTTCGCTCAGCTCTGCTACTTTTCTCTCTAAGTCAGCAATTGTATGGGCGTTCTCAGATAATGTTTCATTCGCCGCCACCATCTGGTCGTTCATTTCCTGTTTTACGCTATTGCGCACACCAGGTACCACCAAAAATCCAATCACCAAGATACCAACCACCAAGCCGATTAATAAGTATGTCATGGTAGAACCAAGGGAAGAATCCTGAAAACGGCTAGGCATGATAATAGTTTCATTACCACTCTGATATGAAATCAGCTCATCCTCTTTTTTCTTTTTATTTCCACCTTTTTCTTTTATCTTGTTATTTACTTCTTTTAAATAACGAAGAGTAGTGGTATTGTTGGCGTCAATTTTACCGGCATTACGCAAGGATTTCTTTGCCATTTCATATTTCTCTTCCTGCAAATATAAAAGTGCAAGAAGCTGGTGGCCTCTTACCAATCTAGGATTCAAAGAAAGCACCTTTTTCAATTGGATAATCGCCAAATCACGACTATCCTGCTTGCAGTATAACAAGGCCTGATTGTATTTCTTGATTGTCTGATTAATCGCATCTAACTGTCCTGCATTTTTTCGTAAATCATCTAGATATCTTCCTGCGATATTATCATCCTGCTGATAACTTTTACTGATTACCCACTCGCTTAAGGCGTCAACCACTTCGCCCATTTCATAATATACCAGCCCTAATAGGTTTCTGGCATCAATATTATATTTATTAAATTTTAAACTCTTTTTTAAACTAATAATTGCTCCAGACAGGTTACGCACTTGTGCCTTCTGTAATCCATCATTGTAATATACATTAGACAAACGGATTACTTTGTTAAAAATATGAAGGTCAGCTCCACATACCGGACATCGATCCTCGCGTCCTGCCTCGTTGTTACATCTATAACAAATCATAGGATACGCCTTTCTAATTACGAATATGGGTTGGATGCTCGCATATCACGAATCAATTCTGTAATAATATCCGATACATCTGTCAAATCCTGATTTATTATATTTGCTTCTGCCTCTTCTACTTCAAGAGAAGGCTGAAAATTCTTTAATTCTTCTTCAAAATTAATCATTCTACTACCTCTTAAACCATTTCGCCTCTTAACGAGAACATTACTACATTTCCGTCTTTTTCCTTGAATGAAACACATTCCTGACGTTCTTTCATCGTATGAACCGCATCGTTAATACCTATCGTTACACCGGAATATACACTCTGAAGCACGTCAACACTAGCTTCTTGTGCATTTTCTACGATTTGATTCATTTTATTTAACTGCTGCATGTGGGAGGCAATCTCTGCCTGCTTTACAATCTTTGTACGAAGTAGCGATGCTTTACGAGGATCATTTGCATCCTTCATAGCGCCCGTTCTCACAGCATCTTCAATTTGTTTCAATCCAATATTAATTTTATCTAACATATCCTGAGCCTCTTTTACAGAAGTTTCATGATAATTCATTTCATTTTTCAACTTATGGTTTACACCGACATAGATTTCTGTCTTTACCCCATAATCATTGCCAAAATTCATGCCTTCAATGCCTGTAGCAGCATGAATAATACCACCTACTATGCTGGCATGTTTTCCTTTTAAATACACTTTATCATTTACTGTAATATCACTATTCATAGCAGCATCGGTATACAAACATCCATCTGCTTTTACATTAGCATATTCCAAAAACTTGGCATGCACATTTCCTCTGGACTTTATCATTCCTCTGCCAGAACCTAACATACCACCACGAATAATAACATCCTTATTTGCATCAATAAATGCACCTTCTACCGTGCCATCTATAGTGATACTACCTGTTGCAGTAATTACTGCACCAGTAGGTACATTTCCATGAATGATTACATCGCCTCGAAAATCAATATTTCCCGTACTTAATCCTACATCTCCATGTACTTCATGTACTGCCGAAATCAAAATACGATTTTTCTGCATTTCGATTTTTCCTTCCATCAAAGATGTATAGTGTATATTATCTGATGAACGTTCAAAACCTTTTCCCGTTAATGGTGGCAATGGACGCCCTTTCTTTGCCATCAAGAGTTTTCCTTTTACATTCATACCATTTGATCCCATAACTGGCTCATGGTATGTAGCAATTGGCTGTCCCTCTTCTACCAATTCAACCGAATGAATACTCCAATAGTCTACAGAGCCATCTTCACGAATTGTAGGAACTCTATTTAAGTTTGTATCAAAATGAAAATCAAAGTAGGCATCGACGCCGTTTACGACGTCGATCCCCTTTGCAACCAAACATTCACAATCAAAAAATCGTTCACGAATCATGGCAGCGACTTTTGTCTCATCAATACCAATCTTAACACCATTCGATTTCAATAATTCCAAGATGTCCTCAAGAACATAGGCATCCTCCTCAATCGGTGTTGGGAGAAGCAAATATGCTTCCATTTCATCATATGAAATTCTTACCTTTGGCTTTTTCATCAACGAAACTTCCATGTTACCTCCCCATAATTCGTACATTCTAGTCTTTTAATTATAGCATTACTCTCTGTATCTGTGCAAGACACTAGTTAAACTGTGATAAACGTTCTTCAACCTGTGCCATCATTTGCTCGTATTTCGCGAGTTTGTCTTTTTCTTCCTGTACCTTTTCAGGTTTTGCATTGTTTAAGAAACGTTCATTTGAAAGCATTCCTTTAGAACGAGCAAGCTCTTTTTCTAATTTTTCTTTTTCTTTCATAAGACGTTCTTTTTCTTTTTCGAAATCAACTAAGTCTTCTAATGGAAGGTAAACAACTGCACCTGGAATCACTACAGAAACTGCTGTTTCTGAAATGCCATCTTTGTTTTCCTGAACAGTGATTTCATTTGTAAATGCAAGATTTACATAAACCTCTTTGTTTGCTTCAAATGTATCTCTTAATGCTTTATCCTCTGAAACAATAAAGAGTTTTGCTTTTCTTGAAGGTGGAACATCCATTTCAGTACGAACATTACGAACACCTTTTACAAGGTCTTTACAGTGTTCAATCGCTGCTTCTTCAGCAGGGAAATTCCATTCTTCTTTGTATACTGGCCAGTCAGAAAGCATGATTGTTTCTGCTTCTGGATGAAGTGTACAGAAAATTTCTTCTGTAATGAATGGCATATATGGATGAAGTAATCTTAATGCTTCTGTAAGAACTGTCTTTAATGTCCAAAGTGCAGCATTTGCAGAAGCTGGATTTTCATCTTTTTTGTAAGTACGAACTTTTGCAATTTCAATGTACCAGTCACAGAATTCATCCCAGATGAAATCATAAACTTTCTGTACCGCGATACCAAGTTCATATTTATCCATATTTTCTGTAGCATCTTTTGCTAATGTATTTACCTTAGAGAGAATCCATTTATCTGCTGCATGAAGTTCATCCAATGCAGGTTCTGTAATTTCCATGCCTTCTAAGTTCATCATGATGAAACGTGATGCATTCCATACCTTGTTCGCAAAGTTACGTGATGCTTCTACTCTTTCCCAATAGAAACGCATATCATTACCAGGTGCGTTACCTGTAATGAGAGTAAGACGAAGTGCATCTGCACCATATTTGTCAATAATTTCAAGTGGATCGATACCATTTCCAAGGGATTTACTCATCTTACGTCCCTGTGAGTCACGAACCAAACCATGGAATAATACTGTATGGAATGGTGCTTTGCCCATCTGTTCGTAACCAGAGAATATCATACGAATTACCCAGAAGAAAATAATGTCATAACCTGTAACTAAGACATCATTTGGATAAAAATAATCCAAATCTTCTGTTTTATCAGGCCAACCTAAAGTAGAGAATGGCCAAAGTGCAGATGAGAACCATGTATCAAGTGTATCTTCATCCTGATCCATACCTTGATGTCCACATTTTGGACAAGTATTAGGATTTTCATGTGCTACTACCATTTCGCCACATTCTGGACAATAGTAGGCTGGGATTCTATGGCCCCACCAAAGCTGACGGGAAATACACCAGTCACGAATATTATCTGTCCAGTTGAAGTATGTCTTATCCATACGTTTTGGAAGGAGTTCGATTTCACCATTCTTAACACCTTCAATTGCTGGCTTAATCATCTCATCCATCTTAACGAACCACTGCTGTTTGATCATTGGTTCTACTGTAGTACCACATCTATCGTGTGTACCTACGTTATGTGAATGTGGTTCTACTTTTACAAGAAGTCCCATTTCTTCTAAATCAGCTACGAGAGCTTTACGACATTCGTATCTGTCCATGCCTGCATATTTTCCAGCAAGAGAATTCATAACTGCATCATCACCGATAACTACGATTTCTTCTAATCCATGACGTTTACCAACTTCGAAGTCGTTAGGGTCATGTGCTGGTGTAATTTTAACACAGCCTGTACCGAATTCTTTGTCTACATAAGAATCTGCGATTACTGGAATTTCACGATCTGTTGTTGGAAGAAGAAGTGTCTTTCCAATTAAATCTTTATATCTGTCATCTTCTGGATTTACCGCAACTGCAGTATCACCAAACATTGTTTCTGGACGTGTAGTAGCAACTTCTACGAAACGACCTTCTTCACCTACTACTGGGTAATTGATATGCCAAAAGAATCCATCCTGCTCTTCGTGTTCTACTTCTGCATCAGAGATCGATGTCTGACAAACTGGACACCAGTTTACGATACGAGAGCCTTTGTAAATCCATCCTTTTTCATACAATTTACAGAATACATCTAAAACAGCATGAGAACATCCTTCATCCATAGTAAAACGTTCTCTTTCCCAATCTGCAGATGAACCTAATTTCTTAAGCTGTTTGATAATACGTCCGCCGTATTCTTCTTTCCAGTCCCAACATTTTTCAAGGAAACCATCACGAGCAAGGTCTGCTTTATCGATTCCCTGTTCTTTTAAACTTTCGATAACCTTTACTTCTGTTGCGATAGAAGCATGGTCTGTTCCTGGCTGCCAAAGAGCATTATATCCCTGCATTCTCTTATAACGAATAAGAATATCCTGCATCGTATTATCAAGCGCATGTCCCATGTGAAGCTGTCCTGTAATGTTTGGTGGAGGCATCACGATGGTGAAAGGCTTTCTGCTACGGTCTACTTCTGCGTGAAAATAACCGTTGTCTTCCCATTTTTTATACAATCTGTCTTCAATGTCTTTTGGGTCGTAAGTTTTGTTTAATTCTTTGCTCATTTTCTACTCCTTTTTATGTGTAAATTACTTCATAAACTTTAAAATGCGTGTTCGCTTGTCTGCGAGCTACGCAAAAAAAGCCCTTTATGCATTGCATAAAGGGCGAATTAGCGCGGTACCACCTTCGTTTGTGTCGGCACATTCACATCGAAATCCGCTTGCGAGTTTCGAGCGTGCGAGCGAGATTGCAAAGCAATCACCTTCCTTGTCGCGAGCTGCGCATCCTCAGCGGATCGTGTAATTCACGTAGTGAATTGCGAACACCTCATGTCCGTTAACGGGGACGAAGCGGAATCACCTACTTTCTGCTCACTTCACGACCAGCAAGTGTCTGGTTGCTACATGAAAATTGTTCAGCAATTCGGTTCAAAAGCTACCTTCCATAAGTCGCACTTCAAAACATCTTTCAGCCAATGGATGTTTCTCTCTGGGAAGTCTTGTTATGTACTCCTCTTTCTCATCACCTTTATCTATAAAATATGAGATTTATAATTATTCTTCTTCATCCTCATCATCTACTACTGCTGCAACAGCTGATGTAACCGTAGATGCAACTGTAATAACAACTACGATACAGATTAAAAGAACTACTCCTATACATGAAAATAAAAATCCTTCAGGTGTCATAATTTCTTCTCCTATTTTCCCCACATAATCTATTTTATCCAAATAAATTATAGATATTATAACACAGGCATTTTTAATTCGCAAGAATACGTATAGGTTTTCCTAATTTTTAATATTTTGTATAGCAAATATTCATATCTACATATCCGTTAATTCCTGGCACAAGACCTTGTGATGTATACTGCCACATGTCATATCTGCCTGAATAATTACATTCGGTATTGTACTGAGCTACCCAAATATTGTATGTGCTAAGCTGAGATACATCCAAATTATCGTAATACCAATACTTACTTGCATAAATACCTGGCTTATAACCATAATTTCGTACCGTTTCGCAGAATGCTTTTACAATTGCTGTTCTATCTGCTTTATTTAAGTAATCTGCACGTCCACCAGAACCTTCCGTATCTATAAAAATAGGGAAGTTCAATTTGTATCCTTGCACCAAAGCAATTGCTGTACTCGCTTCTTCTATCGCTTCTGCTTGAGTGATTGCCTGTGTAAAGAAATATACACCAACCTTAATACCATGAGCAGTTGCACCTTTAATATTTTCTCTAAAATAAGGATCTTCAACAATAACACCTGTAGAAGAACCACGATATCCGCAACGAATAATTGCAAAATCAATTCCCGCACTAGCTACAGTTGCCCAATCAATTTTTCCCTGCCATTTCGATACATCAATACCTACACTCTGAGCACTTTCTTTCAAAGTTCCATCTTCATGGAATTCATAAGTAACTCCACCGATAATCTGTATTCCCGTCGCAGGTTTATTATCTATTGTATAATAATATAAATAGCCATCAATAGACTGCCAACCTGTATATTTTGGATTACCGTAGAATTCTGTTGCCTGCTCAAAATCTACTGGTGTAGCAATCTGTTTTGCAGTTCCATCTAAATATAATGGATTTCCATTCAAATCCTTCAACTGTGTTTCAGTATCTGTTGGTTTTACTACATTTACCTCACAGACTAAATCATACGTATTTGTTTCCCCATTTACACCTGACTTATATACAAAAGAAACTACAACTGTTGTTTTTCCTTCTGCTTTTGTCGAAACCACTGCCGACATCTTATTATCAGCAACTTTTAAATCTGCTACATTCTTATCTGAAACTGCCCATGTATAAGACAAAATCAGCTGATTATTATCTTCTATATTTAAAAGGATCTCTGCTGTTTTCGATTTTTCATTTCCAACAGTATATAATGTCACCATCTTTGGTATCGATACTTTTGCACTTGCAACGGTCACAGTCTGTGTAACACCTGTCGAATTATAAGAATAACCTCTGCTAACTACCGGAGTTGAACCGCCACCAATTTCAGGTTCTACCGTTTCACCTGCTTGGCCTTCTGGAATTCCACCATTGTCTGGCTGCTGTGGCACATCTGGTGTTCCGCCAGTTTCTGGCTGCTGTGGCACATCTGGTGTTCCGCCAGTTTCTGGCTGCTGTGGCACATCTGGTGTTCCGCCAGTTTCTGGCTGTTGTGGCACATCTGGTGTTCCGCCAGTTTCTGGCTGCTGTGGCACATCTGGTGTTCCACCATTCTCCGGCTGCTGTGGCACATCTGGTGTTTCACTATTCTCTGGAACCTGTGTATCTCCTCCTGTACCCATTTCAACCTTCGTCTGTTCTAAAAGCACCTCATTACGCTCACCGCTTACTACTGAAGTTTGGAAAAGTTCCATATCTACCTGTGTTTTTGGTACAGTAGTAACGGAAACGGTACTTTCTACTAACATAATCGTATCCACAATTGGAGTTTCAATTACAACATTATTATTTGCTGTATCTTCTACAGATGCGTTGATTTGGCTTTCATCTTTAATTTCGTTTTCGATTTCAACCTTTTCATATGCAATCTCTGACTTAACTTCAGCAAGAATCTCATTTTCTTCTATTACAATTCCCTCTAATTCTTGTAATAAAACAATATAATTTCCACCTTCTATATCCTGAACATGGATGATACCATCCATATCTGAGTCTTCATACTCTTCGCCTTCCTCAGAATCCTCTGGTGTTAAGGTAATTACAAATGGGAATCCAGTCACCAAATTTTCATTTTCGTCTACAATCTTAATTTTAAGATCTTTTTCAATAGAAGTCGTAGTAATATGCACCACTATATCTTCAAGCATTTGGCTCTCTTCTGTTACCTCTGTTTCATCCTCTCCAATTCCTGGAAATAAGGTCTCTGAAGCATAGGTACATTCTGTACTTTCTGTTCCATTTCCACTTCCCGATGTATCTAAAGCATCTGAAAGTGCAATTCCACCAATAGCACCTGCTACTACAAGTGCAGCTGCCGTTCCTCCTACTGCTATCTGTGTAGCAGAGAGCGTCTGAATCCACTCAATTAATTTCTTAATAAATCCTATTTCTTTCATCTGTACATAACCTTTTTCTACTTAATTTTTGCTACAAACATAAATTATAGCTCACGTTTTCAAGAATGTAAAGGTTTATTCATCTGCTATCTGTTTTCCCGTCACATCCATATGGAAGTTTTCTCGGATGATTAGCTGGGATATGGGCACAATTTCATACCCTTGATTTTTTAGATTTATTAACATCTCATCTAATGCCTCAGCAGTATGTTTCGCACCATTGTGACAAAGAATGATGGAACCACAATCCAAATCTTTGTGATTACATACTTTAGATATGATGGTGGCTGCATCGTAGTCTTTCCAATCAAGAGAATCAACATTCCATTGAATTGGAAAGTATCCCACTTCGTAACAGGTTCGGATTACATCATTGTTATATGCACCATATGGAGGACGAAAAAGCTCCATTTCATATCCTGTAAGTTTCTTTACCGCACTATGAACTGCTAGAATCTGTTCTCTTTGCTTTTCCTTTGACAATGTAGTCATATCTGGATGAGTAGCACTGTGATTTCCCAAATCATGCCCTTTCTCTACTAATGTTTTCACACACTCTGGATAGTTCTCCACCCATTCTCCGGTCATGAAAAATGTGGTCTTTACATTATGTTTATCTAAAATTTCCATGATTTGGCCAAAATCTTCAGCCCCCCAGGCGGCATCGAATGATAAGGCTATTTTTTTCTCTTCTGTTTTTACAGAATAGATTGGGAGCTCTCGTTCTCCATAGGAACTGCTTGCTATAACCGCTGCATCTCCTAAGTACACAGCCAGAAGCAGACACACAAAAAGAGTCAACGCCTGCATCCATGTGGACACCTCCTGCATCGACTCTTTGATTGATTTACATATGTTTTTTATCGCTGATCTCATTCACTCACCTATATGCTTTTATTTCCATATATATGAGTGCGACACCATATTTATGTAATTACATCCATGATGATTTATAATCTTGCAATAAATTCTAATACTACCTCACTAGAAACTACAGCTGCTTTTTCCGCAAATGTCTGATAATCCATTGCTCCGCCGTCTCCATCAGAAATAGAACGAAGTACTGCAAATGGCACCTTATTTACGGTACATACATGGCCAATACTGCCGCCTTCCATTTCAGCTGCAATAGCACGGAAGTCATTGCGAACCTGTGCTTTTTTCTCAGGATCATGCATAAACAAATCACCTGTTGCAATTGGTCCAGTTACATAATTGATACCTTTATCCTTTAATACTTCACAAAGAAGTTTTACCATTTTTTCATCTGTTGGGAAGTAAATCTGGTTCAAACCAGAAATAAGTCCAACTGGATCTCCTAATGCAGAAGTATCCATATCGTGCTGGAAAACATCTGTAGCAACGGCAACATCACATACACTCAAGTCTTTGGTGAGGGTACCTGCTACACCTACGTTAATCACCATGTCCGGGCTGTATTTTAAAATCATAGCTTCTGCACAAATTGCTGCAAATACTTTTCCAACGCCACACATTGCTACAACTACTTCTACATCACCAACGTTACCACTGACAAAACTTACACCACTGACAACTTCTACGGACTGATTTTCCATAGCTTCTTTTAAGTTGTCTACCTCCATCTGCATTGCACCAATAATACCGATTCTCATATCGTTATCCCCCTTATTCTGGATAGGTAAATTCCATATTTGCCTGAGCATTTAATACTTCTAAGTATCTAGCTGCTTCTGTTTTTGCTAATTCCAAATCCAAATTTGCATAATTTCCACATTCGATAGCAGATGCCCCAAATACAGGGCCTTCATACGCCAAAATATCTGCTAAAATCTGTTTGGTTAACTCAAACACTTCCACAGGAGCCAAATCCTTTACTAAGAAATAAAATCCAGTCTGACACCCCATTGGTCCAAAGTAAACTACCTTCTCAGCCACCTTGGAATTACGGGAATAAGTCGCAAACATATGCTCCAAAGAGTGCATAGTTGCATTATCCATGTAATCTCCTGCATTAGGCTTTCTGGTACGAAGATCATATGTAATCACATTATCATCTTCTCTGGAAATATAAAAACCTGGCTCTAAAATATTATGATTAATCTGAAAGCTCTTGATCCTTTCCATCTTGTCCTCCTACACCATCTGCTCGAACATTTCGAGGTATGATTCAAATACATTGAGCGCATCATCTACTGGAGCCGGTGTACTCATATCTACACCAGCATCTTTCAATAAATCGATTGGATCTTTGGATCCGCCACCGCTTAAGAATTTATCAATGTAACGGTCTACCGCTGGTTTTCCTTCTTCTAAGATTTTCTTAGAGAATGCAATTGCTGCAGAATATCCAGTCGCATACTGATATACATAGAAAGATGTATAGAAATGAGGAATTCTCATCCATTCATAGTCAATTTCTTCATCAACAATGATATCAGGACCATAATACATAACATTAAGATCATGATAAATCTGACATAAATCATCTTTTGTCAAACTTTCGCCTGCTGCCATTCTGTCATGAACGATTTTCTCAAATTCTGCAAACATTGTCTGACGGAACAATGTACCACGGAAACTTTCTAACTGATGGTTAATTAAGTACTTACGTTCTTTTTCATCTGTAGTTGTTTCCAATAAATGATGCATAAGAAGTGCTTCATTACATGTAGATGCTACTTCTGCTACGAAAATCAAATAACCTGCATATGTGATACTCTGCTTTTTATCAGAAAGATAACTATGCATTGCATGTCCCATTTCATGAGCCAATGTAAATACACTATTTAAATTATCCTGATGATTTAAAAGTACATATGGATGTGTACCATATGCGCCCCAGGAATACGCACCACTACGTTTATTCTGATTTTCGTAAACATCTACCCAGTCTTTGTCCATACCAGCAGAAACTACGTTTACATAATCTTCTCCCATTGGTACTAACGCTTCTTTTACAATTTCTTTAGCTTCATCATATGGATAGCTCTTACCTGTTTCTTCAACTACTGGTACATAAAGATCAAACATGTGCAAACGATCTAAACCTAATAGCTTTTTACGAAGTGCTACATAGCGATGCATTGATGGAAGATGTTTGTGCACTGTTTCAATCAGATTATCATATACACTTTCAGGAATATTACCACTGTGTAAATGCATTGCACGTACGCTAGGGAAATTGCGAACTTTTGCATAAAAGCTTTCCTGTTTCAAATGTCCCTGGAACATCGCAGCTACTGTATTGGCATGTTTTTTGTATTCACTATACATTGCACGGAATACATTCTTACGAAGGCCTCTATCTGTACTTTCAATTAAAGAAATATAATTTCCATGTGTAATCTGAATACGATTTCCTTCCAGATCACGTACCGATGGGAATTTTAAGTCTGCATTATTAAACATAGAGAAAATATTCGATGGCACGTTTGCCATATCTCTAGCCTGTGCTAAAACACCCTCCAATTCTGCTGAAAGCGTATGTGTTTTTGCACGAAGAATCTGCTCAATTACTCTGCGGTAATGTTCTAATTCTGGTTCATCTTTATAGAACTGCTCCAAAACCGCTTCATCCATTGCAAGAATCTCTGGATTCATATAGGAAACTGCACTAGAAACAGTAACCCCAATCGTATCTGCCTTTGCAGAATACGCCTGATATTTTGAAACAGCAGTATCTTCATGATATTTCTGATTTGCATATACAATCACGCGTTCTGCATGATAATCCAATTCATCTGATTTCTTCATGAACTCTAATAAAACAGCTGCACTTTCTGAAAGTCTTCCTCTATAACCTTCTATTTCTTTTGCTAAATCTAAAAGAAGCTGTGCTTCTTCTTCCCATAACTCGTCAGATGCAAACATATCTTGCATATTCCATTTGTACTGTGCAGGAATCTCATCACGTGTACGAAGTCTTTTTGCTCCCATATCTTTTTACCTCCACGATTTCTAGTCCTTTTGGACATATTTTCACTAATACTTATTCTAACAAAAAAAGAGGTGCTTTGCACCTCTTTTCAATGAATTTTATAAAATTCTTAAAAATCTATTTTACTGTAGTGGAAGAACTAAATGTTCATCTGTTATTGTTTCTCCAGCAAATACTTTATCAATCAAACCTTTTGCATGATTTACAAACGCATCATTCTGTGGTAATACATAAACCTTCTGTCCTGGAATTGAGTAACAGTAATTCTTTTCACCAGAACCTGAACCCATTACAGAAAAACTCTTAATATTCCAAGATGCCATATCATCAAGCTGCATCTTTACTAATTTAGATGCTTCATCATCTGTAAGGTTTGTTCCAAAACAGCCACCCATACTCTCTAAAATACTACTATAGCGAGTAAGAATTGCACCAGAAGCCGCTTTCTTTACAATCGCCTGAATAACTGCCATCTGATGACGGCCACGTGCATTATCTCCATCTGGAAGATTATATCTTTCACGAACAAATCCAAGTGCTTCTTCACCGTTCAAATTGTTTTCACCTTTTTGAATCTGAGTCTTGCTTTCCGAAGCAAAGAATGAGGCATCTGAATATACTGTAATACCACCCATTGCATCAATCAGACGTTTGAATCCAACAAAGCTTACCTGTGCATAGTAATGAACATCCTGGTCATATAAATTGCCCAAGGTTGCCATCGAACATTCAATACCATAAATACCACAATGAGTAAGTTTATCTCTCTGTCCATCAGCAACTCTAGAACCTGTTAATTCAACATAGTAATCTCTAGGTGTATTAATCAACAATACCTGTTTTGTTACTGGATTTACAACAGCTAAGATGTTTACGTCACTACGCTGATTTTTCAATGAATAGTCTGTATCATTACCACTTACATACACAATAAATGGTTCTTTTGTTACATCTTCTGGTTTTGTAGAAAGATTAATAACTGGAGCACTTGTATCTTCCATCTTAAATTCATGGACTACTTTAATTAAGCTTGCAACACCTTCATATCCTTCCATGCCGCTTAAAACAGCTACATAAGAAACATTCATTAAAATTGCATCCGTTTCGCCCAGCAATAATGCATTTACAGAATCCAATACAGTCTCATATTCATTCCAAGTTAGTTCTTTTTCAAAAGCTGTATTCATCATAGTAACAGCTGTTTCGACACTTTCCTTACTATAAGAATAACTTACACCTAAATCATAAGCAGATACATCTTTTAACTCTGCAGCAGTATCATCAGCTCTAACATATACACCAACGATGTCATATGCTACTCCTTCTTCATCGCCACCGGTTACATCACCAATCGCACCCTGCAACTCACCAATCATCTTGATTCCAACAGCATCCACAAGCACAATACAAAGCGCCAAAACTAAACCAATTAAGCGATAGGTCATTCTTTTGCTCTTACTTACTGGCTTTGCTTCTTTACCATCTTTTGCAGGAAACTGTGGTAAAAACAGTGTCCAAAATGCACCAAACAATAAAAAAACAACCAACAGGATTACAAGAATCAAATACTTCATCGGCAACATATTTAATGATGCAACTGTCCACAGCATCCAAATCGTAAAGATACTAGTAAGTCCAAAAATAGAACCTGCTATCTTTGTCCAATTATCCAAACCTTTAAACCACGCCACAAAATTTGTCCATATTTCCTTTAGGTTGTTCATATTTTCCCCCTCTTCTTTATCTACTCTAGTTTTATTCCAAGAACTTTTTACGGGATATATAATTGTAATTTGTTACCATAAGTGTTGATAAAAGCTTTGCTATTGCATAATAAATGCCAAGGCACTCTACCGCAAACCACATCACTGCCTGTGTTAAGAAAAGCCCTATAAGGCTTAACACAAAAAAGATGCTAGCTTCCTTCATTCTACTCATGTCTTCCCTTCCATGAAACACATATTTTATGCTTAAAATATAGTTCACAAAAATGGAAATTGTATATGAAAACGCACTGGCCTGAAAATAATCCAAACCAAACGTGGTGTTTTCTGTTAAAAACACCAATACCCCGTAATCGACCATGAGGCTTGTGATTCCTACGATTGCAAATTTTGCATATTGTAAGAGAAATCCTCTATTCGTAAACATCATTATCTCCTATTTTTCAACAATTTTCAAGTAACAATCGAATTATAATACGAAAAAAATAGGAAGACAATCCGTATTTTAGACAAATCACACATGTATACAACTGTATTTTTGTGCATTTCGCTTAATTTCTTTTACATTTCTTTACCATGAACTTTATTCCAGTTCTTTCTCTGCCATAGATAAGGCACTTGCAATCACCGCATCCATGTCATAATACTTATATTCGCCCAAACGTCCGCCAAAGATAATATTTGTCTCTTTGTCCGCTAATTCCTTATACTGCGTATAAAGAGCACCATTCTTTTCGTCGTTTACTGGATAGTATGGCTCATCTCCAACTTTCCATTCAGAACTATATTCACGGCTGATGACTGTCTTTGGAAGATCATTTCCGTCGGCATCCTTTCCAAATTCGAACCACTTATGTTCAATGATACGTGTATATGGCGACTCGGCATCGGTATAGTTTACTGCTGCATTCCCCTGGAAGTTTGACACATCCAATACTTCGGTATCAAATCGAACCGAACGATATTCCAAAGCACCTAATTTATAATCAAAGTATGCATCAATAGCACCCGTGTATACAACTTTATCTGCCATTGCATCATATTCTGCTTTGTTCTCCAAGTAATCCACACCAAGTTTTACTTCAATTCCATCTAAGAGATTTGCCACCATCTTGGTATAACCACCAATTGGAATACCCTGATAAAGTGCATTGAAGTAGTTATTATCAAATGTCAAACGAACCGGAAGTCTTTTAATAATGAAAGCTGGTAATTCATTACATGGTCTACCCCATTGCTTTTCCGTGTAACCTTTTACTAATTTTTCGTAAATATCCGTACCAATCAGACTAATCGCCTGTTCCTCTAAATTCTGTGGTTCTGTAATTCCAGCTGCTGCTTTCTGTTCTTCAATTTTAGCTGCCGCTTCTTCCGGTGTAACTACACCCCACATCTTATTAAAGGTATACATATTAAATGGCAGAGAGTATAACTCTCCTTTATAATTTGCCACTGGAGAATTGGTAAAACGGTTAAACTCAGCAAATTTTGTAATGTAGTCCCAAACCGTTTTATTATTCGTATGAAAGATATGTGCTCCATAAATATGCACATTGATTCCTTCCATCTCTTCTGTATAAACATTCCCCGCAATATTCGGACGCTTATCAATCACCAATACGGTTTTTCCTGCTTCTTTTGCTTTCTGCGCAAAAACCGCACCATAAAGCCCCGCACCAACTACCAAATAGTCATATTTCATTCCTATTCCTCCCAAATTATATTACACCAATTAAATCTTCATAATCACAGTCAAAAATTCAATTACAACTATATATTATAATATATTTCAAATCAGAAAACTACCATTTCGCAAAATATTAACCAACTTCTTTCCTCTCAAAACAAAAAAGTACGTCCATAGACATTCTATGAACGTAACCTTTTACTATCTATTCCGGTATAATACTAGAATCTCCTAAAATCACCGAAATTTCCATCTCTTTGTACTCTTCTCCTTCCACAGGGCGAAGAATCACAAAATCCACTTCTTCTCCAGCCGGATAATAGCTTAGAAGTTCTTTCAATTGGCTCATGGTCGCAATATCATAACCTTCAAATTCTATAATAATGTCTCCAGCCTGAATGCCTGCTTTTTCCGCCGCAGAACCTCGGAACACTGAATGTACATAAGCTCCTAAATTACTATCTTGTCCTTGAATCCCCAAATAACCGGATTGAGATTCATCAATCTTTTCCCCTTCAATTAACTTGTTGATAATCAACATCGCATCATTGATTGGAATTGCATAACCAATACCTTCTACATCTGTATCTGCATATTTTACAGAGTTAATGCCGACTACTTCACCTTCAATATTTAAAAGAGCACCACCACTGTTCCCTGGATTAATAGCTGCGTCAGTCTGAACAAGATTATTATTTACCACATAAGTACCTGTTGAAGGATCTTGCACTGTTACTGAGCGTCCCGTAGCACTAATGACACCAGTCGTTACAGATTGTCCATATCCAAGGGCATTTCCTATGGCAATTGCTGCTTCTCCAACCTCTAATTCATTGGCATCTCCTAGTGTAGCAATACGAATATCCCGAAGCGTACTTTTTTCTATCTGATTCACAGCAACCTTTATTACTGCCAAATCCTTGGAAGCCACAGTTCCCTTTATCTCTGCCTCCACGATGGCTCCATCGCAAAACTGCACCTCTAATTTTGTCGCATCTGCTACTACATGATTGTTGGTTGCAATATAGATATATAACTTATCCTGCTTTACAATAAATCCTGTCCCTGCGCTCTGACTTTCCTGGGTATAGGTCTGTCCCCATATCCCCTGATAAGTCACTTCCCCTGTATTATTAATAGCAACAACACAAGGCATTGTACTTTCTACAATATCAGAAACATCCATTATAACTCCAACCGTCGCATCAGTGTTGGTCTGTTGCAGCGTATTGGCGTTCTCTTTTATAGTGTTTTCGCCTTCATCTGAAGAATTTTTGCCATCAAAATCCTTATCATCACCCTGTTTATCTATATCCTCAGTAATCCCTATATTCACTCCGCTAAAACGTAACACCGCAGCACCCGTCGCACCAGACACAAGACCAAATACTAAAGCAATGGTAACTGTTTTTATCAGTGTTACACCAAAACCTTCAAATCCACTCCTCTTTTTACGAGGAGGCTCCTGCTGATATGTATTTTCATACGGATTGTAGTTATTATAATTATATTCCATGTTTTCACCTTCCTGTATAATCTAACAAACACATTCTATCCACAAAATATGGATAGAATGTGTCTGTTTTATAAAAGGTCTATAAAAATTATTAAATTTCAATACCATTCTGCTGCAACAAAGCTCTCGCAGATTCTACCGAATCCACACCAGTAGGATTTTTAATTGGTGCAAATCCTTTTTCTCTTTCGATTTCGTAAGACAAACAATTTTCCATCATAAAAATCATATCTACAATTAAAGTCTCAAATTTATATGCATTTGGAATCTCTGGTTTTACGAAAACGCCATTTTCATCAATATATGGCACTTTCTTTTCTACAATATGTAATGGCATCTGCTGTCTTTCAATATCAAGCAGGGTATCTAAACCAAATAAGTAATTTAAAATAACACCAAATCCATATAATAAGGAACCTGTTTCACTCTTTGCCTCTGCCATTTCAGGAGTAAGTTCATAGTATTCCACGATAGATGGATGTCCATCTTCTAAACAGAGAGCACCTACTTTTTCATATGGATCATTTTTACGAACAACCATTGCACCACTAACACAACCAGACTGTATCGTAGCACCCACAAACACTGGATCTGCAATTCTCTGCAATACATTATCTACTCCAAATACATCAAGCCATTCTACGCCTTTTTCTTTCATATCTTTATCCAAACCAGCTTTTACCATGGATTTGAACCATCCACCATTGCCATTTGGAGACATTGCCAAGGAATCTTCGGCCTCAATCAATACATTACCATCAAAATCTACTGCTGGAACCATTTCCTGCACAAAGAATTTAATAAACTCTTTGTTATAACCAAAGTAATCATGTTCTACAAAGAATTCGCGAGTATCTTTGTCATTCTTATCACTTGTCATAATATATAAAGGAATATCTGCACCCACTTCTTCTACAACCTTCTGCAAATTGCGAATCAACTGTTCAAAAATGTAAAGGTCTTTTGTAACCCCAATATTATACATACCCTTTGCTTTATCAAATCCAAGGCGGGTTCCCTGACCGCCAGCCAAAAGAACTGCAGCAACTTTACATTGTTTCATAGCTTCAATACCAATGGCTTTGAATTCCGCTTCGCGTTCTTTTATCTCAGGAATTTCCATAGCACCAAGTGGCTCAAAAGTTCCACGTTTCTGCTCCTTCTGCTCCAACATATTCAAACAAGACCAATCCATATTGTTTAACTGATCTTTCAAACGCTGCGGAATATCTTTTCCAACTAAATTCTTTAAGTACTTCTGATTGGTTGCATTGATTTGTTCGATTACATTTGCATTCATATCATTTCGCTCCTTTAAAGTATGTTGTATTGTTAAATTTAAATTAAACTTTAGTTAAAATCCGTACCACTCTGCCCTGCGGTGTCATTGTATCCATCGGTGTTAATCGAAGATGTACTAGCATCCACACCACTCTTTTCTATAATAGTATTACTAATATGTTTTACGGTATTTGAGGTTTCATAGCCTTCCGTGCCAAACAAATACAAATGTAATTGTTTGACATTATTCTCCAAAACAATCGGTATTACGGAATCACCGATTTTAGACATCTGCCTTGTAGTCATCTCAAATGGAAATCCTGATGTAGATACAATCTGATATTCTTTTACATGCATTGCCAAACCAAGAATTTCCGATAATTCTAAACTCGTAGAAATATCATCAAATACCACATTACAAATATCTAATAAAGTACCAACACTTGCTGTCTTTGCTTTATTTAGCATCGCTTCTATCACAATACGCTGACGGGAAGAACGTTTAAAGTCATCTCCAGCAGTTTTACGAATACGAGCATAAGAAGTTGCTTGTGCACCTGTTAATGTTTTCACACCATCTCCATACACAGCTGGGCTTGTAGTTCCCATCATTGCATCTATTTCAAATATATAGGCATTAATCAACTCTGCTTCCTGTGCTGTAATTTCAATTTCCACACCACCTAAGGCATCAATCGCCTGTACCAACGCTGCCCAGTCAACACACACATACTCCGTAATATTTAAATCTAGATTTGAATTTAGCATTTTTACTGCTTGTTCTGGGCCACCTCTGTAATATGCATTGTTGGCTTTACTATAGGTCTCATCGCTATCCACCCTTAGATAAGTATCTCGATACACTGACATCAATCGCACTTCACGTGTTTCATTGTGAATACTTGCTACAATAATTGTATCAGAATGCCCTGTATCATAAGACCCTGATTCGCGATTATCCAATCCAAACAACGCAATGTTGGTATATCCTTTCATCTTTAAGAGGGTATCATTTGCCAAATCTTCATTGATTCCGGCATCTCCCCAAGCAAAAGGATTCACATCTATTTTTCCAACAACAGACCAAACATAAAGTATACCTAATAAAAAAAGTAAACAAACCAACTCAATGCCAAGGAAAATCAACTTGCGTTTCTGTTGCTGCCTTTTCGTCACTTTACTTTTCTGTTTTGATTTTTTACGTTTATCTGCCATATTATTATCCTTTTTTCTTGCTTTGGATGTACATCCAACCTTTCAGATAGTCTTCTCTTTCTTTCTCTGACATATCTGTATATTCTTTCATTGACAAGTTGCAGAGTTTCATCTGTTCATTTCCACATTTGTGACACTCCACCACACTTCGTCTCGATACTAATCGTACCCATCCACAACTTGGACAAATGAATACTTTCATCATAATACTACTTTTTCCTTTTTATTTTACACATTCTAAGACAGAGGAAGAAAAACTCTTCCTCTGTCTGTAGATTTTATTCTTTTATAAACTATTTTCTACTGAAACATAGCCATAGTAGCTTTTTTCAAAGCTTCGTTCTTTGCATTTGCATCTTCAAGAGATGTTCCTTTGATACCGAAGTAGAATTTAATCTTTGGTTCTGTACCTGAAGGACGTACGCAGCACCATGCATCATCATTTAATACATAGTAGAATACGTTAGAACTTGGAAGTCCACTTGGTGTAACTTCGCCAGTCTTCATATCTTTTCTTGTGCAAGCTTTGTAATCGATAACTTCGAGAACT
>JAZQZJ010000002.1:0-36711 GCA_045633955.1 Agathobacter sp. | reverse complement strand
TACACAGTCAAACTCTGTATGTTATGTAAAAGGCGGACAGGCAATCGGTATCGGTGCTGGACAGCAGTCTCGTATCCACTGTACACGTCTTGCAGGTAGCAAGGCTGATAACTGGTGGTTACGTCAGTCTCCACAGGTACTTGGACTTCAGTTCGTAGACGGTATCAAACGTGCAGACCGTGACAACGCTATCGACCTTTACATGGGCGAAGACTACATGGATGTACTTGCTGATGGTGCTTGGGAAAATATCTTCAAAGTAAAACCAGCAGTATTTACAGCAGAAGAAAAACGTGCTTGGTTAGACAAAAACACAGACGTAGCACTTGGTTCTGACGCATTCTTCCCATTCGGTGACAACATCGAAAGAGCAAAGAAGAGCGGTGTTAAATATGTAGCACAGCCAGGTGGATCTGTTCGTGATGATCATGTTATCATGACATGTAACAAATATGATATGGTAATGAGCTTTACAGGAATTCGTTTATTCCATCACTAATTTTTATGAATTAGAAATCCTAGAGACTCTGTCCAATATTGGACAGAGTCTTTTATGATATATAAAAGGAGTGAAAAAATGACTATAATAGGCATTGCGCTAATTATTATATTTGTAATCGTATTACCATGTGTGACTATGGCAATTTACAATGGTGAGTTCGGAAGACGCTATGAGTTAAGAGAATATGCAGCTTATAAGATAGAGGATTTTCCAAACTTGGAATTGCAAAGATGTGAGGTGATTTCCAATAAGGGTCATAAGCTTGCAGCATACAAGTATCAGAAAAAGGGGATTGTTCCAAAGGCAGTATTGGTTGTGGTGCATGGTTTGTGTGGAAGTCATCGTAATTACTTGGATTTGTGTCACTATTTTGCAAATCGTGGATATGCAATATTTACCTATGATGCAACTGGAAACGGAGAAAGTGAAGGGGAAAAAGTAGGTGGATTCGCACAAGGACTTGCGGATTTAGACCATGTGTTAACATTTGTAAAAAATCAAGCAGAGTATAATGGTTTACCAATTATGTTGATGGGACATAGTTGGGGCGGATACTGTGTAGGCAGTGTTTTGAAGTTTCATCCTGATGTGAAAGCAGTTGTGAGTATATCAGGTTTTGATACGACTGCTGGATTACTAAAACAGTATAGTGAAGTACATATGGGAAAGGCAGTAACACTTTTGATGCCTTATGTTTTGCTTTATGAGAAAATCTGTTGGAGAAAATATGCAGGCATCAGTGTGTGTGATGGATTTGCAAATAGTAAAGCAAGAGTAATGGTGATTCACAGTTTGGATGATGAAACTATACATACAGAAAATGGATATGGTCGCTATTATGACAGATTTGGTGATGATGACAGATTTGTTTTTAAAGTGTATACAGATCGAGCACATAGTTATCCTGTGAATTCGGATAAGGCGAGAATGGTTCGTACGGATGTAAAAGAGGTATATTTAAAAGTATTAGATGAGCAGGGTGAGGATGCTGCAAAATGCTACATAGATAAGGTGGATCGTCGAGAGTGGATGGAATTGGATGAACCTTTGATGCAGGAAATTTTGATGATGTTTGATAAGGCAATATAGAGTAAATAAAAAGAAGTGCATAATGGAGAGAAATTCTCCATTATGCACTTTTTTATTGTATATATATGTCTATCTTGTTATCGAGAAATAATATTTATTTATCGAATTTCGATAAATAAATATTGACTTACAATTTATATGGTAGTATTATCCAATTAAAGATAGAATATCTAAAGGGGAAAGGGATAGCCTTATGAAAAGAGATAATTTGATTAAATTTACAAAATATGTATTAGATTTTATGTTTTTTAGTGGTATTGCAGTAACGGCATCATTACCAATCACCATTAAGGTATTAGGTGCATTTTCACAAAAATTACATGACCACTACGGAGAGGCGCTTATTATTTATTTTGTACTTGGTATTGCAGCGATTGCGATTTTACGTGAACTTCGTAGAATGTTTAAAACCGTAGTAAATAATGATTGTTTTGTGCGAGAAAATGTAGTGAGTTTGGATAAGATGTGCAAGTGGAGTTTTTTTATCGTATTGATGTCTATTGTTCGAACCATAGTCTATGTGACGCCTGCTATGTTGGTAGTAATATTGGTATTTACCATTGCAGGACTGTTCAGCAAAGTGTTGAGCTTTGTGTTTGAAGAAGCGGTAGGCTATAAAGAGGAAAATGATTTTACTATTTAGGACTGGAGTGATAATATGGCGATTCGAATTAATTTAGATGTCATGATGGCGAAACGAAAAAAAGGTCTGACAGAGTTGGCTAAAGAAGTAGATATTACACTAGCAAATTTGTCAATTCTAAAAAACGGAAAGGCAAAGGCTGTGCGATTGGAAACCTTGAATGCGATTTGTAAAGCACTGCAGTGTCAGCCTGGAGATATCTTAGAGTATGTAGAAGATGAGGAGGATGTAGAATAAGAAGGAGGGCATCATATGATTTGGAATATTGGTAGTATCGTCTTTGGTTTTATTGCATGGGGATTGGCGTTTGGGGCAATTAAAAGTAAAAAGAAGCAGAATGTTCATGTGCTTTCTGGTTTCAGTTTTAGTTTATGTGTCATTTCCTTGTGTTTTCAGTTTTTAGAAATCGGAGATCGTGTGAATATAAGAGATTTTGCAGCAATTGAAGATACGATTGGAGCAGTCATTTTTGCTGCTGTTACATTGTCTGTAGTTACAATTACTTTGAATGTAGTTGCAATCGTAAAGAATCGAATTATGAAAGGATAGTAATATGGAAACATTAATGATTTGTGGTTATCTTTTTCTTTTTATGGGTGTACCAGTAATACTTACAGTATTGAATTGTTGGAATTTGTTTTCGAAAAAGAAAAAATATCCAGAAATTTCTTTGGTATTAACGCTATCTCTTGGAATTGCATTTTATGTTCTATTATTTTACATAGATATGGATCCTTACGGAGAGTATTATGAAGTCATTCATATGTATCAAACCCATAATCCGTTATATTCAGAAAATATATTGTCGTTTCTTCTGCCATGCATGGTAGGTTTTTTGGGATTATTGGCATTAGTATTTTTACCAGTAGATAAGACTTCACCATTTATTTTAGCTTTCTCAGTTGCTGGCGTTATGATAGGAAATGTGATGAATATTCTATTTGCAATTCATATTTTCAAGAATGTAGATAATGTACTTGGCGTATTTTATTATGTATTTCATGTGAATGTCATCCTACTATCTATACAATGGATAAGATATAGAATGATGGAGCAGGTGAAAGTAATTCAAGAGAGAGAAACGCAGTTTCGATATTCGTGGATGAACAACTTATATGAGTATCTGAAAAAAACATCACATATGTGCATATTTTCTTTCATTATGATTTTACCAATGACATTGATCATTTGGATTATATTGATTCTATTTGGTCAAGGACCAGATGGTATGATAAAAGTTTTTACAATGACAGCTGATTGGACTTTTTCACAGCAGATACCGCCTCCACCGTTAGAGTATGATGGACATTATCTTTGTACGGTTGCAGCAGGAGGACATAAAAAGGTAGTAAAGCCTATTCGATACGGAAAGCGAAGAGGCCAAACGATTGTTGTAAATCGCCAATTATGTATTGCAAATGCTTTTGAAGATTTAATACAGCAGAATTTTCCAAAATTTCATAAAGGAGTAAGACATGTATATGATACATACGGCTATCCACTATCTCAGGACATAACAACACCTCTTAGGGCAGATATCGTATATGTGTTGATGAAACCTTTAGAATGGTTATTTTTGTTTACATTATATTTGTTTGATTCAAATCCAGAGAGTAGAATTGCAAAACAATATGAATGGAAAGAATAAGGGATTAAGAAAAGTTTCAAGGTATGAAAGACCTTGAAACTTTTTTTGTTTGTAGTTCATGTATGCAAAAATATACATTATTTGACAGTATAAAAACGTTGACTTTTAAATGAAAGTTAGTGTAAACTAACCGAGGTAAGAAAAGACAAACGACGTAAGATAAAATAAACGAACAGTAGATGGAGGAAATATGAAAAAGATTGTAAATGGAATTTGTGTAACATTGGCTTTTGTATGTGTGGGTTTAGGTGTAATTGGAATTGTACTTCCAGTTTTACCGACAACACCTCTTTTTATTGCAGCAGCATGTCTGTTTGCAAAAGGATCAAAGAGATTTCATAAGTGGTTTTTGAATACAACACTTTATAAAAAATATATTGAAAGTGCTGTAAATAATGGAACTATGGAAAGAACGGCAAAACGCAATATGATGATTACACTTGCGATTGTATTTGGTCTTGGTATTTTCTTTTCGCCAGTAATTGCAAAAATGATTATTTTTGTTGTTGCGGCAATCCATTTTTATGTGTTAGTTTTTCGAATTAAAACAGTAGAAAAGCATTATAGCTAGAAAAAGAAAGACGAGGAAGTAAACATGAACATGAAAACACAGATTTTAAATTGGACAATGATGATTTCACTTATTTTGGTATTTGGAACAGGTATTTTATTAAAACCATTTCCTGGTATGTGGATGGGAATCACGCATGGTGTATCTGGATTTGTACTTTTCGTAAGTGCAATGATACATATCTTAGGACATATGGGAATACGCAGAAGAGCGAAAGCAAAAGTGAAAGGATAAAAGATGTTTCACAAGAGATTATTAAACGAATTTAAAGACAATATGAAATATGTAGCAGGTATGGTTGTGACACAGTGGGTATCGCTCCTTGCAAATGTAGGAATGATGTTGACCGTTGCTGCATTTGTGGCAGATATGGTACATGCAACCATGATGGGTGCCAAGAGTCAGGGAATGCCAGGCGTATATATAAATATAAGTCGTATGTGGATACTTCTTGTTGTTTTTGTTATCGCATTTCTCGTTCGTATGATTGCAACAACCATAAATACAAAGCAGTCTTTTGCCGCCTCTGAGCATGTAAAAGAACGATTGCGAGAATTGGTGTATAAAAAGCTGATGAATCTTGGAGCGAACTATCATAAGACTATAACCACAGCAGAAGCGGTGCAGATTAGTACCGAAGGTGTAGATCAGTTAGAAATCTATTTTGGTAGATATGTGCCACAGTTTTTTTATAGTTTGCTTGCACCTATGACATTATTTGTAATTGTAGGAACTATGAGTTTTAAAGTGGCGATTGTATTATTGCTTTGTGTGCCACTGATTCCGATTTCTATTATCGCAGTACAAAAATTTGCGAAGAAACTTTTGGCGAAATACTGGGGTACCTATACAGGGCTTGGTGATACATTTTTGGAAAACCTACAGGGACTTACGACTTTAAAAATTTATCAGGCAGACGAACGTTATGCACAGAAAATGGATGAAGAAGCAGAAAAGTTTCGTAAGATTACCATGCGTGTGCTTATTATGCAGTTGAACTCCATTAGTATCATGGATATGGTAGCCTATGGCGGTGCAGCAGTAGGGATTATTTTAAGTGTTCTAGAATTGCAGGCAGGAAAGATTTCATTGGCAGAATGTTTCTTCATTACGATGATTTCAGCAGAATTTTTCTTGCCGCTTCGATTATTGGGATCCTTTTTTCACATCGCCATGAATGGAAATGCTGCAGCAGATAAGATTTTTCGTCTGTTGGATGTAGAAGAACGTGAGGACGGAACTCTTACAGAAATTCCAAACGAAGAGATTGCATTTACGCATGTAGACTTTGGATATACGAAAGAAAAGCAGATTTTAAAGGATGTTTCTTTTACTATTCCTGCCCATAGTTTTGTGGCACTGGTAGGAGAATCCGGTTGTGGGAAAAGTACCATCGCATCACTTATGATGGGTGATTTTGAAGCGGCTACAGGAAAGGTGTCCATCGGTGGAAAAAACGTTAAAGAGATTGCACATACAACACTCTATAAAAAGATTACCAGAGTAAGACATGATAGTTATTTATTTAAAGGTACGGTTTTGGAAAATCTGCGAATGGGGAATGCAAAGGCATCAGAAACTGATATGTATCATGCATTAAAACAAGTGGATCTCTACGATACCATCATGGAAAAGGGGGGATTGCATATGCTAATAGAAGAAAAAGCGTCCAACCTTTCAGGCGGTCAGAAACAGAGACTTGCCCTTGCTCGTGCGATTTTACATGATAGTGATATTTATATCTTTGATGAAGCCACCTCTAACATTGACGTGGAAAGTGAAGATAAGATTATGCAGGTGGTACAGAATCTTGCGAAAGAAAAATTAGTAATTCTGATTTCACATCGTCTTGCAAATGTGGTTAAAGCGGATCGCATTTTTGTAGTAGAAAAAGGTGAAATTGTAGAAACAGGAAATCATGAGAACTTATTAGAAAAACAAGGAACATATAGTAAACTTTATAGTGCTCAGCAGGAATTGGAAAAGTACGGAAAGGAGGCAGACCATGCATTCTAATAAAACAAGAAGTGGATTTCAGGTAATGTGTGGATTAATTGGCATGATAACACCATTACTCGGATATATGTGTATTGCGATTTTGATGGGATGTATTGGAAACCTTATGGCGACTTTTATCACCATTCTTGGTGGCTATGGTTTCTTAAGCGTAATTGGTACAAAAACAGGTGTGAATTTAACCGTGATTTTCACCTTGTTGATTGCATTTGCTGTATTGCGAGGGATTCTTCGCTATGCGGAACAGGCGTGTAATCATTTCATTGCATTCAAACTTTTAGCACGTATTCGCCATAAAGTATTTGCCTCACTTAGACGTTTAGCCCCTGCAAAATTAGATGGTAGTGAAAAAGGAAATCTGATTTCTATTATTACCAGTGATATCGAATTGTTAGAAGTGTTCTATGCACACACCATTTCTCCGATTGTCATTGCGATGATTACATCTGTTTTCATGGTGTGCTTTTTAGGGAACTTACATGTGGCATATGGTGTATTAGGGTTTGTTTTTTATGTTGTTGTAGGTGTAATCATTCCATTGGTAAATGGAAAAATTGGTGGTGCAAAAGGACAGCAGTACCGTAATTCTTTTGGTGAGTTGAACACCTGTGTATTAGACAATCTATATGGATTAGAAGAAATTTTAGAATATGCACAGGAAGAAGTACGTTTAAAAAATCTGCAGAAGCGTACGAAAGATTTAGGGGATATTACAAGACTGCTCAAAAAAGATGAAAACGCACAGCGCGTGGTTACAGATGGTGTGATTTTGTTTGCAGGGATTGCAATGGCAATTCTTGGAGCAACACTTGTAAATGCAGGACAGGTAAGTGGCGCAGATGCACTGATTGCAGTCATTGCAATGACCAGTTCCTTTGGTCCAACTGCAGCACTTTCTGCATTATCTAATAACTTGCATCATACCTTAGCTTCTGGAAATCGCGTATTAGATATTTTAGAAGAAAATCCAGTGGTAGAAGAAGTAGTGGATGGAACTGAAAATGTCGGCGGAGATATTTGTTGCGAAGGTATCACTTTTATTTATAAAGAAAATACTGCTAAAAATGAGATGGGCACAGTTGAGGTCTTAAAAGACTTTACCACAACTTTTGCAGAAAACAAAATCCACGGAATTCTTGGAAAAAGTGGTTGTGGAAAGTCAACACTTCTTAAATTGCTCATGCGTTTCTACGAAACAAACAAGGGAAACATTTCTTATGGAAACGAAAATGTAAACAATATCAACACAAATGCTCTTCGAAATAATATTTCGTATGTAACACAGGAAACATTCCTTTTTACAGATACGATTGCGAACAACATTCGTGTTGCAAAAGCAGATGCGACACGAGAAGAAATTATCGAAGCTGCGAAAAAGGCCTCCATTCATGACTTTATCATGTCGACACCAGATGGTTATGATACCAAATTAGCAGAATTGGGAGACTCCATTTCTGGTGGAGAAAAACAAAGAATCGGTATTGCTCGCGCATTTTTACATGACAGCAAGATGATTTTCTTAGATGAGCCAACCAGCAATATTGATAGCTTAAACGAAGGTATGATACTTCGTAGCTTAGAACAAGAAAAGAAAGACAAGACCATTATTCTGGTTTCCCATAGAAAATCAACTATGGGGATTGCAGATGAAGTATTGGCAATGTAAATAACACTTTATATAACGAAAGAGATTTCTCATTTTAATAAGATGTATTTTATGATTGTGACTATACAAGAAAATTTTAAAAGAAGACACAACTAAATTGTGTCTATATAAAATTTTTTTGTTTCTAGTCACAATTTTCTTTTGTGTTTTTTAAAGTAGTTTTTCTGTATAGTCACAAAAAATATTTTGACAGTCAGATTCCTCTTGCCTTTTATTGAGATAGTTCGGTTGATGAAAACGTTATTTTAAAAATTGATGCATATTTAGAAAAAAAAGTGTAATATGTATTATAGAAATTTTTATGGAGGCGAAAATGTCACTTAAATTTATTCTAGGCAACTCCGGCGGAGGAAAAACTGAATATATGTATCAGCAGGTAGTAAAGGAAGCTATAGAGAATCCACGACGAAATTATCTTGTGGTGGTTCCAGAGCAGTTTACTATGCAGACGCAGCGCAAGATGGTGGATTTATCGGAAAATCATGCCATTATGAATATTGATATTCTCAGTTTTCAGCGTTTAGCATATCGAATTTTCGATGAACTTGGTATGAAGTATATCGATATTTTAGAAGAAACTGGGAAAAGTTTAGTTCTTCGCAAGATAGCACAGGAACAGGAAGAGCAACTTTCGGTTTTAAAAGGCAATATGCATCGTATGGGATATATTGGTGAAGTGAAATCCTTGATTTCAGAATTGATGCAATATAATATTGCACCAGAGCAGTTAGAGGAATGTATCGCAGATGAAAGACTTTCTCCTACACTTATCTCAAAGCTAAAAGATGTCCATGTAATCTATCAGGAATTTAGGAAATTTTTAGAGGGAAATTATATTACGGCAGAAGAACTCTTGTCTGTATTAGCAGGGGTTGCAGAAGAATCTGCTATTTTAAAAAATAGTGTGCTGGTATTGGACGAGTTCACAGGATTTACACCTGTACAGGTAGAGCTTTTACAGAAGCTTATGACTATCTGTAATGAGATTTGGGTATCACTTACGATTGATGAAAAGGAGAACTTTTTCCAGAGCAAAGGGATGCAGGAGCTTTTTGATATGCCAAAGAAAACTATACGTGTACTTACAGATTTGGCACAAAAGACCCGCACGGAAATAGTAGAGCCAATAGTGATTTCAGGTGGAGACAAAAAACGCTTTAAAGATGCATCAGCCCTTTATTTTATGGAACAGAATCTCTTTCGTAGCAGTTACAAGCGTATGCAGGGAAAAACAGAAGAAATTCAGATATTTTCCATGAAGACACCAAAGGATGAATTGACTTTTGCGGCACAAAAAATCAATGAGTTAGTACAAAAACAAGGATTACGATATCGTGATATTGCAGTCGTTTCTGGAAATGTAGAAACGTATGGCAATTATGTAGAACAGGTTTGCAAAAAATATAATATTCCATACTTTTTGGATACGACAAAGGAAGTGTTGTTCCATCCATTTATTGAATTTATTCGAGCGGTTTTACAAGTCATGGAAAATGACTTTTCTTATCATGCGGTGATGCGTTTCCTTCGTACAGGATTCTGTCAGTTAGAGCAGCATGAGATTGATAAATTAGAAAATTATTTGTTAGCGACAGGCATTCACGGGAAAAAAATGTGGAATAGTCGTTGGCTTCGTGTACCAAAAAATAAGAAGTTTTATGATATAGAAGAAATGGAATCCATACGCCAGGCCATCATGGAATTATTTATACCGGTTTGTGAAGTTTTTCAGAAAAAAGCAAGTGTAGAGGAATGCATCCTTGCTTTGTATCATTATATTGTTTCCTTAGACATCGAAAAGCAGCTATTTGAGCGAGAGAAAGAATTATTGGAGGCAGGACAGCAGACCAAGGCAAAAGAATATGAACAGATTTATAAGATTGTGATGGATTTATTCCAAAAATGTATTTCTGTTTTAGGAAACGAAATCTTATCCATCAGAGAACTAGAAGAAATTTTGGATGCAGGATTTGAAGCCACAAAGGTGGCCGTGATTCCACCTGGATATGACAGTGTGACCATTGGAGATATTGAACGTACCCGTTTGAATCATGTAAAAGTCTTGATTTTCCTTGGGGTAAATGAAGGTATCATTCCTAAAGCAGTAAATCAAGGAGGGATTATTTCCCAATATGAAAGAGATGCGCTAGAAGCTGCAGAAATTACACTGGCGCCTGGTGCAAGAGAGCAGGCATTTATACAGAAATTTTATTTGTATTTGAATATGACAAAACCATCCAATCAGTTGATTTTAAGCTATAGCAGAGTGGATAGTGAGGGGAAATCCCTTCGACCATCTTATTTGGTGCGAACCATATTACGTATGTTTCCAGACATGCAAGTGCAGGAAATAGATGATTTGGAAAAAGTATTAAATACATCTACGAAAGAAGCTGCAAAAGAATATTATCTTTTGGGTGAAAAGTCACCAGAATGGTATGCCCTTGCAAAGTGCTTTTTAGAGAGTGAAGATGAGGCGGTACGTATGAAGGCCACATCCATCTTGAATGCATTTTATTATAGTTATGACCATGATCCAATCAGCCATGTCGTAGCAGAAGCAATTTATGGAAAACAAATAGAAGGTAGTGTGACGCGGTTGGAAAGTTTTGCCAGATGTGCGTATGCACACTTTCTTTCCTATGGGTTAAAGCTTCGTGAACGCGAAGAAAGTGGTTTTGAAAGTGTAGATATGGGAAATCTCTATCATGCTGCCATTGAACAGTATAGTAAGAGGCTGGCAGATTCGGACTATAGTTGGATGAATATCCCAGATGACATACGAGATAGTTTTGCATCAGAAGCTATGAAGCAGGCAGTAATGGCATATCCTGATCTCGGTATTTATGCGACTGCAGAAAATGCCCATATTGCAGAGCGTATGCAGCATATATTTAAGCAAACAGTTTGGGCACTGACCACACAGGTACGAAAAGGAACTTTTGTTCCAAATGAATTTGAAATTGCCTTTTCAAAACAGGACAAATTAGATGCCTTGTCCTTCCGATTGGAAAATGGAAATCATATCCAGTTAAAAGGACGCATTGACCGATTGGATACTTGTGTAGATGACAATCGTTTGTACGTAAAAATTATCGATTATAAATCAGGAAACACAAAGTTTGATGTGTTAAAGCTTTATCATGGGCTTCAGCTTCAGCTCGTGGTATATATGAACGCAGCATTAGAGTTGGAAAAGAAACAGCATCCAGCAAAAGAAGTAGTTCCAGGAGGTTTGTTCTACTATCACATCGATGATCCTGTGATTGAAGTGACAGGAGAGATGAGCGAAATAGAAGTAGAAGAAGCAATATTAAAAGAACTAAAACCAGATGGATTAGTAAACAGTGAAGAAGCGATTTATCGTGCGATGGATGAGTATTTTGAATCAAAATCGGATGTAATTCCAGTAGAATTGAAAAAATCTGGTGAACTGTCTTCGCGTTCATCTGTTGCGACAAGTGAAGAATTTGCCATTCTTTCGGAATATGTCAATCACAATATTGTGCAAAAAGGAAATGAGATTTACAGTGGCAATGTAGAGGTATCGCCATTTGTGGAGGGGCAGAGCTCCAGCTGTGACTACTGTCCGTATAAAGCGATTTGTGGTTTTGATGTAAAAATCAAAGGATATGAAAGTAGAAAAGGCAAAAAGATAGATAAAAAAGATCTATTTGAACGTATGGAGACAGAAAATGTAATGTCACGTTCAAAGGAAAATAAGTAAAAGGAAACGTCATATATGAAATGGACGAATGAGCAGCAACAAGTCATAGATTTGCGAAATCGTAATATTCTAGTATCAGCAGCCGCTGGTTCCGGTAAGACTGCCGTTTTGGTAGAGCGAATCATACAAAAAATTACAGATAAACAACATCCTGTGGATATTGATAAGTTATTGGTAGTGACCTTTACAAAGGCAGCCGCGGCAGAAATGCGTGAACGTATTGGTGACGCAATTGAAACACGTTTAGAAGCATATCCAGAGGATGAGAATTTAAGAAAACAGCAGACTTTGATTCATAATGCACAGATTACAACGATTGATAGTTTCTGTCTTTTTGTGGTGCGCAATCATTTTGAAGAGATCGGGTTAGAACCAAATTTCCGTATTGCAGACCAGGGAGAAATGAAGCTCTTAGAGATGGATGTGTTAAACGAACTTTTTGAGCAGGAATTTTTACGTGCTAAAGAAGATGCATCGAATCATCAGTTTTTGCAGCTCATTGATGCATACTCAGATAAACGTAGTCATAAAGCGGTCAAAGATATGGTCTATAAGATTTATAGCCAATCATCTAGTAGTCCGTGGCCAAAAGAATGGATTGTATCTTTGGCAGCGCCATACAGGGTAGATTCCACGGAGGAATTGTTAAATACCCAGTTGATGCAGGGCATTTTTACCTATGTCAAAGCAATGCTTATGGATATGCCTTGTCATTTGGAAGCATTGAGAGAGATTGCATTAGAACCAGATGGGCCGACCAAATATGCAGACACACTTACGAGTGATTTGGAGGCATTTGAGGGATTAAACGAAATTACAAATTTTGAAGAATTAGGTGAGTTTTGTAGAAAACTAGAAGCTTCCATGAAGAGTCTAAGCGCCATCCGTAATTTCACCGGAAGTACAGTAAAAAAGGATGCGGTATCAAGTGGTAGAAACACCTTGAAAAAAGAAATCAAAGACATGAGAGAACGCTATTTTTCTATGTCTTTGGAAGAACTGGTGCAGCAGTTGAAACGTATACAGCCAATTACAGAAGAATTGGTGCGTTTAGCTCTTTGCTATTTGGAAGCAATGGAACAGAAAAAAGAAGAAAAGCACCTCATGGATTTTTCAGATATTGAGCATGCAGCCCTTCGTATTTTAAAGGATGAAGAGTCAAAAAACTTACGACCAACCGCATACGAACTAAAAAAGCAATTTGAAGAAATTATGATTGATGAGTATCAGGATAGTAATCAGGTGCAGGAAGAAATCATGTGTGCCATTTCTTTGGAATCCGAAGGCAAGTATAACATGTTCATGGTAGGGGATGTAAAACAGAGTATTTACCGCTTCCGCCTGGCTCGACCAGAGCTTTTTATGAAAAAATATGCCACCTATGAGCTGACGGACAGTAACACACAGCGTATTGATTTGCATAAGAATTTTCGTAGTCGAAAAGAAGTATTGGATTTTACCAATGACATGTTTTATAAGATTATGGATACAGATTTGGGGAATGTGGCATACGATGAGGATGCAGTTTTAAATCTAGGTGCAGATTATCCAGAAACTTCGGATATGCAAGCGGAAGTACTCTTATTTGAAATGGAACCGAAAGAAGCAGACGTAGTATGGGGAGATGACGACAGTCTTTCAAAACGACAGTTAGAAGCTCGCATGATTGCAGAAAAGATTATCCAAATGAAGAAATCACTAAAAATCACGGATAAGAAGACAAAAGAACTTCGTCCAATCAAAAATAGTGATATTGTAATTCTTCTTCGCAGTCTGTCGGGTTGGGGAAATGATTTCGTCTCGGTCTTGGAGGATTGTGGGATTCCAGCCCATGTATCCACTTCTACTGGATACTTTTCGGCTATAGAAGTACAGACCGTATTGGCATTTTTAAAGATTTTGGATAATCCATATCAGGATATTCCAATGGCAGCTGTTTTAAAATCCGCTATTGTTGGATTAGACAACGAGGAATTGGCTGAGATTTCACTAACAGAGGAAGCACATAGTTTTGCGGAAGCAGTTCTAAAGCAAATGGAAACATCCACCGAAGGAAAATTATATCAGTTCGGACAGTTGTATCAAAGATTACGCAAAAAAGTCATCGATACACCAATACATCATTTGTTGGAAATGGTGTTAGAAGAAACGGGCTATGAAGACTATGTAAGAGCTTTGCCAGCCGGTACCCAGCGAAAAGCAAATTTGGATATGCTGGTGGAAAAAGCCATTGCCTATGAAAAAACCAGTTATAAAGGATTATTCCATTTTGTAAGGTATATTGACCAGTTGCAAAAATACGAAGTGGATTTTGGTGAAGCAGATGTTACAGGTGAAAACGAAGATGTAGTGCGTCTTATGACGATTCATAAAAGTAAAGGTTTGGAATTTCCTGTGGTATTTATGGCAGGACTCTCGAAACAGTTTAACGAGATGGATTCCAGGGACAAGATGGCTATTCATGCAGATATGGGGATAGGGATAGATGAAGTACAGGTTTCTCCTAGAACCAAACGCAAATGTCTCTTACATAGTGAAATCGCAGACCGTATTCGTCGAGACAATTTGGGAGAAGAGCTTCGTGTTCTCTATGTTGCATTGACACGTGCAAAAGAGAAACTGATTCTTACAGGTACTGTGAAAAATAAAGAAAAGGTCTATGAATCCTATAGTGGAAACATTACACCAAAACAAGCCATTTCTTTTACCCAGAGGGCAAAAGCAAAGTCTTACCTGGATTGGATTGCGCCAGCGATTATGTCATATCCAGAATCCTACGACTTTCAGTTTTTTACACCGAAGGATTTCGTTTTTGCTGAAGTAGAACAACGAGTAGAAAAACTTTTATCTAAGCAGGAAGTATTAGAACAGATTGCAAATGCGGATATGGCTTTAGTAAAAGATTTTCAAGAAAACTTTGCTTATGAATATCCTTATGAACAGGAGAAAAACAAAAAGAGTAAGTATTCAGTATCCGAACTTAAACATGCTTCCATGGTAGAAAAATATGACCGCATGGAAGGAAAAGTGGAAGTTCCAGATTTTTTGAAGGAAGAAAGAGAATCGTATATTCCTTTGTTTGCACGAAAACAAGAAGAAATTACATCAGAGAAAGTTGATGTGGATACTCGAAGAAGCGGGGTGAACCGTGGTGCTTTACGAGGTACGGCTGTACATCGCGTTATGGAATGTTTGGATTTTAAGAAGATTTTAGAAGTAGACATTTCAAATGATAATGCGATAAATATATTTTTAGAAACTGAGATTGCTCGCATGTTGGAAAAAGAGCAACTTACACAGGAAATGTTAGAGTTGGTTTCTATGAATAAACTAATGGATTATGTGAAAAATCCTGTGGCGATTCGTATGGCAAAAGCAGATGCGAGCGGTGATTTGTTCCGTGAAAAACCATTTGTAATGGACTATAAAGGGGTATTGGTACAAGGAATTATCGATGTATTCTGGTTGGAAGAAGGAAAAATTGTATTGATGGATTACAAGACTGACCGAGTACAGAGCGGAAAAGAATTAATTGATCGTTATGAAACCCAGTTAAATTTGTATGCAGATGCATTGTGTAGAATCTTCTCTACAAAAGAAAGTAAAATAGAATCAGCGGAAAAATTCATCTATTCATTCCGGTTAGATGAAGTGATTAAAATAATGTAATATAAAAAGAAAAGGAGAAAATCCATGTCTCAGATTATCTTAGCATCCCAGTCTCCACGACGAAAAGAGCTCTTAGAGCAAATTGGCTTAGAGTTTGAAATATGTCCTGCAAAGGGAGAAGAAATTATCACAAAAACGATTCCAGAAGAAGTGGTAATGGAACTTTCTAAACAAAAAGCAGAAGAAGTAGCAGCTATGGTTTCCTCTTATAGCGAAAATCATAGAGAGATTACAACGCCATCGGATATTTTAGTCATAGGTGCAGATACTGTAGTTGCCTATGATGGAAAGATTCTAGGAAAACCAAAGGATGAAGCAGATGCGAAAGCAATGCTTACGATGCTTTCTGGAAATACACATAGTGTATTTACTGGTGTCACCTTAGTTTTGATTGACAAATCTGGACGTGCGGGAGAACTAGTTTTTTATGAAAAGACCAATGTAAAAATGCATGAAATGTCAGAAACGGAAATTGACCGATATATTGCAACCGGTGAACCTATGGATAAAGCAGGAAGTTATGGAATCCAAGGGAAGTGTGCTATTTATATAGAGAAGATAGATGGAGACTATAATAATGTAGTAGGGCTTCCAATAACTCGTATATATCAGGAGTTAAAAAAGATTGGCATTGATATTTATTTGTGGTAGAATTTTTATATATTTTTGGGGAGGATTTTTCTATGTATAATTATGATGATGAAGTGTTAGAAGTATTTTTGGAAAAACAGTTGCAGTTATTCCCAGAAGAAGTAGCAGATACACCAGAGGCTGCAGAAGAATTTCTAGAAGATTGCATGGCTGTTGTATGTAAGAATCTTCGTGAGGTGAAAGAGTATTTTGAGGAAGCAGGTACAGATATTTCAGGCATGACAGATGAAGATATTTTGGATGCCAGCGAAGTATTTGAGTTGCCTAGTGGCAGATATTTAATTGTAGAAGGATAATTAGATTAACGATATGAGAAAAAGATTAGGTGCACTGATGTTAACAGTGACCATGCTCTCAGGAGTACTTTCAGGATGTACCATTGGTAATACAGAATTTGTTCTCGATATGAATGATGTTGGAAGAAACGATGTTTTTTCTATTAATGGTGTAGATTGTACGAAAGAAGAGGCAAGGTTATATCTGTGTAATTATCAGAATATATATGGTTATGAATATGGCATAGATTTATGGGCGTATGATTTTGGAGATATTCCAGAAGAAGAAACACTTGAATCCTATGTAAAGGAAGTAACGTTAGCAGAACTTGCAAATGTCTTTTGTATGAATCAATTGGCAGAAGAGCAGGGGATTACGCTCACAGAAGAAGAGTTACAATTGGTGTCTCAGGTTACAGAGGAATATTATGAATCGTTGACCAAAGACGAACGTAAATACATGGGAATTGATAAGAGTAAGTTAAAAGGCTTTTATGAAAAATATGCCCTTGCACAAAAATTCTATAAGATATTGACACAGGGAGTTAACGAAGAAGTTAGTGATGATGAAGCCCGTGTTGTATTGATTCAGCAGATTTATGTTAAGGATGAGTCTACAGCTAGAATTGTGGAACAGAAATTAAATAATGGCACAGATTTTGGTTCTCTTGCGAGTAATTATAATGAGGCAGATGCGATTGAGATTCATTTGCCAAGAGGCGTTTATCCAGAAGTGGTAGACAGTGTTGTTTTTAATATGGATAACGATGAGATTTCTAGGATGATTCAAACAGAAGATGGTTTTTATTTCATTAAATGTTTGAATAAATATGTAGAAGACATGACAGAGTCAAATAAGCAGAACATCATCGTACAGCGTCGAAAAGAACAGTTTGATGATGTGTTTCAGGGTTTTATCACGAGTTCTGATTTTGACTTAAACGAAAGAGTATGGGACAGTATTAAAGTAGACGCTTCAGGTGCTATTACAACGGATAGCTATTTTGAGGTATATGATAAATACTTCCAGAAATAGGAGTAATTATGAATTGGGAATTTGATATTTTATATGCCTTACAAGGAATACATAATCCGATTTTAGATAAGATTATGTTATTTATTACGTCATTAGGAGATGATGGTATCCTTTGGCTTGCCATAGGTGCGATTTGCTTATTTTTCAAGAAATATCGCAAAATGGGAATGCAGTTACTGCTTTCCATGTTATGTACTTTTATTTTAGGGAACTTGATTTTGAAAAATATTTTTGCCAGACCAAGACCATGTGATATTGACACAGCAGTAACACTGCTGCTTTCTCGTCCGCATGGACATTCGTTCCCATCTGGACATTCCATTAACAGTATGGTAGCTGCGGTTGCATTATTTTTGAATAATAAGAAAATTGGTATTCCTGCAGTAACTATTGCCACACTTATTGGATTCTCCAGAATGTACTTATTTGTACATTTTCCAACGGATGTACTTGGTGGATTTGTGATTGCGATTTTAGTTGCAATTGCCGTAGATTATGGTTTTAGAAAATTTGAAATTTGGAGAATGAAAAAATCGTGAGCTTTTTGCTCACGATTTTTTTATTGCTATTTTGTTAATAATAACATGATATCATTGCTACGTTTTACGAATTTCGCCATAGCTTCCGTAGAAAGTGGCTGATTGCTAAGAAGAGCGAGATCGTAAAGCTGTTCTGCAAACATTGGCACATGTTCGCTATCTTTGTTTTCAAGGATGAACTGAACTAATGCATTGTTGGCATTGAGAGTAAGTGTCTGGTCTGCAGCAAACATGCTCATGTCCATACCGCCCATACCATTCATAGCATACATTTTCATCATATCCTGCATACGACGTCCTTCTTCGGAAAGTGTGATGACAGAAGCGATACCATCGTTTTTGAGTTTTTCTACTTTTACAGTAAGTCTGTCTCTATTTAAAGCGGCTTTAAATACTTCAGAAAGTGTATCTGTCGCACCGCTTAAGTCTTCTGCATGTTCTTCTTTTAAAGAATCTGTTAAATCAGCATCGATTCTCATGAAACGATAGTTTTCATTTCTCATTTCAAGCTGTGAAATGAAAGAAGTATCAATATTGTGGTTGAGGATAACCGCATTCATCCCCTGTTCTTTGAAGAGGGTGATGTACTGTCCCTGCTGATTTAAATCTGTTACATAGTAAACAGTTTTTCTTTCATCTTTTAAGTCATCTGCAGTAGTGATATCATCCACTTTTTCTTCTACAACTTCAGCTTCTACAGGATTACCATCTTCATCTACAGCCTCTTCTTTGGCAACTGGTGCAAGTAATTCAGGTAATGTCTGATATTTATCGTTGATATCTTTAAAGAGAATGTAATCATTCATCTTGTCACAGAATTTTTCATCTTTTAAGCAGCCAAATTTGATAAATGGACTAATATCATCCCAATATTTTTCATAGGCTTCTTTTTCAGTTTTGCACATACCAATAAGTTTGTCTGCCACTTTTTTTGTAATGTATTCTGAGATTTTCTTTACGAATCCATCATTTTGTAATGCACTACGAGATACATTCAGTGGAAGGTCTGGACAATCAATTACACCTTTTAATAACATCAGGAATTCAGGAATAACTTCTTTGATGTTATCTGCAATAAATACCTGATTGTTGTAAAGTTTGATTGTGCCTTCAATAGAATCGTATTCGGTATTAATCTTAGGGAAGTAAAGAATACCCTTTAAGTTAAATGGATAGTCCATGTTTAAGTGGATCCAGAAGAGTGGTTCTTTGTAATCCATAAATACATTGCGGTAAAATGCTTTGTAATCGTCATCTGAACAATCTTTTGGATTTTTTGCCCAGAGTGGTTTTGTTTCATTTAATGGAACTGGACGTTTTACGATTTTGCATTTATCTGTTGCTGGTGAGATTTCATTTCCGTCATTATCCGTTTTTGCTGCTTCGTGAATTTCTTCTACAACTTCATCTGTATCAAGAACGTCTGCTTTATCAATAGTTTCATACTCTGTTACAGCATTTGCTTTGCTTAAGTAGATTTCTGTTGGCATGAAAGAGCAGTATTTCTGGATGACTTCACGTGCTCTGTATTCATTTGCAAATTCGAGACAATCTTCATTTAAATATAATGTGATTTCTGTACCTACGCCGACTTTGTCACCATCAGCCATGTCGTATTCTGTACCGCCATCACAAGACCAGTGTACAGGTGTAGCTCCTTCTTTATAAGAAAGTGTATCGATAGTAACTTCGTCTGCTACCATGAATGCAGAGTAGAAACCAAGACCAAAGTGACCGATGATTTGGTCGTCATTGGATTTGTCTTTGTATTTTTCAATGAAGTCTGTTGCACCAGAGAATGCAATCTGGTTGATGTATTCTTCTACTTCATCTGCTGTCATACCAAGACCATTGTCAATAAATTTAATGGTTTTATCTTCTGGACTAACGATAACTTCGATTTTTGCTTTAAAATCAACAGGAAGGGAATATTCGCCCATCATGTCTAATTTTTTTAATTTAGTGATTGCATCGCAACCATTCGAGATTAATTCACGGTAAAAGATATCGTGATCAGAATATAACCATTTTTTAATAATTGGAAATAGGTTTTCGCTGTCAATAGACAAGCTACCATGTTTGTTTGCCATAGCTGTAATACTCCTTTTTCTCAAAATTTATCATCTGTAGAAGATGATATCGCTGTGAAAATGAAAAGTCAATAGAAAATTAGCACTCTTTTTCTTTGAGTGCTAATAAATGGATGAAAATCCCATAAAATCAATGTTTTCTTAATTCTTAAATGTTTATAAACTCATACATAGATAGACAAAAGAATAGCTCTATGATAAGATAAAATCGTATACAAGTTGGTATAAGTATACACAAACGAGGGAAAATAAGAAAAAGGTAAAAGGAGAAATTTTACAATGAAAAAAATAGTGGCTTTATTACTTGCAACAGCAATGATGTTCACATGTGTAGCATGTGGTGGTAATGGCGGTAACGCAGATAACAACAGCGAAGTAAAAGTAGAAATTACAGATGCAACAGAAGTGCTTACAAAAGCATGGGAAGAATATAACAACACGGCAACAGAAGATCTCAAATTCACAATTGGTGGTGGTAATCTTGAAAACTTTGAACTTGTTGTAATGGATGCTCCTGGTAAATGTGATACTTCATTAGAAGGTGCAAAAGATGCATTATCTATGTCTTTCTGCATTCCAGTAGAAGCAATCGATATGACAGATGATGTTGCAAATATGTTAAATATGATGATGGCAAACAACTTCTCTGCTGCAGCTTATCATGTAGCAGATGCCGCAAACGTTGAAACAGTAGTAACAAGTATCAAAGATGCTACACTTAATAATCAGTGGATGTGTGGTTTTCCAGAAAAACTCATTGTTGTAACAGTTGATGAAGATTATGTAGTATCTGCATTCGGTAACGGTGCTGTTATCGATGCATTCAAAACAGCAATCACAACAGTGTATGGTGATGCAGTAGTCGTTTCAGTAGAAGAAAATCTTGCAGAATAATTTGAGGATTATTTAGGAAAAACATATGTTATTTTCGAGTATACCGTTTTTATATTATTATTTACCGGTGGTACTAATTGCATATTATCTGGCGCCAAAGTCAGTAAAAAACGGGGTCTTGCTTTTAGCAAGCCTTGTTTTTTATGGATGGGGTGAACCATCCTTTGTGTTTTTGATGATGGCAACAATTGGTTTGGGATATGGATTTGGTATCTTAATTGAAAAATTTAAACAGGAAAAATACAAGGGAAAACCATGGGCAAAGCTTTGTATGATTCTGTCTGTTGGTATCAGTCTAGGATTACTAGGTTATTTTAAATATGCTAATTTCTTTATTTCGAATATCAACTCGGCAATAGGAATGTCCCTGCCATTGCTAAAGGTTGTATTACCGATTGGTATCAGTTTTTACACCTTTCAGCTGGTAAGTTATATTATGGATGTGTACTGGGGAAAAGTAGAGGCACAGAAAAATCCGATTGTTTTGGCTACTTATATTACGATGTTTCCACAGCTGATTGCTGGACCTATCGTACGTTATTCGGATGTAGAAAAACAACTCAAAGACCGAACCATTACTTTTGATAAAATTGCCTACGGGATTCGTCGTTTTGCATTGGGACTTGGGAAAAAGATTCTTATTGCCAATGTATTAGGTGAGTTTTGTGCAGCATTTAAGGCTACGGATGAGAAGTCCATTGTCTTTTTCTGGGCATATGCAATCGCTGTATCTATGCAGATTTACTTTGATTTTTCAGGATACAGTGATATGGCCATTGGTTTGGGTAGCATGTTAGGGTTTCATTTTATTGAGAACTTTAACTATCCATTTATTTCAAAGAGTGCTACAGAATTCTGGCGTAGATGGCATATGTCACTTGGAAGTTGGTTCCGTGACTATGTGTACATCCCATTAGGGGGGAGTCGCTGTTCGATTCCTAGAAATCTGTTAAATATTTTTATCGTGTGGATGCTTACAGGATTTTGGCATGGGGCGGAATGGACTTTTGTTGCATGGGGACTGTATTTTGGCATTCTCCTAATGATAGAAAAGACAGTACTTTTAAAATGGTTAGAAGGAATTCCACTCCTAGGACATGTGTATATTATCCTGCTAGGAATCATTAGTTTTGTTATCTTTGATGCAGCAAGTCTTGCAGATGCAGTTGCATATATTTTGGCGATGTTCGGAGGGGCAGGATTACCTGTAATGACGAATCTGACTATGTACTATTTACGTAGTTACGGTGTGGTATTTGTACTTGCAATGATAGGTGCAACACCGCTTCCGAAGATATTGTTTGATAAGGTAAATGAAACTGAGATTGGAAATAAGATTGTTTCCATTTTAGAGCCAATTGTTATGATTGGAATTGTGACTGTAGCAACTGGTTATCTTGTGGATGGATCCTTTAATCCGTTCTTATATTTTAGATTTTAGGAGGACATGATGAAAGAGAGAAAGAAAAGCATGGTGTACTCCTTGGTGGTAGGAACTTTATTCTTTGGTTTAACATTGGTTACATGGTTTAAGCCAGCAGATGACTTTTCTGCCACAGAGAGAAGAGCATTAGAACAGTTTCCAGAACTATCCTGGGAAAACATTTCCAGTGGTAAATTCATGAGTGAATTTGAAACATACACTTTGGATCAGTTCCCTTTTCGTGATGCATTTCGAAGTATAAAAGCTTATACACATTTCTACGTGTTTGGTCAATCCGATAATAACGATGTGTATCTGGCAGATGGTTATGTGAGTAAACTAGATTATCCGCTTTCGCATAAGGCGTTGGATAAGGCGGTAAAAAAGTTTACATCCATATATGATTCCTATATCAAAGGAACGGATGCAAAGGTTTATACCGCATGGATTCCAGATAAAAATTATTTCCTTGCAGGAAAAAATGGATATCCTGCATACGATTACGAAGAAATGTATTCCTATTTGAATGAGCAATTAGTGTTTGCGGATAATATAGTTATTCAGGACAAACTCTTTTTGGATAGTTACTATTATACAGATACGCACTGGAAACAGGAATCTATTCAGCCTGTAGCACAGCATCTCGCTGAGAGTATGGGGGTATCTTTGACAGAGGATTATGAAGTGGTTACATTGGATACACCATTTTATGGCGTATACTATGGACAATTGGCGCTTCCCGTAGAGCCAGACCAAATCACATATTTGGATCATCCAATGTTTGCAGACTGCACCATTATAAATCATGAATCCGGAAAAGAGATTCCAATGTATAATCTGGAAAAAGCAGTTGGTCGCGATCCATATGAAATGTATTTATCTGGTTCGTTATCTGTGATTACAATTGAAAATCCAAATGCTAGTACAGAGAAGGAATTGGTTTTATTCCGTGATTCCTTTGGCAGCAGTATTGCACCATTTTTTGTAGAAGCTTATAGCAAAATCACAATATTGGATGCCCGTTATTTAAATGAAACCCTGATTGGAAAATTTGTGGAGTTTTCCAATCAGGATGTATTGTTCTTGTATAGTACAGGTGTGCTGAACAATAAAACAGCGTTTTAGAGATAAGCTTATTCATATAAAAAAAGAGATTTCCAATTAGTTGGAAATCTCTTTTTTTGATAATTTTTTCGTGGGAATCATTCTGTATATACAAAGTGCACAAACAAGAGTGTTAGCAATTGTGCAATTGGCTATTAAAAATTTTTTTTCTTGAGAGTGGAAAAAAATGGTACTATAATATAGTTATCATTGAGTTTAATGAAAATAATGAAGGAGGAAAAAATCAATGAAAAGAAGATTAATGGCGTTATTGATGGCATTAGTACTTGTACTTGGTACTACATCCACAGTATTTGCTAGCAGTTCCGTAGGGGACAATGAACAGGTTGTAGTTGAAGACTATGAAGTTGAATGGTACGACATAGGCAATGGTAAAACAGACTGGACAGTTTGGATTCCAAATTTACCAGAAGTTACTGGATGGATTGATATTGAGGCAGACTTGTTCACTGCTGATGATCAGGGGCTTTGTCGTTATAGAACTTCATTCATGAACACAGAAGGTAGTGTTCCAGCTGAAGGAACATGGTTTGGTTTTTCTGATCATATCGAAAGAGCTGGTGCAGGAAAGTACTATGTAGTAGTTACTGCATATATATGGGGTCAGAATGGTAGAGAAGTTATTGCTAGTGCAATTACAGATGAAGCAGAATACAAAGTACCTGCTAAACAGCTTGCTGCTCCAATCGCAGTAGTAGAAAATGGTGTACTTACATTCACAGTAGATAAAGATGTACCATATTATGCTGTAGAAGTTAAAGACATGAGCTATGGTACAAATGGTGCATATGAATACACATTTACAAACGAATACATTTATCCAGATGAATGGTATATGGAACAGAACAGATATGTAAAATTCACAAATGGTGGTGCTACTATTTCCTTTGACTTTGCTGGATATTATGAACAGTGGGAATCTGATCAGGCATACTATGCGTCACAGTTTGGTTATACATACACAGCAAAAGAACATGATTTTACATTATATGTTCAGGCTAAAACATATGATATCAATACAATAGCAAGTAGTGAAAACGTAAAAGCTGGTACATACGATGTTCGTTTTTCAGCTACAGAAATTTTGGGCAAATTAGATGAATTAACAAGCAAACCAGAAGCACTTATTGCTGATCCTGTATTAACAAGTCAGGCTAAGGGCTACTTAGCAAACACACTTTCATCTGATACATTTATCGCTATGATGGCAGATCCTGTATTCAAATCAAAAGTACAGGCTATCGAAGTTGCTTATGCACATCATTTAAAACTTCCTGCAGCAGTTACATTATCTACATCAGCAGCAATCGATCAGACAAAAGTTTCTATCGTAGGTGCTCTTTTGAACGCTACAGAAGAAGGACAGCAGCTTGCTCTTGGTATCTCTGATGCAACAGGCGTAGTTGCTCCAGTTGGATATGCAAATGCAGTAGCATTAGATATCAAATTATTTGCAGGTGCAAATAATTTAACAAACTTAGAAGTACCAGTAGAAATTACAATGCCAGTTCCAGCAACAGTTGAAACAGAAAACCTTGTAATCTTACATTACCATGAAGGTGCTACAGAACCTACAATCATCGTTCCAGTAGTAAACGCTGACGGAACAATGACATTTGCAGTAGATGGATTCAGTACATTCATCATCGCAAACCAGGTTGTTGTTAACGCATCTCCAAAAACTGGTGATATGATGGGAACAACAGTTGTATGTGGTATGTTACTTGTAGCAGCTAGCGCTGTTATCGTTATGAGACGTAAATCAATCGTTAAATAATAGAACATAAATACAATATTTTTAGAACTGTCACACTTTATGTGTGGCAGTTCTTTTATTTTGGTGCTATACTTGGATGTAGAGTATATAGTTTAAGTGAGCGTGTGTACAGATGAAAGAATTTATAATCAGAGAAAAATATAATATTGCTATCATTGTGATTTATTTGTTATTGTTTTTTGGTGGTGTTCATATCGGTTATTCCATGAATCAGGATTCTGCGGATAGCTTAACAGAGGGAAGAGTGACTTACCTTTGCATGGGCGTGGATAAACAGGTAGGTATGGGAGAGCGCCATCCAGAGACTAATAGCATTGGACAGGCAGATGTGATTATGCTGATATCAGTAGATAAGGCAAATAAGAAGATTGATATGCTTACAATACCTAGAGATACTATGGTTACTATGAAAAAGTATAATCACAAAATGCAGTTTTTGGGGGTGGAAAAAGACCAGATTTGTCTTCAGTATGCCTTTGCAGATGGTATGGAGAATAGTTGCGAACTGACCAAGGAGTGCGTGGAAAAACTATTTCCGAATGTGCAGATAGACGGCTATGTATCCCTTAACATTGAAGCCTTTACGCAGATAAATGATGCGGTTGGTGGTGTAGAAGTAACGGTAAATGATCCATTAATTGCGTTGCATATGGGAGTGCCTGTTGGTACGACGTTGACATTAATGGGAGAGCAGGCACACTTGTATCTTCGTATTCGAGATACTGCAGCAGAAGGTTCTGCATATACACGTATTGATCGTATCAAAGAATATATCACAAAGATTATTCCAAAAGGAATCGAGGTAATCAAAAAAGATCCAAAGACAATTGGAGAAATTTTCGATGCATTAGAAGAACATATGATTACAGATGTTTCTCCATCTGATTTGATATCTCTTGCACCAGAACTTCTAGATGGAGCATTAGAAAATGTCAATATGTATACACTGGAAGGCACATTCCAAATGGGGGAAGATGGCTGTGAGGAGTTCTATGTAGAGGAAGAAGAATTACGAAGAGTAGAAGCATTGCTACAATAAAACGATAAAAGGAGCTATCATAAAATACAATTTTCATTGCTTCTTTCAAAAAAATACAAATAAAAAATTTCGTGCATATATTATCGTGAATATTGAACTTGTTAGAAAAACGATATCATTTTCTTGAAATACGCTTGAGGCATAAGTTTTGTGTCTTTCAACTGTTCGACTATCCGCGCATATGTCCGTGAACAAGAAACGTGCTCGTATTTTCGTGTTTCACTAATCGGGCGTTTTTACAAATGATATTACGTATGCAGGCCCAAAACTCGACGCAAAAACAGCGTCTCAAACAGTTGGGCATGCATACGACATTATGTAAAATTCGCCCGAGTAAGTGAAACTACAAAAATTCTCGAACGCGTTTTTTATATCACGAACATACGAGCGGATTGTTCGAACGTTTGAAAGACATAAATAATCATAAATGCCTCAAGCGTATTTTTTAGAAAATGTTCGTTTTTCTAACGTGAACTATTCGCAATAATATATGCACGAAATTTTTATTGATATCTACAGAAAGAAGCAATCAAAATTGTATTTATTGATGTACCTAGGGCAAAGTGGAAGTTTCGTTGTATGAAATTTATTGCAAAATTTTCCATGTACTGTTATAATTCGTGTGTTATTTGTTTGGGTTGGGGGAACTTAGTTGTTGAGTTTCGCATAGGAGGAAATGACAAAATGGATATTTTTTCAGTTATAAAGCTACTTGGAGGACTTGCGTTTTTCTTATATGGAATGAATGTTATGTCTGATGGGCTTGAAAAAAGTTCGGATGGAACGATTGAGAAGTATTTAGGCATCATTACAAAGAATAAATTCTTTGCACTTCTTTTTGGTGCGGTGATGACCATTGCTGTGCAGTCGTCTTCAGCTGTTACTGTAATGTTAGTAGGTTTGGTAAACTCTGGAATCGTAGAGTTTGGACAGACCATCGGTGTTTTGATGGGTTCGAATATCGGTACAACACTGACCGCTTGGATTCTCAGTTTGGCTGGTATTGATAGTGATGTTGTATGGATTAATCTTTTAAAACCTGCAAATTTTGCGCCTATCTTTGCTTTGATTGGTATCATTATGATTATGACTAGCAAGAAGCAGAAGTCACAGAGTACAGGAAATGTATTGATTGGTTTTGCGATTTTGATGTCAGGTATGACTTTTATGTCGGATGCCATGGAACCATTATCGGAAATGCCTGAGTTTGCGAGTTTGTTAACTGCGTTCGAAAATCCGATTCTTGCAGTATTAGTAGGTGCAGGGTTTACAGGTATTATCCAAAGTTCTGCTGCATCGGTAGGTATTTTACAGGCCTTGTCTTTAACAGGTGGTATTACCTATGGTATGGCACTTCCTATTATTATGGGACAAAATATCGGTACTTGTGTGACGGCAGTACTTTCTAGTATTGGTGTAAGCCGTAATGCAAAAAAAGTAGCAGTTGTGCATTTGTCTTTTAACATCATTGGTACAACTATTTGTTTGATACCATTCTGTATTGCCAGCTATTTGATTGACCTTCCTATTTTAAAGGCGTCAATTACTCCATTTATGATTGCGGTAATGCATAGTATTTTTAATATTTTTACAACAGTAATCTTGCTTCCATTTACAAAGCAATTGGAGATGATTGCGAACAAGGTTTATCCAGAGGTGGAAGGCGAAGAAGAGCCAGAGTATGATTTTGTATTGGATGAACGTCTTTTTGCAGTACCAGCATTAGCAATCAAGGATTCTAATGATGCAGTTGTTGGTATGTGTCATTTGTCTAGCAAAGCATTTAAGAAAGCTGCAAAGATGCTTCACAACTATACAGAAGAGGAAGAAGAAAAAATCCACAAAATGGAGAAAAAACTGGATAAGTATGAAGACTTACTTGGTACACATATGATGAAAATTACCAAAATCGGTATCAACGATGAGGATGCAAAGAGTGTTACCAGAATTTTACATACCATTGATGACTTCGAACGAATTGGTGACCATGCCATTAATTTGATGTGGGTAGCCAAAGAACTTCATGAGAAAGGAACAAATTTCTCAGAAGACGCAGTGCAGGAAATTGAAGTATTAAATCAAGCAATCTTTGAACTTTTGGATATTACAGCAAAGGCATTTGAAGAAAATGATTTGAAATTAGCTGTTTTGGTAGAACCATTAGAGCAGACGATTGACAAATTGGTATATCGTATGAAACGCAATCATACCAAAAGACTTCAGGCGGAAGAATGTACCATCAAGCTTGGATTTGCATACAGTGATTTATTGACTAGTTATGAACGTGTAGCAGATCACTGTTCCAACATTGCAGTTGCAATTGTGGAAGCACAAAAAGGTACATATGAACCACATGAATATCTCAAACAGGTAAAATATACAAATAAGGATGCTTTTGAGAAGAAATATAACGAATACAAAACTCGTTATCATATTCCAAAATATGAAGTGAAAAAAGAACAGTAGAATAGAAAAAACCGGAAACCTTTGATTAGGCTTCCGGTTTTTCATTGTTAATAGTTTTTTCTTCGTTTTTGATTTCCCAATGGATGAGGAAGGTTAAAAGTCCTCGTAACAGAATAACTGCACCAAGGATTCCAAGTTCTTCCCAGTCACGAACTACTACAGTACGAAGTACCTCACTACCCATTTTAAATTCAAGGGAGAGTGCAATGCCTTCTGCTAAGTTTAAACGTAAGTGGTCATGATCTTTTTTTATCCATTGGATAAAGGATTTGATTGCTGTGTATACCAAAACAGCGATGCCAAATAATTCTAAAAGAATGGTACAGATTTCAACTATGTAAATTAGGAATAGTTCCATGTTTTCTAAAAATGCGTGCATAAAGAATTCCTCCGTCTTGTAATAACTTTATTATAAGTTGTTTACAATACTTCTGTCAATCTATTAAAAAAGTATGAAGTGACGGTGCTGCATTGACAAAAAAAGGGTTATAAATCTATAATAAGAGTTAAGTATGTATAGAAAAGGATGATAAAACAATATGAATTTTATGGATAAACTCGAACGCAAATGGGGCAGATATGCCATTCCTGAATTGCATAAATATCTGGTATTTGCCTATTTTTTAGGTTATTTAGCAAATATGATTTCACCAATTATGGTAAGTTACATGCAGTTTGATATGAGGTTGATTTTACAAGGACAGATTTGGCGCTTGGTTACATGGATTTTTTCTTGTAATAGCACAGGAATTTTGACATTATTATTTTTGTTCTGTTTGCTTTCTATGGGAAAAAGTCTAGAGTTTGTTATGGGAACTTTCCGTATGAATGTACTTTTGTTCGGAGGTATGTTCTTGAACCTGATCGTTGGCATTTTATTATATGTAATATTAGGTATACCAGCCCATTTGTCCAATTATTACACCTTGATTTCTATGTATATGGCTCTTGCTATTTGTATGCCAGAGGCACAGGTACATTTATATTTTTTCATTCCTATCAAGATGAAATGGATGTTAGCGGTGTATTTGTTTAGTATGGGACTTGAACTTTGGACATACTATTCCTATGGCGGTGGTGGAATCACGGGTGTTATTCTTATGCTGATTTATGGTACACAGATTATCTGTGCGCTTATCAATATGTTTTTCTTTTATCAAATGTCAAAGAGTCGTTTGAGTAGAAAACAAAAGCTCCGTCAGAAACATTTTCAGGCGCAGATGAACCCTCAGCCTAGACCGGGAGCGAATCTTACACGTCACAAATGCGTGATTTGTGGAAAAACCGAAAAAGATGATCCGGATTTGACTTTCCGTTATTGCTCCAAATGTACAGGAAATAAGGAATATTGTCAGGAGCATCTATTCACCCACACACATAATTAATTTGTTGATGTCATTGACAAAGAATGGTGTGCAACTTATAATAAAAAGAGCGCAAAAAAGGTTGTTGCCCAAAGCGACAACCTTTTTCTTGTTTGATAGAAAATTTCTATCAAACAAACGCTCCGCTGAGGATGCGCAGCTCGTGGAGAAGAGAATAGTTGCTTTGCAACACCACTCGCGCACAAAGAATTCGTGAGCGAATTCTTTGTTTAAAAAAATAAAATAAAAAAATGTTGACTCCGAGCTGTCGGACAACATGGAAGGACGGATCAGTTATGGAAAATAATGAAGTAGTAGTTTCCAAAAATTTTATTGAAAACATCATTGAAAAAGATTTAGCAGAGGGACATTGCGAGAGCATTTGCACTAGATTCCCACCAGAACCAAATGGGTATCTTCACATTGGACATGCAAAAGCAATCCTTATTAATCATGGATTAGCTGGAGAATACGGCGGAAAATTTAATCTCCGTTTTGATGATACAAACCCTACAAAAGAAAAAATCGAATTCGTAGAATCTATCAAAGCTGACGTAGCTTGGCTTGGTGCAGATTGGGAAGACAGACTTTATTTTGCATCGGAATACTTTGATAAGATGTATGAAGGCGCAATTGAACTTATCAAAAAAGGTAAAGCATATGTATCAGATTTAACAGCAGAAGAAATTCGTGAATATCGTGGTACATTAACAGAACCAGGTAAAGAAGATCCATATTCTACACGTAGTGTAGAAGAAAACTTAGATCTTTTCATTCGTATGAAAAATGGTGAATTTGAAGACGGCAGTAAAGTATTACGTGCTCGTATTGATATGACATCATCTAATATCAACATGCGTGACCCAGTTATTTACCGTGTGGCACACATGACACATCACAGTGCAGGGGACAAATGGTGTATTTATCCTATGTACGACTTTGCACATCCAATTGAAGATGCAGTACAAGGTATCACACATTCTATCTGTACATTGGAATTTGAAGACCATAGACCACTTTATGACTGGGTGCTTATTGAACTTGGATATAAGAAAAATCCAGAGGATTCACCAAAACAGATTGAATTTGCAAAATTATATTTGAAAAACGTAGTAACAGGAAAACGTTACATTAAAAAATTAGTAGAAGATGGTATCGTAGATGGATGGGATGATCCACGTTTGGTATCTATTGCAGCACTTCGTCGTAGAGGTTTTACACCAGAATCAATTAAGATGTTCGTAGAACTTGTTGGCGTTTCAAAAGCAAACAGTGTTGTAGAATATCCAATGCTTGAATACTGTATTCGTGAAGACTTAAAGATGAAGAAACCACGTATGATGGCGATTTTAGATCCAGTAAAAGTAGTCATCGACAACTATCCAGAAGGCCAGGTAGATTATCTCGAAATCGATAATAACTTAGAAAATCCAGAACTTGGAAAGCGTCAGGTTCCATTTACAAAAGAACTTTACATTGACCGTGAAGATTTCATGGAAAATCCTCCAAAGAAATACTTCCGTATGTTCCCAGGTAATGAAGTTCGTCTCATGAATGCTTACCTTGTAACATGTAATAGTGTAGAAAAAGATGAAAATGGTAATGTTACAGTTGTTCATTGTACTTATGATCCAGAATCAAAGGGCGGCAATGCACCAGATGGACGTAAAGTAAAAGGAACAATTCACTGGGTATCTGCAGAATATGGTAAAAAAGTAACCGTTCGTTTATATGAAAATATCATTGATGAAGACCTTGGAGTTTATAATGAGGACGGCAGCTTAAACTTAAATCCAAACTCACTAACCGTTCTTGATAACTGTATCGTAGAACCAGCTCTCATGGAAGCAAAAGCATTTGATAGTTTCCAGTTTGTACGTCAGGGCTTCTTCTGTGCAGATTACAAGGATTCTGTAGAAGGACAGCCAGTTTTTAATCGTATCGTATCATTAAAGAGCTCATTTAAATTGCCTGCAAACAACGCATAAGTTGTTTGTGTGCAAAGTTAGGGGGGGAATATGGATAATTTATTATCAGGATTAGGAAAATTCGGATTAGATGAAGGTGTAGGAAATAACCTTTTTGAAGACGAAAATGTTGTAAAGAAACAGAATGCAGACGGAACAGTGACAAAAGAAATTGCAAAACCAAAAGAAGAGGATTTTCTTTTATTAAAAGTAGTGCGTTGTCCAGTTTGTGATGGAACTTTCCGTACGATTCAGATTAAATCAGGAAGAACAAAGAGAAAAGATCCAGATTTAGATCTTCGTCCAAGATTTGAACACATTGATACAAATAAGTATGATGTAGCATCTTGTCCAAAATGCGGATTTACAGCAATGCATCGTTATTTTGGTCACTTATCATCTCTTCAGATGAAACTCATCAAAGAAGGAGTGTGTGATAAATTTAAAACACCTCCTACAAAGGAGATTACAGAGTTAAAGACTTATACTTATGATGAAGCTATCGAATTATTCAAATTGGCACTTTACACTACAGTTGTGAAAAAGGGTGTTAACAGTGAAAAGGCATATGAGTGTTTAAAGATTGCATGGTTACTTCGTGGCAAAATCGAAGAACTTGCAGAGGATAAAGAGAAAAACAAAGATGCAATTGTCGCAGCACAGAAAGAATATATGACTTTCTATACGCAGGCATTTGATGGATTTGTAAAGGCGATGTCTTCTGAAAATTATCCAATGTGTGGTATGGATCAGAGTACCGTAGATTTACTTATTGCAGCTATGGCATTTAATCTTGGAAAATACGATTATTCTTCACGATTTGTATCGAGTCTTATTGTTTCAAAAACAGCAGGACCTAATATCAAAAATCGTGCACATGACTTAAAAGAGAAGATTATTGAAAAAGTGAAGAAATAGAGGAGACATTATGTTTCGAAAAATAAAAAAATTATTTGAACCAACAGATATGACGGTTGGAACACCATGGAAAAGTATTGCAATGTTCTCTATTCCAATGGTTATCGGTAATGTTGCACAGCAGTTATATAGTACTGTGGATAGTATTGTAGTTGGGAAATATGTAGGCGATAATGCACTTGCTGCGGTAGGTAGTGCAGCACCAATTCTTAACATGTTATATGTTTTGTTTATTGGTATTTCTGCTGGTGTAGGTATCATGGTAGCGCAGTACTTTGGAGCAAAATCCAAAGAAGATTTATCAGAAACGATTGGTAACTGTATTACGGTAACAGGTCTGTGTTCTCTGTTTTTAGCACTGATTTCACCACTTATTATTCGACCAGCGTTAGAGATGTTGAATACGCCAGAGAGTATTATTGGATGGTGTGATTCTTATCTTTTGATTTCAATGATAGGTTCTTGTGGTATGGCCTATTATAATATTTTAAGTGGTGTGCTTCGCGGTATGGGGGATTCCTTCTCGGCATTGCTTTATTTATTGGTAGCTACAGTATTAAATATTGTATTAGATATATTATTTGTAGCAGGCTTTGGGTTGGAAGTGCCTGGTGTAGCTTTAGCAACTGTATTAGCACAGGCCGTATCTGCATTCTTATGTTTAAGAAAACTCACAAAAATGCAGGGTGTATTTGAATTAAAGAAAGAACATTTGATTCCAAAAGAAAGATATGTAAAACAGATTGTAAGTCTTGGACTTCCTTCTGGTGTGACACAGGCGATTTTCTCATCTGCAATGATTATTGTACAGTCACTCACAAACAGTTTTGGTGAAATGTTTATTGCGGCAAACGTAATTATCATGCGTGTGGATGGTTTTGCTATGATGCCAAACTTCTCTTTTGGTACAGCGATGACCACATATGCAGGTCAGAATATTGGTGCAGGTAAAATTGACCGTGTATCTCAGGGTGCGAAGCAAGGTACCATTATGGCGGTTGGTGTATCGGCGACCATTACAGCAATTATATTGATTTTTGGTAAGTTCCTTATGGGTATATTTACCGATACCACAGAACTTGTAGAAATGAGTCGTTACCTTATGGGTATCCTTGCTGTAGGTTATGTAGCGATGGCTGTAACACAGAGTTTATCTGGTGTTATGCGTGGTGCTGGTGATACTGTTACGCCAATGTGGATTTCTATGTGTACCACAGTTCTTATTCGTGTACCAGTAGCTTATGGTATTTCATTCCTTACTAGAACACCAGAATTACCATTTGGACGTTTTGAATGTATTCATATTTCATTATTGGCATCATGGTGTATCGGTGCACTTTTAACTGCGTTCTTCTTTAGTAAAGGAAAATGGAAGAGAAAAGCAATTCGTATAAATAAATAAGAAAGATTTAGAAAAGAAGCTCATGGTTGGGCTTCTTTTTTATATTTCTAAACATTTTCTAAAGTATCTTGACAAAGAATATAGATAGTGGTAAATTCATAACTGTAGATGTTAGCACTCCAAACAAACGAGTGCTAACAAAGGAGAAAACATGGAAAAGAATAACGAAAAGTTATTAGACGACAGAAAAGTGAAGATTTTGGATGCCATCATTCGAAATTATCTCGCCACAGGCGAACCGGTTGGTTCTAGAACGATTTCCAAATATACGGATTTGAATCTTAGTTCTGCAACGATTCGAAATGAGATGGCAGATTTGGAGGAGCTTGGCTATATCGTACAGCCTCATACTTCTGCAGGTCGAATTCCTTCAGATAAAGGTTATCGATTTTATGTTGATCATCTGATGAAGGAAAAGGATAGAGAAGTTTCAGAGATGAAGGAGTTTGTCATCGAAAAGACTCAGAAGATGGAACAGGTGTTAAAGCAGGTAGCGAAGATGCTTGCGACGAATACCAACTATGCGACGATGATTAGTGCTCCTACTTATCACAATAAAGTAAAATTTATTCAGCTTTCCAGTGTCAGTGCACATCAGGTTTTAGCAGTTGTTGTAATGAACAGTAACATTGTAAAGAACCATATGATTGATATTGAAGAAGAGTTAGATAATGAAACACTTTTGAAATTGAATATTCTATTAAACACAGCATTAAATGGGTTAGCATTGCAAGAAATCAATTTAGCGACAATTGCTAGATTAAAAGAGCAGGCAGGTATTCATAGTCAGGTAGTTAGTGATGTGATGGATGCGTTAGCACAGGCGCTAAGCGAGCAGGAAGACCTGCAGATATACACCAGTGGTGCAACAAACATTCTTAAGTATCCAGAGCTTACTACATCAGATAATGCGACCAATCTTCTTTCAGCATTTGAAGAAAAGGAAGATTTGATTAGTTTGGTAAATGAAACACTTTCTGATTCGGCATCAGAAACGGGTATTCAGGTTTATATCGGAAATGAAACACCAATCCAAACCATGAAAGATTGTAGTGTTGTAACAGCAACCTATGAATTAGGTGAAGGTGTAAAGGGGACGATAGGTATTATCGGACCAAAGCGTATGGATTACGAAAATGTAATGGATAATCTAAAAACATTAAGAAGTCAGTTAGATGGCATCTTAAATAAACATAGAGATTCCTAGAAAGGCAGGATAGAGATGGCAGAAGAAAAGAATGTCATGAATGAAGAAGTTATGGAAGAATCTGCAGCGGAAGAAGTGGTAACTGAGGAAACTACAGAAACTTCTGAAACAGAGGAACAAAATGAAACAGTAGAAAAAGATGAAACTGTTTCGGAAGAAACTACAGAAGAAAAGCCAAAAAAAGAAGGATTCTTCAAAAAGAAGAAAGATAAAAAAGATGAACAGATTGAAGAATTAAATGATCGTGTAAAACGTCAGATGGCAGAATTTGATAACTTCCGTAAACGTTCGGAAAAAGAAAAATCCATGATGTTTGATATGGGTGCAAAAAATGTCATTGAAAAGATTCTCCCAGTCGTAGATAACTTCGAAAGAGGATTTACTACTGTAGAAGAAGCAGATAAAGACGATGCTTTCGTACAGGGGATGCAGCAGGTGTACAAACAGCTTATGACGGAGCTTGAAGCAATTGGCGTAACTCCAATTGAAGCGATTGGTCAGGAATTCAATCCAGATTTCCACAATGCTGTTATGCAGGTAGAAAGCGAAGAATATGAGTCAGGCATTATTGCCCAGGAATTTATGAAGGGTTATATGTATAAAGATACTGTAGTAAGACACAGTATGGTAGGCGTAGTTAGTTAAGATTTTAATATATGGAGGACAAAAACATGGGAAAAATTATTGGTATTGACTTAGGAACAACAAACAGCTGTGTAGCTGTTATGGAAGGTGGAAAACCTACAGTTATCGCAAACACAGAAGGTGCTAGAACTACACCATCTGTAGTAGCATTTACAAAAACAGGTGAAAGATTAGTAGGTGAACCTGCAAAACGTCAGGCGGTTACAAACGCTGACAAGACAATCTCTTCTATCAAGAGACATATGGGTACAGATTATAAGAAAGCAATTGATGACAAGAGCTACTCTCCACAGCAGATTTCAGCTATGATTCTTCAGAAATTAAAAGCAGACGCTGAAGGATACTTAGGAGAAAAAGTAACA
>JAZQZJ010000001.1:0-13803 GCA_045633955.1 Agathobacter sp. | reverse complement strand
CCAAATCACTACTTCATGGTTGTTTCTTGCTAAGTTTACGGCAAGTGCTGTACCCCAGCTACCTGCACCAATAATTCCTATTTTTCGCATTCTTCCTTAATCTCCGCTTTCTGTCCTAACTTGTTTTCAGTTCCCTTAAACAAACGCACAAGATTGGATCTGTGCTGAAAGATAGCTAAAACTCCTAAGAAAAGCACAAGTGCATCAAATTCATACACTGAAGCTTCTGGCACTCCCAAAATGCCATAAAAATTAAATACAAAAATCTGTACCACTAAAAGAATACACATCATGATTGAACCTAATGATACATATTTACTAAGCATAATACAAAGTACGAATACTACGAAACATACTGGTACTGCACCTGGAAACAGCGCAAACGCAAGTCCCGCAGTACAAGCAATTCCCTTTCCACCTTTAAACTTAAAGTAAAATGGAAAATTATGTCCTAGCACCGCACCAAGACCTGCATATAATTGCAAAATCTTCATATCAAAACCTGTAGCAGAAAATAGAACATTTACAAGTAATATTGCAAGAATTGTTTTCGCACAATCTCCAAAAAATGTAAGCGCTGCAGCTTTCCATCCTAATGTACGAAGGGTATTGGTGGCACCTGTGTTTCCACTACCATGTTTACGAATATCTATTCCACGGAATTTTCCAACCATATATCCAGTTGGAAAACATCCACAAAAATATCCAATTATCAGTGCCATCAAACGTGTTACTACCATTACTTATCTTCCTTTCGTTCACGTGTGATGAATCTAAGAGCTGTACCCTTAAATCCAAAGGTGTCACGGATGCGGTTTTCCAAATATCTTGTATAAGAAAAATGCATCAGGTTCTTATCATTAACAAACACAACAAAGGTTGGCGGTTTTACCGAAACCTGTGTGGTGTAGTAAATCTTTAGTCTCTTACCTTTATCGGTAGGTGGCTGCTGCATAGCCACTGCTTCTGTAACAATTTCATTTAATACACCAGTTGCAACTCGCATACTGTTATTTTCAATTACAACATCAATTGTTTCAAAAATCTTATGCAATCTCTGTCCTGACTTTGCAGAAATAAATAAGATTTCTGCATAAGGCATAAAACTTAACACATCACGAATATCCTGTGTATGTTCTTTAACTGAGTTATTATCCTTCTCAATGGCATCCCATTTGTTTACTGCAATGATAACACCCTTACCTCTATCATGTGCAATACCTGCAATCTTTGCATCCTGCTCTGTTACACCTTCTGTAGCATCAATCATAATAATCGCTACATCGCAACGTTCTACTGCTGCAACAGCACGAATGATACTGAAACGTTCGATTTCTTCTACAATTTTGCTCTTACGACGAATACCAGCAGTATCAATAAAAATATACTCTTTACCATTGTATTTTACTGCTGTATCAATTGCATCACGAGTAGTACCAGCAATATCTGACACAATCGAACGTTCTTCCTGTGCAAGTTTATTGATTAAAGAAGATTTTCCTACATTTGGTTTTCCAATGAGCGCAATACGAGGACGTTCATCTTCAACTTCTTCCTTTGCAGATTCAGGGAAATATTTTACAACTTCGTCTAACATATCACCCAAACCTGTTTTTTCTGTAGAAGAAATAGGGAATGGCTCACCAATACCTAAGTTGTAGAATTCATAAACATCTGCCTGGAATTTTTCATAGCTGTCTACTTTATTTACAACTAAAACAACTGGCTTATGCGAACGACGAAGCATGTCTGCAACCTTAGAGTCCGCATCCTGAAGTCCCTGTCTTACATCTACGATAAACATAATTACATCTGCTGTGTCGATAGCAATCTGTGCCTGTTCACGCATCTGAGATAAAATGATATCCTTGCTCTCTGGCTCGATACCACCTGTATCAATCATCGTAAAATTATAATCTAACCAAGATACATCTGCATAGATACGGTCCCTGGTAACACCTGGTGTGTCTTTTACGATAGAGATACGTTCTCCTGCAAGTGTATTAAAGAGTGTTGATTTGCCAACATTTGGGCGGCCTACGATGGCCACGATTGGTTTACTCATTTTCTACCTCCATTTCAAAACCTAACATTGCCTCAAACAATGCTAAACCACTTGATTTTACAATAATTACCGGTACTTGTAAAGCATTTTCCACCTCTTCTACAGTGTGGTCGTCTAAAAATACACGCTCACCAGAACGAAGCATATTGCAAGGAATCGCTATCGTATTTCCAAGTTCCTTTTCCTTTGCCTGTGCGATCAAATCTGCACCTGTAATCAGTCCGGAAACTGTAATATTTTCTCCAAAGAAATCATTGCGAATATCCACAACATCTACTTCATATCCTGGGAATTCTTTCATCAATTTTGCAGCCATCTCACGTAAAAATGGAGCTGCCAGTCTGCCTGTCATAAGCGATACTTTGTGATAACCACCAAAATCCTCTTCTAATACTTTCATAACATCGTCTTTGTATTCTGAATTTGCTTTGGCCTCTTCTAATGCTTCTTCAAATTCATTCATCAATAGACGCATCATACCTACGCCGTTTTCCAACTGAATATATCCATCATAGGAATTCTCCTCTGGAAGCGAACGTCCTGCAAGCATATACCATTCATCGCTGGCATGAATAAAATGCATATCATGTTCTTCCAAACAAATCTTCTGCCATTTTTCAATCATATCGATTACGTTTTCTGCATCTTCTTTTGTAAATGGCTCCAAAGGATATAATCCTTCACGATATTTACTAAGCCCCACTGGCACAACGGATACACTTTCCATATAAGGCAAATACTTTGTTAAATCACGAATAGAGCGTTCCAGTTCTTCCCCATCGTTTACACCTTTACAAAGTACAATTTGTCCGTTCATCTGTATGCCGGCTTCATAGAGTCTGTCAATCTTCTTTAAGGCATCTCCTGCAAAACGATTGTGAAGCATCATGCATCGAAGTTCAGGATTTGTCGTCTGTACGGAAATATTAATTGGCGCCAAATGATACTGGATAATGCGATCCAAATCCTTATCCTTCATATTGGTAAGTGTCACATAATTCCCCTGTAAGAAAGACAAACGGCTGTCATCATCTTTGAAATATAATGTTTCTCGCATTCCTGGTGGCATCTGGTCAATAAAGCAGAAAATACATTTGTTGGTACAAGATTTATAATCATCCATCAAACCATTTTCAAACTCAATCCCTAGGTCCTCATTATATTCTTTCTCGATTTCCAATTCCCATTCTTCGCCATCAGCTTTTCGTATGAGAATCTCCAAATACTCATCATTTACCATATAGTGATAATCGAAAACATCTTCAATTTCATTCCCATTGATAGAAATTAGCACATCACCAGCTTCAATCTCCAACTCCTCCGCAATACTGCCTGGAGTGATTCTATCTATTACATGTTCTTTACTCATAAAAAACCTCACTATCAAAAATACTCATCATTTTTAATATACTATAAAAACACTTCTCGTACAAGAAAAAAAGGACTTGGCACGATGCCAAATCCTTTTCACATTTTTTATTCTATTCCTCTGTAATTTCACCCCATTGAATCTCATCCACCGATTCAATAAAATCAAATTCAATTAATGTATTTACGATATTTTCGCAATCAGGTCCAAAGGTCAGATGTGCAGAATACCATGTTTCTGCATCCACCGATTGTTCCACATGCATACCATTTGGATAAGTAAAGGAATACTCTTCTAGCAGCACAGTTGTTTCATGATTTGTATTTGGGTCCTGGAATTCAATCACAATTGATGCATAGGAATCTCTCCAAGTAGAATTCGCCATATCTTCTTTTAACCACTGGCTATGCACATTATATTTCATCAATGTACCTGCTTTTGCATCTGCAACAACTGCATCATAAAATGCTTTTGCCTGCACAGGTGAAAGTGTCATCGTATCATATCTATAATCCATATCACCACCATCTGCGTAACTATTTTCTTTAAAACGTGCTTCAAACCAACCGCCTTGGAATACTTCGATATCTTCATAGTTTTCTACAAATACATGGTTCAGATAATTCTCTACATCCGTTTCTAAGTCTGCAATCTGCTCTAAGATGACCTCCAGTTCTTCATATCCATATGGAATTTCATAACTTCGACGAATATATTCACCACTTTTCAATTTATAATTGACACTCACATATTCATAGTCATGATATCTGACTTGTTCTGCCGCCGCCATGCATATTTCTTTATTTTCCAAAATTGCTTTGTGAAGTTCTAAAACTGTTGCAGCTTCTTCTCCTTCAAATTCAATTTCATACCCCCAATTCACATAAGCAGTATCAATCTCAGCAAGCTCTGGCTGATAATCTTCATATTCTTTTCCTATACCCAAAACAGCAAAGAATGTAATTATCATTGCTACCATACAAATCCCATAGTGCATCCAATTTTTCTTCTTAAATACATGGAAGGACTTATGAAGTAACATATCTGCCACGAAAAAACAAATTCCACCAAAAAATAATAACAGAAGTATGAATACTGTCATATTGCATCCAATGCCAATGTTGTGCAAGAATTCACGCACTAAAATACCACCAAAGACACCACCTGCCATTGCAACACCAAAACGGAAAATTGGTTTTACCCATCCTACCGTAATAAATTCTCCCGCCTGTTCTACATGACGTTTTTTATAAGTGATAAATGCTGCTGCATAGAGTAGTATCGCCACTACAAGATAAACCGCCAACACCTCTACACCATATACCAAAACGCCCGTACAATCCCCTATCACAAGATCATAATCGCAACATAATCCCACATTATAAACAAAGCACTCTGTTGGACTAAATAAGGCTGTGATACGTTCTGCTTCTCGTCCTAAATTGTTAATTCCAAATCCAAAAATAGTCACTATAATATAAATGAGATAATACACAAAGTATGAGAAATAGTTTACAACAATTGCATATACTGGCAATGCTAACAAATGGCCTGTAAACATCGCACAAAATGTCACAACTGCAATGGCTACAATATCTGTTCCTAAAGACAATAACCACCAATATGCCACATAATACACTTCTGCTACGCCGTGACATAATGCAACAATTGCTAACAATAAACAAGAGATCGTCTGTGGCACAGCTAAAAAGGAAAGTCCTGAAATCACATTCGTACCAAAGAGTTGTGTACGGTTCACTGGAAATGCATGAATCATATTTGCACTCTTATGATTATACAGATAATGAAACAGTGCCATACCGCTAACCAGTGCCACAAGTGCAATTATATACACATGAAAGTCAAGATAAATTACTGTTATGAAATCTTCTAATTTATCCCCGTATGTGTACACTTCATAATACCTTGAGTAATAACACCTAGACCAAAACATGACTGGCTGCGTAAAAATCAAATATACAGTATACAATACCCAAATAGGCCAATACAATGTCACATTTTTCTGAAAGATGGTTTTATTAAAAAAGGATATCTTTGACTTCATAATCTACACCTCCCATCTCATAGATAAAGATTTCTTCCAATGAAAGCGGAATCACATCCACTATCGCATGCTCTTCATTTGCGGTAAGCAATTCTACTGCTTGTTCCGGATTCCCACGTACAATCAATGTATGTACGCGTCCAATATTTGAAGTATGCAATACTTTAAAATCTTCTGGCAATTCTGGAATCAGACCTTCACAAGCCATCTGAATCTTAGACACATTTCCCTGTAAATCACTGAGGGAACGTTCAATAATAACTTTTCCTTTGTTCATGATCCCTACATGATCACAAACATCCTCCAGTTCACGAAGATTATGCGAAGAAACCACTACGGTCATTTCTCGTTCTGCTACTTCTGCCATAAGGATACTCCAAATCTGACGTCTCATAACAGGATCAAGACCATCCACTGGTTCATCCAGAACTAAAATCTCTGGTTTACAGCAAATCGCCAACCAAAAGGCTACCTGTTTCTGCATACCTTTCGACAAACGACGAATGTTGCGTTTTAAATCAATGGTTGGAAAATATTCTTTTAAGAGAAAAAACATTTCTCTGTCAAAAGTAGGATAAAGTCCCTCATAATAACGCATCATTTCCATCGTATCTGCCTGTAAAAAGTAGAACAATTCATCTGGAATATAAGCAATTTTTTCTTTTACCAGTCTATTTTCATATACTTCTTTTCCATCAATAAATACTTCGCCTGCATTTTGACGATATACTCCTGTCAAATGACGAATCATCGTAGATTTTCCAGCACCATTCGGTCCAACAAGACCATAAATTGCACCTTTGTCTACATGCATATTCACACCATCTAATGCACGAAAACCATCAAATTCTTTGATTAGATTATTTACCTGAATCATCTGTGCTGCCTCCTTTCAAATCGTCTATTCGCGATTTTAACTCCTCTGCATCCACAGAACTTTCAAACAACACTTTTACAACCTTATCAAATTGCTGAAAAAGTTCTGCTTTTCTGCGGTCATTTAAATCAAAATCTTGATTAATAAAAGTTCCCCTTCCCGATAAAGTATAGAGAAATCCTTCCTGTTCCAACTCCTTATAGGCTTTCGAAATCGTATTCGGATTAATCGCAAGTTTACTCGCCAATTCTCTTACGGAAGGTAATTTTTCATCTGGTCCTATCATTCCAGAATATGCAAGTTTTCGAATCCCATCCTTGACCTGCTCATAAATCGGCCTCGGATCTCTGTAATTTAACTGTATCACGGAAATCCCTCCTTTCCTCGCCATGCCACTATTTCCTTCAAATACTCTGCGTGTACCAAGTGTACTATATCTTCTATTACACTTAGTATACCATACTACTCCTAATTGTCAACAACAAACATGAATATGTCATCATTCTATGCTACATCTCTAGCAATCAGCAGTGAAATTATCTCTATAAATAAAATTACCATCTAGATGTTCCAAAAACTAAAATGAGATCATCTAGCAATTGATTTTTTTGAAACAGATAAAAATTACTGGCCTTTTCACTATATAACACCTAATTTTACTCAAAAAAACATCCCCATAGACAATTTTCTTATATAGATGAATATGAAAACATCTATATGTAAAAACTTTCTATGGAGATGGGTTTATTACAAAACATATACTAAAAGAGATTACCAAATGCCTCTTTATCCCACTAACTTATAATTCTCTGCTTGCGACATAAATAATTTATAATACAAACTCTCTGTTTTCTGCATGAGATGTTCATGGGTATCAAAATCAGCTACAGTTCCTCCATCAATAATTAAAACTTTATCACAGAACACAGATGATGACATACGATGTGAAATATAAATTGCCGTCTTATCCTCTACTAAACTATTAAATTTCTCATATATTTCTGCCTCTGCAATTGGATCTAATGCACTGGCGGGCTCATCCAAAATCACCATAGATGCTCTTTTGTAAAGTGCCCTTGCAATAGCAATTTTCTGTGCCTGACCACCTGACATCTCAATACCATCTTCATCATATTCCTTTCCAAAACGACTCTCAATACCAAGTGGTAATTCTTTTACCTTTTCTTCTAATCCAACTTCATGAATCAAACGTTTGATTTCTGCCACGTCACAATCCGCTTCCTGACAAGTAATATTCTCAGCAATACTAAAATTAAACAGACGATAATCTTGAAACACCGCAGAAATTGTATTCATATAAGACATATATTCATACTCATATATATTTCTGCCATTGATAAAAATTTCTCCACTATCTACCTGATACATACGGCAAATTAATTTTACCAATGTAGATTTTCCTGCACCATTCAAACCAACAATAGAGATTTTTTCACCCTTTTTGATTGCAAAAGAGACATTCTGTAGCACCGATGTTTCCGCTTTGGGATATGTAAATGTCACATTACGAAACTCTAAAGTTTCCACATCACCTTCAAACGGTACTTTTCCTTCCGTCTTTGTTTCCTCTGCTAATTCCATGAACTCCATATATGGATCAAGCCAGCTTAAAAACTGAATCATGGAAACCACGCTTTCTCCAAATTTGATTACCATAGAAGAAAAATTGATTGCTGCTGAAACATACATAGTAAGCTCTCCAAGAGATAATCTTGGACCAAATTTATCACTTAACGTACGAATACCTACATAACCATAACTAAAAGCAGCGATAGCTTCGCCTACTGCTGCCATCTCTCCCTGTGCTACCCCAAACTTTTTGAGCATCTGGTCAAACATATCACAGGTATCATTGGAAAAATTCACGATACGTTCCGTAATCATTGGTTCCATCTGATACAGACGTACATCTTTCTGCACTTCTTTTTCATAGGCTAGATTCAAATAATATCCATATCTTCGATTAATCGGAACTATCTCCTGCATCAGATTTGTCTGATATTTTGCCACACCTGCATACAACGCCAACATCAATGCTATGCCAATTACTAGAACGATGAGAAGCACTGGACCAAGCGATGCTAAAATCACTACCAAACCAACCAACGTTGCACCTCTACTGATTACTTCGGATACTGCATTAATTAAATTTGCGATAGCATCCTGATTCTGAATAGTAAATACCGCGCTCTCTTTTAAATCCAAATAATAAGGAGTTTCTAAATACGAATACTCTAAATTCATAATTTTCTCAGACATCAGCTTCATCATACCTTCTCTTGTCGCCTGTCGTCTTACTTGAAGAAACCTCTGCAAAGTATTAGACACCAATGTCATTCCCACGTTGTTCAGTACAATCAATCCACCAGATATGCAAAGCAGTCTAATATCCTGTGCCCCAGTCAATTCATCAACCAAATACATTGGCAACACAATATTAAGCAAAATCTTTGCCGACTCACACAACGCATTTATTACCAATAAAATCAAATAGGATGGAGACACAGACCATGCTAGTTTTATAAAATGCATTAACTTTTTCATATCTACACAGCCTCCTCCTGATAATATTTTCCTTGAATCACAAACATGTTGTAATACTTCCCCTTTTTCTCCATTAATTCATCATGTGTGCCATACTCTTCTAAACCATCTGCATCAAATAAGGCAATCTTGTCACAAAAGCGTGTACTTGCCAAACGATGAGAAATATATACGGCCGTTTTTCCTTCCACCAAAGTACTAAAATTTTCATAAATCTCAGCTTCAGCCAACGCATCCAATGCCGCTGTCGGCTCATCCATAATCACCATTGGTGCGTCCTTATAAAGTCCTCTTGCAATGGAAAGTTTCTGTCTCTCACCACCAGAAAAATCTGTTCCATTTTCATCAATTATTTTTAACAGCATCTGGTCTAATCCTTTTTCAAAGGTTTTCACTTTCGACCATAATCCTACTTTGTCTAAAGCACTCTGTACTCTTTCTTCATTTATCCCCTTTGTAGCACAGCCTACGTTTTCTCGAATATCAAATGCCAATACATTTACATCCTGAAATACTGCAGAATATAATGCATAAATTTCGGACTTCTTCATCTCTGTAATATCTACACCATTGATATAGATATGCCCCTCCGTTGGTGCAAACAATCCTGTCATGAGTTTCACAAGCGTTGATTTCCCTGCACCATTCACACCTACAATGGCTAGACGTTCGCCCGCACGAATCGTAAAATTCAAATCAGTAAACACATTCTTTTCAGTATGAGGGTAACGAAAACTTACATGATCGAAGACAATTTCAAGAGTTTCTTTTTTCATATTCTTTTTCGTTGCAAATATCTCACTTTCCTTTGTATCACAAGTGTTTTCTATTTCTACATCTCCCACTTGGGTAAAAATATCTTCTCTTGTCTTTGTGCCTTCTTCTACCAGTGGTGCATCTAAGAAACGATAGAAGTCATGGACATACTCTCCTTCGTTCCATACAAAAGCCAAACTATTACCAAACTCAAGCATCATTGTCATAAGAGATGTCATCATTGCTACATACATCGTAAAAGAGCTAATAGGCATACCATGTAATACTTCATAAATCAGAATACCATAAGTTAAGACATTACTAACCAAAAGTGTCACAATACCAAGGAACCCCAAAACATACTCTCTATTTCGAATCTTTGTGAACAATGTCACATATGCATCAATCTCCATCTGATAATTTTCCATGATGCGTTCTCGCAGATGAAAAATTCGAATATCTTTTCCAAAAGAAAAATCCTGTGATGTCTTCTGATAATAACTAATACGTCTAGTTGCCTTTGCTAGTTCCTGCCTTTTCGAATATTCATAATCATGTGTCAACTTGGATGTCCACATAATCACGAGTACATGTACCACCAAAGACACTAATAAAATTGGACTAAGTGCACCAGCAAAAAGAATCATTCCTATTAATGCAAGAAACTTTCCTGGCAACTCGGATAATTTATTATATAAACCCTCAATACCATTGGTGTTATTATTTCCAGCCTGCATTCCTTTTTCGAACTCTTCGAAAAACTTCGAATTTTCAAAGTGTGCATAATCCATGGTCATCAGTTTCTTTGCCATATCCCCTAAATACAAGAGACGAATACGCATATTACGTGCTTGAATATAATTACTTAAATAGGTTGTAAATATTGCCAATAAACCAGCTACCACAAAATAAACGCTCATGGTAATCACTAATTTTCTGCCAGCATCCATACCACCCTGTTCCAAAATCCCAATCGCAATTTTTGGTAGGAACACTGACATAAACGGATAAATTGCAGCCATCCCGGTATAGATTCCAATTCGTCCAAACTGTATAGGTTCGTGCTCCCACAAATGTTTTAACATACGTTTGATTACATCTAAGACCTTATACGTTTTTTTCTCATTCATTTCCAAACTACTCCTTCGAAATACTTTCTGATGATACAGTATCTCATTTTATTTTTTTGTTCAATAGATTCGCAGTAAGCGGTAAATCTAGTCTACTAAGAGGTGAAAATTTGGTTCCAACAGTATGACTAAAAAACATAAAAAAGAGGCTGCCATAATTGACAACCTCTTGTTCATTTTTCTTAACTGTTATTTTATTCAAAAAATCTTTCCACAATACTCTTACCACGACTATTCAACTCAGAGTTCATAACACCAAAACCACATGCTTCTAATTCCTGAACACATGCTTTTGCAAAATTACGATTTGCACCCATACTAAAATTCATAATCCCTTCTCCTCCACCAGAGGAAACCACACAAGCCGTCTGTTCTTCTCCATACTCTGTCAACACGATGGTCACGCTGGTAAAACTTCCCGTTCTAAGATAATACTTCTCATATACCAAGGTCATAATTTCAACATCATTGATTCTTTGCGTAAAATTAGAAACTTGCTCAGCCCCACTAATATTACGAATTTTTCTATTAATCTCCTGTAATGAGATTTTCTTTTCTGCCATCATTTGAATCGTTGTACCTGCCATACTCCCCTCCTCCTGTGCTGTGGTCATTCTCTCATTCAATTATATCACTTATGCTCAATTTTTAAAATCTTCACATATTAAGATTCTACCAACTCATTAAATTCTATCCTATCTGGATATGTCACTCCTACATAGATCTTATCCGTCAACCGCCCCACTTTATAATAATGTTCCATCATATACTTTGCGGTAAGTGGCATTTCAAGTCCACTTATTTCCTCCAAGGAAAACCATTTACAATCACCCTCATTGGAATGTAAATCCGCATCTACACTATCCTTCAATTCCGCAAAAAAGTAGTAATTTTGTCTGATTTCCCCCTTTGTACATCTCAAGCAAACATAGCGAAACTGTAAATTCTCTACATCATCCAGAGTCAAGCCCAACTCCTCTTTTAATTCTCTTACCACACATGCCTTCGCATCATTCAGTTCAGCCTTTTCAAAATGCCCGCCTGCGGAACCGGTCCAAACATTTGTTACGACCTTGCCGCCTTGTCTATACAAAAGCAAAATCTTATCTCCTTTTAAAAGATAAATCGCTGTCATATTTCTTAACTTTCCGTCCATCTTATACCTCTAATCTTAAATAACACACATCATACCATAAACTATCAAACAAATAACCATGCATCCTACACTAACTTTACTTATTCGATATACAGTTTTGTCTATTTTCCATTTTTTAATATTAGTATTCTCTATGAAAAATCCAACTGTCGCAATCAACGTTCCTAAAATATACACACTAGCCACTTTCATTGCTGGTATCGTATTATTTTCAATCCCTTTTATTTCAAATAACGCAGTAGTCAATCCCATTCCTACCAACACTAATAAAATATAAACCATTGTCGCTGGAATACTTTTTCTAGCTCTTTCCTTATCTTCGTCCTTGCAAAATATCCTATCAATGGACTTATAATTATTTATGAATATGCAACTAATAAAATTAACTACATACATCATCAATAACAACGGACCTAGCCAGGCGCCAATTCTGCCAAGTTTTAAATTCACACAACCTAACACACACCATAGAAAAACATTTACCGTTGATAACATGCCAATATGTAAATCCATATGCACCAACATCTTTATTACTTCTAGATCATTATACTCTATTTTTTCATCATATCCCGCAAGCCCATGAAATGAATTCATCCGAATTGCATTTGAAAAATAAATATGTAAAAATAACTGAATTGGAAAACATATTATAAACATCATAATAAGTGTTCCTACATCAAAAATATGAAGCAGATTACTAATAACAAGATATACTATGATACACAAAATTGAAATACCAATCAAAAACCATGATGCCTTATTCATTGATATATTCGTTTCCTCTAATGCTTTTTTATCTCTATCACCTAATAAAACATCAACACTTATATCAAATAACTTTGCCAATTTGATTAGATGCTCTGAACTTGGCTTTGAAACATTACTCTCCCATTTGGTTACCGCCTGACGACTAACCCCCATATGCTCTGCCACCTTTTCCTGCGACATTCCTTTTTCTTTTCGATATTTTGCTATATTCTCACCTAGTTGACTCATTCTCTTTTACCTCCACATAATTGATAAACAAATTATAGGAATTTTCCCTGCTATATACTACCAACTATATGGCAACTATTGGTTGCATCACCCCAACCAACAGGATATCTCTTTTCTATCAGTTCTCTCCCAGACCTAATCGAGCATGGAATTTAATTCATTATACCCCTTATCCTCACCAAAAGAAACACTCCTTTTAATTAAGCTAGTAATAATGTCGAAAACACACTTTTTTCAAATTTAAAAGGGAGTGTCTTTCGACACTCCCATCCTTGCTACTGCATAATTTCTACAATAACTTTTTTGTCTTCTTTTGAGGCTGCGGCCTTTACTACGGAACGGATTGCTTTTGCAATACGACCCTGTTTACCGATAACTTTGCCCATGTCAGACTGTGCAACACGTAATTCCAAGATAATTGCTCTGTCATTTTCTGTTTCAGTAACAACTACTTCATCAGGACAATCAACGAGCGCTTTTGCAATTACTTCCACTAATTCTTTCATTGCAATACCTCTCAAATCTTATTTTGTAATACCTGTAGCTTTGAAGATTCTTGCAACTGTTTCTGTTGGCTGTGCACCGTTTGCTAACCATTTTTTAGCTGCTTCTTCATCTACGTGATATTCAGCTGGATTTCTCATTGGATCATATGTTCCGATTTCATCGATACAACGTCCATCTCTTGGTGATCTAGAATCTGCAACTACGATTCTGTAGAAAGGTGCTTTTTTCTGTCCCATTCTTCTTAATCTGATTTTAACTGCCATTTTTGTTTCCTCCTAGGATAAAATAATAAATTTGTTAACATATTTATTTAAAAC